>CAJXKK010000035.1 GCA_913055615.1 uncultured Ectothiorhodospiraceae bacterium
TCCCAGCGGAGGTTTTCGACGCGATGTTCAAGTTCGTGTTCGTGCGCAATCCCTGGGATCTGCAGGTGAGCTCCTGGCACCACATCGCCCGCGAGAAGCCGCAGGTGGTCGCCGGCGTGAAGACGTTCGCCGATTTCCTGGCGCTGAAGTTCGACCCCGAGCGCCCGTACGACTACATGCTCGACATCTCCCGTGAACTGCAGTCGGACTACATCGTCGACCTGCACGGCAACACCATCGTCGACTTCATCGGCCGCTACGAAAATCTCCAGGCCGATTTCGACACCGCCTGCGACCGCATCGCCATCCCGCGCATCGCGCTGCCGCACGAACGCCGCGCAGTCGACCGCGACGACTACCGCCGATACTATGACGACCGCACCCGCGAACTCGTCGCGCACCACTACGCCCCGGACATCGAGCGACTCGGCTATACCTTCGAGTAATGCACCACGGTTTTGAACCACAGATGAACGCGGATAAACACGGATGGTGGCCAAGACGATGCGAGTGCCCGAACCCTCGTCTCCTCCGTGTACATCCGTGTCCATTCGTGGTTCTCGAGATGATTTCGCCCCGGTCGAAAAGATGAATCCATGCAGGTAGCTTCCCGGCGATGATTCCCGACCCACAAGCACTGGCCGCGGCGCGTGTCCTGCTCGTCGGCGATGTGATGCTCGATCGCTACTGGGCCGGCGGGACGAGGCGGATCTCGCCCGAGGCCCCGGTACCGGTGGTCGATGTCAGCGATTTCCGCGAGCTGCCGGGCGGGGCCGCCAACGTGGCGCTGAACGTCGCCTCGCTCGGCGCGCGGGCGACGCTGATCGGCATGGTGGGGGCCGACGAGGCGGCGGCTGCGCTGCGTGGCGGCCTCGAACGCGCCGGTGTCGCGCACGATCTGGTGACCGTGTCCGGCTCGCCGACGATCACGAAGATGCGGGTGCTCAGTCGCAATCAGCATCTGATGCGGCTCGATATCGAGGATGGCTTCACCTCCGTCGATCACGCGCCGCTGCTCGAGCGTGTGCGTGCGCGTGCCGGCGAAGCCGATGTCGTGGTGATCTCCGATTACGCCAAAGGCACGCTGGGGCCGGCCGTCGGTGACGTCATCGCCATTGCCCGAAGCGCCGGCTGTCGGGTGCTGGTCGATCCCAAGGGCGACGATTTCGAGCGCTACCGTGGCGCCCACCTGATCACGCCGAATCGTGGCGAGTTCGAGCGCGTCGTAGGGCCCTGCGCCGATGTCGAGACGCTGGAAGCGCGCGCGCGGGAACTCGTGGAGCACCTGGGGCTCGAAGCCATGCTCGTGACGCGCAGCGAGGAAGGGCTGAGCCTGATCGGGCGCGAGGAACGCGGTCTGCATATACCGGCGCATCGGCTCGAGGTATTCGACGTCACCGGTGCCGGCGACACGGTGATCGGCGTCATCGCGGCGGCCAATGCCGCGGGCGTGGCGCTGGCGGATGCCGTGCGGCTGGCGAATCACGCCGCGGCGATCGTGGTGTCACGGCTCGGCGCGAGCCAGGTCACCTGGGACGAACTGCGTCACGCCGTCGAGACCGTGGACCGCCCGGGCGACCGGCGCATCGTTGATGTGGCCGGGCTGGTTGCCGAGGTCGAGGCGGCCCGCGGGCGCGGCGAGCGGGTGGTCATGACCAACGGCTGTTTCGATCTGCTCCACGTCGGTCACCTGGAGTCGCTGCGCGCGATGCGCGCGCTCGGCGACCGGCTGGTCGTCGCGGTCAATGATGATGCCTCGGTCGCCCGGCTCAAGGGGCCGGAGCGGCCGGTGACGCCACTCGCCGATCGCATGGCGATGCTGGTGGCGCTCGACTGTGTCGACCTCGTCGCGCCCTTCTCCGAGGACACGCCGGCGGATCTGATTGCCCGCGTGCGCCCTGATGTGCTGGCCAAGGGCGGGGATTATCAGCCCGAGTCGATCGCCGGTTATGACGCCGTGACTGCCTACGGGGGCGAGGTGCGCGTCGTGGATTATGCCGCGGGGTACTCGACCACCGATCTGATCGCCCGGATCGTGGGCGACCGGTCCGCCCCCGGCTCGTAACCCGTCGCGGAATGGGCTGCGGCGGCAGCCGCTGCAGAGCACTGAACGACGGAGTATGGATAACCGATGTTCTATCTCAAGGGCGAGCGCCCGGTCGGTCCGGCCCGCTCCCAGGGGGGGCGACTCCGCGGCGAGCTCGTGCTGGACTACGACTCACCGGCATTGCGCTCGGTGCTCGCCGATCCGCTCGCGTTCACGCACTCGGACGCGGTCACGGTACTCAAGGACAACGCCCGTTCGCGGGTCGTGCATGGCTGCATCGACGGGCGCGACGTGGTCATCAAGCAAAGCCACGCCAAGACGCCCATCAAGGCCTTCAAGCGCGCCTTCCTGCCGAGCCGGGCGGCACGCGGCTGGTACGCGGCCCATACCGTCGAGGCGTTCGGTGTGCCGACCGCGAGCGCGATCGCATATGTCGATGCCCGCCACGGCCCGTTCCGCGGTCGTTCCTGGCTGATCTCGGAGTGGGTGCCTGGCCAGGACGCACGCACCTGCCTGACGGCCCCGGGCATCGACCCGGATGAGCGTACCCGTCTGATCCGGGCGATCGTGGATATCTATGCGCGCCTGCACCGTGCGCGCATCACCCACGGTGACAACCGGCCCGAGAACTTCATGATCCATCAGGGTCGGCCGGTGCTGATCGATCTCGACGTGACCGTCCGCCATCCGCCCTGGTCGGTCGTGTTCCGGCGTTATGCGCGCCGCGACGTGCGCACGCTGATCACGCGCTGGCGCAACGTGCCGGAGATCGCCGATGAGTTCCGGCGTAGGTTCCGGGACTACGGGCTTGAAGGCGTCTAATCTCCGGCCAGGAGCGCATCGAGGCGGTGCGTGACGTCATCGACGCTGATCCGCTGCATCGCCACGGGGTCGCGCACGCGGCGCCCCCAGCGCGTGTCTTCCGGGCGTACCCCCGTTTCCGCGGCCAATGCCTCCGGGTAGCGGTCGACGACCCACTCGCGCCAGCGATACGGGCCCGTCCGCCAGGGGTTCGAGGTGGCGTACAGCCCGATGACCGGTGTGCCGGCCGCCGCCGCGATATGCAGTGGTCCCGTATCCGGCGCGATCGCGACGTCCGCGCGCCCCAGGACCGCCAGCAGTTCCTTCGGCCGGGTCGCGCCTGCGAGATCGACCACCGGATGCCGCGCCTGGGCCGCGATCGCATCGGCCATCGCGCGTTCCGCCGGGGCGGGGCCGCCGGTCAGGACCGTGCGCATGCCGTGTGCCTGCGCGGCGTGATCGGCCACCGCCGCGTAGCGCTCCGCTGACCAGTTGCGCCAGTTGTTCACGCGCGCGCTGGTGCAGGCGTTGATCGCAAGGTAGCGCTCGCCGTCCGGTAAATGTCTCCGGGCGAAGGCCGCCGCGTCCTGCGGTACGGGGATATCCCAGCGCAGTTCGCGCTCCTCGATCCCCAGCGCACGGAGGAAATCGAAGAAGCCGTCGAGCACGTGTGCGCGCGGGTTCCCGTCGATGCGCCGGTTGATGAACAGGCCATGGCCATCCCGCGAACGGGCGCGGTCGAAACCGATCCGCAGCGGCGCGCGCACGAGCCGGCCCGCGACGTTCGCGCGCAGCGCGACCTGCATCTGCAGCAGCACATCGAAGCGGCGGCCACGCAGTTGGCGGTACAGATCGCGGTAGGCCGCGAAGCCGCGGCCCTTGTCGAAGACGATGAACTCGACGCCCGGCAGGTCACCGACAAGCTCGGCCTCGAGCCGGCCGATAATCCACGTCAGGCGCGTTTCGGGCCAAACCTTCTGCAGGGCGCGTACCACCGGCACGGCATGGGTCACGTCGCCGAGCGCGGACAGGCGCAGCAGACACAGGCTTGCAGGCGGTGTTTCCATCGGCAGTCGACCATCGGGGTGAAGGACGCCGATTCTCGGCCATCGGCGGTCATGGTGAAAGTCCGCGCCCCGCGGAACATTACGAGGGGTCGCATCGCGGCCACGCCTGCCGCAGACTCGCGGGCCATGAACGAACCGTCGATACGAATCGCTGGCCCGAGCCGGGAGAACCGTTGGTGAACGACGACGAGGGAGCGCAGAGCTGCAATCTGCGGCTGGAGGTCCGCGCCGGTACGTTCGTCGTCTGGCCGGACAATGGCCCGCGCCCCGATGACGCCTGGTTCGATCCGGCGGCGCTGGCCGCGGCGGGGCATACCGGCGCCAGTGGGACCGCCGGGCGTGGCGCCACGGTCCTGTTCGAGGCCGATGGCCGCCGGCTGGTCCTGCGCCACTATCGCCGGGGCGGTCTCATCCGGCACCTGAGCGACGACCTCTACCTGCGTACGGGGCTGCGCAACAGCCGGCCCTGGCGTGAACTCGCGCTGCTCACGCGCCTGTATGCCGGCGGGATGCCGGTGCCACCGCCGATCGCCGCCCGCATCGCGCCGACCGCGGGTCTTTCGCCCCTGTATCGCGGTGACCTGGTGACAGAGTATCTCCCGGGTACCCGCACGCTGGCCGAGGCCCTGCGGCATGGGCCGCTGGATGCGGCCACCTGGCCACAGATCGGTTTCACGATCGCCCGGTTCCACGCGCTCGCCGTCGATCACGCCGACCTGAATGCGCACAACGTGCTGCTCGATGAAGCCGGGAATGTCTATCTGATCGATTTCGACCGCGCCCGTCTGCGGCTGAGGCCGCGGGGGCGCTGGAGTCATGGCAACCTGGCGCGCCTCTACCGCTCGCTGGGCAAGCTGCGGGCGGGCGATCCGGACTTCGCCTTCGGCGAGGGGGAGTGGCAGCGGCTTTTGGCGGGGTATCGGTCGGCGGCGTGAATAATGGCCGCACCGCGTCGCCGTGCTGTGGGATTCCACTCTCGGGGCGATAACAGGCTTTGCTCGCGATCGCGGTCTGGATTACCCGTGGCCCGCCTGAGCCGCACCGCTTCCCGGATCGGACAATCCCGGCACGGCCTTGAGCAGAGCCTGCCGATAGCGCTCGCCCATATCCGCTTCGCGTTCCATCAGCTCCTTTCCGGCTGCGCCCATGCGCTGCGCCTCGTCCGGCGCTGCCAGCAGCCCGGAGACCGTCTTGATCACCTCCGCCGCATCGCCGCGGCGCAGCAGGGCGCCCGCCGCCTCGAGCCGCTCCGTTTCGTCGGTGAAGTTGAACATGTGCGGCCCGGTCACGATCGCCCTACCGGCGCGCGCGGGCTCGAGTACGTTCTGGCCGCCCCGCGGGATCAGCGAACCGCCCATGATGACCACTTCGGCCCCGGCGATCAGCCCCGTCAGTTCGCCCAGCGTGTCGGCGAGATAGATCGACCCCGGTGCCCCTGCCGGCTCGCCCTGGCTCCGGCGCCGCACCTCGAAACCCTCGGCGCTCAGCGCCGATGCGATGTCCGCGCCCCGTTCCGGATGCCGTGGCGCGATCACCAGCAGATGTTCACGCGAGCCCGCGCTCGCCCAGGCGCGTGCGAGCTGGCGTTCCTCATCGTCATGAGTGGATGCCGCGAGCACGAACGGAAGGCCCGGTTCGATGGCGCTTACCGGAGCGCCGCCCGGCGCCGCGAATTTCAGGTTGCCGACGACCTCCAGCCGGTCTGGCTCGACGCCGAGTTGCCGGAAACGGTCGCGATCCGTGTCCGAGCGCGCCAGCACCTGGCTTACGCGCTGCAGACACCAGGCGGCGGTCCGGCGCCACCAGGCGGGCGCCTCGAGTGTGCGCGGCGACAGGCGGCCGTTAACCAGCACGATCGGGATCGCCCGGTCCTCGAGCGCGCCGAACAACCAGGGCCAGAGTTCGGTCTCGAGAATCAGTGCGGCCCGCGGGCGTGTACGTTCGAGGAAACGGCGTACGGGGGCGGGGCGATCCAGCGGGAGGTAGACGAGCGTGGCCCCTGAGGGGGCCTGGGCGCGTGCCCGCTGTTGGCCTGTCGGCGTGGCCGTCGACACCACCAGCGGGCCGATGCCGTGGTCGTCCAGTTCGCGCAGCAGCGGTGCCGCGGCCGCCACTTCCCCCACGGATGCGCAGTGCACCCAGACGGCGCGGTCGGTGCGGCTGCCGGTATAGCCGTAGCGCCCGCGCAGATACGCGCAGCCGCCGTCGCGAGCGGTCCGCACCAGCGTATAGCCGGCCAGCGGCAGCGCGAGCCCGAGGCTCGCCAGGCGGTAGCGGAGCGGGGGGCGGCTCACCGATACGGGCTCGGGTCGCCTTTGCGGGCCGGCTTGAAGCGGCGGTGCGACCACAGGTACTGCTCCGGCGCGGCGCGGACCTGGGCCTCAATCGTGTCATTGACCCGCTGCGTCGCCGCCTCGATATCCTGGCCGGGGAATTCCGCCAGCGGCGGCTCCAGCCGCAGTTCATAGGTGCCATCCGCCCGTCGTATCGGGTGATAAGGCACCACGGCGGCGCCACTGATCCGGGCCAGTTTCGCGGTCGCCGTGTTGGTCTGGGCCGGCTGGCCGAAGAATCGGGCCTGGATCCCGCTGCCGTGCTTGGCTACCTGGTCGGGGCCGTGCCAGACGATCTCGTTGTCGGCCAGCGCGCGCAGAATCGTCCGGACCTCGGCGTGGTGGATCTGGCGTTCGATAAAACGCCCCCGCACGCGTTCGGTCATGGCGCGGATGACCGGATTCTTGGGCGGCGCATAGGTGGCCGTGAACGGGATCTCCATGCCGAGGATCTGGCCGGCGATGTCCGTGGTGAGGAAATGGCCCTGCAGCAGGATGACGCCCCGCCCGCGCGCGAGCGCGGCGTCCAGGTGTTCCCGCCCGGTGATGCTACCGAGGCGCCGCAGTCGGCGGGCCGGCCCCCACCAGCCGTAGGCCATCTCGAAAACGCTCTCACCGAGCAGCGCGAAATGCGCCCGTACCAGGCGTTCGCGCGCCCGGTCATCGAGTTCCGGGAAACACAGACGGAAATTGATGCGGGTGATTCGTCGACGCTCACGGGAGAGCGCATACAGCATGAGACCGATGCCCCGGCCTATCGGCCGCTGAATCCGCAGCGGCAGATGGCCGATCAGCCAAAGCAGGCCCACACCCAGCCAGCTCGGCCACCAGCGCGGCAGCGCCAGGGCCGCACCGCTGGCGTGGTGTGGCTTGCGGGGATTGCGGGTTCGCCGGGTGCTCACCGGATCAGGGAGGTAACGGCCCGGAAATGTTCATGGCGTGCATCACGAAGCCACTCGAACAGGCAGGATTCGGGGTTGGTGACGGCGATGCCGCCACGGCCCAGCCGCTCGAGGGCGTTGTCGCGATGGGCCGGCGAACGGGAGCAGACGCCATCGGCGACCACGAACGGCGTAAAGCCCAGCGCATCAAGGCCAACGGCCGTCTGCAGGACGCAGACATGGGCCTCCATGCCGCAGACGACGACCTGATTCCGCCCCGTCATCGCCAGGGCGTCACGAACGCCCTCGGCGTCGGCCGAGGAAAACGACGTCTTGTCGACCGTTACGCTGGAATCGGGCAGGACCGCGGCGAGTTCCGGGACCGTGTCGCCCAGACCTTTGGGGTGTTGGCGCGTGACGAGGACCGGCAGATCGAGTTCGCCGGCGGCACGCACCAGCAGCACGGCGGTGGCCCGGGTCGAGGCCCAGGCTTCCGCGGGCATGGAGGCCCCGAGACGATTCTGCATGTCGACGATCAGCACTACCGAGTCGTCGGCATCGAGGAGCATGGGGCGCGTCATGGCGTCGCTCGTCGTCCGGTGGTGGCTGGATCAGTCTTCGTCGTTGCCTCGCTCCGCCTCCTGGAGCCAGGCATTCACGGCCCGCACATCATCGACCGTCAGCGTGCCCGCGGCCTGCTTCAGCCGCAGGCGATTGACGATGTAATTGTACCGTGCGTCGGCATAATCGCGCTGGGCGCCGTAGAGATCGCGCAGCGCCGAGAGGACATCGACCGCCGTGCGCGTCCCGACCCGGAAGCCGGCGCGCTCGGCCTCGACCGCCGCCTCGTTCGATTCCACCGCCTGATCCAGCGCACTGACCTGGCTGATTGCCGCGGATAGGCCGCGGAACGCGTCCCGCGTGCTCTGACTCGCCCCGCGGCGCGCCTCGACCATGCGCGATTGTGCCGCCTGGAAAAGCGAGCGGGACTGGTCGGTCTGCGAACTGGTCGCACCGCCGGCGAACAGGTTCCAGCTCAGCTCCACGCCGATCGAGTCGGTAGTCGAGTCCAAAGATGATCCCTGCGAACCAATGCCGCTATCGGAGGAATCGGAGTCGCTACGCCGGGCGTACAGATCGACTTCAGGATAATGGCCCGCGCGTGCCTGCTGGATATCCTGGCGGGCGACCTCGGAGTCGGCCCGGGCAGCCAGGAATTCCGGGTTCTGCTCGAGGGCGCGTTCGACCCACGCCTCGACGTCGTTCGGTTCCGGGCGCGTCAGGGGCAGATCGTCCGAGACGACCTCCAGCCGGCCCGGCGGGCGATCGATGACCGTACGCAGCGCCTCGCGCGCGTTCTGGAGTGCGTTCTCCGCCTCGATCTCCCGTGAGACCGCCAGATCGTAACTGGCCTGTGCGGATTTCACGTCGGTGATCGGGATCAGGCCCACTTCGAAACGCTGCTGTGCCTGCTCGAGCTGGCGCTCGATCGCTTCCTTTTCCGCCTTGGCGAAGCGTACGCCGTCACGTGCGCTCAGCACGTCGAAATAGGCCTCGGATACACGCAGGATCAGATCCTGCTGGGCCGATGCCAGATTCGCTTCGGCGCGTCCGATGCGCGCATCGGCACGGTCTATCCCGGCGAAGGCCGCCCAGTCGAACAACGGCTGGCGCAGTTCGATCTGGTATTGCTCACGGGTGTAATCGCGCTCGCTCGGCTCGGTTTCCTGGGTATTGTCGGAATACGAGGCCGAGGCGTTGATCTGTGGCAGCAGCGCGGCGCGCGCCTGCGGGCGGGCCTCCAGTTCGGCCTCGTATTCGGATTCGGCGGCCGCGAACGTCGGGTCGTTGCGCAGTGCCAGCTCGTAGATGGAGACCAGATCCGCCGCCTGCAGCGTCGCGGTCGGCAACAGGCTCAGTGCGACCGCACAGGCGGTGGTTCGCAGGGGGCGATCAAAAAACATCGATACGGTTCTCCGTGAGGCGGTCCGGCGCGTGGTTGCGCGTCTGCGTGGTCCCATCATGGGCTGGCCGCCGGAGTGGAACCCACCGGCCGGACGACGGTCGATACGGGGCCATTGCCTGGGCGGGCACGCGCCCGCCGGAACGCTCTGGATGGGGTCATGCTGACGCGCAAGGCTCCCGGCGGCAGTGATCTTCAGAACTCGAAACGGCGTGGCCGACTGGTGTTTTCCAGCGGCGCGATCCACGTCTCGAACAGGCTCTCCACCGACCACTCTTCGTCACCCACTCGGGTAACCTGTATCGCTTCCATGACCGGCTCGCTGCCATCGCCGATGATCGCGAACAGGCGCCCGCCAGGTGCAAGGGCCTGGCGATACGCGTCCGGCACCGCCGGCACGGCGCCGGTGAGGGCGATGGCGTCGAAGCGGTGGCCGCCGTTCCAGCCGGCGGCGGCATCGCCCGTGGTCAGGTTGACGTTGTCGATATCCAGTTCGCGCAGGCGCTCGCGGGCGGATGCGGTGAACTCGCCATGGATATCGACGGACTCGACGGCATGCACCATCCCGGCCAGGCAGGCCGTGACGAAACCGCTGCCGGTGCCGATCTCCAGCACGTTTTCGTCGCCGCTCAGTTCGAGCGCCTGCAGCAGGCGCCCCTCGACGACCGGTGGCATCATGGTGTGACCGTGGCCAATCGGTACGCGTGTATCGGAGTAGGCGAGACGCCGGTAATCCGGCGGGACGAATCGCTCGCGGGGGACCGCGCTCAGCGTACGCAGGACATGCGGATCGAGCACCGACCAGGGCCGGATCTGCTGTTCGATCATGTTGTACCGTGCGCGCTCGAAATTCATCTCGTCCATGTTTCTCTCCCCATCTCCCCTGGCCGGCTGAGGATACGGTCTTTGCCGGAGCCCGACAAGGCGCGGTCCTTGGGGCGGCACCGATCCGTCCGGGCGTTGGCGATTTTGCGTTGTCAGGGGCAGCGGCGTAAACTGCTTTGCTGACCGATCGGTCGGTCAGCCGGAGTATAGCCACTTGCCGCAGTCGCCGCAAAACCAGTCCGCTGGCCGGGACGAGATACTCCGCGCCGCGACGGATCTGTTCGCCGAGTCGGGCTTCGATGCCGTGTCGATGAAATCCATCGCCGTGCGTGCGGGCACGAGTAAGGCGAACGTGTTCCACCACTTCGGCAGCAAGGATGCGCTGTATCTCGCGGTTATGCGTGACGCGTGTGGCCGGTTCGAGACATCGATCGACGCGTTCGAGGGCGAACGGCGCGATTTCGGGCAACGGCTTTCCGAGTTCGTGCGCGAAGACCTTGCGACCATGGCGGCGCAGTCGGATTACTCCCATCTGATCCTGCGCGAGATCCTCGATAGCGGCCCATGCCGGGGGCAGGCGCTCGCTACCGAGGTCTTCGATCAGGCCTTCGGCCGTATCGTTACGGTGCTGGAGCAGGGGCAGGCCCGCGGCGAGGTCACGGGCGATGTGCCGCCGGCACTCGCGGCGTCCATGCTGATCGCCTGCAACGTGTTCATGTTTCAGTCGCAGCATGTACTGAAACACCTACCGGGCGTCGATTTCGTCGACGACCCGGAGCGCTACGCGGCCCTGGTCGGCCGCGTCCTGTTTGACGGTCTGCGCCCGCGCGAAAACGGGTGCGACGGGGAAGGGGATAACGAATGAAAATGCGCATGTTCTTGACCCTGCTGGGGTGCGTGATCGTCTTCGGCGGCGTGTTCGGTTTCAAAGCGTATGTCGACTACCAGACCGAACAGGCGATGTCGCAGCGGTCGGCCCCCGTGCAGACGATCAGCGCGACCGAAGCCGTCGCCGATACCTGGCGACCGGAGCTCACGGCTGTGGGTTCCACCAGCGCTGTTCGGGGCGTGGATATCACCTCGGAAACCACGGGCCGGGTCACGGCGGTGGAGGTCGACGATGGTGCGTCGGTCGAAGCCGGTGATGTGCTGGTCGAACTCGATTCCGAGGGTCTGCAGGCCGATCTCCGCGGAGCGCGCGCCGAGGCCCGCCTGGCCGAGATCGAGCTCGAACGCCAGCGGCGGCTACGGACCCAGAACGTGAACTCCGAGTCCGATGTCGATCGAGCGGAGAGCGGACTCGAGCAGGCGCGCGCAAGGGTCGACGGCGTACAGGCGGCGCTCGACAAGAAAACCATCCGTGCGCCCTTCACTGGACGGCTCGGTATCCTCCAGATCGAGCAGGGTCAGTACATCGACGTCGGCGTGATGATCGCGACCCTGCAGACGCTGGATCCGATCGAGGTCGATTTCACGGTGCCGCAGCAGGAGCTCGCCCGGATCGAATCCGGGCAATCGGTAACCGCTAGCGCTGAAGCGTTTCCGGAACGCGAGTTCACCGGCGTGATCCGGGCGATCAGCCCGAAGGTCGAGCGTTCTACGCGCAGCGTCGCGGTCCGCGGCCGCGTCGACAATCCCGATGGCCTGCTGCGCCCGGGGATGTTCGTGCGGACCTCGGTGCGCCTCGAGGAGCAGTCCGACGTGATCACGCTGCCGCAGACGGCGATCACCTATAACCCATACGGCGACTCGGTGTTCCTCGTCAACGAGAGCGAGAACGACGAGGGCGAGACGGTGAAGACGGTCGAGCGCAAATTCGTGCGCACCGGCGAGACGCGGGGCGATCAGGTACAGATCCTCGAAGGCGTGGAAGAGGGCCAGACCGTGGTCACGAGCGGTCAGCTCAAACTGCGCAACGGTTCCCGGGTCGAGATCGACAACTCGATCGAGCCGACCAACGATCCGTCCCCCGAGGTCGGCAACAGCTAGCGTACCCGGTCGAGGTCAACTGCATGTACTTTACCGACATATTCATCCGTCGACCGGTTCTCGCGACTGTCATCAGTCTGCTGATCGTACTGGTCGGTATTCGGGCGTATCTTGGCCTGACGGTGCGCGAATACCCTGAGGCGCAGAGCGCCTCGGTCACCATCGAGACCGTCTACACCGGTGCCAACGCGGATCTGGTCAAGGGATTCATCACCACACCGCTGGAGACCGAGATCGCCAGCGCCGAAGGCATCGACTACATCGAGTCGACGAGTGTCCAGGGCGTTTCGATCATCACGGCCAACCTGGATCTCAACTACAACCCGTATGACGCCCTGACGCAGATCACCTCGAAGGTAAACAAGGTCCGCGGTGAACTGCCCGAATCCGCGGAAGCCCCGACCCTCGATCTGCAGGTCGGCGATTCCACGTCCGTGATGTACATGAGTTTCTTCTCGGACGTCCTGCAGAACAACGAGATCACCGACTACCTCGTTCGGGTCGTCCAGCCGAAACTCAACACCGTCGACGGCGTCCAGAAGGCGAACATCATCGGTGCGCGTACGTTCGCCATGCGCATCTGGCTGCAGCCCGACAAGATGGCTTCACTGGGCGTGACCGGCGCCCAGGTGCGGCAGGTTCTGCAGGACAACAATTACCAGGCCGCGGTCGGTTCGACGCGCGGCCAGATGATCAGCCTCGACCTCACGGCCGCGACCGATATCAGCTCCGCCGAGGAATTCCGTGATCTCGTCATCAAACGCAGTGACGCGGGGACGGTGCGCATCGGCGATATCGCCGATGTCGAGCTCGGCGCGGAGAGTTACGACACGGCGGTCAATTTCAACGGCACGCCCGCGACCTTCATCGGCATCGATCCCGCCCCGGGGGCGAACGTGCTCGATGTCGCCGCCGGTGTTCGCGAGGCGTTCGCGGAGATCGAATCCCAGCTCCCGACGGGACTCGAGACCCGCATCCCCTATGACGCGACCGAGGCGGTCCAGGAATCGATCGACGAGGTCGTCAAGACGCTGATCGAAGCGGTCCTGATCGTGATCGTCGTGATCTTCGCATTCCTCGGGTCGATGCGCAGTGTGCTGATCCCGGTGGTGGCGGTGCCGCTGTCCATTATCGGTGCCGCGTTCGTGATGCTGGTGCTCGGATACTCCATCAATCTGTTGACCCTGCTGGCGATGGTGCTGGCGATCGGTCTGGTGGTCGATGACGCGATCATCGTGGTGGAGAATATCCACCGACACGTCGAGGAGGGAATGGATCCGTTCACGGCGGCCATCCGCGGAACACGCGAGCTCGGTGGGCCGATTATCGCCATGACGATCACCCTGCTCGCGGTGTTCGCGCCGATCGGCTTTGTCGGCGGCCTGACGGGTACCCTGTTCTCGGAGTTCGCCTTCTCGCTGGCCGGGGCGGTGATCATCTCCGGCATCGTCGCACTGACGCTCTCGCCCATGCTGTGTTCGAAGGTGCTTCGCGGGCATGGCGACGGCAGCGAACAGGGGCGGCTGGAGGCATTTCTCGATCGCACCTTCGATCGTTTCCAGAAGTGGTACGAGCGGCGCCTCCACGGGGCGCTGAATACGCTGCCGGTGATCCTGGTGTTCGGCACGATCGTGCTGATCAGCTGCGGGTTCCTGTACGTCGAGTCGAAATCCCAGCTGGCGCCGGACGAGGACCAGGGCTTCGTGCTCGTGCAGTCCAATGGGGCGCCGAGCGCCTCACTCGACCAGACCACGCGCTTCACCGAGAGGATCAGCGAGATCGGCCAGGAAATGGACAGTGTTGCGCGCACGTTCCAGTTCAACGGCATCACGTTCGGCGGTCCACCGAAATCGAATACGGCGATGACCGGTTTCGCGTTCGTGCCGTGGAGTGAGCGCGAGCAGACATCGAGTCAGCTGGCGGACGAACTCCAGGCGAAGGTCGGCAAGATCCCCGGCATGGATTCGGTCGCCTTCGAACCGCCAGTCCTGCCGGGGTCGAGTGGCGGCCTGCCGGTCCAGTTCGTGATCGGGACGACCGATCCGGAGCGCCAGCTCTACGAGGTCTCCGAGGACCTGCTTGCGCAGGCGCAGGAGTCGGGCCTGTTCGTGTTCGCACAGTCGGACATGAAATATGACAAGCCGCGTGTGTCGGTCAATGTCGATCGCGAGAAGGCCGGCGACCTGGGTATCACCATGGCCGAGATCGGCCAGGAACTCAGCTCGATGCTGAGCGGTGGCTTCGTCAACCGCTTCAGTATCCAGGGCCGGAGTTACAAGGTCACGCCGCAGGTCACGCGCATGGAGCGCCTGAATCCGGATCAACTCGAGGATTACCACATCCGCGCTGAGAACGGCGAACTGGTCCCGCTGTCCTCGCTGGTCTCACTGGAGCGCAAGGTCCAGCCGCAGGAACTCAGGCGATTCCAGCAGCTGAACTCCGCGACCATCGAGGGCGTTCCGCGGCCGGGGGTCTCACTGGGCGAGGCGATCGGCTTCCTGCAGCAGGCCGCCGAGGAAACCCTGCCGCAGGGCTACAGCGTCGACTACTCCGGGCAGTCGCGGCAGTTCGTGGAGGAGGGTAGCGCGCTGCTGCTGACCTTCTTCATCGCGATTGCCGTCATCTTCCTCGTGCTTGCCGCGCAGTTCGAGAGCTTCCGCGATCCGTTGATCATCCTCGTGACCGTGCCGATGGCGGTGTCGGGGGCGCTGATCTTCGTCATGCTCGGCGGGATCCCGGTCGTGCCCTGGGACGCCTCGGTCAACATCTATACGCAGGTCGGGCTGGTGACCCTGATCGGCGTGATCTCCAAGCACGGCATCCTGATCGTGCAATTCGCCAACCAGTTGCAGCGCGAGGGCTATGACAAGCGCACGGCCATCGAGCATGCCTCCGCGATCCGGCTGCGGCCGGTGCTGATGACGACCGCGGCGCTGGTGTTCGCGGTGATCCCGCTGATCCTCGCGACCGGCGCGGGGGCCGGCGCACGCTTCAACATGGGCCTCGTGATCGCCAGCGGCATGACGATCGGTACGCTCTTCACGCTGTTCGTGCTGCCGGGCGTCTATCTGATCGTGGCTCGTACGCATGAGGCCGAGAAAGCGCTCGAGGCGTAGTCGAGGGTTGGCGGCGCCGGGTCCCGCAGTGGCCCGGCGTGCACAGGCTGCGGGTCCGCCTCCCGGCGACGCCTGCGTCGGGATTCGCGGTTGTGCCAGGACCCTGCCTGGGTTAGCTTGATCCCATCGGACCTGGGGGTACCCGCGGCTGCGGGTTGAGAGAGTCCCCTCGAACCTGATCCGGCGGCACGTGGCGCGTGCCCACCGGCGGAGGGAAGGTCCGGCAATCGGGGTCTCGTGGACTGCGTCCATGCTCCGGTTCCTCCGCCGGTCCGCTATTTCCCAGGAGGAACCATGAGTGCGAGCCCATCCGATGTCGCCAGCGCCGCGGAGCGCCTGTCGGCGGAAGTGACACGACCTTTCCCCGCTTCCCGCAAGATCCACGTCTCGGGGTCACGCCCGGACCTTCGGGTGCCGCTGCGTGAGATCGAGCTGAGCCCAACGGCCACCAGCGAAGGCATGCGGAACAACCCGCCACTGCCCGTCTACGACACCTCCGGCCCCTATACCGACAGCGAGGCGCGGATCGACCTGATCGCCGGCCTCTCGCCAATCCGAACGCCCTGGATCGAAGAGCGTGGGGATACGCAGATCCTGGCGGATTTGAGTTCATCGCATGGGCGTGAACGGGCGAGGGATCCGAAAACCGCCGATGTGCGTTTTCCGCATGTGCCGAAACCGCGGCGGGCGCGGATCGGTGCCAATGTCAGCCAGATGCATTACGCGCGGCGGGGGATCGTCACCCCCGAGATGGAATATATCGCGCTGCGGGAGAACGCCCTGCGCGAAGATGTGACCGACCTCGACCTGCTCGCCCGCCATCCCGGCGAGGCCTTCGGCGCCGAACCGCCGGAGCAGATCACGCCGGAGTTCGTGCGCGATGAGGTCGCCCGCGGCCGCGCGATCATCCCGGCCAATATCAATCACCCCGAACTCGAGCCGATGATCATCGGGCGCAATTTCCGCACCAAGGTGAACGCCAACATCGGCAACTCGGCGGTAACCTCCTCGATCGCCGAAGAGGTCGAGAAAATGGTCTGGTCGGCCCGCTGGGGCGGTGACACGATCATGGATCTGTCGACCGGCAAGAACATCCACGAGACGCGCGAGTGGATTCTGCGCAACGCCCCGGTGCCGGTCGGCACGGTGCCGATCTACCAGGCACTGGAGAAGGTCGATGGCCGCCCGGAGGATCTGACCTGGGAGGTCTTCCGCGACACCCTGATCGAGCAGGCAGAGCAGGGCGTGGATTACTTCACCATCCACGCGGGCGTGCGCCTTGCGCACATTCCCCTCACCGCCAACCGGGTGACCGGCATCGTCTCGCGCGGCGGCTCGATCATGGCGAAGTGGTGCCTGGCGCACCACACCGAGAGCTTCCTCTACACGCGCTTCGCCGAGATCTGCGCGATCATGCAGGCCTACGATGTCTCGTTCTCGCTGGGCGACGGCCTGCGCCCCGGCTCGATCGCGGACGCCAATGACCGGGCCCAGTTCGCCGAACTCGAGACGCTGGGCGAGTTGACGAAGATCGCCTGGGAGCACGATGTCCAGGTCATGATCGAGGGACCCGGCCACATCCCCATGCAGCTCATCAAGGAGAATATGGACCGCGAGCTGGCCGACTGCATGGAGGCGCCGTTCTACACGCTGGGCCCGCTGACCACGGACATCGCGCCCGGCTACGACCACATCACCTCGGCCATCGGCGCCGCCCAGATCGGCTGGTATGGCTGCGCCATGCTCTGCTACGTCACGCCCAAGGAACATCTCGGCCTGCCGAACCGGGATGACGTGCGGGAAGGGCTGATCGCCTATCGCATCGCGGCGCACGCCGCCGATCTGGCCAAGGGCCACCCGGCCGCCCAGATCCGTGACAACGCACTGTCCAAGGCGCGCTTCGAGTTCCGCTGGGAAGACCAGTTCAACCTCGGCCTCGATCCCGAACGGGCGCGCGAATACCACGACGCCACCCTGCCGCAGGAAGGCGCCAAGACGGCGCACTTCTGCTCCATGTGCGGGCCGAAGTTCTGCTCCATGGAGATCACCCAGCAGCTGCGCGAATATGCGGCAGCCCGCGGCGAGGACGTCGACACGGCGGCGGCGGAGGGCAAGGCCGAAATGGCCGAGGCCTTCCGCGAGAGCGGGAACCGGCTGTACCACGACGCGTGACACACGCGGCGATGCGCATCGCGCGCATCGCCGCGTCTGCGTACCGGCGATCGGCAACGTGATGCTGCAAAGCCCGGACCTGCAGGAGCGAGCTTGCTCGCGATCTTCCCGCAAGCCCCCCCCCCGGGAACCGGGGCGTCGCAAAGCCCCATCGAAGCCTCACGACTTCACGCAGTTGAGATTCGGATGCACGCAGAGCCACGGAGTGTTCGGGGTAGTAAGTCGGGAAGTTCTACGGGCTCATAGTGATCCTGCGCGAAACGGGTCTCGGTGGGAGTCACAACCTTCTGACCGCGGCATCGCTTCTGCAACACCGACGGGTCGTGCGGGTACGATCGCGAGCAAGCTCGCTCCTACAGGGGGAATTCGCGCGAATGGCCGGCGTGCCGTTTCATGGTCTCGGGTGGCGGCGGGGCGGTATCACTCTTCCGGGGGATTGGTCCAATGGATGGTCACGGTCCGCTTGCCCCACTCGCGTGCGCGCTCGACGTCCATTCCCATGAAGATATCGATCTTCTTCTCCCAGCGTTTGTTCATCTTGTCGCGCACGATGTACGTGCCTTCGAGCCCCTCGATCCGGACCTCGGTCATGTGCCCGAGGCCCTCATCGATGAGGTCGCGGGAGACGGCGATCGCCTTCATGCCGGGTTCCAGTTTATCGCCCCAGGCCGCGATGCCGGGCGCGTAATCCTTCGTCTCCGAGGCGCGCAGCGTATAGGCGCTCGCGGTCAGTTCCATCGACTGCGGGCCCGGACCCCGATTGCAGGCCCCGATCAGCAACGGTAATGCGATCAGCGTGAGCGCGGTACGGCGTGCTTGCCGGGTCATCTTTTCGTCCTTGTGTAGAGCGGGTCACGGACTCAAACCTGCGCGATCTGGAGTCCCGATGGCGTGGAGTCCGAGCTTGCAGGTGGCCGGCCAGGGCGGTCAAATGCGCGCATGGACAATCCCGCACCCATCGGCGTCTTCGATTCCGGCTTCGGCGGCCTCTCCGTTTTACGGGCGGTGCGTGCGCGGCAGCCGGCCGAGAATCTGATCTATTGCGCGGATCATGCCTGGTTGCCCTGGGGCGAGCGCGATGTCTCCTGTGTGCGCGAGCGGGCAAGGGTGCTTACGACCGAGCTCATGGGGGTGGGCGCCAAAGCCGTTGTCGTCGCCTGCAACACGGCGACGGCCGCGGCGGCCGATTGGCTGCGCGCCGAGTCCGGTCTCCCCGTGATCGCCATGGAACCGGCCGTGAAACCGGCGGCCGCGGCGACCCGGGGCGGCATCATCGGCGTCCTCGGGACCGGCGGGACACTCGCAAGCGCCCGTTTCTCGGCACTCCTCGAACGTTACGGCGCCGGTCTCGAGGTCATCACGCGACCGGCTCCGGAACTGGTGGCCGCGGTCGAGAGCGGTGATTCCGCTCATCGACGGCAACTGGTGACCGACGCGGTGCTGCCCCTGATCGAGCGCGGGGCCGACGTGATCGTGCTCGGCTGCACGCACTTCCCGTTTCTGCGACCCGAGATCGAGGCGATCGTCGGCCCGGAGGTCGCCGTCATCGATACCGGTAGCGCGGTCGCGCGCGAACTCCAGCGCCGTGTCATTTCGGGTGGGCTGGCCGCGCCGTCCCGGAACGCGGGCACCGAGCGCTTCTGGACGACCGGTGACCCGCAGGCCCTGCGTTCAACGCTGCACAGGCTCTGGGGCGGTGGCGAGCTCGAGCGCATGCCGATCCCGGCAACGGCGTCGCGCCCGAGGCAGTCATAGTCCTGCCCTTGCCGGTGCGCCGGGTGGAGGAGAGCGTGCGACGTTGACCGCGGTCAGGGGCTAACCGATCGCCTTCAGGGCCGCCTCATAATCCGGCTCCTCGGCGATCTCGGGCACCAGCTGCGTGTACTGCACGACGTCATTTTCGTCGAGCACGATGACCGCGCGCGCGCAGATGCCGGCCAGCGGGCCCTCCGTCAGGGCGATGCCATAGGCCTCGCCGAAGTCCGTGGAGCGCACGATCGAGAGCGTGTCGAGATTGTCGATGCTCTCGGTCTCGCAGAAACGGTTCTGCGCGAACGGCAGATCCGCCGAGATCACCAGCACCTGGGTATTGTCGAGGCCGGCGGCCTCCTCGTTGAATCGTCGTGCCTGGGCGGCGCAGACCGGCGTGTCCAGGCTTGGCACGATGTTCAGGACTTTGCGCTTGCCGGTGTAATCGGCCAGTGAGCGCTCATTGAGTTCGCGGTCGATCAGACGGAAATCCGGTGCCTTGCTGCCTTTTGGCGGCAGATCGCCGCTGGTATGGATCGGGTTGCCCTGCAGTTTGACGGTAGCCATTAATGCCTCCTTACGGCGTTGATACCAGGTCCTCGATCACTGCCGTGCCGGGACCGCCGGGGTGGGCAGGGTAGCGCACTGTCGTGCCCGCGCGAATCGTCCCGGCTGTTGCGGTATGATCGGAACGGCTTCAGCACCGGACCATTGCATGCCCGAAGGCGACATCCAGATCCGCACCTCGCGCCGGGCGCGCCGGCTGCGTATCGACGTAACCGCCCGTCGGGGCGTCGTGGTCGTCGTCCCCGAGGGGACGCCCAGTGAGGTGGTCAACCGGTTCGTGCTCGACAAGCGTAGCTGGATCCGGCATGCACGCAATCGGGTCGCCGCCGAGGCCGCCGCGCGGGCACCGGCGGATGTTTCGGCCCTGCCGGAGCAGCTCGAACTGCGCGCCCTCGATCGCAGCCTGCCGGTGCAGACCATGGCGGCGGATCGGCGACGCACCGTCGATGCCGGCGACCACCTGCGGCTCGAGGGGATCGCCGATGCGGCGGAGGCGCGTGCGCGGCTGGAGGCCTGGCTCAAGACGGAGACCAAACGCGCCCTCGTGCCGCGGCTGGGGGATTTGGCCGAAAACAATAACCTGCGGTTCGAGCGCACCACCGTGCGCGGCCAGCGCACACGCTGGGCGAGCTGCTCGGGGCGCGGCACCATCAGCCTCAATTTCCGCCTGCTGTTCCTGCCATGGCGGCTGGTCGAGCACGTCATGCTCCATGAACTCGCCCACACGCGCCATCTAAACCATTCCCGGCAATTCTGGGCGCTGCTGGCCCGGCTCGATCCCGACTGGCGCCGACACCACGAGGAGCTGCGCGACGCCCGCCGCTGGGTCCCGGCCTGGGTGGAGATGGACTGAAGCGCCGGGATCGGGGCCCGGCTTGCGGCCGCCTCGCCGCCGGCGTATGGACCGGAGTATCGGCGGCCGCGGGGAGACGGAGTCCGCCCGCACCTGCCCCGACTCGTTCTGATCGTTCGCGCCTGGTCGTTGATTGAGGCTTCACGCCTGTTCGGGTTGGTAAGCCGGCCGCTACGGCTGCCAAGCGATCGGGGGTTCATCGAGTGCGCCAAGCTGTTCCCTCAGGGTGAGCACGTGATCCTCCCACCAGCGCGGCTGCAGCAGCCACGGGAATGCCTGGCAGAAGGCCGGCTCGTTGGCGCGGGTCGCGATCCAGCCGGCGTAGTGGATCAGGCGCAACGTGCGCAGCGGCTCGATCAGCGCCAGCTCCACGGGGTCGAAATCCCGGAATGAGGTGTACCCGCTCAGCAACGCACCCAGCGCTGCCTCGCGCTCCTCGCGCTCGCCGGGCAGGAACATCCACAGGTCCTGGATGGCGGGTCCGGTGCGCGCATCGTCGAGGTCGACGATGGCGGCGCGGTCGTCGCGCCAGATCACGTTCCCGGGGTGGAAATCGCCATGCAGGCGCAGCGGCGTGAACGGCACCTGCTCGAGCATGGTCTCGACGCGCTCGAGCAGATCGTCGACCAGTGTGGCGTACGCCTCCTGCAGGAACACCGGCAGCAGATCGCCGTCCAACACCGCCCGGCTGGGCCGGCGCCCGAAATGCTCCACGTCGATCCGGGGGCGCTCGAAAAAGCGGCCGGTCGCGCTCACGTTGTGCAGCCGCCCGAGCAGACGGCCGATCACCCGGTGGGCCGCCGGGTCGTCGAGGGGCGGGGCATGCCCGCCGTAACGCGGGAACAGCGTGAAGCGGAAGCCGGCGTGGCGGTGCAGCGTCAGGCCATCGCGCGCCAGCGGTGCGATCACGGGGAGGTCGTGGTCCGCGCACTCGGCGGCGAATGCGTGTTCCTCCGCGATCTGCTCGTCCGACCAGCGCCCGTGCCGGTAGAACTTCGCGATCACCGGCGTATCGTCCTCGATCCCGACCTGATACACGCGGTTCTCGAAGCTGTTGAGCTGCAGCAGCCGGCCGTCACAGAGGAAACCGAGCGACTCGACCGCATCGAGCACCACACTGGGGCCGAGATCGGCAAACGTCGGCGTGGCGGTCATCAAAGGCTCCTGGTGCCCCCTGCGGGCGTGACCGGCCATCGTGACATCGTTGGGACACGGATGACAGCGCGGCTACACTGTCATAACGCAAAGGAGACGCCGAGTGATCTTCAATACCGACCGCCTGCACCGTATCCTCGATCGCGCCGACGAACTGATGGGGCGCATAGAGCAGGTGTTGCCACCGCAGCCGCCACCCGCGACACCGAAGGGTAACGCCGTCGCATGGCGCTGGCGCCGTACGGGGCAGCGCGGGGGCGGTTTCCAGCCCGTGCGCCATCCGGCCACGGTAGGCCTCGACGACTTGCAGGGCATCGACGACCAGAAGGCCGAACTCGACCGCAATACCCGCCAGTTCCTGCGCGGCCTGCCGAGCAACAATGCGCTGCTGTGGGGTGCGCGCGGGACCGGCAAATCCTCCCTCGTCAAGGCGCTGTTGCGCGAGTACGTAAACGACGGCCTGCGCCTGATCCAGGTCGATGCCACCGATCTCGTCGACCTGCCCGACATCGTCGAGCCGCTCGCCGAGCGCAACGAGCGCTTTATCGTGTTCGCCGATGACCTCGCGTTCGATGCCGACGACGCCGGCTATCGCGCACTCAAGGCGATCCTGGAAGGCTCCGTCGCCGGCGCGCCGGACAACGTCGTCGTCTACGCCACCTCCAACCGCCGCCACCTCATGCCCGAGTTCATGGAAGACAACCGCGATACCCGGGCAGTCGACGGCGAGATCCATCCAGGCGAGGCGGTCGAGGAAAAGGTGTCCCTGTCCGAACGCTTCGGCCTCTGGCTCTCGTTCCATGCGTTTCGCCAGGACGATTACCTCGGCATCGTCGAGGCCTGGCTGCAGCGCCTGGACGGCGATCTGGAGTTCGACGAGACCGCCCGCGAGGCCGCCCTGCAGTGGGCGCTGGCCCGCGGTTCCCGCAGCGGCCGGGTAGCCCGTCAGTTCGCGCTCGACTGGGCCGGACGGGCGCGTCTGTAACAGACACGCCTGGAACGGCTGACCGAGCGATGAACGCCGACACCCTGGAACCGATTGTCGAGCGGATCCTTGCGGATCACCCCGAGGGGCTTGATGAGCAGACTTTCCTGCAGCGCCTGCGCGCACAACCGGACAGCGGATGGAATCCGGAGCGCCGGATCAGCGGCCTCGGGCTGTTCCGCCGTCATTTCCTGTTGTTCCACGCCCTGTATCGGTTGCGCGACCGACTGCGCCAGAGCGGGACCGGCGATATCGAGATCGATCCGATGTGTATTCGCCTGCTGGCCTATCGCTCTGGGGAGCCTGCCGTCGGCTCACGCGACGGCCTGCGCGCGTACTATCTCGATCTGAATAACCTCGACAGCACGGATGCCGCCGACGTGACGCGCATGCTCAAGGGCTTCGACGCCCAGGTGCGCCGCCGCGAGCAACGCGCGCACGCGCTGGCGACACTGGAACTCACCGAACCGTTCGACGAGGCGAGCGTCCGCCGCCAATACCGACGCCTCGCCATGCGCCATCACCCCGACCGGGGCGGCGATGCCGAACGCCTGCAGGCGATCAATCGGGCGTTCCGGACCTTACTGCCGCGCTGATGACGGACCACGAGGCATTCGCCCGCTTGCCGTATAATGACGCCGATCTCGGCGATCGGCCCGATCTCCCCGCTGCTGGATCATGGTTCCGTAACTGATGGATCTGACACTCGCCACACCTTCGCTCCTGTTCCCCGCGATTTCCCTCTTGCTGCTGGCGTACACGAACCGGTTTCTCGGGCTGGCATCACTGATCCGGGAACTGCACGCGAAATACGTCGAACGCCCGGATCGGATCATCTGGCGCCAGATCGCCAACCTCCGGCGGCGCGTATTGCTGATCCGGAACATGCAGGTGGCCGGGGCGGCGAGTCTGCTGCTGTGTGTGCTGTGCATGTTCCTGCTGTTCGGTGGCCTGCTGACGGCAGCGCAGTACACCTTCGGTGCGAGTCTCGTGTTGATGATGCTGTCGCTGGCCCTGTCGATCCAGGAGATCCGGATCTCGGTGCAGGCGCTGCATCTCGAACTGAGCGATATGGCCGGAGATGGCGATGATGATCGCGATGAGTGAACCGCGCGCCCACCGGCTGAATGAAGGCAGCAATACGCCCTGACACCTGGATCACGGGTGCGGCGGCGAGGCAGTCCCTGATTGGAGAACTCCGTAGGTCGGGCTTCCAGCCCGACACTCGTAAGCCCCTGACGCCTGAATGGAGGCCACACATGACCGATACGATCTCGACCCCCGATCTCTGCGACGCATACCCCGAGCACGTGCGTGTGCTGGAGCCGATGCTGGCGAACTTTGGTGGCATCGATGCCTTCGGTGGGGCGGCGGTGACCGTGAAGTGTTTCGAGGACAACTCGGTCGTCAAGGAACTCGCTGCCTCGCCCGGTGAGGGGCGCGTGATCGTCGTGGACGGCGGTGGTTCGATGCGCCGCGCGTTGCTGGGCGATCAGGTGGCGGCGCAGGTGGCGAAAAACGGCTGGGCCGGCCTGGTGATTTTTGGCTGCGTGCGTGACGTGGACGAACTGGCCGAGACCGAACTGGGTATCCAGGCGATCGGCTCGGTACCGGTGAAAACCGAGAAGCGCGGTATTGGTGATCGCGATGTCCCGGTGACGTTCGGGGGCGTGACGGTAGAGCCGGGCGACTGGGTCTATGCGGATAACAATGGCGTGATCGTGGCCGATCGGGAGCTCGTGTCCGAGTGAGGACGTGATCGATCCTCGGGGCGGTTCGCGAGCAAGCTCGCTCCTGCATGGGTTGTGCTACTCGCGGATCGTGTTGCGTATTGAGCCGAGGTTTTCGATGTGAC
This sequence comes from uncultured Ectothiorhodospiraceae bacterium, assembly GCA_913055615.1. Classification (GTDB taxonomy): domain Bacteria; phylum Pseudomonadota; class Gammaproteobacteria; order XJ16; family Halofilaceae; genus Halofilum. Next base: position 24,359 of record CAJXKK010000035.1, read on the forward strand.
ATTCGACGACATCGCCGGGGTGCAGGTATTCCGGCGGTGTGCGGGCGAAGCCGACGCCGGCCGGGGTGCCGGTGGCGATGATGTCGCGTTCTCAGCTTCGCGTGCTCCCCGGCACCGACGCACGTCGATCGTCCCTCACCGCCTCGCCGTAACCCGCATTCCCGAACCCCTCGACAACGGAAACAAGGATCCGCTCCGCGAAGGCCGAGCCGCGCCGCTCGACGATCGATTCGCTGAAGTACAGGTCGAGCGGCGGCGGCGGGATCTCCGGCAGTTGCGCTACGGCACCGACTTCGACCAACTCCGGCCCGACCAGGTCCGCCGGCAGCACGGTGAGGCCGCGACCGAGCGCGGCCGCTCGCTTCAACTGGCCCTCGGTGATGGCGGTATGGACGACCTCGAACGGGATTCCCGTCTCCGTCAGCGCCGCGACCGCCAGCGCCCGATGCGGGCAATCCTCCGGGCCGAGGATCAGCGGGAGCACTCGTTCGTCGTGCGCGTCGAACGCCACGCGGTTCGCCCAGACCAGTCGTTCCGTGATCACGGGGTACCCGATGGCCTGCTCGGGTTTCTGGGTACTGAGCACGATGTCGAGATCATTATTCAGGAACCACTCACACAGGGTTGGACTGCGCCCGCAATGGATGATCGGTGCGCGCTGGGTCAGTGACTCGGCCGTATCGACCAGCTGAGGCACGACGAGATCGACGCAGCGGTCGGGCAGACCGATTCGCACGCCCTCGTCCTTGGCACCCCAGGCCAGGTGGCCGGCGCGTTCGTGCAGGCGCAGGATCGAGCGCGCGCACGGCAGTAGCGCCTGGCCCGCGGCGGTCAACTCGACGCGTCGGCTGGTTCTGCGAAAGAGCGTGCAGTCGAGCGCTGCCTCCAGTTTTCGAACCTGGTGGCTCACCGTGTTTTGGCTCCGATGCAGTCGCTCGGCTGCACGGGTGAATCCGGACAGCTCCGCAACCGCCACGAAGGCCTCATACAGTTCCGTTCCAACAGCGCGTGTCATGCGACGTTCTCCATGCCTGCAAAGCCGACTTGCCGATTCGCGAACATGCAGTGAGCGGACATTGCTGGTCCATCGAATCGCCGCCCTCGTGTCCGCGTGCAGCGTGGTCGCGAGGCAAGGGCGAACTGCTCGTGACCGCACACGCACACCGACCATTGGGGAGCAAGCGGTGTAATTGTGGCGCGATTCCACCGTGCGTGCTTGAATTTATACCGAACAGTATAAATTGTGCTAAATACGCCGATCTTGCAACGATTACGATCAAAGCGACGATTATTGCGCTATTTAATGCGCGCTTTTCGCGACAGTTCCCGCTTTTCCGCATCATTCGCACTTCATTTGTGGCACTCATGACGCGCTTGCACGTTTTCGGCCGTGACCACGGAAACCCGTCCCGGCCCCGATCAGGTTGCCGGTGTCCCCGATGTCATGGCTTGATGAACACGCGTTACCCGACCGCTCACGCGATGGGAACTGTGAGCATCGCCGATATGCGAGGTGGCCGGGTTGCCGCACAAACGCCACAACTAATGACGCACTTCGATCTTCGAGTGGACCGGACGCGCACTCGTAAAGTATCGAAAGGGGAGGTACTCACGATGAGATATGCAAGAAACATCACGGGCGCACTCGCGGCCCTGTTCGGACTTCTTTTGACCTCCGGGGCTGCCCAGGCGGACGATTTCATATATGGGGATACCATCCGCGTCGAGGACGAGTGTTCAATCTGGGCGAAGAGCGAAATCAATGACGGCGGGGATCTAGCTTGGGTGAAAGTAAGATTGGAGAAAGGCACGCACCGGAAGTTGTGGCTGTCCTCTTGGTTTTTCGACTACTACCGCGACGACGGTGTTGCAACTCGTCTCGTGAGCGCTACGCCGTGGACCGTTGAGACGGGTTACCTTCGACCAAAGTTAAAGAATGTTATTACATCCTTTGATAATGACATGGAGGGGTACGATACGTATAAACAGACAAGCGGGGAGTTGATACCCGTCGACATCCCACCCGATCCCCGTCGGCTCACGCCCGGCAGCCTGATCAGCGATCTCGAGTCCACCGGGATGTTTAAGACAATTGAAAAGGTGTATTCGGGAATCCGGGGGTTGGCCAATTTTCGGGTCACACGTGTAGTACTCAGGGATGACGTTTCTGATCTTGATGGTGGCTTTCGAGAAGGCTATATCTTCGACCTTCACGACCCTAACCACGGCGGTAGGGAAGGCCAATGGCATCGGACCTTTTTCAGCCCGGCTGATTTCAATCAGACCATTCGGCCGATGCTCGAAAGCAACTTCAGCTACGTTCAATGGTGGAGGCGCATTGTCCAGCAGGCCGGCGGATTTACAAGCGCAACGATAGCAGCTACGTCCATGAAGGGTTCATTCGACCGAGAGGGCGCAGTCATGTTTACCCTCATCGGGATTGCATTCGGATATTTCGGTTGTCCGCTTATTTCAGACTACCAACTTGCGCAAGCCGCGCATAGCGGATTGGTGGATGAAGTCCGCGACGGTCGGCCGGAATGGCAGCCTTGGGACCCTGACGCCCCGGCGGCATGGATTTCGGCGGACCGCGATGTCGAGACGCTCATGAGCTTTCTGTACCACAGGGGCATGGATCAGGTCGTAATGTACTGGCGGACCTACGGCAACGGCAACTTTTAGGGGGACTGCCGATGACGTAAACGGGCGCGGGCCAAGGACGGCACCGCTCCCGCCGGGGGGTAATGGCCAGTATATGAGCCGCGCTCCGGGACGGGTCCATTCCGAAGGGCCGTGTCGTTACGCAATGCCTGGAAAACGACTACGTTTCGTCCCTTCTCTGGTTCGCTGGAATCGCCAGGCCGGATGGCGGTTGCTCGACTTGGTTACCAGCCGCACCACTCGGCCGGTCTTGCCTCGAGAACGTTCAGCGAAGGCGTTGCTGCCCGGCGCCCAGCGGCTCCGGTCGAATCGGGATTTCAGCGCAGCCGGCAACTGCGCGGGGGGGCACTGGTACGCCAGTCACCGCGCACTCAATGCCTCCGGGGACCCGGAACGCGGACCAGCCCGGTCTGCTGCGCGCGCCCGGGACCGGGACCCCGGCATCGCAGACGATCGACAAATCTTCGCAGGTTCGCCCGATCCACCAGGTCATGCCCCGGGTGACGTCTTACGGGATCGGTGCATCCGGCGCGAGGCGATGGACCGTAAAGTCTTTCTCCAGGACAACCAGGGCAAGCGGGTGCATGACGGGCTCCACATCGAAGATGCGGCGATGACGGCGCGTTCGCCCGGCAGCGGTCAGGCGTTGTCGATGGTCTCGTAGATGTCGGGATGAAAACGCGGTGTGCAGATCGCGAAGAACACGAGATCTTCGTCGCCGATGTTCGTGATGCGCTGCGCGGTGTCGGGGGGATCACGACGACCGATCCGGGTACGACCGTCGCCGCCTCGCGCTTGCCGACTTCGACCTTCCTGCTCCCGTGCAGCAGGAAGTATCGCTCGGTGACGCCCCACAGCCGGTGCAGGCGCGTCGTCACGCCGGGCTCGACGCGTGCGCGCGATCGAGCAGTCCGCGTCCGCGGGATCGTTCCACCATTCGGCGATGTAGCAGCGTTCGTCGAAGTAGTACTCGGGCATCCTGGTACCCGCGATGATGGTCGGCTGTTTCATCGCGATGTGTTCCCTGTCCGGCCCGGCGCACTCGCTCAAGTGATCGTGTTACGCAGCGTGCCGAGGCCCTCGACCTCGCATTCGACGACATCGCCGGGGTGCAGGTATTCGGGCGGTGTGCGGGCGAAGCCGACGCCGGCCGGGGTGCCGGTGGCGATGATGTCGCCCGGCAGCAGGGTCATCACGGTGGACAGTTCCTCGATGATGTGCGGGATGTCGAAGATCAGGTTGCTCGTATTCGAGTCCTGCTTGATACCGCCATTGACCGTGCTGCGGATCGCCAGGGCGTGCGGATCGGGGATCTCGTCGGCGGTGGTGATCCACGGGCCCATGGGGCAGCTGCCGTTCATGCTCTTGCCGAGGAAGAACTGCTTGTGGTGCTTCTGGCGTTCACGCGCCGAGAGATCGTTCACGATCGTGTAGCCGAACACGTGTTCCATCGCCTCGCTCCGGGCGATGAAGCGACCCCCGCGACCGATGACGAAGGCCAGCTCGACCTCCCAGTCGAGCCGCCGGGTCACGCGTTGATCCACGGGGATGTCCGCGTACGGCCCGGTCACCGTGGTCGTGGCCTTGGTGAATACAACCGGTGACCGGGGCAGTTCGACCTGGTCGGGCGTCGTACCCTGCGACTCGGCCGCGTGGTCGGCGTAGTTCAGGCCGAGGCACATGATGTTGCGCCGCGGTTCCGGGATCGGGGC
>CAJXKK010000036.1 GCA_913055615.1 uncultured Ectothiorhodospiraceae bacterium
GCGGTCGGCGGCTACTTCGTCACCGAGCGCATGCTCGAGATGTTCAAGTCGAGCGGCGACCGGGAGAAGCGGGCATGACGCTGTACACCCTCATCCAGGCGGCCTACTTCATCGCCGCGATCCTGTTCATCCTCGGTCTCAAGGGGATGAGCTCGCCGAAGACCGCGCGCCGCGGCATCGTCTGGGCGGGCGCCGGCATGGTGCTCGCCACACTCGCGACCTTCCTGCAGGAGGGATTGCACAACTACGCGCTGATGATCGTGGCGATGGTCTCGGGCGGTGCCGTCGCCTACGTCACGGCCAAGCGCGTGGCGATGACCGACATGCCGCAGATGGTCGCCCTCTACAATGGCATGGGCGGTGGCGCCGCCGCCGCGATCGCGGCCAACGAGATGCTCGGCGACAACGTGCTCACACCGCTGGTGCTGGCGCTCGCCGTGGCCGGCGCACTGATCGGCATGATCGCCTTTACCGGCTCGCTGGTGGCCTTCGCCAAGCTCCAGGGCATCGTCAAGAAATCCCCCCGCTCCACCGCGATGCAGAGGTTCAACATCGGCCTGGCCGCCGCGACCGTGATCGCGGCGATTCTGGTCGGTGTCGGCGTGGAATCCGGGCTTGTGCTGTTGCTGTTCTTTATCGCCGCCGCGGTGATCGGCGTCACCGTCACCCTGCCGATCGGCGGCGCCGACATGCCGGTGGTGATCTCGCTGCTCAACGCGTTGACCGGCCTCGCCGTGGGCTTCGAGGGTTTCGTCCTCGGCAACCCGGCCATGATGATCGCCGGCATCGTCGTGGGCGCGGCCGGCACGCTGCTGACCCAGCTCATGGCCAAGGCCATGAACCGCTCGCTCGCCAACGTTCTGTTCGCCGGCTTCGGTACGGACGAGGGCGCGGAGGCGGCCGAGGGCAGCGGCGGCATGATGAAGGAGATCGACGCGACCGACGCGGCGATCATGCTGTCCTATGCCAACAAGGTCATCATCATCCCGGGCTACGGCCTCGCAGTCGCCCAGGCCCAGCACAAGATCTGGGAGCTGACCGAGTTGCTCGAGGAGCGCGGCGTGCAGGTGAAGTTCGCGATCCATCCGGTTGCGGGCCGCATGCCGGGGCACATGAACGTGCTGCTGGCCGAGGCCGGCGTGCCCTACGACAAGATCGCCGACCTCGAGGACATCAACGCCGAGTTCCCGCAGGCGGATGCCGCCGTGGTCATCGGCGCCAACGACGTCGTCAATCCGGCCGCGCGCACGAAGAAGGACAGCCCGATCTATGGCATGCCGATCCTCGACGCCGACAAGGCCCAGCAGGTGATCGTGGTCAAACGCGGCCGCGGCGCCGGCTTCTCCGGCATCGAGAACGAGCTGTTCTTCGCCGACAACACGCAGCTGCTCTACGGCGACGCCCAGAGCGTGGCCGGGGAGTTGATCACCGGTGTGAAATCGCTTTGAGCCGTTTTTGACCGGCCCGGGGTCTTCTGCCCTGGGAGGTCAAGGTCAAAAGCAATTCGGTTTCTCGCGGAGGCGCGGACGGCGCCAAGAAAGGCAATGGGAAGCGGGGCAAAGCGAAGCTGGCGGTCGCACTCAAGCGCTTTTGCTTTCTCCGCGTCCTCTGCGCCTCCGCGAAAAATCGGTTTTCCGCCTGATGGCCCATTGCCAGAGGTCGGAAGACCGTGCCGACCTCCCGTCGCGTAGGCCGGCCTTCGCACGCAACGAAGTGGAGGGCGAATGCCGGCACCGTGTGGCGACGGCCGACAGCCCCCGGGATCCGAAACCGTTTGCCGGCATTGCCCGTCGGCAGTCCGTACCGACTGCCAGATGGACTCCGTCAGGCACAGAAGATCCTCCCGCCGAAGCCGTGAAATCCGTGCTGTCCATTCGGCGCGCGACGTGTTATGCACAAGCGTCAGTCGCTTCACGACCAGGATTTTCCGGGGCGATCCGTGCCCGTGGCCCCGCGGCCAGTCGCCCATCGGGGTCCGTAACTTCTTGTTTTTCCTCTGCAATAAATATTGATCAAAAACCAGGCAGTTTGATGACCGTTGCATGACGCCGCCGCGGCGCGGATTTTCCACCCAGAGTATCCACAGAGTTATCCACAGAATCTGTGGATAATACGGGAAACCTCCGGCATGGCCGGCAGTTGGCTCGCACTCTTGATGCCGGCGGCAGCATAACCCCACGCAATGGTCGACGCCGCGGTCGTATACAGGGTCCGCGCGGCGCCCGGTGACCGGTACACTGGCGCCCGATGACGACACCGCCCCGCCAGCCGCGAAGCCCCTGGACAAACCACTCGTGAACGCGCGCGATCGAAACACCGCGTCGGTGCTGCGCGTGGCCGTGCCGGGACCGCTCAACCGGCTGTTCGATTACCTGCCGCCGGAAGGCATCGCCGCCGCGGCGGTGCAGCCAGGCGCCCGTGTGCTCGTGCCCTTCAGCCGCAAGCGCCTCACGGGGGTACTCGTCGAAGCGGCCGGCGACAGCGAACTCGGCCCGGACCGGCTGCGCCGCGCCGAGGCCGTCCTCGACGATGATCCGACCCTGCCCCCCGATCTGCTCCAGTTGGGTCTGTGGGCCGCCGCCTATTACCACCACCCGCCGGGCGAGGTGCTGGCGACACTGCTGCCGGTCGCCCTGCGCCGCGGCGAGACGCCCGTGACCGAACCGCCGCCGCGATGGCGGATCACCGGTGACGGTCGCGACGCGCTGCATGCCGGCATCACCGGCGCCCCGGTGCAGGCCCGGCTGCTCGACCTGATCGCCGCCCACGCCGACGGCATCGAGGCTTCCGCCCTGCGCACCGTGAGCGACCGCTATCACTCGCCCCTGCGGGCGCTGGAGCGCAAGGGCCTGGTCGAGCCCGCACCGCCGGCGGTCGGCGAGAGCCCGCCGGCGGCGCCGGGTCCCGGTCTGAGCGCCGCGCAGAGCCACGCCGCGGAAACCATCATCGAGGCCCTGGGGCGTTTCCAGCCGATCCTGCTGCGCGGTGTTACCGGCTCCGGCAAGACCGAGGTCTACCTGGAGGCCATGAAACGGGTCGTCGAGGCCGATCGGCAGGTACTGGTCCTGGTCCCGGAAATCGGCCTGACGCCCCAGCTGCTGGCGCGCCTGGCGCGCCGGCTCGGCACCACCCCGGCGGTGCTGCACTCGGGCCTGACCGAACGCGAGCGGCTGGCGGAGTGGCGCCGCGCCGCAAGCGGCGATGCCGCGGTGGTGCTCGGTACGCGCTCGGCCATCTTTACGCCGCTGGCGCGGCCCGGGCTGATCGTGGTCGATGAGGAACACGACCCGTCGCTGAAACAGCAGGATGGTTTCCGTTATCACGGGCGCGATCTGGCGATCGTGCGCGCCCAGCGCGCCGGCATCCCGATCGTGCTCGGCTCCGCGACGCCGTCGCTCGAAAGCCTCGCCAATGCCCGCCACGGGCATTACGCGCGGGTCGATCTCGATGAGCGCGCCGGCGGGGCCAGCCCGCCGCGGCTGGAACTGGTGGACGTGCGCCGACGGCGGTTGAGCGAGGGGCTCTCGGCGCCGCTGACCGAGGCGATGGAGGCAACGCTGGCCGCCGACGGCCAGGTGCTGCTGTTCCTCAACCGCCGCGGCTGGGCGCCGACCCTGATCTGCGACGACTGCGGCTGGACGGCTGAATGCGCACGCTGCGATTCGCGCATGACCGTCCACCAGCAACGCCGCCGCCTGCGCTGCCACCACTGCGGCGCGGACCGCGGCGTCCCGGCCGCCTGCCCGGAATGCGGCAGCGAGGCCCTGCTCCATCTGGGCCAGGGCACCGAGCGCGTGGAAGAGGCGCTCGCCGGCCGTTTCCCGGATGCACCCACCGAGCGCCTCGACCGCGACAGCGTCCGCCGGCGCGGCGAGCTCGACGCCAAGCTCGAGCGCATCCGCAGCGGCGAGGCCCGCATCCTGCTCGGCACGCAGATGCTCGCGAAGGGGCACGACTTCCCCGGCGTGACCCTGGTCGGGATCCTGGACGCCGACCGCGGCCTGTTCGGGGCCGATTTCCGCGCCGCCGAGCGCCTCGCCCAGACCGTGCTGCAGGTCGCCGGGCGGGCCGGTCGTGGCGACCGCCCGGGACGGGTCCTGATCCAGACCCGCAATCCCGAGCACCCGCTGCTGCGCTCGCTGGTCACCGAGGGCTACGATGCACTCGCCGAAGGCCTGCTGGACGAGCGCGAAGAGGCCCGGTTGCCGCCGGCCGCCAGGATGGCGCTGATCCGCGCCGAATCGACCCAGCCGGAAGCGGCCTCCGCCTGCCTGCGCGCCGCCGCCGCCGAACTCGGCGATCCGCCGCCCCCCGGCCTCGAGGTCTTCGGCCCCGCCCCCGCGCCCATGGAACGTATCGCCGGGCGCTACCGGGCCCAGCTCGCCCTGCAGTCACCCACCCGGCGACCGCTCCACCAGGCCCTCGGCATCCTCCGCCCCTGGCTGGAAACCGCCCGCGAGGCCCGCAAGGTCCGCTGGTCCATCGATGTTGATCCGGTGGAGATGCTTTGAAGGGCTGGAACCACGAATGAACACGAAAGATTTGCCAAGAGCAAATCTTCGCGCCAGCCCCGAAGGGGCGAGGCGCAAGGACGCGCCGAGCAATGGACACGAATGCTGCCGCAGGGCATTCATCGCTCCCGGGAGCTTCGCTGGAGTGCCTGTGGCAATGGAGTCTCGTTCTGAACCACAGATAGACACAGATGAACACAGATAAGGTCAAAACCTGCGACGGCGTGAGATTACGCCTTCGCCGTCCGCCATCGACCGCCTTTGACTTTATCTGTGTCCATCTGTGTCCATCTGTGTCTATCTGTGGTTCTCCTCCCCCGCTTCACAACCACCACGCTCTCAGCGAAGCTCCGATACCCTCCGGGCACCCTGCGGCAGCATTCGTGTTCATTCGTGGTTCTCGCCACTCTCCCACCCGCGAAGGTTCCTAAGACGCGCACCACGGCGGTAGAATGCCGGGCTTCCTGTATCGCCCACCCCGAATCCGGATATCGCCCGTGAAGGATACTGTCGTCAGTCTGATCCAGCGTGCGCTCGATGCGCTGGTCGAGCAGGGCACGCTCGCCGCCGAGGCGCTGCCCGAGGTGCGTGTGGAGCGCGCGCGGGATCGCGGGCACGGGGACTTCGCGAGCAACGTCGCGCTGGTGATGGCCAAGTCGGCGCGGCGCAATCCGCGTGAGCTCGCGGGCGAGATCGTCGCCGCGCTGCCGGACGACCCGGCGGTGGCGCGTACCGAGATCGCCGGTCCCGGCTTCATCAACTTCTTCCTCGCCAGCGGCGCACGCAGCAACGTGGTCGCGCGCGTGCTCGAATCGGGCGAGGGCTACGGGCGCAGCAACACGGGCGCCGGCGAGACCATTCACATCGAGTACGTCTCGGCGAATCCGACCGGCCCGCTGCACGTCGGCCACGGGCGCGGCGCGGCCTTCGGGGCGAGCGTCGCCAACCTGCTGGAAGCGGTTGGCTACGACGTCCACCGCGAGTACTACGTCAACGATGGCGGCCGCCAGATGGACATCCTCGCGGTCAGTATCTGGCTGCGTTATCTGGAACGCCTCGGCGAAACGGTCCCGTTCCCGGCCAATGGTTACCGCGGCGACTACATCCGCGCAATCGCCGCCTCGCTCCATGCGGCCCATGGCAACGCACTGCTGCGCCCGGCGACCGAACTGGCCGCCGACCTCCCGGCGGATGAAGGCGACGGCGGCGACCGGGAGGTCTACATCGACGCCCTGGTCCGGCGCGCGCGCTCGCTGCTGGGCGCGGACTGGGAGGCCCTGTTCGAGCATGGCGTGAGCGAGCTCGTACAGGAGATCCGCGACGACCTCGCCGGCTTCGGCGTCGAGTACGAAGACTGGTTCTCCGAGCGCAGCCTGTTCGACTCGGACGCGGTCGACCGCGCGCTGGAATGCCTGGAGACCAGTGGCTACCTGTACGAGCACGAGGGAGCGAAGTGGTTCCGCTCGACCGACTTCGGCGACGAAAAGGACCGCGTAGTCATTCGCGAGAACGGCGACAAAACCTACTTCGGCGCCGATATCGCCTACCACTGGAACAAGATCGAACGCGGGCATGAGCGCGTGATCGATGTGCTGGGCGCCGACCACCACGGCTACATCGCCCGGATGCACGCCGCGCTGCAGGCGCTCGGGATCGCCAAGGACCGCTTCGAGGTCCTGCTGGTCCAGTTCGCCGCGCTGTGGCGCGGCGGCGAGAAGATCCCGATGTCGACCCGGGCCGGGCAATTCGTGACCCTGCGCGAACTGCGCGAGGAGGTGGGCGCCGACGCCGCGCGTTTTTTCTACGTGCTGCGGCGCAACGACCAGCACCTCGATTTCGATCTTGACCTGGCCAAGGCCCAGACCCAGGACAATCCGGTCTATTACATCCAGTACGCCCATGCCCGCATCCGCAGCGTGATGCGCCAGATCGAGACCCGCGGGCTGAACTGGGACCGGGCCAATGGCCTCGCGCGCCTGAATCGTCTCGGCACGCCGCACGAGACCGATCTCATCGAGGCGCTCGAGCGCTATCCGGAACTGATCGAGCAGGCCGCCGCCAACCGCGAACCCCACCGCGTGTGCTATTACCTGCTCGAGGAGGTCGCCAACGCCTTCCATACCTGGTACAACGCGGAGGCGTTCCTGGTCGATGATGCTGACCTGCGGGACGCCAGACTGGCACTGATCCAGGCGACGGGGCAGGTCATCCGCAATGGCCTCACGCTGGTCGGCGTCTGCGCGCCGGAGGAGATGTAACCCATGGGACGCGCGCAGCCGAAGCGCCGGAGCAACCGCCGCCAGACCGGCTCCAGCCGCGGGCTGCCCGGCTGGGCGATGCTCACGATCGGCCTGATCATAGGGCTGTTCGTCGCGTTCCTCGTATACCTGGACGACCTCGACTCGCCGCCCTCGAGCTCGGTGGAGCGCCAGCCCACCGAGGAACAGTCCACGGATACGGAAGATACCGACAGCGCCGAAGAAGGCGGCGACGACTCCCCCCGCTTCGAGTTCTACTCGATCCTGCCGGAACTCGAAGTGGTCGTCCCGGACGCGAGTGAAGAGGATCGCGATGGCGGCGACATGGTCATCGAGGGCGCGCCCGGCGCCCCGGACGATTCCGGGGAAGGCGATGCCGGTACCGCCCCGCCCCCGGAAGGCGACGGCCGCTTCTACCTCCAGGCCGGCTCGTTCCAGAAATCGGAGCAGGCCGACCGCATGAAGGCCCGCATCTCCCTGCTGGGACTCGATGTCGAGGTCCAGCAGGTAGAGATCAACGGCGAGGACTGGCACCGCGTGCGCGCCGGCCCGTTCACTGACCCGTCACGACTGAAAGACGCCCAGAAACGCCTGCGCAGCGACGACATCGACTACCTGGTCACCCGGGACAAATCCTCCGGCTGACACAAGGGGAACGCATGTCGGGAATCCCGGACGCCGGCCATCCCGGCCCGTGCCCCGGAGTCCGCTTGCCCCTACAATGGCCGGCCGTACGCAGCCCTCTTTGCTCAATGACCGAATCCGTACCGGACACGACCGCTGACTGGGCCGGGCTGTATGACGCCATCGCGTCGGCGTCCGCGCCGGAGCGCCCGGTCCTGCGCAAACGGCTCAGGGGCCTGAAGCGCCGCGCCCGCGACGGCAAGCCGTATGACCGGGGGGTGAAGCGCCTGCGGGCGGATATCGACGGCTCGGCACGCCGACGCGACGCCCGCCTCGCGGCCCTGCCAACCCCCGACTACCCGGCCGAACTCCCGGTATCCGCGGCGCGTGAGCGGCTGCTGGAGGCGATCGCGGCGCACCAGGTGATCGTGGTCTGCGGCGATACCGGCTCCGGCAAGACCACCCAGCTGCCGAAGATGTGCCTCGAACTCGGGCGCGGGGTCGAGGGCCTGGTCGGCCATACCCAGCCGCGGCGCATCGCCGCGCGCACCGTCTCGGCGCGCATCGCCGAGGAACTCGGCGGCGAGGTCGGGGGAACAGTGGGGTACCGCGTCCGGTTCACCGACCAGGTCGCGGACAATACGTCAATCAAACTGATGACCGACGGCATCCTACTGGCCGAGATCCGGCGCGATCCGGAACTCACCGCCTACGACACCCTCATTATCGACGAGGCGCACGAGCGCAGCCTCAACATCGACTTCCTGCTCGGTTATCTCAAACGCCTGCTGGCGAAGCGCCCCGACCTGAAGATCATCATCACCTCGGCGACGATCGATCCAGAGCGCTTCAGCCGGCATTTCAGCGACGCCCCGATCGTGAACGTCGAGGGCCGCATGTATCCGGTCGAGACGCGCTACCGGCCGCTGAACGACGCCGACAGCGATACCCACGAGCGCGACCGCGAACAGGCCGTCATCGACGCGGTCGACGAATGCATCCGGGCGGGGCCTGGCGATATCCTCGTCTTCCTGCCGAGCGAGCGCGCGATCCGCGACACCGAGCAGGCGCTGTCGAAGGCCGGCTTCCGCGATCTGCAGCTGCTGCCACTGTTCGGCCGCCTGGCCACCAGCGAACAGCGCAAAGTGTTCGCACCGCACGGCAAGCGCCGCGTCGTACTCGCCACCAACGTCGCCGAGACCTCGCTGACCGTGCCGGGCATCCGCTTCGTGGTCGACTCGGGCGAAGCCCGGATCTCGCGCTACAGCGTGCGCTCCAAGGTCCAGCGGCTGCCGATCGAGAAGATCGCCCAGGCCTCGGCGGACCAGCGCAAGGGCCGGTGCGGGCGCGAAGGCCCCGGCATCTGCATCCGCCTGTATCCGGAAGAGGATTACGAGCAGCGCCCGCGCTACACCGACCCCGAGATCCTGCGTACCAATCTCGCCTCGGTCGTCCTGCAGATGGCGTCGCTCAATCTCGGGGCGGTCGAGGACTTCCCGTTAATCGACCCGCCCGAACGCCGGCTGATCAACGACGGCTACAGCGTCCTGTTCGAGCTCGGCGCGGTCGATGAGCAGCGACGGCTGACGAAGACGGGCGAGCGTCTTGCCCGGCTGTCGGTCGACCCGCGCCTCGCCCGCATACTCCTCGCCGGCGCCGACGAGGGCGCCCTCGCCGAGACGCTGATCATCGCCGCCGCGCTGACCATCCAGGATCCGCGCGAACGCCCGCAGGACCAGCGCGGCGCCGCGGACACCGCCCACGCGGCGTTCACCGATGAGCGCTCGGACTTCCAGTCGCTGCTGAACCTCTGGGATTTCTGGACCGCACGACGCGCCGAACTCTCCCAGAACCGCCTGCGCAAGGTCGCCCAGCAGCACTTCCTGTCATTCATCCGCATGCGTGAATGGGTCGACCTGTATGGCCAGCTGCGATCCCAGGTCCAGGACATGGGGCTGCAGGCGAACACGGAAACGGCCGCCTACGACAACATCCACCGCGCCGTTCTGACGGGCCTGCTGGGCAACGTCGCGCGCCACGAGGGCAATGGCGAATACCAGTCCACCCGCAACCGCAAGGTCTACATATTCCCCGGGTCGGGCGTGGCGAAGAAAAACCCGAAGTGGATCATGGCGGCCGAGGTGAGCGAGACCTCGCGGCTGTTCGCACGCACGGTCGCCGCCATCGACCGCCGCTGGATCGAACGGCTGGCCGATCATCTGCTGCGCCGCAGCTGCCGCAACCCGCGCTGGGAGAAAAACGCCCAGCGGGTGGCCGCCGATGAGCAGACCACGCTCTACGGGCTCGTCATCAATCCCAACCGCCGCGTGAACTACGGACCGATCGCACCGGGCGAGGCGCGCCCGATCTTCATCCGCGACGCCCTGGTCGCCGGCGAACTCGATACCAGCGCCGACTTCTTCCGGCACAACCGTGCACTGCTCGAAGAGGTCGAGGGGCTGGAGGAGCGCGCGCGTGTGCGCGACATCGTCATCGATGAGGGGGCGCTCTACGATTTCTACGACGCCCGCTTGCCGGACGACGTCTACGACGGTCCCGGCTTCGAGGCCTGGCGCAAACGCGTGGAGCGCGACGACCCGCATTACCTGTACCTCTCCCGCGAGGCGCTGATGCAGCGCGAAGCCGACGAGGTCACGGGCGGCGCTTATCCAGATCATCTCGAGGTCGATGGCATGAAGCTGCCCCTGACCTACCGCTTCGAGCCCGGCGCCGAGGACGACGGGATAACCCTGACCGTCCCGCGCGCGGCCATCCGCCAGATCCCTGCCGGGCGCTGCGAATGGCTGGTGCCGGGCATGCGTGCCGAGAAGATCGAGGCGCTGATCCGCAGCCTTCCGAAGCAGTGGCGCCGACGCTTCGTCCCGGCACCGGACTTCGCGCGCGCACTCCACCAGCGCCTGACACCGGACGAGCGCCCGCTCACGGACGCCATGGCCGCGGAACTCGCGCGCATGACCGGCGATTCGCCGCCGCCGGATGCCTGGCAGCCGGAACAACTCGACCCGCATCTGCAAATGCGCTTCGCACTCGTCGACGAGGAAGGCGTGAGCGTCGACAGTGGCCGCGATCTGGAGGCATTGGTGGAACGCCATGGTGATGACGCCGCGCGCGAGATCGATACCGGCGAGTCCGGCTTCGAGCGCGACGACGTCGAGCAATGGGATTTCGGCGAACTGCCGGAGACGGTCGAGATCGAGCGCCACGGCATCACCATGCGCGTGCATCCGGCGCTGGCGGTACGCGGCAACCGCATCGCGCTGACCGTCTTCGGCACGCACGCGGAGGCAGCGCCCGAGCACCGGGCCGGCGTGCGCATGCTCATCCGGCGGCGCCTGAGTGGCCAGCTGCGGGATCTCGAACGCGGACTCGACGGACTCACGCGCGTCGCCCTGCACTTCGGTGCGCGCATCGATGGCAGGACATTTACGCGGGATCTGTTCGACGCCACGGTCGAGCGGGCGTTTCTCGGCGATGCGCCCACCCCGCGTTCGGCGGAAAACCTCGAACAAATCATCGAGGCCGGCCGGCCTCGCCTGTGGGAGACAGCGGAAGGACTGCTGCGGGAACTCGACGCGATTGGTTCGCGCTACCGCGCCGTGCGCCGGCGCATCGAAGGCAACCTGCCGATGACCTGGATCGAGACCGCGCGCGACGTCTCCGACCAGCTCGACCACCTGATCTTCCCCGGCTTCATCACGGCGACACCGGCCCAGCGGCTTGGCGAATTCCCGCGTTATCTGGACGCCATCGCCCGCCGCCTCGACGTCCTCGACCGGGAGCCGGAGAAGGACCGCCGCGCACGCGCGGAGATCGAACCGCTGTGGCAACGGGCCCGGGAAACGCTGCCGGACCCCGGGCGCCTGGCCGGGGCCGATGAATCCATCCAGGAGCTGCGCTGGATGTTCGAAGAACTGCGCGTCTCGATCTTCGCCCAGCAGCTCGGCACCAAACAGCCGGTCTCGCCCGGGAAGGTCGAGAAGCAGATCGCGCGGGTCGCCGGGGCAGAATAGATCAGGGAGGGCTCCAACCATCATTGCGCCCCCAAAACCGTCATTGCGAACGAAGTCACCGCTGCGAGCAGCCGAAGGCGACGCGGCAGGAGCCAGCCGGTGCTCCGGATCGACGTCCTGTACGGGTGCATGCCGGCTGTTGCCTGGCGGCAAAAGTCGGCCGACGCCTTCGCGGGAAAACCGGAATCAGGGGATTCAACCCAGACGCCAACGGCCAGCCATCGCCGACGCCAAATCTCGCCCGATCACCGCATGCGCTGTATGGTGTGCAGCACCCCTCGCGATGCAGCGAGCACACGGCCAGGCTCGATGACCCACGGCAGTTACTCCGCGACAGCAGATAGAACCGGCGACGGCCCGGAACTCGCGGTATCGAATCGGCAGATCCTCGATAGCGTCCACGAGGGCATCGTGACGCTCGATACGGCAGGGCGGATCACCTTCATGAATACGGGCGCCCGGCGAATGATCGGCCGTGCGTTGGGCGTCGACAGCGAGGCCCGGCCGCACGCGGCGTTCGTCGAGGAACTGCGTGCCGGCGACTCACCATGGTCGCCTGGATCGTGTCCGATCCGGGCGACGCTCACCGATGGGGAGAGCCGGGTCATTCATCATGACCACTTTCGCCAATACGGCGGTGACAGCCTGCCGGTCTCGTACCACTGTGTGGCGCTGCGCGATACCAGCGGCGTAATCCAGGGTGCCATCCTCACGTTCCGCAAGGTCCCGGAGCAAATCGATGAACGCCGCTATCGTGCGCTCGTCGCGGCCACCTCGGACTTTATCTGGCATTCGACCGCCGACGGGCGACTCGTCGACATCAGCGACGAGTGGCTGGACCTGGTCGGCATCACTTTGGAAGAGGCCCGCGGCTGGGGCTGGGCGGAATTCGTTTACCCCGACGACCGGGAAGCGTATCTGCGCGCCTGGACAGAGGCGATCCGCGCCGGACAACCGTGCGAGCGGGCGTATCGGGTAGTGTGCCGTGATGGCCGGATCCGCCATTTTCTCGACCGCGAGGTGCCGGTCCGCAATGACGACGGCAACACGATCGAGTGGATCGGCGGCGGGCAGGACATCACCGACCGCGTGGAAGCGGCGGATACCCTTCATCAGGAACGCGAACGCTATCGGACACTGGTCGAATCGACTTCGGCGATCCTCTGGCGTTGCGATCCCGCCGACCACCGGTTCACGTACGTCAGCCCCGAGGCCGAGACCATTCTCGGCTATCCGGTCGACCGCTGGCTGAGCGAACCGACTTTCTGGGTCGACCATATCCACCCCGAAGACCGCGAATGGGCGCGGCGGTATTGCGCCGAGACAACGGCCGAACTGCGCCAGAACAGCTTCGATTACCGCATGATCGCCGCCGATGGCCGCACGGTCTGGCTACGCGATGCTGTCAGTGTGCTGGCGGAGGACGGCAAACCGGTATCCCTTGTGGGCGTGATGGTCGATATCACGGCAACGAAGGAAACGGAGATCGCCCTTGAGTACGTCTGCGGTCTGCAGCAGATCCTCGTCGAGGTGGCCGGACGCATGGGAGGTGCGGGCCCGGACAATATCGACGCCTGTATTGGCGATGCGATCGAGCGCGTCGGCCGCTACTGCGAGGTCGATCGCAGTTACCTGATCCGCCTCGACGCGGACGGCTCGACTACCTTGACGCACGCCTGGTGCGCGCCCGGCATCGACGCGGTAGCGGATCAGATCCAGGCGCGTCCGCGCGCCAACATCCCGCGCATCATCGAGCACGTCGAACGCCGTGAGACGCTGCACGTGCCGCGGGTCACGGACCTGTCCGCCGAATGGGACGCCGACGTCGACTCGCTGCATCCACAGGGGATTCAGTCGCTGATCATCGTGCCGGTCGTCGTGCGTGACGCCGTATACGGCTACGTGGGTTTCGACGCGGTGCAGCGCGAACTCCACTGGAGCGACGAACAGATCCGGCTGCTGCAGGGCCTTGCAGATGTGATCGGCACGACCCTCCAGCGCGTCGAGACCGAAGAGATGCTGCGCGAGAGCCGCGCGCTGCAGGACATCGCCGGGCGCAACGCGCGCGTGGGTGGCTGGGTCTATCACATCGCGGAAGACCGCTTAGCGTGCTCGGATGTCGTCTGCGCGATCCACGAACTGCCACTGGGCAGTACACTGACCATGGAAGAGGCGCTCGGCTTTTACGCCCCCGAGGGGCGGGAACGAATCCGATCGGTCGCGGCGACCTGCGCGCACGACGGCACGCCGTACGACGAAGAGGCGGAATTGATCAGCACCAGCGATCGCCGCCTCCATGTACGGTTGATCGGGGAGGCCGTCCGCGATACGGCCGGACAGATCATCCAGCTTCGGGGCGCGCTCCAGGACATCACCGAGCACAAGCAGGCCCGCGAGGAGGTAGAGCGTCTCGCGGAGCGGGTGAGCCGCACGCTCGAGAGCATTACCGACGGGTTTTTCACGGTCGATCCGCAGTGGCATCTCACCTACGCGAACCGCGAGGCGGAACGCCTGATCGGCGTCGACCGCGAGGCGATCCTCGGCAAATCGTTATGGGCGGAATTCCCGGATCTGATCGCCACGGTGGCGGAACGGGAATACCGCCGCGCGATGACCGAGAACCAGGCGGTCGCATTCGAATTCCTCTACGACTCGGTCGGCAGGTGGTTCGAGGTCAACGCATACCCTTCGGAGGAGGGCCTGGCCGTCTATTTCCGGGATATCAGTGATCGTAAACGCGCCCAGCAGGAGATCGAGTTCCTGGCGCTCTACGACCCGCTGACCGGCCTGCCGAACCGGAGGCTGCTGCTCGATCGCCTTGAGCACGCCCTGCGCGGGGCCGGCGGCGACGGGCGCAAGGGCGCCGTGCTGTTTCTCGATCTTGATCGGTTCAAGACGCTGAACGATACGCTTGGCCACGACATGGGCGACCGCATGCTCAAGAAGGCGGCGCAGCGGCTGGAGCCCTGTGTACGCACCAGCGACTGCGTGGCGCGCTTTGGCGGCGACGAGTTCGCGGTGATCCTGGAGGGCCTGGACACGGATCTCTCGGCGGCGGGCGAGCACGCCTGCGCCGTGGGAGAAAAGATCCTGGCGGAGCTCTCGCGCCCATACACGCTCGACGAGCACGAACGCCATACAACCGTCAGTATCGGCATCACGCTGTTCGGCGACGGCGCGCATGATACGCCCGACGACGTCATGAAACGGGCCGACCTCGCGATGTACCAGTCCAAGGACGCCGGGCGCGGTACGCTGCGCCTGTTCGACCCGGCGATGCGCGCGGCCGTGCAGTCGCGGGTCGCACTGGAGCGCGAACTGCGGCAAGCGCTGGAACGCGACGAGATCGTGCCCTGGTATCAGCCCCAGGTCGACGCCGCCGGTCGCCTGATCGGCGTGGAGGCGCTGGCGCGCTGGATCCAGCCGCAGCGGGGACCGATTTCGCCCGCCCAGTTTATCCCGGTGGCGGAGGAGAGCGGGCTCATCCTCTCACTGGGGGACCGGATCCTCGAGGCCGCCTGCCGGGACGCCGCCACGTGGGCGCAGCGCCCGGAGACCGCCGATCTGAGCGTGTCGGTCAATGTCAGCGCGCGCCAGTTCCATGATGCGGGCTTCGTCGACCAGGTGCGGGCGACGATCGCGCGCACGGGTCTCGCGCCGGAACGCCTCTGGATCGAGTTGACCGAGAGCCTGCTGATCGCGGACATCGACGACACGATCCGGACCATGACGACCCTGCGCGCAGACGGCATCCGCTTCACGCTGGACGACTTCGGCACCGGGTACTCATCGCTCGCGTACCTCAAGCGCCTGCCGCTGGATCAGCTCAAGATCGACCAGGGCTTCGTCCGCGATGCCCTGGACGACCCCAACGACGACGCCATCGTCCGCACGATCATTGTCCTCGCACACACCATGGGCATGGAGGCCGTAGCCGAAGGTGTCGAGACCGAGGCCCTGCGGGAACGCCTCGCCACCCACGGCTGCACGGCCTACCAGGGCTATCTCTACAGCCACCCGCTGCCCGCCGACGAATTCGCGGAACTCGCTACCCGATATCACGAAACCTGGCTGCCATTCGGAAAGCCGTAAAATCCCGTACCCGGGATGCCGCAGACAAGGGATCGAGGGGTGTGACCCGCTCAATCCAGCGGCTGCAGGAGCCGCGCTCCCACGATCCGCCTCTCACCGTCGACTTCGCGGATCTCGAAAGCCGTAAGCGCACCCTCTGCATTCGTCCCGAGGAAATGCCCTTCGAGTTCCCCGTCAAAGACCCCGTCGATATCCGACAGACCATCAGCAGAGAACGAACCGTCGGGATTGACCACGCCGATATCCGGGCCTTCGATACCGGCACTTACCGAAATAAAGTCTCCAGCGGTCGTATCGGAGAGATCGATGCTCGCGGCCTCGATCGCGGCGTCACTGAAACTGACCAGGACCTGGATATTGTCGACCTGCCAATTCCCGCCTTCACTCCCAATAACGGCAGGTCCACCGCGATCGCCATAGAAGCGGGAGAATTCAGCGTTCTCGGCAATTACATTCACCTCGTCCGCGGTAGTGAGATTGGCTGGATCCGTAACGGCGTACAGGAAACCGTCCACGCCGCCATCCTCCTCGAGCGGGGCCTGTGACGACCAGTTCCCCCATGAGACGCTGAATTCGCTTTCCAGTTCAGGATTGAAAGTGGTCGAGCCACCGGCATGCTCCAGATCGGACGCATCCACGAAACCGAAGCCTTCGAACTCGGCCCCCACGATCCGCCGCTGGTCATCGGTGCGAACATCGCCCCCGTTCGGGGCCTCATAGACGGCGAAACCGCTGCTTCCAAGGAATGCGCCGCCGAATCCACCCGCGAAAGACGTCCCCGGGCGTACTGGCCCCAGATCCGTAATGTCCGCACTCTCGAAATCCGGATCGAGCAGGTCAGTGTCATTGCCATCGATACCGAGGCCTTCCTCCGCGCCGGTAGCCAGCGGGCGGATGCTTACGTCCTCGATGCGGTCGTCGCCGCCGCCGGCGCCGGTTTCGCCTTCGCCTTCGAGAATGCCGTCCGGCGGGGCGACGATCCGTTCGGCGGGCCCACCTTCGGGCACGAAGAAGTACTGGGCTTCGCTGAAAGCGCCGGTGCCGCCGGGGCTGTCGACTTCGACGTCACCGTCGTCGACCCGGCCATAGAGACCTTCGCGGCCACCGTCCTGGGCGCACTCTGTGTCGCAGTATTCGAGCGCATAAGCGGTCCCGCGGACACCGATCGTGGCGACCGTGGTATTCATTTGATAGGTGTCGTCGCGGCTGCCGCCGATCGCACCGGTGATGGTCCGCATGGCGCCTTTCAGGAAGCTCATGACGGCGCTGCCGCCCCCGTCTTCGTCTTCGCTGGCGTATTCCTCAACCTCGAACGTGCTGCTCGGGTTGAGGTCGATCAGGGCGCCGTCCTGGAAGCGGATCTGAACCCGGCCGCGGGCGCTGGTGCGGACCCGGTCGCCGGCGTAGATGGTATCGCGGCGCCCGAGCGCGCGGGCGGAGGCATCCCCCTGCTCGGCGGTCACGCTGCCCGTGGCCACCAGGACTCGGCCGACCTGCTCGGCGGCGCTGGCGTTCAGGGGCATGAACAGCGTGCAGGCCAACAGGGCCGCAAGGAGGAGAGGGCCGGCCTGTGGCCGGTGTTGGGGCGTTCCCTGGCGTGACATGGCGTTCGCCTCCTTCGCGCCCGGCCACACGGCGGCCGGGCGGTGCGCGTCAGTAGAAGTCGTAACGGGCACGGATCTGGAACTCCGTGCGCTCATACTCATACAGGTCGTTGTTGGACTCGTTGTTCGAGTACCGCAGCTGCGGCCCGATGCGCCAGCGCGCGTCCGGGCGCCAGTCGAGCGCGAGATCGAGCCGATAGTGCTCCTCGTCCCGGGCCTTGCTGAACAGCGCCCCCGCCTCGTCGTATTCACTCAGGCGCGCCTCGGCCGACCCCCGGAAAGTCCATTCGGGGTTGAGCCACATGCGCAGACCGCCCTGCACGCCGACGATGTCGCGCTCGGCATCGGCCTGGGCCTGGGTGCCGTTGTCGTCCGCCTCTTCAGCCCCGAAGAAGACCCGCGCCGAAACGGTGGGCCGGAGGTCCGACTGCAGCGAGTGCGTGAGGCCGCCGCCGATGAGCCAGAGGGTCGAATCGAGCACCTCGCGGGTGTCGTACTCGAAATCGACGACGTCGAGCGACAGACTGGCGGTGGAGCGGTCCGATAGGCTCAGGCGATACCTGCCGTTTAGACCCACCCGGTCACGGTAGCCGTCGCCGTCGAGATAGAAGCGGCCAGCGTTGATCATCCCCCGCAACTGCCAGTCACTGCGTCGCAGCAGCGCGCCGAAACCGCCATCCAGCGTCCCGGTATTGAACTCGTCCTCGTCGGTATAGAAACGCCCGCGCCCGCCGAGCTCACCGATCAGATTCACATCGGGGGCGATCGGGTGGCTCACGCGCGCCCGGCCCTCGAGGCGACCGAAATAATCCGAGGTCTCCTGGCTGGCGCTGCTGAGACCGACCGGACCGAGAATGGTGTCGACCGACTCCTCCGCCGTGGCGCTGTTGACGTTGGAGTCATAGCCCCCACCGAACTCGATGTAGCCGGAGACACTCGTCTCGTACCGATCGGCGCGGCGCTGGATCGCGAGCAGATAGCGCTCGATCTGTGCGTCGACATCCGCGGGCGGATCATGGGCCTGTACGGTGTGGAATTCGCGCCGGGCGCGGCGGTCATCGCCCCGGAGGAAGTAGGCGCGGGCGAGCTCGAGGCGGGCGCGATCGGAGCCGGGCTGGGCGATCAGCACGCGCTCCAGCGCGAAGACGCCCTCGTTGAGGCGATCGGTTTCGACGGCCGCGATGCCGTAGTAGAAGTCGAAGCGGGGATCGCCGGCGTGCTCGCCGACGTGTTCACTCGCCAGATCGTAGGCGTCGGCATAGCCGCCTTCCTCGACCAGGCTCTCGAGCCGCCCGGGATCGTGCGCCGCGAAGGCGCTCAGGGGGGCGAACAGAGCCAGCACCAGAAGAACCGGGGCGGCAGCCCGGAGCCTCCGTTCCGTGGTGACGGCCCATGACGACGACGGCCGGAAACGGCCGGCGGTCCGTAACGAGCGCTCCATGGCTCTCCCCCGAGTTGTGGTTTTCGATCTGTCGCGTTCTTGTATCGATCGCCGGATTACCGATCCCCCCGCCGAGCGGGCATACGACACCACTCGTTAAGATTGGGCGTCGGTTTTTTCCCCCGGCGCAAATGCGGCGCCCGCCGGGGCAGCGCACCGCTGGCGGGCGGTTGACGGTCGCGCCCGGACCGCCACTCCCCGGTTATGGCTCCGGGGATGCCGATCAGCGATCAGTGGGCGCTCGCCCCGTGGATCAGGCGCCGGTCTCCGACACCAGCAGTTCCAGCGCGCGCAGCGCGACGACGGCGGTCGCGTAGTCGATCCGCGGCAGCCGCTGGATCTCGGCCATCATGTTCTGGACGCGATCGGAATCCAGATGGTGCTCCGTGAACCAGGCATCGACCGCGGTATCGGGGTCCTCCTCGGTGCGCGCGTTCAGGACCCGGATCGTCAGCGCCCGGTGGCGGTCATACAGATCGTCGCGCAGCGCGCCGCGGGCGTTGGCGTGCCAGATACCGTCCACCGGCAGGCTCTCGATCTGGCTGCGCAGCCATTTGAGGCCAAAGCGCTGCCCCAGCACGGCATAGACTCGCCCCACCTTCTCGACCGGACGCCCTTCCGTGTTGGCGATGTCGACGATATCCAGCGACGGATACAGCGCATCGATGACCGCGATCCGCCGGGCGAGTTTCTGTGGCACCCCCTGGGCGGTCAGGTCGGCGGCGATCTCGTCCATCGCCCCGCGCCAGGTCTCGACCGCGACGGTCTGCAGGTGCTTCACCAGCTTCTGCACACCGGGGCGGTAGCGCTCGACCGCTTCCGCTATATCGAGGCTGTGGCCGGGGCGGTTGAGGAACCAGCGCGTGGCATGACGCAGCAGTTCCCACAGCCGCAGGAGCAGATCGGTCTGCACGCGACTGTCGACCTTCGTATCCAGCGCCTCGATGCTCTCCCACAGGGCCGGGGCCTCGAAGACCTCGCGGGCGATGGTGAACGCACGCGCGACCTCCGCCGAGGTGGCGCTCGTATCCTCCTGCATGCGCAGGATGAAGGTCGCGCCCATGCGATTGATGACACTGTTCGTCACCTGGGTGGCGATGATCTCGCGCCACACGCGGTGGTCGTTCATGTACCCGCGGTATTTATCGCGCAGCGGCGTGGGGAAGTAGTCCACCAGTTCCCGCGCGAGATACGGATCCTCGGGCACGTCCGAATCGAGCAGTTCCGGGTAGAGCGTAATCTTGGCGTAAGAGAGCAGGACCGCGATCTCGGGCCGGGTCAGGCCCAGGCCCCGCGCCTGGCGCTCTTCGATCTGCTCCTGGTTCGGCAGGGCCTCCAGTTGGCGGTCCAGTAGCCCGCGCCCCTCCAGCCAGGAGATGAAATGCGCCTTGGTGCCGAGACGGCTCACCGTGAAAGCGGACATCATCGAGATCGCCTGCGTCTGCAGGTAGTTGTTGCGCAGTACGAGCTGGCCGACCTCCTCGGTCATCGCGGCCAGTTGGGTGCTGCGTTTCGACTCGGTCAGCTTGCCGACATCAACGGCGGCGTTGAGCAGGATCTTGATGTTGACCTCGTGGTCCGAGCAGTCGACCCCGGCCGAGTTGTCGATGAAGTCCGTGTTGATGTATCCGCCATTGAGAGCGAACTCGATACGCCCTTTCTGCGTGCAGCCGAGATTTGCGCCCTCGCCGACGACGCGGCAGCGCAGCTCGTCACCGTTGCAGCGCACGAGGCGGTTGGCGCGATCGCCGACCTCTTCTTCGCTCTCGTCGCTTCCCTTGAGATAGGTGCCGATCCCGCCGAGCCAGACCAGGTCGACCTGCGCGCGCATGATCGCCGCGACGATCTCGTAGGGCGCGAGTTCGCTCGCCTCCACCCCGAGGGCCTCGCGCGCCTCCTTCGGCAACTTGATGCTCTTGACGCTGCGATCCCAGACACCACCGCCCTTCGAGATCTTCGCGGTGTCGTATTCGCCCCAGCCGGCGACCTTTTTGAACAGGCGCTGGCGCTCCTTGTAGGCCGTGGCGGTATCCGGGTTCGGATCGATGAAGATGTGCAGGTGATTGAACGCCGCGATCAGCCGCGTGTGCTTCGACAACAGCATGCCGTTGCCGAACACGTCGCCGGCCATATCGCCGACCCCGACCGCGGTGTGCTCCTCTTTCTGGCAGTCGATGCCAAGCTCGCGGAAGTGGCGTTTGACCGATTCCCAGGCGCCCTTGGCGGTGATCCCCATGCCCTTGTGGTCGTAGCCGTTGGAGCCGCCCGAGGCGAAGGCATCACCCAGCCAGAAGCCGCACTCCTTCGACAGTTCATTGGCGTAATCGGAGAAAGTCGCCGTGCCCTTGTCGGCGGCGACGACGAGGTACGGATCCGGCTCGTCGTGGCGCACGACCTCTTGCGGATGGACGATCTCGCCCCTGACCAGATTGTCGGTAATGTCGAGCAGCCCGCGGATGAAGATCCGATAGCACGCGATACCCTCTATCTGGATGGCCGCGCGATCGCCGCCCGCCGGCAGCTGCTTGGGCACGAATCCGCCCTTGGCGCCGACCGGGACGATCATCGTGTTCTTCACGGTCTGGGCCTTCATCAGCCCCAGGACCTCGGTGCGGAAGTCCTCACGCCGATCCGACCAGCGCAGACCGCCGCGCGCGACACGGCCGCCGCGCAGGTGCACGCCTTCGACGCGCGGCGAATAGACGAAGATCTCGCGGAACGGACGCGGCTTCGGCAGATCGGGCACGCGAGCGGAATCGAACTTGAACGACATGTAGTCATGCCAGCGGCCGGCCGCGTTCGTCTGGAAGGCGTTGGTGCGAATGGTTGCGTCGATGATGTCGGCGAACGAGCGCAGGATGCGATCCTCGTCGAGGCTTGAAACGTCATCAAGCAGATCCTCGAGCACCTCGCGGCAGACCCGCTGCTGCGCCTCGCGATTATCCGCGACACGGCCCTCGGCGAGGCGCTCGATCGCGCCCTCCACCACGCGGCCGGGTTCGCCGCTGACGAGCGCGTCGAAGGTCGTCCGCAGCTTCTTCGCACCACGTTCACGGTCACGCTTCTTCTCGCGGTCGCGCGCCGGTTCCAGGCGGGCCTCGAACAGTTCGACCAGCAGCCGCGAAATCAGCGGATGGTGCGTCAGCGTGTCTTCCATGTACGTCTGCGAGAACGGCACGCCGGTCTGTATCAGGTACTTGCAGTATGCCCGCAGGAGCGCGGCCTGGCGCCAGTTCATGTGCGCGGCTAGGATCAGCCGGTTGAAGCCATCGCTCTCGGCACGGCCGCGCCAGATCTGCTCGAAGGCCTCGGCGAACGGTTCGCGCACCTGGGAGACATCGAGGTCCTCGGTGAACGCCGCGGCGAGATCGAGGTCCTGGATGCAGATGTGATCCCCGTTCGGCATCCGGATATCGTACGGCCCCCACTCGGACACGGCGCGCAGGCCCATGCGTTCGAGCATCGGCATGGCATCGGAGAGCGGGATCGTGTGGTCGTGCTTGAAGACCTTGAAGCGCACGATGCCGGAGCCGTCGTCCTCCGGACGGTAGAGGCTCAGGCCGATGTCGTCGGGGCCGCCGAGGCTGTCGATCTTCTCCACGTCCCAGGCGGCGATCGCGGGCAGCACTTCTTCCATATAGGCCGGCGGCATCGCCTCGCTGAAACGTTTCGCGAGTTCCATGCCCTTGCGCTCGCCATGGCGCTCGATCAGGACCTCGCGCAGGTCGTCGTGCCAGGAGCGGACCGCGGTGACGATGCGCTCCTCGATGGCGCCGACATCGAAGTCCTCGATACAGGGTCCGTCCGGGCGGACGATGAAGTGAACCCGCACCATGCCGGCCTCGCCGAACTGCAGCGTAAAGTCCTCGCGCGCGCCGCCGAGCGCATCGCGCAGAATCGCCTGCACGGCCAGCCGCACATCCGTATTGAAACGCTCACGCGGGATGAACACGAGGCAGGAGAAGAACTGCGCGACATGATCGCGCCGCACGAACAGTCGGGTGCGGTTGCGCTCTTCCAGATCGAGCACGCCGAGCGCGGTATCGAGCAGTTCTCCGACCGTGCTCTGGAACAGTTCATCGCGCGGCAGGCTCTCCAGGATGTTCACGAGCGCCTTGCCGTCATGGCTGTCCGCCGGAATCCCCGAGCGTTCCATGACGGCGTTGGTCTTGCCGCGGATAAACGGTATATCCCAGGCCGAACGGTGATACGTGCCGGAGGTGTACAGCCCGACGAAGCGGCACTCGCCGATGATATTGCCTTTCTCGTCGTAGCGAAGAACGCCGATGTAATCCATGTGCCCACGGCGGTGCACGGTGGAGCGCGCATCGGTCTTGGTGAACACCAGCGGGACCGGCGTGTCGGCGAAATCCTTGAGCCGTTTCTCCAGCGCCGAGACGCTGCGCGTGCGCCCCTTTTTGCGCTGTTCGCGCAGGATCCCGAGCCCACTCTCCTCATCGAGCTTCAGGACCCGATCGCCGTCGCTCTTGCCAACGCGGTACTCGCGGTAGCCGAGGAAGGTGAAGTGGTTGTCGATCAGCCATTCGAGGAATTCGCGCACCTCACGGCCGTCTTCCTCGGGCATGGCCGCCGGCGGATGCTCATACTCTTTGATCAGCGCCTGTGCACGCGCCTGCATGGGTTCGAAATCACTGACCGCGGCGTCGACATCCTCGAGGGCGGTATTGATACCACTGACCACGCGATTGGAGATGGCCTCGGTGACTGGGCGCTCGACCCAGAAGAGCATCAGCGATTCCGGCAGCGCCTCGTCCGACCCCTGCTGCGCCTGGTTGCGCCCGAGCAGCGATGAGAGGCGGCCACGCTGATCCCGCCAGGCGAGCAGCTGCGGATGCATCACCAGTTCGATCGAGACCCCGTTTTCCGCCAGCGCCATGCGGATGGAATCGACCAGGAAGGGGCGGTCGTCGGTCGCGACGGCCACCAGGGCATAGGGCAGCTCCCAGCCCTCGCGCTCCGCGGCCGGTTCGAGCACGCGGACCTTGGAATCACCCGGCGGGCGCTCGAGATAGAAATCGTGCGCCCACTGCAGCAACGCGTTGAGCGTCTGCGATGACTGGCGCGAGAACTCCTCCGGGATGCCGCGATGGAAAAGCAGCCGGGCAAGGGGCTCAAGCAGATCCACACTCCGGTTGCCCGCGTTCTCGCGGAGGTATTTGATCAGCGCGCCAAACGCGCCGGCTGACTGCCTGCGATTCGTGGTGTTAATGACACGACTCCTTTTTTTGTTCTGCGGTACGGTGGCCCCCCGTGCGCCCCCTGTAACAGGTGCGGATCACGGACGCGGCGCCCCTACGCCCCACATTTTCTACGATAGCCCCGCAAAGCGGACCTCGCCACCCCCTCGGCGGATTCGACACGGGTACGCGCCAGCGCCCGGACCGGCTCGGCGCGTCATCGTCCGGGCGCGGTATGATGGCCACCGCGTATCCGCAAAGGGCAATCCCATGAGCGTGCACACGGCGTTCGATCACCTTGTCGTCGCCGCAGACAAGCTGGAGCGTGGAGCCGCCCACCTCGAGCGCTGCCTTGGAATACGCTGCGTCGCGGGCGGGCGCCATCCGAAGCTGGGTACCCACAACGCGCTGCTGGGGCTGGGCGACGACCGCTACATCGAGGTGATCGCGATCGACCCGGAGGCCGAGACGCCCACCAAACCGCGCTGGTTCGGCCTCGATGCCCCCGGCGTCCGGGCAGCGCTCCGGGAACGTCCGCGCCTGCTGACCTGGGTCGCCCGCAGCGCCGACCTCGACGCGGCGACAGCCGCGTGCGTACACGACGCCGGCCGGCCGCGACCGATGCAGCGCGACGACCTGCACTGGCGGATCGCGTTCCCGGACGACGGCTCACTCATCGAGGACGGACTCGTGCCACCGGTGATCGAATGGGGCCGTGGCGTGCGCCACCCCGCGCGACGGCTGCCGGACGCCGGACTGCGCCTGCGGTCGCTGCACGGCGTGCACCCGGATCCGGGCCGCGTCCGCGAGCGGCTGGCGCCGCTGGAATTGACCGATACGCTGGCACTGGAAACCGGCGGTGCCGGCGAGCCGGCCCGCCTGCAGGCGGAGATCGACACGCCGGACGGGTTACGCTGGCTGGATTAGCGCCACGATCGCCGCCATCATTGATGGAACCGGCGCAGCATCGCCGCGCAGAGATTGTCTGGAGTCCCTATGTCCAATCCCGTGCTCATCATCGTCGTGATCCTGGGCCTCGCCGCCGCCCTGCTGATCGCATGGATCGTCCGTCTGCAGCGTAAGAGCCGGGAACTCGAGAAGACGCTCGATTACTCGAAGATGAAGGAATGGAAGGACGACGAGGACGACTGACCATGCCCGTGAGGCCTTCCATCAAGGAAGTGCCCGGGCCGGCCTGAAGCGTTTTTTTCACGCAGAGGCGCGGAGCGCGCTCCGCGCCTCTGCGTGAGAAACACAACCCCGTCAGAACTTCTCGCTCCACGGCCGCAGGTCGAGTTCCTGGGTCCAGGCGCTGCGCGGCTGGCGGTGGAGATGCCAGTAGTTCTCGGCGATCGCGTCCGGATCCAGCACCCCATCGGCCCCCTTATCCTGCGCCGAGTGCCCCGGCTGTTCGGATTCGATCATCCCGTCGATGATCGTGTGCGCGACGTGGATCCCCTGCGGGGCAAACTCGCGCGCCAGGCTCTGCGACAACGCCCGCAGCCCGAATTTGCCGACCGCGAGGTTATGGAAACCGGCGCCGCCGCGCAGGCTCGCAGTGGCGCCCGTGAAGATGATCGTCCCCAGTGAGCCGTCCACGCGCGGTCCCGCCTCCTGCATTGCCCGCACGGCCGCGCGGCCGACCAGGAAGCCGCCCATGCAGCCGACGCGCCAGCAATGCTCGAAATCGCCTGCGGATGTCTCCAGCAGGCCCTCGCGCACGAAAGCGCCGGCGTTGAACACGACCAGCCGCGGCGTGCCCAGGTCCTCCAGCACCTCCCGGAACGCCTCCTCGACGAACGATTCCGAGCCGACATCGCAGGCGTAGGCCCGGGCGTCGGGCGCCCCTCTCGCCCGCAGATCGGGCAACAGTTCCTCCACGCGCGTGGCATCGCGCGCGGCGACCCCGACGGCCATACCGCCCCGCGCGCAGCGCCGCGCGATCGCCGCCCCAAGCCCGGGGCCGACACCGAAGATCAGTGCGGTTTCCATGCGTCCCTCCCCGTCATACCGCGAACAATAGTCTGCATCCCAGTGTAATCCATCACCGCGGGTCCGGGGCCATAACGGCGATGGTCCTTTTCCCGGTGCGCCGCGGCGGTTAAGGTCCCGTCTCCCGGCACGCATCGGTGCGCGCCGGCCGGGCACGCGTACAGCGGCGGAGGAGACGGCCGTGACCTTCGAGGCGGGACTGACGGTAGCCGTGGTAGCCGGCGTGCTGGGCGTGCTCTTCGCCACGCGTCTGGCCGCGGATATGGTGTTCCTGGCCGGCCTCGCGATCCTCATGGTATTCGGGGTGCTCTCGCCCGCCGAGGCCTTCGATGGCCTCGGCAATCCCGGCCTGGTCACCGTCGGCGTACTCTATGTCGTGGTCGCCGGCCTGGAGGACACGGGGGGCATCCGCTGGATCGTGCAGCGCCTGCTCGGCCGCCCGCGTTCTCTCGGCCACGCACAGCTGAAGCTCATGTGGCCGGTGGCGGCGATGAGCGCCATCCTCAACAACACGCCGGTCGTCGCCATGCTGATCCCGGCGGTGCGCGAATGGGCCCGCAAGCACGACCTCGCCGCCTCCAAGCTGATGATCCCGCTGTCCTACGCCGCCATCATGGGCGGCACCTGCACGCTGATCGGGACCAGCACCAACCTCGTCGTCCACGGCCTGCTCGAAGAACAGGTCCCCGGCGCCAGCCTGCAGATGTTCGACCTGGCCTGGGTCGGGCTGCCGCTGACCCTGGCGGGCATCGCGTTCATCTATGCCACGTCCCGGTGGCTGCTGCCGGAACGTCGCCCGGCGATCGCCCAGTTCAGCAAACCGCGTGAATACAGTGTCGAGATGCTGGTCGACCACGACGGCGCGCTGGTCGGCCAGAACATCGAGGAGGCCGGGCTGCGCCACCTGTCCGGCATGTACCTGATCGAGATCGACCGCAAGGAGACGGTGCTGCCGGCGGTATCGCCGCGCGAGGTGCTGCAGGGCGGCGACCGGCTGGTGTTCGTCGGCATGCCCGATTCCGTCGTCGAGCTGCAGAAGATCCGTGGCCTCACACCGGCCACCAGCCAGGTCTTCAAGCTCGAGGGCCCGCGTTCCCAGCGCATGCTGTTCGAGGCCGTGGTCTCCGACCACTGCCGGCTGATCGGCCAGTCGATCCGCCAGGGGCGTTTCCGGGCCCGCTACAACGCCGTGGTCATTGCCGTCGCGCGCGGCGGCCGCCGGCTGCGGCAGAAGGTCGGCGATATCGTGCTGCAGCCCGGCGATACGCTGCTGCTGGAGGCGCGGCCTTCGTTTATCGAACAGCAGCGCAATTCGCGCGAGTTCCTGCTCGTCAGCCGATTGGAGGATTCGAGCCCGCCAAAATACGAGCGCGCGCCGGTCGCACTCGGACTGCTGGTGCTGATGGTCGCGGGCGTGACCGCCGGCCTGCTGTCCATGCTGGAGGCGGCCATGCTCGCCGCCGCCGGCATGCTGATCACACGCTGCACCGGGGTCGAACGGGCACGTCAGAGTATCGACTGGTCGGTCCTGCTGGTGATCGCCGCGGCCTTCGGCATCGGCACCGCGCTGGAATCCACCGGGGTCGCGGCGGCGACCGCGCACTGGCTGGTCGATATCGCCGGCGGCGTGCCCTGGGTCAATCTGGCGGCGATCTACGTGGCCACGGCGTTGTTCACGGCACTGATCACGAACAACGCCGCCGCCGTGTTGATGTTCCCGATCGCGCTGGCCGTTGCGGGCGATCTCGACGTCAGCCCGATGCCGTTCGTGATCGCCGTCATGCTCGCGGCGTCGGCGAGTTTCGCCACGCCGATCGGGTATCAGACCAACCTGATGGTGCTCGGGCCGGGCGGTTACCGCTTCGTCGACTTCCTGCGCATCGGGTTGCCGCTGAACGTGGTGACCGGGCTGGTGGCGATCCTTTTGATCCCGCTCGCGTGGAATTTCTGAAGCGCGAACCGCGTCCGAGTTCGGGCCTGAGGTCGTTTGGCGTGTAGGAGCGAGCTTGCTCGCGATGTCCAGGCCCCGACGCTCCCCTCCCCAGCGTGACTTGCCGAGCGCACGGGCAAACCCGTTCAGGATGCGACGACGGACGCCGCTCGCAGACCCGGCAGCGAATCGACCCCGTTGAGGAAGGCGTCGATCGAGGACAGGGCGCGCTCGGCGTACGCCGCCTGGCGCTCGCGTTTCTTCCGTTTTTTGCGCCCCTGCGGCGGTGGCAGCGCCGGCAGCAGGCCCATGTTGGATTTCATCGGCTGGAAATGAGCCGGGTCGGCGTTCGCGATGTAGTGGCACAGGGCGCCGAGCATGGTGTCCCGCGGCAAGGTGATCGGCGCCCCGCCGGTCAGGGTGCGCGCCGCGTTCCACCCGGCGAGCAGGCCCGAGGCGACGTTGCCGGCATAACCCTCGATCCCGGTGAGCTGGCCGGCGCAGAACAGGTCCGCGCGATCACGGAAACGCAGGGTCGGGTCCAGCAGCTTCGGCGCCGAGAGGAAGGTATTGCGGTGCATCTGGCCAAGGCGCTCCCACTGGGCATTCGCGAGCCCCGGGATCAGGGCGAACACGCGTTTCTGCTCCTCGAACTTCAGATTGGTCTGGAAGCCGACCAGATTGTAGAGCGTGCCTGCGAGGTCGTCCTGGCGCAGCTGGACGCAAGCGTACGGACGGCGGCCGGTGCGCGGATCCGTCAGGCCGACCGGCCGCAGCGGCCCGTAGGCGAGCGCTTCGCGCCCGCGCGAGGCGATCACCTCGATCGGCAGACAGCCCTCGAAGAAGCGGTGCAGCCCCGCCTTGACGCCCGAGTCGATGGCGGCCTCGAAGCT
>CAJXKK010000037.1 GCA_913055615.1 uncultured Ectothiorhodospiraceae bacterium
TAGCGCCTCCTATGGCGAGGAGGCGCAACGCCGCCAGGCGCCTCGAGGCCCGGCGAAAAGACGACGAACTTGCGTTAAAGGGCACTGGTGGGCCATGCGGATAATTCGGTAACGCTCTGCGGCGCTGTGCCGGTACGCGTTCGCTGGCCGAAACAGCGGGCAGGCCCTGTGGCCTGCCCGCTCAGTCACCGGCCATCAGCCACCGACTTCGATGCGCCGGGGCTGCACCGACTGGCGCTTGGGAATCACGACCTCGAGCACGCCCTGATTGCAGCGGGCATTGATGCCCTCGGGGTCTGCCTCATCCGGCAGTGCGAAGCGGCGGTAGAAGGTGCCGTGGGCGCGTTCGACGCGCTTGTACTCGCCGCCCTCGGCGACGTCTTCCAGCTTGCGCTCGCCGCGGATACTGATGACACCG
Organism: uncultured Ectothiorhodospiraceae bacterium; assembly: GCA_913055615.1. Lineage (GTDB taxonomy): Bacteria > Pseudomonadota > Gammaproteobacteria > XJ16 > Halofilaceae > Halofilum. Next base: position 419 of record CAJXKK010000037.1, read on the forward strand.
CCTTCCATCGTGATGTCGATATTGTCGCGGTCCACACCCGGCAGGTCCGCATGCAGTACGAAGCGATCCTTCTCCTCCTTGATGTCGACGACCGGGACCCAGTCACTGGTTACGACACTGGAGTTCTCGCCGAGCATGCGATTGACTTCCTGATGGAACTGACTCCACGGATTCCGGTTTTCGTAGCGGGCCAGAGCCATTTTCGTTTCCTCCTGTTGGTACGGTTGTTCCGTAACGCGTATATGAGGTGACCCACCGGCGCTTTCAACGGTCTGCCGTTGAAAGAAGGACATCACCTCGCCATACGCGGCGCACGGGGGGGGTCAGCGCCGGCCCGCGCACCTGCTGCTAGAATGGGAGTCACGTTCCGACCGGTCTTCGCCACATGAGAAGACGGCAGAGATGGCTGACCTGCTGGCTGCCGCTTGCGGCTGCGCTGCTCACGGCCTGCCAACAGCCCGAGCAGACCCGCTTCGAGCCGCCGCGCGTACTCGAAGAGTCACACTACGTGGAGGCCGGGGATTTCGACGCGATCGAGGAGCGCGGCCTGCTGCGCCTGCTCATGGTCCGCCGCCCGGACGCGGTCACGCACCTGCCCCGTGCAGGCTCCCCCGCGAATACCCAGCTGCGCGCGGCCGCCCGATTCGCGCGCTCGGTCGGCCTCGAACCGGTCGTGGTCCTCGTGGATCACTTCGACCAGCTCATCCCGGCGTTGACCGAAGGTCGCGGAGACCTGATCGTGGCCAATCTGCCGATCAACGAACGCCACCGCGATCAGATCGACTTCACCGTCGCAATCGACCGCAGCCGCCAGATGCTGGTCGCGCGCGAAGACGATCCGATCGAGGCGCCGGCGGACCTCGCCGGGCGCGCCATTACCGTGGATTTCGATTCCCGCTTCTGGCACGCCGCAAAGCGGCTGCAGGACCGCCACGGGGACCTTGAAGTCCACAGCCTGCCCGCCCTCTCCACGACGCGGAAGCTGGACCGCCTGGCCGCCGGTGATATCGATCTGACCATTGTCGACGGCAATTCACTCGAGGTCGCGCTCGGCTACCGCGACAGGATCCGCGGAGTCTTCCCGGTATCGGCTGAGACCGGTATCGGCTGGGGCCTGCGGCACGATTCGGAGGAACTCAAAGCGGTGCTGGACCGCTTCATCACCCAGCGCAAACTGGCCGAATTCGATCAGCAACGGCGCACCGGCGACCTGCCGGTGATCAAGCAGGAGCGCACGTTGCGCGTCGCCACGCGCAACAGCGCCGCGAATTACTTCGTGTGGCGCGGCCAGTTGCTCGGTTTCGAGTACGAACTGGCGAAGCGGTTCGCCAACGAACTCGGGGTGCGCCTGGAGATCGTCGTCGCGGATCCGGACGAATCGCTGCCCGAACTCGTGCGTTCCGGGCGGGCCGACATCGCAGCCGCCTTTCTCAGCCCCCGCAGCGGGCGCAACGACGACATCGCCTGGTCCCGGCCCTACCATTTCGCGGTCAAACGCGTGGTGACCGATGCCGCGGATGCACCGATCGAATCGATCACGGATCTGTCCGGCCGTCGCATCCACGTCCCGCGTGACAGCGATGCATGGGCGGCCGCCGAACGCCTGCGCGACGAAGAGGGTATCGATATCCAGTTGCAAGAGTTGCCGGCCGGCACGACACCGGAGGCCGCTATCCGCGGCGTCGCGAACGGCGATCACGACCTGACCCTGGTAGACGACCATATCGCCCGCAACGCGGCGGCGTGGCGGGAGAATGTCCAGTCATTTCTGGAGATCGGCGAGCCGGTCCCGCACCGCTGGGCGTTCCGCGAGGATAACGGGCAACTGCAGGCGGCGGCCGACCGTTTCCTTGGCCAGACCTACCGCAGCGAGTTCTACAACGTGGTGTACTCGAAATATTTTCGCGACCTCGACCGGATCCGTGAATTCCAGGCGCAACGGATCGATCTCGGCGGCGGCCAGCAGCTCACGCCCTGGGACGGCATCATCCAGCGCTACGCCCAGCAGGAGGGCCTCGACTGGCGGCTGGTGGCGGCGCAGATCTTCCAGGAGAGCGGGTTCAACCCGAACGCGCGTTCCTGGGTGGGGGCTCGGGGGCTGATGCAGATCATGCCGGCGACCGCCCGCCAGGTCGGGGTGACGGGTTCGATCGACGACCCGGAGACCAATATCCGCGCCGGCATTCAGTATCTCGACTGGCTGCGCGACCGCTTCGAGGACGATCTGCGCGTGCAGGACCGCATGTGGTTCATGCTCGCTGCCTTCAACGCCGGGGTCGGCCACGTTCGCGACGCGCGGCGCCTCGCGGACCGGATGGGTCTCGATCGCGACCGCTGGTTCGACAACGTCGAACGCGCGATGCAGAAACTGTCACAGCCCGAGTATTACCGCAAAGCCCGCTTCGGATATGTGCGCGGCCACGAGCCGGTACAATACGTCCGGGCCATCCGCGAGCGCTACCAGGCCTACATCCTGTGGACCAACGACTGCTGGCCGAGCTGCCAGCCCAGCCCGCACCCGAGCATGGCCGATTTCCGTGAAGCGGTGGCCCCGTTCGGCCCGGGACCCGGCGGCTTCACTTCCAGAGCGAACTGACCCCCGACCCCGACTCCGCAAATCTCATTCCATGCCTCTTAGGTCCAGCACCGCATACCGGTCACTCGAGTGGCGCGTCCGGATAGGCCTGCGCCGGTAGATTGAAAACCGGCGAACCGGAGGCGTACTATAACTTTTCGTTATTACCGATCACCTCGACGGGCGCATCGACCCCGGGAGCGATTCCATGACCCTGCGCCAACTGCGCTACATCGCCGCCGTCGCCCGTTACGGCCTCAACGTATCGGCCACGGCGGAGCACCTGTTCACCTCGCAGCCAGGGGTGTCGAAACAGATCCGTCTGCTGGAGGACGAACTCGGCGTCGAGATCTTCGAACGCACCGGCCGCCAGCTCACCCGGGTGACCCCGGCCGGCGAGGCCATTATCGAACTCGCCAACCGGATCCTGCACGACACGGAGAACATCGAGCAGGTCGCGCAGGAATTCCGCGACCCCCAGGCCGGCAGCCTCTCGATCGCCACCACGCATACCCAGGCGCGCTACGCGCTGCCGCCCGTGATCGCGCGCTTCACCGCGGCGTATCCGCGCGTGGCCCTGCACATGAACCAGGGGACCCCGACCCAGATCGCGGAAATGGCAGCGGCCGGCGTCGTCGATTTCGCCATCGCCACCGAGGCGATGGAGCATTTCGAGGACCTGGTGATGATGCCCTGCTACCACTGGGACCGCGCGATCGTGGTCCGGCACGATCACCCACTGGCGCAAAAACAAGACCTGACGCTCGCAGACGTGGCGGCGGAACCGCTGATCACCTACGTATTCGGCTTCACGGGTCGCTCACGCCTCGACCGCGCATTCAACGCCGCCGGGCTGACGCCGAACGTGGTCCTGACGGCCACCGACGCGGACGTCATCAAGACCTATGTCCGGCTCGGTCTCGGCATCGGCATCATCGCGAACATGGCCTACGAACCCGAGATCGACAGCGATCTCGTGAAGCTCGACGCCAGCCATCTGGTCGAATCCAGCACGACCCGTATCGGCTTCCGCCGCAACACCCGCCTGCGCGGCTATATGTACGCCTTCATCGAGACCTTCGCGCCCCACCTGACCCACGAGGTCGTCGACGCCGCCCTCGAGGCCGACAACCAGGCCGAACGCGACGAGCTGTTCGAGGACATCACGTTGCCGCGGTATTGAGGTCAAATTCGCCTCTCGCAGAGGCGCGGAGTACGCCGAGAAGGTCAAAATCGGTATCTCGCCAAGACGCCAAGCCCGCCAAGAAAAGAATTCAAAATGCGCTTGTAGGATCTGCCTTGGCCGCGGGTGACACGGCGTCCTGGGGATTCTGTCGCGCCTGAATCGATCCTGATCGCGCGGGCTTGGCCAACCGGTTCGCGAGCAAGCTCGCTCCTACAGGTTCTTTCCCATCCCTTCTCCTTCCTTGGCGCACTTGGCGCCTTGGCGAGATACCGGTTTTCTCTCTGCGCGCTCCGCGGCTCTGCGTGAGGCTGCCTTCCACTGCACGGGATCAACCGAATGCGCATAAAAAAAGCCCCGCCGATTGGCGGGGCTTTTTTTGACTTCCGGGTGGCCCGTTCAGGCCGCTCGGAAAGGGATTCAGGCGGGGCGAACGTTCGCCGCCGCGAGGCCCTTCTGCGTCGTGGTGGTTTCGAATTCGACCTGCTGGCCTTCGGTCAGGCTACGGAAGCCGTCGCCCGCAATGGCGCTGAAATGGACGAATACGTCCTTGCTGCCGTCTTCGGGCTGAATGAAACCAAAGCCTTTCGCGTCATCAAACCACTTCACTGTACCAGTCGACATGGGGTCATCTCCTCGATGGTTGGGTCGGGACTGTTGTTGCAGGTCGTTCTGAGAACCAACCGGAGACTGCCATGCGGTACTGCCGGGGACCTTCGAACCTCACTGCGACTTCGATGATGCACACTGTGCGGGCCATAGTCCACCCTTTTTTGCGAATTGCGCCCCGATTCCGGGTCGCGGGGGGTGTTGCTGGAGACGCTGGAGGCCGATTCGCGTTACAATGTCCGGTTTTCCGGGCTGACGATGTCGTCGCCCCTGTAAGAGCGGCCGTAATCCATGATCCAGCAACTGCGCAACATCGCCATTATCGCCCACGTCGACCACGGCAAGACCACCCTGGTCGACCGCCTCCTGCAGGAGTCCGGGACCCTGTCCGCCCGCGACGCCGGCGCCGAGCGGGTCATGGACTCCAATGACCTGGAGCGCGAGCGCGGCATCACGATCCTGTCGAAGAACACGGCGATCGACTGGAACGACTACCGGATCAATATCCTCGATACCCCCGGACACGCCGACTTCGGCGGCGAGGTCGAGCGCGTCCTGTCGATGGCGGACTGCTGCCTGCTGCTGGTCGACGCCGTCGACGGCCCCATGCCGCAGACCCGCTTCGTCACCCAGAAGGCGTTCGACCTCGGCCTCAAGCCGATCGTGGTGGTCAACAAGATTGACCGCCCGGGCGCGCGGCCGGACTGGGTCATCGAGAAGACCTTCGACCTGTTCGACAGCCTCGGCGCGACCGACGAGCAGCTCGATTTCCCGATCGTCTACGCCTCGGCCCTGCACGGCTACGCCGGCCTGAGCGACGATGTGCGCGACGGCGACATGGACCCGCTGTTCCGGACCATCGTCGAGCGCGTGCCGGCCCCGGACGTCGATCCGGACGGCCCGTTCCAGGTCCAGGTGACGACGCTGGACTACTCCAGTTTCCTCGGCCAGATCGGCATCGGCCGCGTACGCCGCGGCACGCTCAAGCCGAGCAGCCCGGTAAAGATCGTCGGTCGCAGCGGCAAGCAGCGCAACGCGCGCGTGCTCAAGATCCTCGGTTTCCAGGGCCTGGACCGCATCGAGGTCGACAGCGCCGAGGCCGGCGACATCGTCGCTCTGACCGGCATGGACGGGCTCGATATCTCGGACACGATCTGCGACCCGAATCACCCCGAGGCGCTGCCGCTGCTCACGGTGGACGAGCCGACCGTGAACATGACCTTCGAGGTCAACAAGTCGCCGCTGGCCGGGCGCGAGGGCAAGTTCCTCACCAGCCGCCAGATCCGCGAGCGCCTCGACCGTGAGTTGAAATCGAACGTCGCCCTGCGGGTCGAGGACACCGATGACCCCGACAAGTTCAAGGTGTCGGGCCGCGGCCTGCTGCACCTGTCGGTGCTGCTCGAGACCATGCGCCGCGAGGGCTACGAGATCGCGGTCTCGCGCCCGTCGGTGATCGTGCGCGAGGTCGATGGCGAGAAGCATGAGCCGTACGAGCATCTGGTCGCGGATATCGACGCCGAGCACCAGGGCAGCGTGATCGAGCGGCTGAACGAGCGCCGCGGCACGCTCAAGGACATGCAGCCGGACGAGACCGGCCGCGTGCGCCTGGAATACGAGATCCCCGCGCGCGGACTGATCGGGTTCCGCAGTGAGTTCATGAGCATCACCTCGGGCACGGGCATCCTCACGCACGTATTCGACCACTACGGCCCCATGGGCTCGCAGGACATCGGCCAGCGGCGCAACGGGGTGATGATCTCGCAGGAGAACGGCAAGGCCGTGGCCTATGCCATCTTCAACCTGCAGAACCGGGGCAGCATGTTCGTCGGCCACAACGACGAGGTCTACGAGGGGATGATCATCGGCATCCACTCGCGCGACAACGACCTGACCGTGAACCCGCTCAAGGCCAAGGAGCTGACCAACGTGCGCGCGGCCGGCTCGGACGAGAACGTGGTGCTGACCACGCCGCTGAAGCTGGATCTGGAACAGGCGCTCGAGTTCATCAACAATGACGAACTGGTCGAGATCACGCCCAAGGCCGTGCGCGTGCGCAAGCGCTGGCTCAAGGAGCACGAACGCAAGAAGGCGAGCCGGGCGGCGACCGCCTGACCGCATACGGTCCCGGCCCCGGACCAGGACAAGGAGCAGGAACCCGTGAGTTCATCGGCCGAAGACCGCACCGCACCCCTCGGCCGGCGCATCGCCGCCGGCCTCATCGACCTGGCGGCGATCGCCGGGATCGGGCTCGTGGCCCTGCTGGCCTCCGGCCAGCCCCTGGCGGCGGTGGCGACGCCAGGCACGCTGGTCCTGACCGCCGCGATCGCGATGTTCTACCGCATCTTCAGCGAGGGGACCGCCGGCATGGCGACCCCGGGCAAGCGGCTGCTCGGCCTGCGGCTGCGCCCGCCGGAGGGCGGGCGCCTCGATTTCGCCGTGGTCGCCCTGCGCGCCTGGCCGTGGTGGCTGGCCGGCGCGCTCGCGGGCATCGATCCGCAACTCATCCCCGCCGGCGCCCTGTTGTCGCTGGCCGCCCTCATCCCCATCGTTTTCAGCAGCGACCGGCGCGGTCTGCATGACCGCATGGCCGGTACCCGGGTCATACTCGCCGCGGAGCGAATGGAGGAGTCGACACCGCAATGACGGAGACCGAACTGCGGCTCGAGCGCCGGCACGGCAGCGGTATCGCCGAGCGCATGGACGAGCTCGCGGATCTGCGCATGACCGTCTTCCGCGAGTGGCCGTATCTCTATGACGGCGACATCGACTACGAGCGGCGTTACCTGCAGTACTACGTCGACAGCCCGCGCGCGTTCGCCCTGCTGGTTTTCGACGGCGACCGGCCCGTCGGCGCCACCACGGCGATGCCGCTGGCCGACGAGGCCGAGGCGATGAAGGCACCTTTTCGCACAGCGGGCTTCAACATCGACCGGATCTACTACAACGCGGAATCGGTCCTGCTGCCCGAGTACCGCGGACGCGGCCTGTACCGGACGTTCTTCCGCGAGCGCGAGAACCTGGCGCGCGGCTACAGCGACTACGACTGGATCACGCACTGCGCCGTCCAGCGCCCGGATGACCACCCCATGCGCCCGGCCGACGCGCGTCCGCTCGACGAGGTCTGGCGGCACTTCGGCTACGAGCGCCGCCCGGACCTCATGGCCAGCTTCCCGTGGCGCGATATCGGCGACACCGAAGAGACCGAGAAGCCATTGTTCTTCTGGCTGAAAGCCCTTTGAGGCCGCCAAGTCGCGTACCGAACAGGTTCTCGCCAAGGCGCGAAGCGCGCCAAGGGACGCAAAGGAAGGATAGTACCTGCAGGAGCGGGCTTGCCCGCGAACCGGCATCCCGTTTCCAGATGACTGAATCAATCGATGCGCCGGCGATCCCCGGAATCGGCGGAACAAGGGTCGTATCCCGCCCATAGCGGCGTGGACCCGCGGGGCCGCCCAGGAAAGCGGTTCGCGGCCAAGGCCGCTCCTACGGTGCGCCCTCCGCCCCGGCGACAACTCTTACCGACTGCTGACCGCGCCCGACCGATATGACCGACAAACCCCGTATCGTCATCGCCTACTGTCCGCGCTGTCGCTGGCTGCTGCGTTCGGCGTGGCTGGCGCAGGAGCTGTTGTCGAGCTTCGAGGACGACCTCGCCGAGGTCGCGCTCGCACCGGCGGGAGAAGGCGTGTTCGAGATCACCGCCAGTGACGGCACCGTACTCTGGTCCCGCGCCGCCGAAGGCCGCTTCCCGGAGGCCAAGGAACTCAAACAGCGCGTACGCGACGCCTTTTGGCCGGACCGCGATCTGGGCCACACCGACCGCCCCCGAAGCTGAGCGCACTCAACCATCGCCCGTTGCCCTCGCCCCTCGCCCCTTGGCCCTCGCCCCTTGGCCCTTGGCCCCTGCCGCCTCACCCCTCGCTCGCATCAAGCGTAATCGCATCGCCTTCCGGCCAGGTGTCGAGCTTCGTCAGCACATCCAGCGGACACGGCGGTTCGCAGTATCCCTGGCGCTCGAAGAATGCGCGGGTGTCACGAAACCCGAGCGCGTAGACCGGGACGCCGGGCCACACCGACTCGATGGACTCGAGCAACGCGGCACCGATGCCGCCACCTCGCGCGCGCGTCTGTACGACCAGTTCGCCGACGAAGGTGGCAAATACGCCATCGCTGAACGCGCACAGGTAGCCGACCAGGACGCCGGCCTCGCTGCGGACGTGTGCCACGAAATGGTAGGCCTGCAGCGCGGCCCTGAGGGTCGCTCCGGGGTACCGTGAGGTCTCATCCCGATGCACGGCCGCCATCAGTTCGGCGTACGCCTCGGGGCTGAAGGAACGATCGGTTTCGACGTGAATATCACGGGTCATATTGCAACTCCTTTTGCCGCAGGACTGGCCCTTCCCGGGCCGATCGCCTCATTATGGCGAGAGGATCATCGGAATACGAGTTGCGACGTGCAGGCTGCGATCGATAATGTACGCGCGCCGGGTGGTGGCCGCATCGGGCTGACCGCCTGCCCGGGTATCGCCACGGCGTTCGGGCGCGACAACCGCAGGGGTGCTCTCGACGCCGATCTTGCCGCCATTGTCGGCTGGCGCGCCCGGGCGCTGATCACGCTGGTCGAGCCGTTCGAACTGACCCTGCTGGGCGTAGAGGGACTGGGCGAGCGCGCCGACGCTCAGGGGCTGGCGTGGTGGCACCTGCCGGTGATCGACGGCACCGCGCCCGGTTCCGCATTCGAGCCCCGCTGGTCCGAAGCCGGACCCGCGCTGCATCGCCACCTTGATGCCGATGAACGGATCGTCCTCCACTGCCACGCGGGCATGGGGCGCTCCGGCGCAGTCGCGGCGCGGCTACTGGTCGAACGCGGCATGCCTCCGGAAGAGGCGGTCATCACTGTGCGCCGCGCCCGCCCCGGCGCAATCGAGAACAACGAACAGGTCCGGTGGGTGCTGGGGTGCCCTGCAGGTAATCCGCGTTGAAACGACACCCGCGCGGCTGCATGCTGCAGGCATCATGTCCGACTACTTTCAGCACCCCAATCGCGCCGGCACATTCCCACCGGTTATCCAGGCGCTGCTCATCGGCAACTGCCTGGTCTTCCTGCTCCAGGGACTGGGCGGCACACAGACGCTGATCGAAACATTCGCGCTGTGGCCCATCGGGACGCCGCGCTACTTCGACGCGGCGATCGGCCTGCAGGAGGTGCCGCAGTTCGAGATCTGGCAGCTGGTGACCTACGCCTTCCTGCACGGCAACCTGCTGCACCTGTTTTTCAATATGTTCGCGCTCTGGATGTTCGGCACCCTGATCGAACTCAGCTGGGGCTCGCGTCGCTTCCTGACCTATTACTTCGCCTGCGTGATTGGCGCGGCGCTGGCACAGCTGGCAGTCGCCTCCAGCGGCGAAGGCGACATCTACCCGACGGTAGGCGCCTCCGGCGGCGTGTTCGGCATCCTGCTGGCGTTCGGGTTGCGGTTCCCCAACCAGTACATCCTGCTGCTGATCCCGCCGATCCCGATCAAGGCGAAATGGTTTGTCATCCTCTACGGCGCGCTCGAACTGTACCTGGGCATTACCGGCACCCAGGCGGGCGTGGCACACTTCGCCCATCTCGGCGGCATGGCGGCTGGCCTGATCATGATCCTCTACTGGCGCGGCAAGCTGCCGATACAACCGCGCTATCGGATGCGCTGACATGACCAACGATCCACTCGATGTATTTCGTCCCGATCTGCTCGCCAACCACACCGTGTTCGTGACCGGTGGCGGCAGCGGCATCAATCTGGGCGTCGCGCTGGCGTTCGCGCGCCTGGGCGCGGCCGTCGGTCTCTGCGGGCGCAACGAGCAGCGCCTCGCCGACGCGGCGGAGCGGCTGAAACAGGCTGGCGCGAAGGCCGTGTCGACCACGCCCGCGGACGTACGGGAACCGCAAGCGATCGAGGCCGCGCTGGATGCGTCGCGCGAGGCCCTGGGCGATCTGGATACGCTGGTGTGCGGCGCCGCCGGCAACTTCGGCGCCACCGCCGAAGAGCTGACGCCCAACGGTTTCCGCTCGGTGGTCGATATCGACCTCAACGGCAGCTTCCACTCCTGCCAGGCCGCCTTCGACCAGCTGCGGAGCACCGATGGATCGATCATCATGATCTCGGCGCCGCAGGCGATCGCACCGTATGTCGGCCAGGCCCACGTCGGTGCGGCCAAGGCGGGCGTCGAGCAACTCATGCGCTCGCTCGCCCTGGAATGGGGCCGCTACGGTATCCGGGCCAACTCGATCGTGCCCGGGCCCGTGTCCGACACCGAAGGGGTGCGCCGGCTGCTGCCGGGCGACGCCGCCGATCGGGCCGCCCGGATCGTCCCCCTCGGCCGACTCGGCCAGACGACGGACATCGGCGCGGCGGCCGTCTATCTCGCATCCGAGGCCGCTGCTTACGTCAGTGGCACCTCGATCGAGGTCGATGGTGGCGGCGGCCTCGCCGGCTCGGGGCTGTGGAATTCGCTGCTGGCCGGGACCGGCAAGGGCGGCTGATCTCGTTCAGGGGTGCCGGCCCCGGCGCGTCATGCGGGGCCCGGCCGGTCGAGTCCATAGAGGCCACCAGATGAGCGAACACGTCTACAAACACATCGAACTCACCGGTTCCTCGCCCGACGGCATCGAGGCCGCCGTGCGCAACACGATCGAGCGGGCCAGCAAGTCCGCTCACAACATGCGCTGGTTCGAGGTCCGGGATACGCGCGGGCATATCGTCGACGGGCGCATCGTCTACTGGCAGGTGACGGTGGTGGTCGGGTTTACGCTCGACGGCTGAAGGCGGGTCCTGCGCCGTCGTGAAGCTATCGCGAGCAAGCTCGCTCCTACAGCCCCCGGGAAAGCCGATCGATTATCGGTGTAGGAGCGAGCTTGCTCGCGATGAAGGTGCCCGCGCGTATCAGGCGCCCGCTCAGCTCCGCCCGTGCGGACTTTCAAGGTCGAGTTCCGGCCCCTTCGGCACCACACGGGTCGGATTGATGGTCTCGTGGCTGTAGTAGTAGTGGTGCTTGATGTGCTCGAAGTTGACCGTCTCGCGCACGCCCGGCCACTGATACAGCTCGCGCAGGTACCCGGAAAGATTCGGATAATCGGCGATGCGCTGGCGGTTGCACTTGAAGTGGCCGACATAGACCGCGTCGAAGCGGATCAGCGTCGTGAACAGCCGCCAGTCGGCCTCGGTAACGCGCTCCCCGCACAGATAGCGGTTGTCGGCGAGCCGGGCTTCGACGTGATCGAGTTCCGCGAACAGGTCATCGAAGGCCTCTTCGTAGGCGTCCTGCGTGGTCGCGAACCCGGTCTTGTACACACCGTTGTTGATGCGGTGGTAGATCGGTTCGTTGATCGCCTCGATGGTCTCGCGCAGGTCCTCGGGGTAAAAGTCCACATCGTTGCCGGCGATGCCGGTGAATCCCGAATTGAACATCCGGATGATATCGGCGGACTCGTTGGAGACGATCGTGGCGCGCTCGCGATCCCACAACAACGGTACGGTCACGCGGCCCGTGTAGTGCGGGTCGACCATCGTGTAGAGCTGATGGTGGTAACGCGCACCGTTGACCGGGTCGCCGGTCCCCTCGAATCGGTGCATGTCGTCGCTGATGTCGGCGGCGTATTCCCAGCCGTTGTCCAGCATGTGCGGATGGACAACGGACACGCCGATCGCGTCCTCGAGGCCCTTGAGCCGGCGGAAGATCAGCGCGCGATGCGCCCAGGGGCAGGCCAGCGAGACGTACAGGTGATAACGACCGCTCGCCGCGGCGAACCCGCCCTCGCCGGTCGGCCCGGGCGCGCCATCGGGTGTGATCCAGTTACGGTATTGCGGGCTCTCGCGTTTGAACCGCCCGCCCGTGCTCTTCGTGTCGTACCACTGGTCGTGCCAGACACCATCGATCAAAAGGCCCATGAATCCCGCTCCGTCGCTTGACTGTGTGGCGCCATGATGACGCCACTGCCGGTCGTGATGGGTGGAACTTCCCGATCGGACCGTTCAGAAAAATCGAACGGACGCATGCGTGACCCGACCAGCGGGATTCAGCCAACCCGATCGGCGGGGTCCGGCACGCCGAGACCGGTTGCCTGAATCTGTGCGGGCGCATCGCCGGCCACACTGAAGGACGCGAATTCGCGCCGCTGGGGACAGGCCGCACGGATCCGGTCGAAGGCGCGCGCGCGTTCACCGGGCGGCTCGCGCAGAAGACCACGCAGAAGGGCATCATCCCGGCGCGGATCCCACGCCGACAGCACCGCCTCCACCGGGTCGGAACCGGTGGACGCGCTCGGGGCCGCGGGTAACTCGCTGCGCCAGTCCCAGCCACTGGAAACGCCGAAGTGACTGGTGGCAGCGCTGGCAATCATCGCGGTCCCGCGCAGCCGCCCCTCCACCGTATGGCCAGCGATATGGGGTGTCGCGAGATCGATCCGCGGCAGCAGCGCGGCATCGATCGCCGGCTCGCCCGCCCAGGTATCGATTGCCGTGACGAGATCCGGCCCGTCATCCAGACGCGTCGCGAGCGCGTCCTCGTCGACGACGCCACCCCGGGCGGCGTTCATCAGAACGCTGCCCGCCGGCATGCGTTCGAGCGCCGCACCATCGATCAGACCCCGCGTCGGATGCGGCCCGCCGTCCACGAGCGGTACGTGCAGGGTGACAACATCCGAATCGAGGGCGGTGGCCAGGTCCACGAAACCGTCGCCGCCCTCGGACTCCGCGCGCGGCGGATCGCACAGCCGCACGCTGTAGCCGAGCGCGGCGAGCCGGGAGGCGACCCGCCCACCCACATGCCCAGCGCCGACCACCCCGACGCTGCCGCCACCGAAACGGCGGCGTCCCGCGGCCGCCAGTGCCGCGAGCGCGGCGATGACCCAGTCGGCCACGGCGTTCGCGTTGCACCCTGGCGCATACGCGAACCCGATGCCCCGCCCAGCGAGCCAGTCCCGGTCGACGTGATCGAAGCCGCTGGTCGCGGTCCCCACGAAGCGCACGTCCGAGCCGCCCAGCAGGCCGCGATCGACCCGCGTGACCGAACGCACCATCAGGGCATCGGCACGCGAGACATCCTCAGTGTCGATCTCGCGGCCGGGCACGGTGACTACATCGCCGAAAGCGGCGAAGGCATGCCGGCCGGCCGCCATATTCTCGTCAACAACCAGACGCATGGATTCAGTCCGATTCGCGTGTATGGATTTCGAGCTGCCCTTTGAGCGTACGGTGCACCGGACAGCGGTCCGCGATCTCCAGCATCCGCTGCCGCTGTGCCTCGCTCAGATCGCCCTGCAGGGAGATCCGCCGGTGGATCAGGGCGAGTCGCCCCGACTTGTGCTCGCAGTTCTCGCAGTCCTCGGCGTGCACCCGCTCATGCCGAAGCTGCACCGAGACATGGCGCAGCGGCAGGTCCTTGTAATCGGCATACATCCGCAGCGTCATCGAGGTACACGCACCCAGGGCGGCAAGGAGATAGTCGTACGGTGCGGGACCAGTATCGCCACCCCCCTGTTCGCGCGGCTCGTCGGCCAGGATGCGGTGACCACCCGCGTGCACGTCCTGCGCGAGATGCCCGAGGCCGTTCTCCGCCACCCGCACCTCGCCGGACTGCAGCAACGGCCCCTCCCGGCCCGCGCTGCCCGCGCGCCCGAGATAACGGCCTACCCATGCATCGAGAACCGTCGCGACGTACTCGGCATCGGCCGACTCTGTCAGCAGGTGGTCGGCGTCGTCCAGCGAGATGAAGCTCTTGGGATGTTTCGCCGCTTCGAACAGGCGGCGTGCGTGCTCGATCGCCACGACGTGGTCCAGCGGTGAGTGCAGCACCAGCAGGGCCCGGCCCAGCCGCCCGACACGTCGCACCAGATCCCAGCGCTCGATGTCGTCGAGGAAATCCCGACCGACCCTCAGGGAGCGGCCGCCGAGCTCCACCTCCGCCGAACCCCCTTCCTCGATCTCGTCGACCGCATCGCCGAGCTGCCGCCGTACGTGGGCCGGATCGGCCGGCGCGCCGATGGTCGCCACCGCCGTCACCTCGGGGATCTCACCGGCCGCGGCGAGCACAGCGGCGCCGCCGAGGCTGTGCCCGATCAGAACGCGCGGACCGCTGTGGTTCTTCCGCAGCCAGTCCGCGCCGGCCACGAGATCGGCGACGTTGGAGGAAAACGTCGTCGCCGCGAACTCGCCGTCGGAGGCCCCCAGCCCCGTGAAATCGAACCGCAGCACCGCGAGCCCGCGATTCGCCAGCGCCCGGCTGATCTGCCGTGCGGCAATAAAGTCCTTGCCACAGGTAAAACAATGCGCGAACAGCGCCCAACCCGTGATAGACCCCTCACGCGGCCGATCGATCCGCGCCGAAAGCGTATGCCCTTCACTGCCGGTGAACTCGACCTCCTCGGTCACTACTTCAGTCATTGTTCAGGTCTCCTCAGGAACCGCAGATGATTTTGCACCACGAATGGACACGAATGGCGCTCCGGTGGATCAACGCTCGCTGGAGCTTCGCTGTGAGCGCGAGGGAGGAACCACAGATGGACACAGATAAACACAGATGGGCCTCGTGGTTTCCTGTCTCTTTGGGGAGCGTCGCTGATGCCGCCTGGGAACCGATGCGGGTGAATGCATAACCACAAAATGAACACAAGATGGACACAAAATGGCGATGAACCAAAGCAGGCGGTTGAGGCAATAGCGCCCCCGATTTCGTGTCCATTTTGTGGTTCATCCACTTGAAGCGCCTCGGCCGTGAACAGGCATCAGCGAAGCTCCAGCACGATACGTAACCGACTATGTCCATCTGTGTTTATCTGTGTCCATCTGTGGTTCTCTTCGAGGTCAGCGAAGCTCCCGGAAGCCCACACCAACGCAAACGCCATTCGGGTCCATTGCTCGGCGCATCCATGCGCCTCGCCCCTTCGGGGCTTGCGCGAAGATTCGCTCCTGGCGAATCTTTCGGGTTCATTCGTGGTTCTCTCCGCCCTGCAGATACGTATAGCCCGAAAGCCCGTCTTCGAGTTCCCGCAACAGGCTGGCGCGCTGTTTTTTGTCGAGGTCGGTGGAGCTCATCTTTTCGCGGAAACGGGCCAGCAGGGCCTCCGGGTCGAAGTGTACGTAGCGCAGGAGCTCGTCGATGCGGTCGCCGCGCTCGGGGTCCACGAGGCGCCAGCCGCCGTCCCCGGTGAGTTCGACGTTCACCGAGTGCGTATCGCCGAACAGGTTGTGCAGGTCGCCGAGGATCTCCTGGTAGGCGCCGACCAGGAACACGCCGAGCAGGTAATCCTCGCCCGGCCGGATCGAGTGCAGCGGCAGGGTCTTGAACACGCCGTCGCCGTGGACGTATTCCTCGACATGGCCATCCGAATCGCAGGTCAGATCCTCCAGGATCGCGTCGGTATCCGGCGGTTCATCGAGGCGCGCGAGCGGCATGATCGGGAACAGCTGGCCGATCCCCCAGACATCGGGGATCGACTGGAACACGGAGAAGTTGCAGAAGTATTTCGTCGCCAGCCGCTCCTGCAGCGTGGCCCGCAGTTCCGGATCGCGGTAGGGGCGGTCCGCGAGGCGGTCGCGGGTGTCGTGGCAGATGGCGACCAACAGGCGATCGGCGGCGGCCCGCTCCGCCAGTCCGAGTCGGCCATCGGTATACAGCGCATGGATATCGGCGTGGGCGCGGCTGGCGTCCTGATAGCGTTCGGCCATCGAGCCCGGCGGGTCGCGGTAGAGCGACCACAGGTCATGCATGGGCGCGACCGCGTCCGGCCCGGGCGCGGCCGGGGTCGCCGCCGGCACCGGTTCGGTGTCGATGACGTCCGTCAGCAGCACCGCGTGGTGGGCCGTCATCGCGCGCCCGGCCTCGGTGTAGATCGCCGGGTGGGCGAGGCTGTGCTCCGCGCAGACGCGAGCGAGCTCACCGACCACGTGATCGGCATAGCGCTCGATCCCGTAGTTCATCGAAAACTCCGCGCGGGAGTTCGAACCGTCATAATCGACGGCCAGGCCACCACCGACATCGACGGCGCCGAGCGGCGCGCCGAGGGCGACCAGTTCGGTGTAATAGCGGGCCGCCTCGGTCATGCCGGCGGTGATATCGCGCAGATTCGCGACCTGCGAGCCCATGTGGAAATGCAGCAGCTGCAGCCAGTGCAATGCACCACGCTCGCGCAGGTGCTCGACGATATCGATCACCTGCTGCGCCGAAAGGCCGAACTTGGCCTTCTCACCCCCCGTGTTCTGCCAGCGGCCGTAACCGATCGAGGCGAGGCGCACGCGCACGCCCAGGCTCGGCTCGACCCCGAGGCGGGCCGCCTCCGCGGCCACCAGCGCCACCTCCGAGGGCTGCTCGACCACGATCCGTATGCGCAGGCCAAGGCGCACGCCGATCAACGCGAGCCGGATGTACTCGCGGTCCTTGTAGCCGTTGCAGATGACAACGCCGTTTTGGGCCTCCATCAGGGCCAGCACCGCCATCAGTTCCGGCTTGCTGCCGGCCTCGAGGCCGACGCGCCGGTCATCCGGGCGTTTGATGTGCTCGACCACGCTGCGCTGCTGGTTGACCTTGATGGGGTAGACGGGCGTGTAGGCGCCGCCATAGCCGTGGCGCTCGCGCGCGTTTTCGAATGCGGCGCAGAGCGTGTCGACCCGATCGTGCAGGATGTCCACGAAACGCACGAGCACGGGCAGCGGCAGTGCCGCCGCCCGTGCCTCTTCGGCGAGTTCCGCGAGCACGACCGGGCGCCCGTCGCGGCGCGGGTACACGACCGAGCGGCCGGCGGCGTCGACATCGAAATAGCCCGCGCCCCAATGGGCGACGTTGTAGACGTGGCGGGCATCGTCGAGGGTCCAGTCGGTCATCGATCATCCGGTCCGGTTGCGTGCCTGCGGGGGGCGCGGCATTATCCGACACCCCGGCGCCGGGTGCGACAGGGCAACGGGCCGTGGATGCCACCCCGTTGCATCCAGTGGGCCATGCGGATCCACCGGGGGATACCACCGCAATCGACGGAAACGATGCCATGACACTCGATCGCGACAAGTGGTTCACCGAGGCCTGCCGCGAATCGGGCTCGGCGTTCTCTCTCGAACTCGGGCCTCAAGGCCGGCTTCATCACGAGGTGTCCGACTTCCAGACGATCGAGGTATACGACACGGTCTGGTTCGGCCGCACCCTTGTGATCGACGGCTTCCTGATGCTGTC
Source organism: uncultured Ectothiorhodospiraceae bacterium (assembly GCA_913055615.1). GTDB lineage: Bacteria > Pseudomonadota > Gammaproteobacteria > XJ16 > Halofilaceae > Halofilum. The sequence goes on from CAJXKK010000037.1 coordinate 17,989, forward strand.
GGAGCGCGACAACTTCCTGTATCACGAGATGCTGGCGCACCCGGCGCTGTTCTCCCATCCGGCGCCGCGCAACGTGCTGATCATCGGCGGGGGCGACTGCGGGACGCTGCGCGAGGTCCTCAGGCACGCCATTGTCGAGCAGGCCACCCAGGTCGACATCGACGAACGCGTAACCCGCGTCTGCGAACAATGGTTCGCTGATCTGTGCTCGTCCAACGGTGATCCGCGCGCCCGGTTGGCGTTCGCGGACGGGATTCAGTGGGTCAAGGACACGCCCGCCGGTTCGCTCGATCTGATCATCGTCGACAGCACGGATCCGGTCGGCCCCGGCGAGGGCCTGTTCACCGAGGCGTTCTATCGTGACTGCCAGGCGGCACTGGCCACCGGGGGCATGCTGGTACAGCAGAGCGAATCCCCGCTGGCACATCTCGACAGCATCATCGAACCGATGCACGGCGCGATGCGCGGTGCCGGCTTCGACGACACGCGGACGCTGTACTTCCCGCAGCCGATCTATCCCACCGGCTGGTGGACGGCGACCATGGCGCGCAAGGGTGCGGCGATCACGTTCGAGCGCGCGGGGGCCGCCGAGGCCCTGCCGTTCGCCACGGATTACTACACCGCGGCGATCCATCGCGCCGCGTTCGCGCAGCCGGCGTTCGTGCAGCGCCGCCAGGTCGACGCAGGTTGACGGGGCCGATACACCCCGCGTGCGCATCGTTGCCGGACGTCACCCGACGCCGCGGGAACGGGAGCGGCACCTGGGAGCGCCATCGGGTTTGTGACACCCCGTACGGTCGGCTATGGTGACTGGATTATCCGGAGATCGAATCAATGCAGCGCAATCCCTTTGAAGAAATGAGCGAGCGCCTGAGCCGGCTCCTGCCGGAGAGCGCGCACGAACTGCGCGCCGATTTCGAGCGCAACGCGAAGACCGTCATGCAGCAGACGCTGTCACGCATGGATCTGGTGACGCGCGAGGAGTTCGACGTCCAGGCCGAGGTGCTGGCCCATACCCGCGAACAGCTCGAGTCGATGGAGGCCCGCGTGGCGGAACTCGAACGCCAGGCCGGTATCCAGCCAACGGTCCCTGCCGGCGACGACAGCCCCGCCGACCCCGAGTAGCACCCGCCCTACAATCCGTCCGCGAGAGGGAACTCGCCCATGACGCTCGCCGTCGTTCACAGCCGCGCCCTGGTGGGCATCGACGCACCCACGGTCGACGCAGAGGTGCACCTCGCCGGCGGCCTGCCGTCGCTGTCCATCGTTGGCCTGCCGGAAGCGGCGGTGAAGGAGAGCAAGGATCGCGTACGCGCGGCGCTGCAGACCGCCGGCTTCGAATTCCCCCAACGCCGCATCACGATCAACCTCTCACCCGCGGACCTGCCCAAGGAGGGCGGCCGCTACGATCTGCCCATCGCCCTCGGCATCCTGGCGGCCTCCGGCCAGATCCCGCTGGCTGCGCTCGAAGGCCAGGAATTCCTCGGCGAGCTGGCGCTGGGCGGCACCCTGCGCCCGATCCGCGGGGCCCTGCCGGCGGCCGTCGGCGCGGGCGACGCCGGGCGTGCCCTGACCCTCCCGCGCGCCAACGCGGACGAGGCCGCGCTGACGGCCACCACGCCGATCCATCCCGCTGACCACCTCCTCGACGTGTGTACGTGGCTGCGTGGCGAGAGCGAGCGCCCGCGCCAACCGGCACCCGCGCCAGACGACGGCACGCGGGCGAGCGTGCCGGATCTCGCCGATGTCCAGGGCCAGCAGCAGGCCCGCCGCGCGCTGGAGATCGCCGCGGCTGGGCAACACAATCTGATCTTCATCGGCCCGCCCGGCACCGGCAAGTCGATGCTGGCCTCGCGACTGCCCGGGATCCTGCCGGCGATGACCCCGGCCGAGGCCCTCGAGGCGGCAACCATCGCCTCGATCGCCGGGGAACGTGATCCCGCCAGCCACTGGGGCGTGCGGCCATTCCGGGCACCACACCATACGGCCTCCGGTGTGGCACTGGTCGGCGGTGGCGGTCACCCGCGGCCGGGCGAGATCTCGCTCGCTCACCGGGGCGTACTGTTCCTCGACGAGGTCGCGGAATTCGATCGCCGCGTACTCGAGGTGCTGCGCGAACCGCTCGAGACCGGCGCGATCACGATCTCGCGCGCGGCCCGGCGGGCGGAGTTCCCGGCCCGCTTCCAGCTGCTCGCGGCCATGAACCCCTGCCCCTGCGGCCAGCGCGGTGATCCCACCGCGATCTGCAGCTGTTCCCCCGAACAGGTCGGTCGCTACCGAAGCCGGATCTCCGGACCGTTCCTCGACCGCATCGACATGCATCTCGAGGTCCCGCGCGTGCCGCGCGAGCGCATGCGGGCCGAGGCCGCCGCCGAATCCAGCGACCACGTACGCGCGCGCGTCGAGGCCGCGCGGGAACGCGCCCTCGCCCGCCACGGCCAGGCGAACGGCGTGGTCGAGGGGCCGGAGATGGAACGCGCCGGTCACTTCGACAGCGAGGCCCTGTGCCGGCTCGACGCCATGATCGATGCGCTCGGCCTCTCGGCGCGCGCCTACCATCGCGTCCTGCGGCTCGCGCGCACGATCGCGGATCTCGCCGGCAGCGAGCGCGTGGATGAGGCGCCGGTGGTGGAGGCCATGTCCTACCGCGCGCTCGACCGCCCCGGTAGCGGGGGCTGACTGCGGGAACCGTCAGGACCGCGTTTTATGGGGCCACAACGGACAACGCCGGCGCGGGGCCGGCGTTGTGGGATCGGGCTATGCGGGCTCGCCAGTCAGAGCGAGACGCCCGCTTCCTCGAGCATGTACTCGATCGCCCGCTCGATTTCCTCCTCGCTGGCGGAGCCACCCTGCGCCGGCATCTGATTGAAGCCGTTTACGGAGTGGTCGACCAGGGTGTCCATGCCCTTCTCCGCGCGTTCTTCCCAGGCCGCCGTATCACCGAATTCCGGGGCGCCCAGTGTCCCGTTTGCATGACAGGCGGCGCAGACGCCTTCATAAACCGCCTGGGCGTCGCGCGGCCCCGCAGGTTCATCGCTGCCACTGTCGCTGGCTTCCGCCACGACGGGGCCGCCCATGTTGACCTCGCCGATCGGCGCAACCCGTTCCGCGATCACCTCCGCTTTGGTCATGCCGGAGGGGACGTAAGTATCGTCGCTATCGCCGATGATCAGCGCGGCCACGATAAACAGGACCGCGAGCGCCCCCAGGATCACGAGGACCAGCGGGAACATCTCGCGAAACTTCAGTTCTTCGGAATCCATACCTGCTCCAGAAGAGGGGGCGGGCGAAGCGCCGGACGCAGTCCAGCGCTGGATTATACAGCCCGGCCGCTCGCGGTAAAACGCCAACCGATGGACCCCACCCCGAAGGCGAGCGTATCATGTCGCGCTCGTCCGGTGCCGCTCCCAAATTCCGTTGGCCGGAAGCTTCGCCGCGAGGCCTTGGCAGCCTTTGCCAGGCGAGCCCTTCCAAAGCCGAAGGTCACGATTTCGATCAAGCGGCTGGACTGCCGATTTGGACGCCGACCGAAGAGAGGCGCCCGTCCGCGCCCGAAACGTCGGAAAGCTCGTGGTTTCCCCGTCCCGGTCCACATGGACGTGCTCCGCGCTGCCACGTATCATCACCAGTCATTCAGCGCCCGTAGCTCAGCTGGATAGAGCGTCGGCCTCCGAAGCCGAAGGTCACAGGTTCGAATCCTGTCGGGCGCACCATACACGGATAAAGCCGTCCCGAAGGGCGGCTTTTTTCGTGTATGGGGTGCCCGATGGCTCCGTTTCAAAGCTGGCGTTCGACGGATCGGCAGGATTGCCGATCCGGACGCCGACCAGCGGGAGGCGCCCGAAGGGTGGCCGCCATGGACGGCGGCCATCTATCCTGTCGGGCGCACCATACACGGATAAAGCCGTCCCGAAGGGCGGCTTTTTTCGTGTATGGGGTCCCGATGGCTCCGTTTCGGGCGCCCCCTCAGATCACGTGCCTGCGAATCGCCGACGAGAGCTGCTCGAAGCCGAGCACGCAGATCAGAATCGCGATGATGATGGTGAGCGCCTCATCGTAGTTGAACAGGCGCATGGCCGCGGCCAGTTCCACCCCTATACCGCCCGCCCCGACGAGGCCCAGTGTCACCGCGGAGCGCAATGCTTTCTCCACACTGAACAGGCTTGTGGCGGTCATCGACGCCAGCGTCTCGGGCATGATGGCTCCGCCGATCACGGAGAAACGGCCCGCGCCGGTCGATTCCAGCGCCTCCGAGGGACCGGGATGGACCTCCTCGATGCGCTCGGAGAAAAAGCGTGCCGCGAACCCGATCGTATCCATCACGATGGCCAGTACGCCGGCCAGCGGCCCCAGCCCCACGGCCACCACGAAGATCAGCGCCCAGACCAGGTCGGGGATGGTCCGCATCGCCGCGATGACAAAGCGCGTGACGACCCGCACGGCGATGTGCGGCGTGGTGTTGCGGGCAGCGAGAAACGCGAACGGGACACTCAGGATGACCCCGGCGGTCACGCCCACCAGGGCGATGTAGAGGGTCTCCAGCATCGACTCGGCAATGACGTCGAGATCGGCTGGATTGGGCGGGAACGCCCGGCCGATGAAGTCCACCAGATTGACCGCGCCTTTGGCGAGGCGGGTCGGCGTGATCTCCATGACCATCACGCCCTGGACGAGCAGTGCCAGAAACACCAGACCCACGACCCAGGCGAAAGGCGACGGTCGGCGGAACCGGGGCGGCGGTGCGAGGTTTGCATCAGGCGCGTTGAAAGAACTCACGATTGTCCCCGGTTTTGATCAGGCCGAGCGCGTCACGGGCAAAGGCCCTTCGGCGACCGGTGCATCGTCGACGCGCACGACCCCCTGATAGAGCCCGCCCATGACGTCCCGGGATACATTGGCTCGCGGCGCATCCAGTTCTATGCGGCCGGCCTTCATGCCGACGACCCGGTCCCCGTACTCGCTGGCGAGCTCAAGCTGATGCAGCGAGCACAGAACCGTCATGCCGCGCTCGCGCACGATGTCCAGAAGCAGTTCCATCACCGCGCGTCCCGCTCTCGGGTCCAGGCTCGCGACCGGTTCATCGGCCAGCAGCACGTCCGGGTCCTGCAGCAGGGTCCGCGCGATGGCGACCCGCTGCTGCTGGCCGCCGGACAATTGTCGGCAGTCCTGGCCGGCCCGGTCGGCGAGGCCCACCCGGTCCAGACAGGCCATGGCCCGATCACGCAGCTCCGCCGGCGCAATGGCCGGCAGCGTGCGCAGCAGACCGCCCGGCTGCCCGCCCAGGGCTCCGTAGAGCACGTTCTGGAACACGCTTACGTTCGGCACGAGGTTGAAATGCTGGAACACCACGCCGATGCGGCGGCGCACCGACCGCAGATGGCGCCCGCGAATCCCCGCGATATCCACCCCATCGATGTCCACGACCCCGCGGTCGGGTTGTGCGAGGCCGTTGAGGCAGCGGATCAGGGTCGACTTGCCGCAGCCATTGGCCCCCAGGAGGATCACGCACTCGGCCCGCGGGATCTCCAGCTCGATCCCACGCAGGACGTGCACATCACCGTAGGATTTGTGCAGATCACATACACGGATCGCTTCCACTATCAGGCTCCCTTCAAGCTATTGCCCGCTCGGTGACGACAACCGGCGCGCAACGAAAACGAACGGGACACATACCTGTGTCCCGTTCACGGATACAACATCGGTTTGCGCTTTGCTCAGAGCTCGATGCCGGCGGCCTTGTAGGCATCCTTGATCGCGTCATAGTCCTCGGCCGTGAGCGAGAAACCCAGCTCGGAGTCGCGGTTGAGGAACTTGTCCTCGTTTCGCTCAGTGGACACCAGCGCCTCCCACAGGTCGTCGCGGTTGGCCTTGAGCGCCTCGCGCAGACCGGCCTTGCACTCCTCGGCGATGTTGCCGCGGATCACGACGGGGTCACCGGGCAGCGGGTCGCTCTCGGCAATAACCCGATATTCACCCTCCGGATCCATGGCCTCGAGTTCCTCGATGTCGCGGTTGCCGCCGCCCATGGCGGCCACATCACCGTTGACCAGTGCGGCAATGCGGGCATCGCCGGCCATGGTGATCTCGAGGTCATCGTCCAGATCCAGGCCGGCATCGACGAGCATCTTGCTCGGGATGATGTGGCCACTGGTCGAGCCGGTATCCTTTAGGGCGACGTGCTTGCCCTCGAGGTCTGCCAGCGACTCGATATCGCTGTCCGCGGGCACGTAGAAGCTTGAGCCATAGTGCGGGCGTTTGATATCGAACAGCACCTCGATATCGCTCTCGCGATCGAACAGCACGAACTCCGACGGACCGGCGAACACGAGCTCCACGTCGTCGTACTGCAGGGCGTTACCGGCCGCGGTACGGTTGCTGAGGCTGTAGAGTTCCAGCTCCAGCCCGGTATGCTCGGTGAATGCCTCCTTGAACGGACCGAAGGCCTTCTCCAGCGGGCCCATGCCCTCAACCCCCGTATCCGCCATGCGCATCGGATCCGGGCAGACGCCCGAAAGGTCGGTGTCGGCGGTTGCCGGCCCCGAAGCGCCCAGAAGTACGCCAGCGCCAAGGACTGCCGCTGTGATGGTGTGCTTGTGCCACATGGTTATGGCCTCCTCAAAAACGGTTTTCGAAACGGCGATGCGCCTTCCCTGGCACGATTGTCATTGCTGCGGATCCCGCGGCCATCAGAACTCGTAGATGGCGCCTACACCCGCGATGTCGCCCTCGTCTTCCGCCCGGTCGAAGGAACCGGCCTCGGCCCACAGAAGCAGGTTGTCGTCGATGCTGCGGTTCACGCCGATGGTGAACTCGGTGCGATCGTCGACGACGTTGTCATTGTCGTTGGCGACTTCCTGGACGGCCGTATAGATCTCACCGCTGCCATAGTCGAACGTGCCACGGAGGGCCGTGAACGTGACGTCGTCGCCTCGGGGGTCGTTGTCTTCGAGGTCCTGGACGGCGTACTTCGCCGCGAACTCGACAGGGCCCAGCCCGTAGATGCCGGCGAGACCGAAAGTGCCGTTATCCGCGTAGCCGTCGGGCGCGTCGTTGCCATTGGCGTCGAATTTGTCGACCACCTCGGCCGCGCGATCGTCGTAGCCGGCGTAGACGCCCCAGTTGTCGGCCGTGTAGCCGCCGGCCAGGGAAATACCGGTCTCGGAGCTGTCCGCGCCGGGCGCCGCATTATCATCACCGTCGCCGATAAAGCGGGCCTGCGCGCGGAAGGAGAAGCCACCGAAATTCGGGCTGTAGTAGGCGATCTGGTTGTCTTCCTCGGCGATATCCTCATCGGAGATCTCGGCCAGCTCGGCGACCTCGGTCGCGTCGATGATCAGGTCCTCGTAGACGCTGTCGAAGCTCCCCCCCTGGAGGCGACCAAAGGAGCCCTTGACGCCGAGATAGCCGACGTCAAGGTCGAAGTCGCTATTGCTGTTGTCCGAGAGGAACTCGAACTCAGCGAGGCCGAAGACGGTCAGGCCATTGTCCAGGCGATGCTCGCCGCTGAAACCGATGATGGAACCGTTGTCAGTGAAATCGCTGCGGTCTTCACCGTTTTCATCGGTCTCGGAATAGAAAACCGGCTCAAAGGCCGCAAAGACGCCGACCGTCGTGTCGTCGTTGACTTCGAATTCGGCAGCGTGGGCCGCGGGCGCCAGACCGGCCGCGAGCACGAGTGCCGACGTGGAAAGCTTGTTCATGGAGTCAATCCCCTGGGGTTGCTGGTGCGTTGGTCGCCTCTGGGAACCGACAGTCGCCGGCGTCCCGCGAGGGCAGCGCAGACAATGAGGCAAGGGGATTACGCGGATATGTCAGTCATGTCATCGTTCGATGACAAAGGGCGCGGGCGCACACACGGGGCGGCGCAGGCGCCGTGCCCCGCCCGCGGATCTCAGCGCGGCCGCGAAAGGCCTGGAAACGACCGATCCAGACAGGCGATCCGGGCATGGCGGCGGGAAGCGACCGCAGGGCTATGCCTGCGCAACCGCGAGGCGATTGGAGTCAGCGGCACTCTACAGATCCCGCGCATACTCCCTCAGATCGGCCAATGGCACGATCTCAAGGGTGCCTTCATGCGTCGCCTCGAGGAACACGGGTGGAGCGTGACCGGCGCGTCGGGCTTCCTGCCAGCGCACGGCACAGAGACACCAGCGATCGCCGGGCTGCAGGCCCGGAAAACCGAATTCGGGATGGGGGGTGGTCAGGTCATTGCCCTGACGCGCCGTATAAGCGAGGAATTCCGCGGTGAGCTCGGCGCAGATCGTGTGCGCACCGAGATCCTCCGGGCCTGTATTGCAGCAGCCATCGCGGTAGAACCCGGTCAGGGGATCGAGCCCGCAGACGGCGAGCGGCCCGCCCATGACGTTCTTCGCGTTTTCTATCTTCACAGGGCCCCCCGGCGTCGGCATGTGAGGCGCGATGCTACCGTGTTCATGCGCTCGACCGAAGAGCAGCGTCCGTCCGGCACTCCCTGCGCGCCGGACGGACGACCCTGGGGCTGCGATTATTTGACTACGAGCTTCCCGTTCATCATCCCGTAGTGCCCGGGGAACGAGCAGAAGAACGTGTAATCGCCACCGGACTCGAGCTTCGAGGTGTCGAGGGTCATGCTGGTCGTCTCCCCACCGCCGATCATCGACGTGTGGGCGATCACGCGGTCATCGCCGGAAGGCACGTATTCCTGTTCCATGCCGGCCTGCATCCCGGCCTGAGCCACGGCCTTAAAGTCCGCGGTGTCGGTTACGACTACGTTATGACCCATCTGCTCGACCGCCATCTGGCCAACGTGTTCCAGCGTGATCTTCACCTGATCGCAGTCGGCACCGACTACCAGTTCGGACTTGTTGTACTGAATCTGGTCGTTGCCGGTGAGGTTCAGTTCACAGGTCTTGGCCGCCGCGGGCGCGGCGAATCCCAGCGCCAGCCCCAACAGGCCCAGCATGCAGAGCATCTTTTTCATGGATGCGAACTCCTTCGTTGGATGGGAAATCTTTGCTGTGCAACCCGGTAAATTGCCGGATGTCAGCACGCAATTCGCGGTACCGGCGACGGCGGATGCGCTCACTGTCCATTATGGACGCCGCGGAGATGGAGCGCATTGATACGGGTCAATCGAAGGTCGCGGGCAGGTGACTATTCGTCGCCTGACCGCGCTTACGGAGCAGCCGAGTCCCCCGTATGACCGGCGATCCACCGCAGGTGCCCGACATCGGGCACGTGGACACGTTCGCCGCTGATCTCCAGGCCTTCTTCGCGCAGCGCGGCCAGGGCGCGCGACAGCGTCTCGGGTTTCATTCCCAGACGTGCGGCGATCAAACCCTTGTCGATCGGCAGGTGCAGGTCGGCCGCCTCATGCTCGGATGACACCAGGCCGAGCAGGAAGGTCGCAAGGCGCTGTGATGCCGAATGGGCCTGCAACTGTTCGAGCGCCATGACGAGTTCGCGCAGATGGCGCGACATCGCGGCGAGCATATTGCGGGCAACCCTGGGTTCCTGTTCCAGGATTGCGAGGAAGGGGTCAGCGGGGACCGCGAGCAGACGCGCCGGCGTCGCCGCAATGGCGGAGACCGGGTAGTCACCGCCGGCGAAGATCGCGGCCTCGGCAAACGATTCGCCGCGCGTGAAGACATGGACGACGCTCTCACGGCCTTCGGCCGTGGTGCGGAAGATCTTCACCCAGCCCATGAGCACGACATAGAACCAGGCGGCGCGCTCCCCACGCGCGAACAGCTGGTCGCCGCGACCGGGACACACGACCCTGGCCGGGTCCAGCAGACGCTCAAGCATGCCGGACCCAAGGCCCTCGAAGAGCGTGAGCCGCCGGATGAGTTGCCAGTCCGGTGATTCGAGTCGCCCGCTCGCCCGGGGTGCATTTGGGTCCGTCATCGGGGACCTCGGGAGCTCAGGCCAGAGCGGCCTGTCGCCGTGCGCGATCCCGGCGCGGGACCTGGGCAAGCAGATAATCCATCTGGTCCGCGAGGATCCGCCGATTCTCCAG
>CAJXKK010000038.1 GCA_913055615.1 uncultured Ectothiorhodospiraceae bacterium
ATTGGCCGCGTCGCGGACCTCCTGGTCGCTCGTGCAGATCTTCACGCCGCCGGCCTTGCCGCGGGCGCCGGAATGGACCTGCGCCTTGACGACCCAGCGCTCACCGCTGATTTCGTGCTGCAGGTAGGCGGCCTCCTCGGCCGAGTGCGCCACACCGCCATTGGGGATGGGAACGCCGGCCTTCGCCAGCAGCTGTTTCGCCTGGTACTCGTGGATATCCACTTTGGCCCTCGTTTTTCAGTCGGAAGTTGTTATGAACCGGATTTGGTTGTGATCGCTTCGGCGGTCCGGACAACGTTCTCCGCCATGCGCGCCGAGGCGGCATCGATCATGCGGCCCTCGAGCTGGGCCGCACCGCGCCCGGCCCGCTGCGCCTCCTCGAGCGCGTCCAGGATGGCGCGGGCGCGCGCCACCTCGCTGTCCGGCGGCGAGAAGACGTCGTTGGCGAGCTCGATCTGCGAGGGGTGGATGGCCCACTTGCCCTCGATACCGAGCGCGGCGCCGCGCTTGGCGGACGCGACGAAGCCGTCCGGGTCGTTGAAGTCGCCATAGGGGCCGTCGATCGGGCGCAGCCCGTAGGCGCGGCAGGCGACCGTCATGCGCGACAACGCCATATGCCACTGATCACCCGGATAATCCGGTGTCAGACCGCCGATGGAGACAGTCCGCGCGCGGCAGCTGGCGGCGTAATCGGCGACGCCGAAGTGCATCGCCTCCAGCCGCGGGCTCGCCTGGGCGATCGCCTCGACATTGGCCATGCCGAGCGCGGTCTCGATCAAGACCTCGAGGCCGATGCGGTGCTCGATGCCCATGGCCTGCTCGATCTGTGTCACCAGGGCGTCGATCAGGTAGACATCGGACGGCGTACCGACCTTCGGGATCAGGATGGTGTCGAGCCGGTGACCGGCCTGCTCGACGATCTCGACCACGTCGCGGTACATATAGTGCGTGTCGATACCGTTGATCCGGATCGAGGTGGTCTTGCCGTGACCGGCCCAGTCGAGATCGTTCAGGGCCTGGATGATGTTCGCGCGGGCCGCCACCTTGTCGTCCGGTGCGACCGCGTCCTCGAGGTCGAGGAAGAGATAGTCGGCGGCACCGGTCAACGCCTTCTCGAAGAGCTTGACGTTGGAACCCGGGACGGCGAGTTCGCTGCGCTGCAGGCGCGGGCGCGCCGGTGCGTACTGGGTATGGCTCATGGCTGGAAGGATCCCTCCCGGTTGCGACCTGCTGGGTACGGGCCATCGATACGAACGATACGCCACCGTCTCGCCACCGCCGGAGCGGGAGGCGCCAATATCGGTTGCGCACCAGATAAAAAACCGGCTGAGCCGGCCATTACGAGAAAGATTATGAACGTAGCACGCGCTTATGGGCGCGTAAACTTCGGCCGGTTCCGGTGACGCGGGCGGAGAAGATTCGGGCGCGAGAACGACACCGGCGGCCCGTGACAGACCCTCATGATCGGGGGCGAACCGCCGGTAGCGGTCGTGCGCCGGGCGCGTCGCCCGGCGCACGGCGGGCTTACTTGAGGCGCGCGAGGTCTTCCTCGACCGCCGCGAGCGAGGTCTCGAACTCGCCCCGTTCGCGTTCGTTCAGGTCCAGTTCGACGATGTTGTCGAGACCATTGCGATTCAGGATCGAGGGCACGCCCATCGCGCAGTTCGAATGGCCGTACTCGCCGTCGAGGATCGCCACGCAGGGCAGGACCCGGCCGCGGTCGTTGACCACCGACTCGACCATCTCGACCGTCGAGGCGCCCGGCGCCAGATAGGCGCTGGAGTTTTCACGCAGGCCCAGCACCTCGGCGCCACCCTTGCGCGTACGGTCGATGATCTCGTCGATCTTCGCCTGGTCGAGGAAGTTCTCGACCGGGATGCCGTTGACCGTGGTGTAGCGCATCATCGGCACCATCTGGTCACCGTGACCGCCCAGGACCATGGCATCGATATCGGCCATCGAACGCCCGGTCGCCTCGGCCAGGAACCAGGCCATGCGCGAGGAATCGAGCACGCCCGCCTGACCGAACACGCGGTTGCGCGGCCAGCCGGTACGCTGCCAGGCGCGGTAGGTCATGACATCGACCGGGTTCGCGACCACGATCATCATCGCGTCCGGCGCGTGCTCGGCCGCGGCATCGGCGATCTGGTCCATGATGGCGATGTTCTTGTCGAGCAGGTCCGAGCGGCTCATGCCCGGCTTGCGCGGCAGGCCGGCGGTCACGATGATCAGGTCGCTGTCGTTGAGATCGGCGTAGTCCGACGAGCCCCACACGCGCGTATCGGACCCGAACACCGGCGCCGACTCGGCGATATCGAGCGCCGCGCCCTTAGCCGGGCCCTCGGCGATATCGATGACCGCCACCTCGCGGCAGAGGTTCTGCTGCATCAGGTACAGCGCCGCCGACTCACCGACGCGCCCTGCACCACCTACGACCGCAATCTTGTCCATGCTTTGCTCTCCGGTTGGCGGGCGCGGGCGGCTCGACCAGGCATCGCCGCGCCCTGCATCTGAAAATGACCGGCGCTATTGTACGCCTTCGACCGGATGGGCCAAGGCGGCAGCGCCAAGGGCCAAGGGCCAAGGGCCAAGGGCCAAGGGCCAAGGGCCAAGGGCCAAGGATGAGGGTTGTTGATGGCTACGCCAGGTGCAAGCCCGAAACGCCCATGACTTGGCTGCCTGGGCGGCCGTAGATGAGTCCGGGAGCGGCCGGCTGCTAGCATGTGTGTCGACGCAACCGCGCCCGCCACGAACCGGAGAACGACATGACGCAACCGCCGAGCGAGCCCTTTCGTGCATTCCGCCTTCGCGAGGACGGTCAGGGCGGCGAGCTGACCACGTTGTCACTGAACGAGCTCAACGCCGGTGACGTGACCATCCGGGCCGAGTATTCGTCCGTGAATTACAAGGATGCGCTGGCCGGCACCGGGCGCGGGAAGATCGCGCGGCGGCTGCCGCTGGTCGGTGGTATCGACGTCGCCGGCACGGTCGTGGACAGCACTGCCGGCGGGTTCAGCGCGGGCGATCCGGTACTGGTCACCGGCTGCGGCCTGTCGGAGGACCACGACGGCGGCTACGCGGAATACGTACGCGTACCGGCCGATTTCGTGATCCCGCTACCCGGGGGCTTCGATGCCTTCACGGCGATGACGCTGGGCACCGCCGGTTTTACCGCGGCGCTGGCGCTGCAGCGGCTGGAAGAAAACGGGCTGACACCCGATGCCGGCCCGATCGTCGTCACCGGCGCGACCGGCGGTGTCGGCAGCATCGCGATCGATATCCTGGCGGGCCGGGGCTACGAGGTCGTGGCCGTGAGCGGCAAACCCGACGCCGAGGCCTGGTTGAAGGAGCTGGGTGCCACGCGCGTCGTCGACCGCGAGGGGCTTGCGACCAAAGGCCGGCCGCTCGAGAAGGCCGCCTGGGGTGGGGCGATCGACAACGTCGGCGGCGCCATGCTGGGAGAGCTCCTGCGCACGACGGTCCCCTGGGGCGGCATCGCCAGCATCGGCCTGGCCGGCGGGCACGAACTCGATACCACCGTCATGCCGTTCATCCTGCGTGGCGTCAGCCTGCTCGGCATCAGCTCCGCCAACTGCCCGCGCGAGCGGCGCGAGCGCGTGTGGGCGCGGCTGGGCTCGGACTGGAAACCGCGTCACCTGGACGCGATCCGGGCGGGAACCGTCGGTCTCGACGGCCTCGGTGATGTGTTCGAACGCATGTTGGCGGGTGAAACGCGTGGCCGAACGGTGGTGCGGATCGCGGACTGAGTGGGCGCGACAGTCCCGATCATCGCGAGCAAGCCCGCTCCTACACGGAATCCTGACACCTCGTCGTAAACCTCGCTGTAGGAGCGGGCTTGCTCGCGATTTGCCACGTCCGAACCGCCGCGTCAGATCGGCCCCGCAACCGGCAACGGCATCTGCAGGCCGAGCGCCACCAGCGCGGTCACGATTACCGCCTGCAGGATCACGGCGACCACGGCAATGCCGACCGCCGCCACGAATGAGGTACCGAGCACCAGCGCGTACACGGCGCAGGCGACCACCAGCGCAAGCACGAGCCCGATCAGTGCATCGCCGGTAAGCACGAGCGCCAGCTGTGCCACGAGTGTTGCCAGGAACACCGCCGCCAGTGCCGGCAGGAATCCGGGGCGCCGCGCCCCGGCCCACCTGGCGGCGATCATGACCGGTACCACGGTGATCGCGATCAGGACGACGACGAAACCGATTATATACAGCGTTTCCATCGTAATCTCCGTGGCGCCGAACCGGCGGATCACGCAGTCGAGCGAGTGTTTCCACGCGTCGACTCTGGGCTCGGTTCAGCCATCACGCAACAGTTCCTGCCGGCACGCTTGGCGGCGTAGAGTGCCTTGTCCGCACATCGCATCCACTCGTCGGCATCGACCAATCCGTTGTCGAACGGGGCAATCCCGACACTCACGGCAAGGCCGGCGAACCCGCTGTTGCCGGTGCGAATCCCGGTTCGCAGCCTTTTTGCCGCGGCGCGGGCCTTATCCGGACCGATTTCCGGCAGCAGGACGCCGAACTCGTCACCGCCATAACGCGCGACCCGATCCTCGAGCCGGCACTCGCTGCGCAGGACCGTGGCGACGTGACGGATTGCCTCATCGCCCTCGGCGTATCCCCACATTTCGTTGTATTCATTCAAGCGGTCGATATCGATCAACAGCAGCGCCGCGTCGCCGCCGTGTCGCCGCAGCTGAGCGAACGTCGCCGCCACCCAGTCATCCCAGTGGAGCCGGTTGGAAAGCCCGGTGAGCCGGTCCGTGCGGCTGAGCCGTTCGAGTTCACGTCGTTGCATCGCCAGATTACGGGCCAGTTCACGCGCACTGCCGCCCACGATCAGCGGATAGATGATCAGGAAAGGCAGCGTGGCAAGGACCTCCAGCATCGACACCCCGGGCGCGACGACCACACCGACGATCAGCGCGGTCGCCCCGCTACCCGCGAGTATCGCGGCGACCCCGCGCAGACAAAGCCGCCAGCCGCCGACCGCGATATTGTTCATCGACAGCATCGACACCACGATCGCGCTCGGCAGGAGGCTGAACTGCATCAGGACGATCCAGACGCCGCCCATTACGGCGTCCAGCATCAGGTTACGGGTTGCGGCACGCTTCGGATCCGCGCTGCGCAACGTGTGCAGCAAAGCGAGATGGGGCCAGGCGATGGCATAGAACCCGAGCAGGCCCCAGGCGAGCGGGTGCGCACCGCGTTCAATGAATACGCCGGCGACGCAGATCGCGCCGAGCGCCAGCCCGACCACTCGGGGGAGGTAGTTGCGCCGCCCCTGACCAGTGCCCGCGCGACGGCGCCCCGTCACGCCGCCCCCGTTCACGATCGTGGCCCGCTGCTGTGGCAGGCTTCGCGGTCAGCCGGTGTTCCCGGCTGCGAACACGGTGCATTGTCCATGCGCGGCGTTCCTTTTTCCAGCGCAAAACGAGGGTCGCCGTCGCCCCGGGCCGAACCCCGGGATTCATTCGGCTGCGCACAATTTAATATGAGACTATAGACGAGCGACGCCGCGATGCCAATCTTCGCCTGATACCATAGGGGGTCCGCAGCCGCGTGCCCGTCTCCATGGAATTCCATTCAAGTCCACCGTTGACGCTGTATCTGCATCTGCCGTGGTGCGTAAAGAAGTGCCCATACTGCGACTTCAACTCGCACACGGCACCCGCGCAGATCCCGGTCGATGCCTATATCGACGCCCTCGCCACAGACCTCGAGCAGGAACTGCCGGATATCTGGGGGCGCCCGCTGGAGGCCATCTTCATCGGCGGCGGCACGCCGAGCCTGTTCCCGCCCGAGGCGATCGACCGGCTGCTGTCGCGCGTGCGCATGTACCTGAACCCGGCCCCCGACATCGAGGTCACGCTGGAGGCCAATCCGGGGACGGTCGAGGCGGACCGGTTCCGGGGTTTCCGCGAGGCGGGCGTCAATCGGCTCTCGCTCGGCATCCAGAGCTTCGATGACGCATCACTCGCCGCACTCGGGCGCATCCATGACGGTGCCGCCTCGTACGCCGCGGCCGAGACCGCGCTCGCGGCCGGCTTCGAGCGGATCAACCTGGATCTCATGTACGCGCTGCCTGGCCAGACGGTGTCCGGCGCGATGCACGACCTCGATACCGCGCTGGGACTCGGCGTCGGTCATGTCTCCTGGTACCAGCTCACGCTGGAGCCGAACACCATGTTCTGGAGCCGGCCGCCGACGCTGCCGGACGAAGACGCCATCGCCGATATCGAGGACGCGGGGCATGCGCGCTTCGCCGCCGCCGGCTTCTCACGCTACGAGATTTCGGCCTGGGCGCGCGGCCAGGACCGGCGCTGTGAGCACAACCTGAACTACTGGCTGTTCGGCGACTACCTCGGGATCGGCGCCGGCGCACACGGCAAGCGCACGGTACCGGCGCGCGGCGTGATCGAGCGCCCCCACAAGGTCCGCGCTCCCCAGGCCTACCTGGAGCGCGCGCACGGCCCGAACCGGGTAGCGCACACGCGCCGCTTGTCGGCCGCCGACGCCGCGCTCGAATTCATGCTCAACGCGTTGCGCCTGCCGGACGGCTTCGCCGCCGCCGACTTCGATGCGCGCACGGGCGTGCCCCTGCGCTGGCTGGAACGCCCGCTCGCGAGCGCGGAAGACGATGGACTGATCGAGCGCACCGCCGATCGCATCCGGCCGACCGCACGAGGTCTGGCCTTCCACAACGACCTCGTCGCCCGTATCGCGACCGAGACCGAGGCCTGGGGCGCGGGGCGGGAGGCGGCGCTGAATCTGCCGATCGTGACGGAGTAACCGTTTTCGGTTTTTTAGACGTGGGGTTTGGGTTCTCGCGGAGACGCGGAGACCGCCAAGGAAGGCAAAGAAAAAAGAAAACTGCAGGAGCGAGCTTGCTCGCGAATGTACCCGCCGCGCGGGCGGGCCTTCATCAACGCCCGATCGAACCCGGATGGGTCGCCCCGGACTGGCTGCGATTGCTCTCCGTCGGGCGGGGACTATCGCGAGCAAGCTCGCTCCTGCAGTTGGAGTTACCCACCTCGCGGCGGCTCTGCGGCCTCCGCGCCTCTGCGAGAATCGAAATCCACGCCGGAGCAGGCAACAGAACTGTCTCCTGCACATGGGTAACAAGAGGCGAAGGACCCCCATGCTGGACGAGCTCGAAATCGAATGCCCCTACTGCGGGGCGACATTCACGGCGCTGATCGAACCTGATGACGCCGATTCCGTCTATATTCAGGACTGTGAGATCTGCTGCCATCCGATCCGGTTCAGCGTGCGGGGCGATGGCGGCGGCGGTTTGCATATCGAGGTCGCGCGCGATGACGATTCCTGAATATCACCCGATCCCCGGCCAGCTCTACGACACCTGCGAGCTCGCCATCCTGCGCCACCAGTGGCTGCGCCTCGGCTGGCGCGCGCCGCGCAGGGAGCACCGCGTGGAAGCGGTTCTGCCGCTCGACCTGCGGATGCGCCAGCGGGCCGAATAGATCCTCGTCGAGGATCTGCCTGGACGACGGCGATTCGTGCGCCTGGACCGGATCGTCGGCGCGAACGCGTATTTCATGCACAGGCCGTATAGCCCCACGCCCTGAGGCGGGCCGCGGAGTCGTTCCGGGCCCGCTTCCACCGTTTCCCCGGAAAATGCCCCGTAACCGACTGAAATGACTAGCAAAGGACGACACCGGCGCAGCCCGGACTCCGACCGTAGGCCGCCCCCGCAGTTCCGCGCATACCGCCCGGGCCGCTTCCATCCACAAAGTTATCCACAGGAAACGGGTGTTGCCCGCAGGCCTTGAAGGCCTTACAATCGTTTGTTTCGCCGAGCTACCCACCTGAGCGAGGACGGGCGCGATGAAGCAGGACATCCATCCCAATTACGAAGCGGTCAAGGTTACGTGCAGCTGTGGAAACAGCTTCGAGACCCGCTCGACGCTCGGTCACGACTTGCAGGTCGAGGTCTGCTCGAGCTGTCACCCGTTCTTCACGGGCAAGCAGAAGCTGATGGACACGGCCGGCCAGGTGGACAAGTTCCGCCGCCGCTACCAGCGCTGAGGCAGCGGCTGCCGGCCGCGGCCGACCAGACTGCATTCCGCCGAATCGGGGCGCTCCTTGCGGGCGCCCTTTTGTTTGCCTGCAGCGGTGTCGCCGCCGCTTCCTGCCCCGCCGAGCGGATCGACGCGCGCGCGACCCTCGAGACCGTTCACGACGGCGACTCCATTCGCCTCACCGATGGCCGCAACGTGCGCCTTGTGGGCATCAACACCCCCGAGTTGGGTCGCGACGGCGCCCCCGATGAACCGCTCGCCCGCAGCGCCCGCGCGGCGCTGATCGATCTGCTCGCCGACGACCGCTCTGTGGGGCTCGAGATCGCCCCCGAAGGCACCGACCGCTACGACCGGGTGCTCGCCCACGTCTATACCGCCGATGGCCGCAGCATCGCCGCCGAACTCCTGCAGCGCGGACTCGGCTGGCATATCGCCGTGCCACCCAACCTCGGCCACCTCGACTGCTATCGCCGCGCGGAGCGTGCAGCCCGGGAAGCGGACCGCGGTGTCCACAACGAGCAGGCGCTGGCGCCCGTCGCCGCCGAGGACCTGGGCGGGGATGCAGGTGGCTTCGGCCTCGTGACCGGCACCATCGAACGGGTCGGCACCAGCCGGCGCGCGTACTGGCTCGATCTCGATGGCCTCACCCTGCGGCTCGCGCGCGCCCATCTGTCATACTTTGAACAAACGGATCCGCGCCGGTGGCACGGTCGCAGCCTGCGCGCACGCGGCTGGATCTATGAGGTCGATGGCCAGGCCCGGATGAACCTCCGCCATCCGGTCGCGGTCGAATGGATGGATACCCGGGAATGACGATGAACACCCCGAAACGATACCGCTCGATCGCGACGCTGACCGCCGTGCTGCTGCTCGCGGGATGCGCCACCAATCCGGTCACCGGTGACCGCGATTTCGTGCTGATGTCCGAGCAGCAGGAACTCGCGCTCGGCTCGCAGTATCACGAGCAGCTGATGGAACAGCAGTACGACGCGTACGACGATCCCGAACTGCAGAAATATACCGAGCGCCTCGGGCAGGAACTCGCCCGCGAAAGCCATCGCCCGGATATCGACTACACGTTCACGGTGGTCGACAGCCCCCAGGTCAACGCCTTCGCACTGCCCGGCGGCTATATCTACATGACCCGCGGCATCATGGCGTACTTCAACTCCGAGGCCGAGTTCGCGGGGGTGCTGGGACACGAACTCGGGCACGTGACGGCGCGCCATTCGGTGCGCCAGCAAAGCGCCGCGACCGCGAGCAGCTTCCTCGGCAACATACTGCTGGCGACGACCGACGCGGGGGCCGGCGCCGGCAATCTGTTCCAGACGGTCCAACTGGCCGCGATCCGCGGCTATGGCCGGGAGCATGAACTGGAGGCCGACCGGCTGGGGGCGGAATACCTCGCGCGCACGGGTTATGACCCGGAAGAGATGCTGGGCGTGGTCCGCATCCTCGCCGACCAGGAGGATTATGAACGCCGTCGGGCCGGGGCCGAGGGGCGTGAGCCCAGTGGTTACCACGGCCTCTTCTCGACCCACCCGGACAACGACGCGCGCCTGCAGGAAGTCATCCGCGCCGCCAACAAATACGCCGCGGACGATCCGCGCCCGTCCGGCCGTGAGGCGTATCTCGAGCGTATCGATGGCATGACGTATGGGCCGAGTGCCAGCCAGGGTGCGGTGGTCGATGGCGAGTTCCTGCACCTGGAACTCGACGCGGCACTCGGGGCGCCGGCGGAGTGGACGATCGACAACCAGCCCCAGCGCTTGCTGTTCCGCGCCCCGGACGACGTGGCCGCGCTGCAGGTAACGCTGGGCAAGGCGGACACGGGCACGGCCCCGCGCCGGCTGCTGGAGCAGCGGATTGGCGATGCCGAACTCGAACGCGGCCGTCGCTTCGACGCCAACGGCCTGGCCGGCTACACCGGGGTGGTGCAGGCCCGCACGAAGCAGGGACCACAAATCCTGCGCCATACCGTGGTGATCAAGGACGGCCAGCCCTGGTTCTTCGTCGCCACCTCCAAAGACAACGCCGAGTTCGACCGCTTCGACGAGCGCTTCCTCGATATCGCCGGCAGCCTCGACTCGCTCACGGACGCCCAGCGCAAGGCCGCACAGCCGCTGCGGATCAAGGTCGTGCGAGCGGACGCGAATACCAGCTACAGCGGTCTGGCGCGGGACGTGAAGGGCGTGGACGACGCCGCCAACCGCCTGCGGCTGCTCAACGGCGACTGGCCGGACGGGGAGCCCGGCGAGGGCGAGCTGGTGAAGACGCTGGTGCGGTGAGGTGGAAGGGCTGAGGGCCAAGGGCCAAGGGCCAAGGGCCAAGGGCCAAGGGATTGTGTGGGTCGGTTTTCCCCGGGGCATATGGCGTTGGAAATATCTACCGTCGTTGCTCGCAGGGGAATGCCGGCATTCCGCGGTGATGTGCCCGGGTCGGGAGCCATCGCCGCGGACCGCGCAAGGCCGGCCTACGTGGCCGGTGCGGTAGAGGTGGCAGAGCGAAGGATCTGTAGGAGCGAGCTTGCTCGCGATCGTTCGCGCACGACGAAACGCCGTGGCGCTGACGCGGAAGGCAACGCACCGTGGTTTCGATCGGGCCCTGGTCAACGCCGATCCGTGCGGCGGGTATTATCGCGAGCAAGCTCGCTCCTACAGGTTGGTTGCATTCTTCGCATCCCTTGGCGCGCTTTGCGTCTTGGCGAGAACCCGCCTTTTTCGATGCATGAACATGGCCCGAGCCGCCTGGCTGGAGATCGATGGTTACCGAAGCGCGCATTTTCCTGGTCGATGCCAGCATCTACGTGTTCCGGTCCTGGCATGTGCTGCCGGATACCATCGTCGACGCCGAGGGCGAGGCCGCCAATGCGGTCTACGGCTTCGCGGATTTCCTGCTGCAGTTGCTGGCCCGGGGCCGGCCGACGCATCTCGCGCTGGCGTTCGACGAGTCGCTGGCCTCGTCGGTGCGCAATGACCTGTTCCCGGACTACAAGGCGAACCGCGACCCGGCGCCGGATGAGCTGCGGCGACAGTTCGGGTTGTGCCGGGAACTCGCCGAGGCGGCGGGCTTCGCCGGTTTTTCCAGCCCGCACTTCGAGGCCGACGACGTGATCGCCACGATCGCCGCGCGCATGCGCGCGCATGGCTTCCAACATACGGTGGTGACCGGCGACAAGGACCTCGCCCAGCTCATACACGATGGCGACGAGTGGTGGGACTTCCAGCGCGAGCGCCGGCTGGACCGCCACGGCATCGAGAAACACTTCGGCGTGCGGCCCGACCAGATCGCCGATATGCTCGCCCTGGCCGGCGACAAGATCGACAACATCCCCGGAGTACCCGGTATCGGTCAGGCGACCGCGGTGCGCCTGCTGCGGCGCTGGGGCGATATCGACGGGATCTACGCCGCGCTCGACCAGGTGCCGACGATGCAGATCCGGGGCGCCAGGCGCATCGCCGGCCTGCTCGCGGAACACGAGCCGGCGGTGCGCCTGGCACGCCAGCTGACCGGTACACTCGATACCGACAGCGTGCCCACAAACGCGGACGCCTACACCCTCGCGTCGCCGGACCTGGCGGCGCTGGACGAATGTTTCGACCGGCTCGGTTTCGGGCCCGACCGTCGCCGCCGCTGGCACGATGCGGTGGCGACCCCGGTCACGCCATGAGCCGGGTGATCGTCTTCAACAAACCATTCGGGACGGTCTGCCGTTTTGGCAAAGAGGACGGCCGGTACACCCTCGGCGACTGGCTCGACATCCCCCGCGTGTACCCGGCCGGGCGTCTCGACCGCGACAGCGAGGGCCTGGTTGTGCT
Source organism: uncultured Ectothiorhodospiraceae bacterium (assembly GCA_913055615.1). Taxonomy (GTDB): domain Bacteria; phylum Pseudomonadota; class Gammaproteobacteria; order XJ16; family Halofilaceae; genus Halofilum. The sequence goes on from CAJXKK010000038.1 coordinate 11,890, forward strand.
GAGCGATGATGGCGGTCTCGGCCATCGCATCACGCACCCCAAGCGCAAGCTGACCAAGACCTACTGGGTCCAGGTCGAGGGCGAACCCGATGCCGACGCAATGCAGACGCTGCGCCACGGGGTCGACCTGCGCGACGCCACGACGCGGCCGGCACGCGTGCGCGCGATGGCGGCGCCGAACAGTCTGTGGGAACGCGATCCGCCCATACGCTACCGCGCCCGGATCCCGACGACCTGGCTGGAACTGGAACTGCGCGAGGGGCGCAACCGCCAGGTTCGGCGCATGACCGCCGCGGTGGGCCACCCGACGCTGCGCCTGATCCGGGTCGCGGTCGGCCCCTGGGTCATCGGCACACTGCAGCCGGGCGAGTGGCGCGAGGCCACGGCCCCGCCCGCGCTCACCCGGCGCGGCAGCCGCCGACGGCAGGCCTGACGCCCCGCGTGGACCGGGGCGATGACCTCTATGACATTCACTTCGCGCCGGCGAGGCATCTCGCTCCGCAAGTACTGGCACCCTACGGTTTGTCGAACTCGGCATCGGCGCGACCTGGCTGAGCGCGCAGCATATCCGTGTGCGCGACCTCGGCAGGCGTCTGCACTTCGTCAGCCACGCACTGCTCGGGTTCCGGCCCGCGCGCTCAAGCCCATGGCATGCCGGCCTGCGCATACGCGACACCTCGAACGCGGACCTGATCAGCACCAATCAGGGGTTCGATGTAATCCAGCTCGAAGTCAGTTACCGTTGCGGCGCCGAATGATCGGCGCCACTGCTACCATGCGCGCATGACCAACGATGGCCTGGAAATCGGACTCATCATCGTCGGCGACGAGATCCTGTCGGGACGCCGCGCCGATCGCCATCTGTCCGCGATCATCGAGCGGCTGAACGCGCGCGGGATGGAGCTCTCCTGGGCGCGCTACATCGGCGACGACCGCAGCCGACTCGCCGCCCTGCTGCGCGAGACCATGGCCACCGATGCCCTGGTGTTCTGCTGTGGCGGCATCGGCGCGACGCCCGATGACGTCACCCGCCAGGCGGCAGGCGATGCGGCCGATGCCGCGCTGGAACGCCACCCCGAGGGCGAGGCCATCCTGCGCGAGCGCTTCGGTGACGACGCCACCGACTCGCGCCTGCGCATGGTCGATTTCCCGGCCGGCTCGGATCTGATCCCGAACCCGGTCAACCGGGTCCCCGGATTCCGCCTGCACCGCCACTGCTTCGTCCCCGGTTTCCCGAAAATGGCCTGGCCCATGATCGATTGGGCGCTGGACACGCACTTCGCCGAGCACGCGCGTGACCCGGCAGTGAGCCGCGCGGTCCGCGTCGATGCGAAAGAGAGCGACCTGATTCCCCTGCTGGAGGCACTCGGCGAGGCGTTCCCGGCCGTGCGTTTCTCCAGCCTGCCCGAGATGCGCGACGGCGGCGGTTACGTGGTCGAACTGGGCGTTTTCGGTCCCGCCGCCGAGGTCGAGGCAGCCTTCGTCGCGCTCGAGCAGCGTCTCGACACCGACGGCGTCCGCCGCAGTAACGCCTGATCCCGCAGGCCTTGCAGGTCCGCGGGATCGGCGCTTCAATAGCCGCAGTGATGGTCTTCCTGGAGTGGACGCCATGTCGGCATCCGGAGTGACCCCGCACGGGGAAGGCCTGCGCCGCGCCGTGCGCTGGCTCGGTGAACAATCGGCCCGCGATGCGCGGACGCTGGACGAGGCCGCGCAGCGATTCGATCTGACGCCACTCGAAGAAGATTTCCTGCGCCGTGAGTTCGGGCCACGGTCCAGTCACACCGATGGGCGTGGCGACCATGACGCGTGAGGCGCTGTTCGCCTACGGGACCCTCCAGTTCCCCGACATCATCGCGGCCGTGACAGGCCGCCCGCTGACCGGCACCCGGGCCGTGCTCGAAGGCTACGCACGTTTCGGCATCCACAACGAACCATTCCCCGGCATCGTCCCGAGCGAAGCGCACCGGATCGAGGGCGTCGTGTACACCGGTGTGACGCCAGCGGAACGGCGCCGGGTCGACATCTTCGAAGGCGAGCCGTACCACCGAGAAACCGTAACGGTCCTCCTGCGGGAGGACGGGGCCTGGATGGAGGCGATCACCTACGTCATCCGCCCACGCTGGCGCACCATCCTGAGTGCATCCGGCTGGGACCCGGACGAGTTCGCGCGGCGCTGGCACGACACCTATGTCAAGCGCGTCACCAACGCCCGACGGGCCGGTGAACTGGGATAGATGAACGGAGTGCAGGCGCGTTTCCGCGAGAGCGCCCCCGCATTCAGCGGTACGCCAGCTTCGCCCTTCGCCCTCAACTCCCCCCGGATTGCGGCAATTCGAGCTCCCCGTCCCGTGAAAACGGCACCGTGATCCCACCCCAATCGGCAAGCCGCGCGGTGCCACTGAGGCGGTACGGCAGGGCGCGATCGCCTTCGACCCAGTCGCTGAGCAGATCGAGTACGGAACCGAGATCGGAACGCACGACGACCTCGACGCGCTCCTCGCCGCCGGCCGGCAGACTGAAGCCCTCGGTGCTCACACCATCCGCGAATGCACGGCCGGCGAGTATGAGGTCGAAACGCAGCGACTCGACGTCGAGTTCGCGGTCGTTCGGATTGCGCATGCGCAGACCGAGCCGGTAACGCTGCTCGAAGAGGCCGATACGGTCGATCGACAGATCCGCCAGGCGCACCTCGGGCGGATCGGGGCGAAATGTCGCGCAGCCGGCCAGCAGGGTGACCGACAGCACGAGCAAGAGGATACGGGCATTGCGCATGGCTCCAGTATACCCTGCCGCGCCGCGCCAGGGCGTCACGGTGCGGTCGCCGGTCACCACGGCAGGACCTCGCCGTTCGCGTGCAGGAACCGTCCCGCGTTGTCGAGCTCCAGCTCGTCGATCCGCTCGGCGAGCAGCCCCGCCGATTCGGCCGGTTCGAGCTGGCCGTTGTAGCCGGTCATCTCCGTGCGCACGAATCCGGGATGGAATATGCCGACGGCGATGCGCCGGGCGGTGAGATCGAGCGAGAGCGATTTGCCCGCGGCATTGAGTGCGGCCTTGGACATGCGGTATCCATACTGCCCGCCGGAGTCGTTGTCAGCGATCGAGCCCATGCGACTGGTGATCAATGCGACCTTCGAGCCGGTCGCCAGATGCCCGGCGAAGGCGTGGGTGGCCAGCAGCGGGCCGAGGGCGTTGACCTCGTACTGGCGCAGGATGCGATCACTCGCCTCCGGATCGCCGAGGCCATCGAAATCCTCGGACGTGAGGATACCCGCGACGTTGACGAGGATATTGATATGGCGATCACCGATCCGCCGGGCCGCGGCGCGCAGTTCATCGGACGAGGTTACGTTGACGTCGTCGATGACCTCGGCGCCGGTAGCGGGGAGGTCGTCGCCGGCACGCCGGCAGAGACCGATGACGTGGTCGCCGCGGGCGATGAACAGGCGTACGAGCTCGAGACCGATACCGCGGTTGGCACCGGTAATGGCGATGGTGTGACCGCTCATGTCGCCTCCTTCAGATGTTTTGGGGGTATCGCCGTGCAATGGCACCGGATACAGCGATGAGTGCAACCCGACCGGGTCGATGCGAACTCTGCGGTCGCCATGTCGACCGCCTGACACGCCACCATCTGGTGCCGCGCACGCGGCATTCCAACCGCCGCAACAAGCGCGATTTCGACCGCACCGACGTCACCCACCGCATCGCCTGGCTGTGCCGGCCCTGCCATGACCATGTGCACGCGGTGTTCACGGAGAAGACGCTCGAGCGGGAGTACAACACCCTCCAACGCCTGCGTGAAGACCCGGCGATCAAGCGCTTCGTACGCTGGATCGCTGAAAAGCCGTCCGATTTCCGGCCGCCCATGGGGCGGCGGATGAAGGGGCGACGGTGAGGGCATCTTAACCTCCATCACCTCGTCTTGTGGTGCGGGCGACCCTGGCGTTTTCGTTGAGGGTTCTCGCCAAGGCGCGGAGCCTGCGGACAACCTGTCCGGTTACAGATCAGGTGTTCAGACCGGCCGGAACCCTCGTGGCATGCGGGCATGGCGGTGCCGGGCGGAACGATCGCGAGCAAGCTCGCTCCTGCATGAATCCCGCGCCCTGGTGGAGCAGTTTCTGTAGGAGCGAGCTTGCTCGCGATCCGCGCCCGAATCAGAGTGCGGCGCCCAGAAGCACGATGCCGAGGATGACCCACCCCCATTGGATGCCTTCTTCCTCGGCCTCCACGGCGGCCTCGGTCTCGGCGCTCGTTTCTTCTGCACGCGCGGCCTGTTCAGCCTCGGTGTAGAGGATGCCGGTCACCTCCGCGTCCGCTTCCACCGGCGCACTTCCCGGGCCGGCTACGTAGCGCAGCTGCCCTGCCTCCACGGTGGTCTCGCCGGACTCGTTCAGGAGGCTCACGCGCCCCTGGTCGACCCCGACATAGAGCCCTTCGGGCAGGGCATCCGAATCGGCGCCATCCGGTCGACACTCACCCCGGTCGCACATCCGCAGCACGTATTCGGTACCGCGGATCCCCAGCGTCACCTGGCGTGACACGGTGCGGTAGGTATCCGCGTCGCGATTGCCGATCGCACCGGTGATCGCGCGCAGGCCACCTTTGAGCAGTTCGACCACGCGCGTGCCTGGTCCGGTCTCCGGCAGACGCCATTCGCGGACCCGCATGCGGCTGCCGGGGCGCAGGAACACGCGCTCACCGTCGCGGAACTCGATCCGCGCACGACCGGCGTCACCGGTATGCAGCGTGTCGCCGCGCCGGACCGGTTCGTCGGCCCTCAGTTCGCGCCGACGCTCTGCGGCGTCGACGGCGTAGAGTTCGCCTGTGCGGCTGCGGACCTCCGCGACCACCGGTTCTACCGGCGGCGCTTCGGACCCGGACTCGGGCTCTGTTCCGGATCCGGCCCCGGCCGTCGGACTGGCAGCGGGGCTTTCCGGGATCTGCAGGCGCGTCCCGCGGCTGATGCGGTTGTCGCCGCCCATATCCGCGAGCCGGTCGTCATTGCGCTCCAGGATGGCATCGATGATCTCACCCCAGCGCTCGCGCTGGCCCGGATACAGACGCGGCACCAGCTCGCTGAGGGACTGTGCGGGATCGACGAATACATGGCGGTCGCGGAATTCAAGGGGGGAGCGTGGCGCACCGTTGCCCGCTTCCCTCGCCGGCTGGCTGTAAGGGTCGCGCTCGGCCAACTCGGACCCGCTCGGCAGTTTCACCCGGACGTCGGCGCGCAGCCGAGCCGGATCACCGTTCACGAACGCGTGCGGATTATTATCGACGATCCAGGCGCGGATCGCGGTCCAGCGACCGGGCCGCTCCGGGTAGAGACGCTCGACCAGTGCCGCCAGGGACTGACCCGGCGCGATGTAGAGCACACGGTCATCCGGCAGTTGATCATAGGCGGCCTCTTCGCCGAAGGCCCCCGGCGACCCCATACAAATCAATAACAGCGATGCGATGACCGCGCGATGGGATTTGTGCATATTGTTCTCCCCGGCGAGGCCCGGCACCGCCCCGCGTTTTCTCTGTCCGCTGCGCTCAGTCAGCGCAGCGAGAGATACCCACCGAGCTGACCGCGCGGCGACAGGACGATCTGCCAGAGGTGGTTCTGGCGCGCCCGGAACGAACCGGCGCAGGACAGCAGATAGAACTTCCACATGCGGTAGAAGCGGTCGCCGTACTGCGGGGCCAGTTCCGGCCAGTGCGCGTCGAAATTCGCGAACCAGGCCTGCAGCGTCCGATCATAGTCGGTGCCGAAGTTGTGCCAGTCCTCGATTATGAAGTGCCCTTCAGCCGATTGTGTGACCTGTTTCGCAGAAGGGATCATCGAGTTCGGGAAGATGTATTTCTCGATCCAGGGGTCGGTGGTCGCGGTGGACTCGTTATTGCCGATCGTGTGCAGCAGGAACAGCCCGTCCGGGTCCAGGCAGCGTGACGCTACCCGCATGAAATTGCGGTAGTTTTTGTAACCGACATGCTCGAACATACCCACCGAGAGGATGCGATCGAAGCGCTCGTCCAGGGAGCGATAGTCCTGCATGCGTATATCCACCGGCAGGCCTTCGCAGAGCTGGCGACCATAGTCGACCTGCTCGCGCGAGATGGTTACGCCGACGACCTCGGCACCGTAATTCTCGGCAATATGACGTGCGACCGCGCCCCAGCCGCAACCGATATCGAGCACGCGCATACCGGGTTCGATGCCCAGCTTGCGGCAGATCAGATCGATCTTCGCGTACTGAGCATCATCGAGGTGATCCGCCTCACGCCAGTAGCCGCAGGAGTACACCGGATAACGCCCCAGCATCCGGTCATACAGCTCGTTGCCGATGTCGTAGTGCTGTTCCGCGACGCGCCGTATGCGCCGGGGCGTCTGCCAGTTCAACAGATGCGCGGCGAGCACCCGCGGCAGGTCCCGCCAGGGCTGGACCGCCTCGTACAGGCGCGCGCGCAGCAGCCGGAAGGTGAGTTCGGCGATATCGTCGCTGTCCCACCAGCCGTCCATGTAGGCCTCACCGAAACCCAGCGACCCCTGGGCGAAGACGCGCGCGTACAGCCGCTCGTCGTGGACGCGGATATCGCTGGCGCGGTCGCCGTTGAGGCGCACGTCCCCCTTTGCCAGCAGTTCACGCGCACGCTCGCGCAGTTGCCCGGAGTCCATGATTCGCCCCCCCCCGTCTTTCTTGCTCTGATTATATACGGCAATCAGGGCGAAGATTATTCGCCTCGACGCGCGCGCCTGCAAGCGGCTGACAGAAAAACGACAGTCAACGATCATGGACCCATGACGGAGCCGGATGTTCCATTCCTCGACGCGATCACCGACGCACTGGTGCCCGCCGGCGTCGCCGGACCGCTGCGGCGGTCGCGCGCCCTCGGCGGGGGCTGCATCCACGAGGCGGCCCACATAACCGCGGGCGATGGCCGTTCGCTGTTCCTCAAATCCAACACCGAGGCCCACGCCCCGATGCTGGCAGCGGAGGCATCCGGCCTGGAATGGCTGGCCGCGGCCGATGGGCCCCGCGTACCGCGGGTACTCGGCCATGGCACGGCCTGCGGACGCGCCTGGCTGGTGACGGAGTATCTGGACTTGCAGCCACGCGGTGACGCCGCCGGATACGGCCGCGAGCTCGCCCGGATGCACGCGTACCGCGGCGAGGCGTTCGGGCTTGATCACGACAACTGGATCGGTACGACTACGCAGCCGAACACCCCGGACGAAGACTGGGTCGCGTTCTGGCGCTGGCGTCGCATGGGCCATCAGCTCGATCTGGCGGCCGCCGACGGACACGGAGAGGTCGTTGATCGCGGCCGCCAACTGGCGGAGCGCCTGGAAGACCTCTTCAGCGGTTACCGGCCCGTGCCGTCGCTGCTGCACGGCGATCTCTGGGCAGGCAATCAGGCCTGGGATACGGATGGGCACGGGGTGGTGTTCGACCCGGCGGTGTATTTTGGCGATCGGGAGGCCGATCTCGCGATGACCGAGCTCTTCGGCGGACTACCGCAGGCGTTCTGGTCGGGCTACCGCGAGGCGTGGCCGCTGCAACCGGGGTACCCGGTGCGGCGGGAACTCTACAACCTCTATCACGTCCTCAATCACGCGCATCTGTTCGGTGGCGGTTATGTCGCGCAGAGCGCGCGGATGATCGATAGGCTGCTTGCGGAGGTGGGTGGCGGTTGAAGATTTTCCTGCGTTTCTCGTCTATCGCAATCCGGGTGGAGGCGCCGGAGCACAGCATCGCGAGCAAGCTCGCGATAACGATGATGCTGATCAGGCGCTTCGATTGACGGCCATGTCGGCGAGCCCGACGAGCGCATCGCGGTAGGGTCCGGCGGTCAGGACATCGAGCTCGGCCAGCGCGAGATCGGCCTCGTTGCGCGCCTGGGCGCGGGCGTACCCGATCGCACCGGTGCGGTCGAGGATCTCCGTGACGGCATCCACGCGCTCGACACCGCCGCGCTCGATGGCCTCGCGTACGATCGCGGCGTCGGCGGCCTCTCCCTGCTGGATGACGTGGATCAACGGCAGGGTCGGCTTGCCCTCGGCCAGGTCGTCGCCGACGTTCTTGCCCATCTCACCGGCCTCGGCGCTGTAATCGAGGACATCATCGATCACCTGGAAGGCGGTACCGAGATGCATGCCGTAACGCGCCAGTGCCAGTTCGGTATCGGTATCGACACCGGCGAGCACACCCCCGAGGCGCACGGCGGCCTCGAACAGCTTGGCCGTCTTCGAGCGGATGATGTCCAGATACCGCTGCTCGGTCGTGTCGGCATCGTGGATGTTGAGCAGCTGCATGACCTCGCCCTCGGCGATGGTGTTGGTCGTGTGGGAGAGGATCTCCATCACGCGCATGCTGCCGATTTCGACCATCATCTCGAAGGAGCGCGAGTAGAGGAAATCACCGACCAGAACGGCCGCTTCGTTGCCCCAGAGCGCGTTCGCCGTGCGCTGCCCGCGGCGCATGTCCGAGGCATCGACGACATCATCATGCAGCAGCGTGGCCGTATGGATGAACTCGATCACGGCCGCCAGCGAGATGTGGGCGCGCCCCTCGTAACCGGCGGCGCTGGCGGCGAGCAGCACGAGGCGCGGACGCAGGCGCTTGCCGCCATTGCCGACGATGTACTGACCAAGCTGATTGATCAGGACGACGTCGGAGCGCAGTCGGTCACGAATCGTGCTGTCGACGGCGTCCATGTCCGCATCGACGAGCGCCTGAATGGCGTCGAATTGCATCGGGGCTGCCCGACAGGGAAGGTGGGCGGATTGTGCGAAGGGGTCTGCGGGGTGTCAACTGGGAAAGGGCCAAGGGCGTAAAGCATAATACGTAGGCCGGCCTTTACCGGCGTCCGTGGCATTTCCGGAATGCACCGGAATCCGCCGCCGGGGAATGCCGGCATTGCGCGGTGACGTGCCCCGGCAGAGATCCATCGCCGCGGCCCGCGCAAAACCGGCCTACGTTCTGGCGCTGTCGGTTGAGGTTTCCTCGTTACGCGCACCCGCGTCCGGTAGGTGCGTTTTCGCCGAAGGCGAGCGCGCGCGGCGTCGGAACGCGTAACCCTTGCCCCTTGGCCCTTGGCCCTTGGCCCTTGGCCCTTGGCCCTTGGCCCTTGGCCCGACGTTGACCAGCCGCGCCTCAGGGCATACAATCCCGCGCCTTTGCCGGTGGGCGTTCCGCCCGCCGGGATTCGACGCATTTTTCAGGAGTTACCACGATGCACGCGGTCATCCAGACGGGCGGCAAGCAGTACCGGGTGGCGCAGGGCGACAAGCTCCGCGTCGAGCGCCTGGACGCGGCCGAAGGTGAGCAGGTCGATCTCAGCGAGGTGCTGCTGGTCTCCGACGGCGACGACGTCAAGGTGGGCACCCCGCGTGTCGACGGCGCCAGCGTGCAGGCCCGTGTGGTCGAGCACGGCCGCGGGAAGAAGATCGAAATCATGAAGTTCCGCCGCCGTAAGCACCACCAGAAGCGTACGGGACACCGGCAGAACTACACCGAACTCGAAATCACCGGCATCAGCGCCTGATCGCGCGGAGAAGCAGGCATGGCACACAAGAAGGCAGGCGGCAGTACCAAGAACGGACGCGATTCCCAGTCAAAGCGTCTCGGCGTGAAGCGCTTCGGCGGTGAGGCCGTGCGAGCGGGCAACATCATCGTGCGCCAGCGCGGCACGAAGTTCCACGCCGGCGCGCACGTCGGCACCGGCAACGACTACACGCTGTTCGCCAAGGCGGATGGCCACGTGCGGTTCGTCCGCCGCGGCCCGAAGCAGCGCAAGTTCGTCGAGATCGTGCCGCCGGCCGAGGCCTGACCTCCAGCCGCCGGCGACGCCGTGAAAACCCCGCCGCCGGCGGGGTTTTTTGTGTCCGCCGATTCCGCACAATCAGAAGAGATTTTCCCGGCGGCCAGGGCCTGTTCACACTTGCGGCGGTCGCCGCGGCGGGATCTGTGTGCTGCCAGGCACGGCGCGCCGAGCGAGCGTAGCGCGTACTACAGGAGCGAGGCGCAACGCCGCATTGCGGCACACAGGCCCCGCCCCGTAGGGTTGCGGCCCGCGATGCGCACCGCGCTGCGTTGCTCGTTGGTCGTGTAGTGACGCTACACTCCCTCCTGGCGCCTTGCGGGGCCCGCATCGGGGCCGCAACGTGGCGACCGCGGGAAGTGTGAACAGGCCCTGGACTACGGTTCGCGGGCGCGAACGGGACGGCACCAGCATGCATTTCGTCGATGAAGCGACAATCCGGGTCCACGCGGGCGACGGCGGCAATGGCTGCCTGAGTTTCCGGCGCGAGAAGTACCTGCCGAAGGGCGGCCCCGACGGCGGCGATGGCGGTGACGGCGGCGACGTCTACGTCATCGGCGACGAGGGCCTGACCACGCTCGCCGATTTCCGCCATCAGCGCGTGCACCGCGCGACCCGCGGCGGCAACGGCGCCGGCACGAACCGCACCGGGGCCCGCGGCAGCGACTGCGAGATCGTCGTGCCCGTCGGCACGCTCATCTACAGCGAGGACACCGGCGAGCTGATCGGCGACGTGACCGCGCACGGTCAACGCCTGCTTGTGGCCAAGGGCGGTATCCACGGCAAGGGCAACGCCCGCTTCAAGAGCTCGACCAACCGTGCCCCGCGCCAGACCACCGACGGCACCCGCGGCGATGTGCGCCAGCTGCGGCTCGAACTGAAGCTGTTGGCGGACGTCGGTCTGCTGGGCTACCCGAACGCGGGCAAATCGACCCTGATCGAGGCGGTATCCGGGGCCCGCCCGCGCATCGCCGACTACCCATTCACCACAATCACGCCACAGCTCGGCGTGGTCTCGGTCGGCCCCGACCGCAGCTTCGTCATGGCGGACATCCCGGGACTCATCGAGGGTGCGTCGGAGGGCAGCGGCCTGGGGCTGCGCTTCCTGCGCCACCTCGACCGGACCGGTCTGCTGCTGCACGTGGTCGACATCTATACCACCCACGATGGCGGCGATCCCGCTGACGCCGCGAAGGCGCTGGTCGGGGAACTCGAGCAGTATTCGCAGGCGCTGGGCGAGCGCGAGCGCTGGCTGGTGCTCAACAAGATCGATCTGCTGGCCGGCGACGACCGGGATGCGGCCGTGCAGCGGATCGTCGACGCGCTCGACTGGCAGGGCCCTGTCTATACGATCTCCGCGATCGCCGGGGAAGGCACGGACGAGCTGTGCCGCTCCATCATGGCGCGGCTCGAGGCAATCCGCGCGGAGCACCGCGAGCGCCCGGTGGATGTGGTGAGCGAAGATGCCGGAGACACCATTGCCTGGCCGGAACGCGGCGATGGGGCGTGAACGCCTGCAGCGGGCGCGGCGCTGGGTAGTCAAGATCGGCAGCTCGCTGGTCACGGCCAACGGCCGCGGTCTCGATCGGGACGCGATCACCGGCTGGAGCGCCGAGCTGGCGGCGCTGCACGCCGACGGGGCGGAGGTCGTGCTGGTCTCCTCCGGCGCGGTCGCCGAGGGCATGAGCCGGCTCGGCTGGCGGCAGCGCCCGCATGCCCTGCATGAACTCCAGGCGGCCGCCGCCGTCGGGCAGATGGGCCTGGTCCAGGCCTACGAGAGCGCCTTCCGCGGGCACGGCATCGGCACCGCACAGATCCTGCTGACGCACGACGACGTCGCCGACCGCCAGCGCTACCTGAACGCGCGTTCGACCCTGCGCACGCTCGGCGGCCTCGGGGTGATCCCCATCGTCAACGAGAACGACACGGTCGCCAACGACGAATTCCGCTTCGGCGAGAACGACACCCTGGCCGCGTTGGTCGCCAACCTGGTCGAGGCCGACACGCTGGTCATCCTCACGGATACCGAGGGACTCTACGACCGCGACCCCCGCCAGGACCCGGCGGCGCGCATCATCCGCGAGGGGACGGCCGGCGATCCGCGCTTCTCCGACATGGCCGGCGGCGCCGGTTCCGCCTGGGGGCGTGGGGGGATGGCCACCAAGGTCGATGCGGCCGGGCGTGCCGCGCGCTCGGGCACGGCCACGGTGATCGCGCCCGGCGCCGACCGCCAGGTGCTGACGCGCCTGCGCGCGGGCGACGAACTGGGCACGCTGCTGGAGCCCAGCCAGGAGCCGCTGATGGCCCGCAAACGCTGGCTGGCGAACCATCTGCGCCTCGCCGGCGCGCTCGACGTCGACGCCGGCGCCGCCCGGGCGCTGCGCGCCTCCGGCGTCTCGCTGCTCGCGGCCGGCGTCACGGCCCTGCACGGCGCGTTCCGTCGCGGCGAGGTCGTCGCCTGCATCGATCCGGATGGTCGCGAAGTCGCGCGCGGGCTGGTCAACTACGCGGCGGAAGAGATCGATCGGCTCAAGGGCCGGGGCAGCCGCGAGATCGAGTCGATTCTCGGCTACGTCGTCGAGCCCGAGCTGATCGATCGGGACAATATGGTCATCACCGGCTGAAACCGCGGCCTATCGGCTCCAGATCGGTAGCCCGGATGGAGTGAAACGGAATCCGGGAGAGGTTCTGCGCGACGGATACCTCCCCGAATTACGACTCCGCCTGCATCCGGGCCACCTCGGGTTTACCACGCACCCTGCGGACCACGACCGAAGCACTCGCGTGCGCGCGGTTAACCGTCGCAGCCCCCGGGGAAGAGCAGCCGGGCGCTCAACGCGGGTGTGCGGCGGCAGCGTTCAGTAACAGTATTCGTCGAACAGCGGCGCGATGTTGCGGCCCCAGCGGCCCTCGTAATCCCGCAGCAGCTGCTCGGCCGGTGTCACGCCGCTGGCCGCGATGGCCTCCGGCTCATCGAGGAAATGGCTCTCATCGCGGCCACTGCCGTCGCGGCAGTCACGGCGCTCGAGGCCGCCGCGCGCGATCGCGACCACCTCCTGCGCGATCGCCTGGACCGTGCGTCCCCGGAAGGTGGCCTGCAGGCCTTCGCGGGCAACATCGCGGCGCAGGCGGTCGATCTCGGCGGCGGTCCAATCGTGAGTCAACTGCGCCGCCGCGTCCAAAGCGCATTCATCGTACAGCACACCGACCCAGAGCGCCGGCAGCGCGCACAGACGCCCCCAGGGGCCGGAGTCGGTGCCGCGCTGCTCCATGATGCGTTTGATCCGCACTTCCGGGAACAGCGTCGTGAGGTGGTCCTCCCAGTCCGCGAGCGTCGGCTGCACGCCCGGCATCGCCGGCAGCCGGCCGGCGAGGAAATCGCGGAAGGACTGTCCGGAGCAGTCGATGAGCTCGCCCTCGCGGACGATGAAATACATCGGCACGTCGAGCGCGTACTCGGTGTAGCGGTCGAAGCCCATGTCGTCGTCGAAGACGAACGCCGGGATCCCGCAGCGATCGTTGTCCGTGTCCGTCCAGATATGCGCCCGGTAGCTCAGATAGCCGTTGGGCTTGCCCTCACTGAATGGCGAGTTCGCGAACAGCGCGGTCGCAACGGGCTGCAGCGCGAGCGAGACGCGGAACTTGCGGATCATGTCGGCTTCGCTGGAGAAATCCAGGTTCACCTGTACGCCACAGGATCGCGTCATCATGTCGAGGCCGAGTGAACCGACCTGCGGCATGTAGCGATGCATGATGTCGTAACGCGCCTTGGGCATCCACGGCATCTCCTCGCGCGTGGCCGTGGGATGGAACCCGAGCCCGATCAGTCCGACACCGAGCTCGCCCGCCACCTCGCGCACTTCGCGCAGGTGTTCGTACACCTCGCGGCAGCTCTGGTGGAGATTGTCGAGTGGCGCCCCGGAGAGTTCGAGCTGGCCGGCCGGCTCAAGCGTGATCGCGGCCGCGTCGTGCTTCAGCGCGATCGTATTCCCATGCTCCTCCACGGGCTCCCAGCCATACTCCGTGAGCCTCCGGAGGAACGCGCCGATGCCGTCGCCCCCCCCATGCGGCACCGGGCGATGGTCCGCCAGGCGAAAGACGAACTTCTCGTGCTCGGTGCCGATACGCCACTGTTCGCGCGGCTTGCAGCCGCTCTCCAGGTACTCGACGAGTTGGCGCCGGTCGGTGACGACCTGGTCGGCAAGTGGTGAGGCTTCGGCCATGGCACGCGTTCCAGCTGGATCTGTGGGCGAAATGCGCGCCACTCCGGCAGCGGCGGCACACGGGTCGGGTTCGCGCGCGAACACCGCGCGGATTGTGGCCGATTCGGCCCGCGCCTGCATCCCGACCCGCGAAGAATACCGCGGGACGGCCGTTCACGCCGACGAACGGCTGCAATCTCCCACCGGGCAGAGGGCGAGGCCTGCGATACCCGCCTCGACGAGCCCGTCGAGGCCCACGACCGGCTTGCCTTGCCTGTATCGGGTTCTTCCCGAACTGGTGAGAAAACAACGCTGACCGCGTACACTGCGCGGTCGCATGGTAGCCGGCACGTCCGGCCAGCCGCCACACGCCAGTTCACCCGGTCCGGCCTTGAACGCAGCTGCACCCTCGTCAACCGATGCGCCCCGCGGTCCGAGCCGCACGGGGCGCTACCACGTCACCCGCCGGGTCACCTGGGTGGGCATCGCGGTCAATCTCGCGCTGGCGGCGGTGAAGACGGTCACCGGCGTGGCCGGTCAGTCGCAGGCGCTCGTGGCCGACGGGATCCACTCGCTCTCGGATCTGGTCAGCGACGCCGTCGTGCTGCTCGCCGCTCGCCACGCCGCACGCGGAGCGGACCACGACCATCCCTACGGCCATGGCCGGATCGAGACGGCCGCGACCGTCCTGGTCGGCCTGCTGCTCGTCCTGACGGCCGTCCTGATCGGCCATAACGCGGTGGTCTCGCTGGGCGCCACGACCCACCCCGGGCCACCCTCATTGATCACCCTGGTGATCGCCCTCGGCTCGGTCGCGGGCAAGGAAGCGCTGTTCCACTACACTCGCAACGCGGGCCGATCGATCGGTTCGCGCCTGCTCGAGGCAAACGCGTGGCATCATCGCTCGGACGCGCTGTCGTCGGTCGTGGTCGGTTTCGGTATCGGGGGCGCGCTCGCGGGCGTAGTCACGCTCGATGCGGTGGCCGCGCTGATCGTCGCGGTGATGATCGCGAAGGTCGGCTGGGACGTCATCCGCGACAGCCTGCGCGAGCTTGTGGATACCGGCTTCGACTCCGAGACCGTGGCCGAACTGCGCGACGAGGCACTCGCGGTCGATGGCGTCAAACACGCCCATACCTTCCGCTCGCGCTGGATGGGACACCGCGCGCTGGTCGACATGCATATCCGGGTCGGCTCGCGCATGAGCGTCTCCGAGGGTCACCGGATCGCGGAGGCGGTGCGCCTGCGCCTGCTGGATCGGCTCAGCCAGCTGGCCGACGTCATGGTGCACGTAGATCCCGAGGACGATACCGAGGGCGGCCCGTCGAACGCGCTGGCGCTGCGAACGGAACTCTGCGAACGGCTGCGCGCGCGCATCGACGGGCTTGAGGCCACGGACCGGATCGAGGGCCTGACGCTGCACTACCTCGCCGGCCGCGTGCACCTCGAGATCGCGCTGGGTCCCGCCGGGCCCGGCACCGACGCGGCCGCGGCCGCCGAGGCGCTGCGGCGGGCCGCGGCCGCGGATCCCGAGATCGGCAACGTCAGCATACTGGAACGCGTTGCACCACAAGAGTGCATGGGCGATGGGCCCTGCACGGATACGGTGCACCCAAAATCCGAGGCGATGTAACGTAAAACATTGAAAATAAAAGATATGCCAAAGCAAACCGCAAGTGGCACGGTTTCTGCTCTACCGCGGACGGATCCTGATTCCGGATCGCGGCCAGCGCCCGAGCCGGCCCTTTATTCACCCTGATCGACAGGAGCGCACGATGTCCGCAAGCGACGTAATGAACACCATCAAGCAGGAGGACGTACGTTTCGTCGACCTCCGCTTCACCGACTCCCGCGGCAAGGAGCAGCACGTCACGCTGCCCGCCTCCGCCATCG
>CAJXKK010000039.1 GCA_913055615.1 uncultured Ectothiorhodospiraceae bacterium
TTGATTTATGGCTCCCCGGGACGGATTCGAACCGCCGACCTAGTGATTAACAGTCACCCGCTCTACCGCTGAGCTACCGGGGAATCGGACTGAGTGTCCTGGAGCGCGCTGAATACTACTGGCCGGGTCGGCAACGGTCAAGGCGATTCGGTGGTGTCGGCCGGGGACGGCGGTCGCGCGCGTTCGCTTCGCGAAAACGCGCCTACGGAATCCGGATACGCTTGACCTGGTACGAGGGGGCTCGTCACCTCGGGGCGGTTGGGCGGACCCCGACCGCGTCGAGGCTTCCTGGCGCCGTCGCGTCCTGGCGAGGTCCCCAAGCGTGCCCGCCTCCGGGCGATATTCCGTTCCGTAGACGCGTCTTCGCCGAAGGCGAATGCGCGCGCATCGCTGGTTCAGCCGAGCGCCTTCTTCAGCCGGCCGATCGCGTTCTGCAGGTTATCCATGCTGGTGGCGAACGACAGCCGCATGTAGCCGGGGGCGCCGAATGCGGAGCCGGGGACCAGCGCCACGCCGGTGTCGTCGAGCAGGCTGGAGCAGAACTCGACATCGTCCTTCGAGCCGTAGGCGCGGATGGCCTCTTCGATCTTCGGGAAGGCGTAGAATGTGCCGTCGCCGGTGAGGCACTCGACCCCCGCGAGGTCGTTCAGCGCCGCGACGAGATAGTCGTGGCGCTCGCGGAACTGGGTCACCATATCGGCGACACACCCCTGGTCGCCGTTCAGGGCCGCTGTCGCGGCCCATTGCGAGATGGATGTGGGGTTCGAGGTGCTCTGCGACTGGATTTTCTTCATCGCACCGATGAGTTCCTTCGGGCCGCCGCAGTAGCCGATCCGCCATCCGGTCATGGCGTAGGCCTTGGAGACGCCGTTCATCACGACGGTACGCTCATACAGGTCCGGTCGAGCGTTGACGATGTTGGTAAACGGCTCGTTCGCCCACAGTATATGTTCATACATGTCGTCGGTGGCGATGACGACATCCGGGTAGTCGGCCAACACCTCGCCCAGCGCCGTGAGCTCTTCGGCCGTGTAGGCCATGCCGCTCGGGTTGGAGGGGCTGTTGATCACGACCAAACGGGTGTTGGCGGTGATCGACTCGCGCAGCTGCTCCGGCGTCAGCTTGAATCGCTGTTCGGCCCCGGCGCGAACAATCACTGGGATGCCGCCGGCGAGTTTCGCCATATCGGGATAGGAGACCCAGTACGGCGCCGGGATCACGACCTCGTCGCCGGGGTTCAGCAGGGCCTGGGCGAGGTTGAAGAAGCTCTGCTTGCCGCCGCAGGAGACCAGGATCTGGTCCGCGGTGTACTGGATGCCGTTGTCCCGGTGGAATTTGTCGAGCACCGCCTGCTTCAGCTCGGGCGTGCCATCGACCGCGGTGTACTTGGTCTTGCCGGCCCGGATGGCCTCGTACGCCGCTTCCTTGATGTGATCGGGAGTGTCGAAGTCGGGCTCGCCGGCGCCGAGGCCGATGATGTCGCGGCCCTGGGCCCGCAGCGAGGCGGCGAGGGCGGTGACGGCGAGCGTCGGGGACGGCTGGATCTGCTGTACACGGTCGGAGAGTCGTACGGTCACGGTGGTATTCCCGGATGGTTGGGTTGTTTTATCGTACTGGAAGTGGCGCCGCCTTCGCCGCCCGTGGCTCCGCCGGCGCCCATTGGCAGAGCTGTCGACGCCCAGAGGGCACGCGACACCTCGGAGTCTGCTGACGGTCTATGAGAGCCGTCGCCAGGGACGCAAATGTTGACTGAAGGCTCTGAAACTCTACCGCCCGAAGGGTGATATGTCCAAACCGCTGCGCATCGAAAAACAGTTCGAACCGACTGGCGACCAGCCGCAGGCGATCGAGGGCCTCTGTGACGGTCTCGACAGCGGGCTGATGTACCAGACCCTGCTCGGCGTGACCGGCTCGGGCAAGACCTTCACGATGGCGAACGTGATCGAGTGCGAGCAGCGCCCGACCCTCATCATGGCGCCCAACAAGACGCTGGCGGCGCAGTTGTACGGCGAGATGAAGGAATTCTTCCCGGACAACGCGGTCGAGTATTTCGTGTCGTATTACGACTACTACCAGCCCGAGGCGTACGTGCCGTCCTCCGACACCTTCATCGAGAAGGACGCCTCGGTGAACGAGCACATCGAGCAGATGCGCCTGTCCGCGACCAAGGCGCTGCTCGAGCGCCGGGATACGATCATCGTCGCCACCGTGTCGGCGATCTACGGCCTCGGCGACCCGCAGGCCTATCTGAAGATGGTGCTGCACCTGGATCGCGGCGACACCATCGGCCAGCGCCAGATCCTGCGGCGCCTGTCGGACATGCAGTACCAGCGCAACGACATGGAGCTCAAGCGCGGCACCTTCCGCGTGCGCGGCGAGGTGATCGATATCCACCCGGCGGAGTCGGACGACGAGGCCATCCGGGTCGAGCTGTTCGATGACGAGGTCGAGAACCTCTCCTTCTTCGATCCGCTCACGGGCGAGGTGAAGCGCCACGTCCCGCGCCTGACCGTCTATCCGAAGACGCACTACGTGACGCCGCGCGAACGCCTGCTCTCGGCGGTGGAACAGATCAAGGAGGAACTCGGGCGGCGGCTCGAAGAACTGCGCGCGAACGACAAGCTGCTGGAGGCGCAGCGGCTCGAGCAGCGCACGCAGTTCGATATCGAGATGATCAACGAGCTCGGCTACTGCTCGGGGATCGAGAACTACTCGCGCTACCTGAGCGGGCGCGGGGAGGGCGAGCCGCCGCCCTGCCTGTTCGACTACCTTCCGGCTGATGCGCTGCTGATCGTCGACGAGAGCCACGTCTCGATCCCGCAGATCGGCGGCATGTTCAAGGGCGACCGCGCGCGCAAGGAAACCCTCGTGAACTACGGCTTCCGTCTGCCGTCGGCGCTCGACAACCGGCCGCTGATGTTCCAGGAGTTCGAGCGCCAGCAGCCGCAGACGGTCTTCGTCTCGGCGACGCCCGGGCCGTACGAGAAGGAGCACTCGGACCGCACGGTGGAGCAGGTCGTGCGCCCGACCGGCCTGGTCGACCCGCAGGTCGAGATCCGCCCGGTGGCCTCACAGGTCGATGACGTCCTGTCCGAGATCAACCGCTGTGCCGACAAGGACGAGCGCGTGCTGATCACGACGCTTACCAAGAAAATGGCGGAGGATCTGACGGATTATCTTGCCGAGCACGGTATCCGCGTGCGCTATCTGCACTCGGATATCGACACGGTCGAGCGCGTGGAGATTATCCGCGACCTGCGCCTTGGCAAGTTCGACTGTCTGGTCGGGATCAACCTGCTTCGCGAGGGTCTGGATATGCCCGAGGTGGCGCTGGTAGCCATCTTCGACGCCGACAAGGAGGGCTTCCTGCGGGCCGAGCGGTCCCTGATCCAGACGATCGGCCGTGCCGCGCGGAACGTCCACGGGCGCGCCATTCTCTATGCGGATCAGATGACCGGTTCCATGCGCCGGGCACTCGACGAGACGGAGCGCCGCCGCGCGAAGCAGCTCGAATACAACGCCGAGCACGGGATCACGCCCCAGGGCATCCGCAAGGCGGTGGCCGATATCATGGAGGGCGCGCACGCCGGCGCGCCGGGCACGCCGGAGCGCTACGCGAAGGCGGCCGAGAACGCGGAGAAATACCAGTCGAAATCGCCAAAGGAGCTGGCGAAGGAGATCGACCGGCTGGAGAAGGAGATGTTCGACGCGGCTCAGAACCTCGAGTTCGAGCGGGCCGCGCAGCTGCGTGATGAGGTCCAGCAATTGCGCGATCACGCCCTCGGCGTGGCGGACGTGGCTGGCTGAGTGTCGGGCCGGGCTGCAGGGTCAGGCCAAGGAGCATCCCGATCCGTTACACTCAGGGGCAAATGCGCGCGGAATGCCGCCCCGCGGTGCACGCCGCGCATGGCGGCCTACCGCGAGTGATCCCGCGGTAGCGGATTGTGATGGAGAAAGGGTTCGCAATTGAGTGTCTGGCCACCGACCGGCGCGCTGTATCACGCCAACCGCCGCACGAACGGCATGGTCCATGTCGGGCGCTCGCCGATCCATGGCAAGGGCCTGTTCGCCACGTTGGAGATCCCGCGTGGCGAGTACATCGGGACCTATCTGGGCCCGGAAGCAAAAAAAAACGGATCCCATGTCCTCTGGGTGGACGCGGGCAACGAATGGATAGGAAGGCGCGGCCTGAATCGGCTGCGCTACCTGAACCACAGCGCGTCGCCGAATGCCGAATTCGACGGCTTCGATCTGTACGCGCTGCGACGGATTCGAGCGAATGAAGAAATCACGATCGACTACCACTGGGATTGACCGGATCCGGCGCGCACTCGCTTGCCTGTTCGTGCTGGCGGGCGCGCTGCTGTTCTTCGCGCCCGGCATGGCGGACGAGGAAGCGGCCGGTGAGGAGAGCAACGGAGCCGACAGCGCCGGGCCCAGTGCCATCATGCTGACCGTCGACGGGGCCATCGGCCCGGCGACCACGGACTACCTGACCCGCGGGATCCAGACGGCTGAAGAGCGTGGCGTCGATCTGCTGATCATACGCATGGATACGCCGGGCGGCCTGACCGAGGCCACCCGCGACATCGTCAAGGCGATCCGCAGTTCGCAGGTGCCGGTCGCGACCTGGGTCGCGCCGGGCGGTGCGCGCGCCGCGAGTGCCGGCACGTATATCCTCTACGCCAGCCATGTCGCGGCCATGGCGCCTTCGACCAATGTTGGTGCGGCGACGCCGGTCTCCATCGGCGGCGGCGCACCGCAAGCCCCGGACGAGCCTGAAAAGAACCCGGATCAAGAGGGCGGTGGGGGCGGCGAAGAGGCCGAGGACGGGACCGGGTCGACAGAACCCGACGGCGAGGCGCCGGAGTCGGATGATGCCGCGGAGTCCGAAAAGCCATCCAGCGCCTCTGAGCGCAAGGCCATAAACGACGCGGCGGCATGGATCCGCGGGTTGGCCCAGGAGACCGGGCGCAACGCCGAATGGGCGGAGCGGGCCGTACGCGAGGGAGTCAGCCTGACCTCCGAAGAGGCCGTCGAGCAGAACGTGGCGGACTTGATCGCCGCTGATCTCACGGCCCTGCTCGAAAGCGCCGATGGCCGCGAAGTCGACGTCCTTGGTGATCCGGTGACCCTGGCGACCGCCGGGGCCGCGGTCGAGACGATCGAGCCGGACTGGCGTTCGGAGCTGCTGGCGATCATCACCAATCCGACGGTCGCCTACCTGCTGATGATGATCGGTATCTACGGGCTGCTGCTGGAGGGCTATAACCCCGGTGCGCTGGTCCCGGGTACGGTGGGCGCCATCTGCCTGCTGCTCGCGCTCTACGCCTTCCAGGTGTTGCCGGTCAATTACGCCGGGCTGCTGCTGATCCTGCTGGGCATCATCCTGATCGTCAGCGAGGCGCTGGTCCCGAGCTTTGGCGCGCTCGGCTTCGGTGGCATCGTGGCCATGGTCGTCGGCTCGATCATCCTGATGGATACCGATGTACCGGGCTTCGAGATCGCCATGGAGGTGATCGGTTCCGTCGCGACCCTGTCCGGGGTGATCATGTTCGCGATCGCGTACATGGCGGTCAAAGCCTGGCGCAGCCCGGTCGTCAGCGGTGCCGAAGAGATCGAGAGCGCCACTGCGGAAGTCATTTCAACCGTAGACGCCACCGATGGGTGGGTCTACATGCTGGGTGAGCGCTGGCAGGCACGCAGCGATCGCCCGATTCCACCCGGTACACCGGTTCGGGTTACTGGACGCCAAGGCCTTATCGTTCGCGTCGAGCCGATCGAATCGGACAGGGAGTAATACCATGCTGATCTATCTTGGTGCCGCTATCGGCCTGCTCGCGCTTCTCGTCGTGAGCATGTTCAACATCCTGCGCGAGTACGAGCGGGGCGTTATCTTCCTGCTCGGGCGCTTCCAGAAGGTGAAGGGCCCGGGGCTGATCATCGTGATCCCGTTTATCCAGCAGATTGAAAAGGTGGATCTGCGGGTGATCACGATGGATGTCCCCTCGCAGGACGTGATCTCGCAGGACAACGTCTCCGTGCAGGTAAACGCGGTGGTGTATTTCCGAGTCGTCGACCCGCAGAAGTCCGTGATCAACGTCGAGCATTTCTATAACGCGACGAGTCAGCTGGCACAGACCACGCTGCGGTCCGTGCTCGGCAAGCACGATCTCGATGAGATGCTCTCGGAGCGTGACAAGCTCAATTCCGACATCCAGGAGATCCTGGACAAGGCGACCGACCAGTGGGGTGTCAAGGTCGCGAACGTCGAGATCAAGCACGTCGATATCGACGAGAGCATGATCCGCGCGATCGCCCAGCAGGCCGAGGCGGAACGCGCCCGAAGGGCGAAGGTGATCCACGCCGAGGGTGAGCAGCAGGCGGCCGAGAACCTCGTCCTCGCGGCCAAGCAGCTCGGCGAGGACCCGAGGGCGATCCAGCTGCGTTATCTGCAGACCCTGCAGGGCATCGCCCAGGACAATGCCAAGACCATCGTGTTCCCGATGCCGATGGATCTCATGAACATGGTCGGCAATCTCATGAATGGCAAAGACACGACCTGATGGGCGTGCGCCCCTCGCGAGGTGAGGGGCGCACTGCTTTCGGTCAGGCGCTGTAGTTTTCTCTCGCAGAGGCGCGGAGGGCAAAAGGGAAAACGATATTCGCGGGATTCTGGCGCAAAAGGTGTAGGAGCGGGCTTGCCCGCGAACCGCCCGGCCGCCAGGAATGCCGACAGTCGGTGCTGGCGTCCTTCCGGGCACCGAGTTTCTGCGAGCGAATACGTCGGCAATACAGTCCGGCCCGCGACACCGGCAGCCAGCGGGCGATCACGGTCGATACCCTGGGCCGATATCTGAGTCGTGATCAAAGAATTCGGCGGTTCGCGGGCAAACCCGCTCCTACAATTCGTTATCCAGCGCCATGCGCCCTCAGCGAGCTCAGCGCCTCTGCGAGAGAAAATTGCAGCAGCTCGAGTAGCGGTTCGACAGGATCCAGCCAGGGGCGCATCGGAGAGCTACGATTGGTCCTGGTACTGACTGTCCAGCTCATGCGCCGCGCGCATCATGCGCTGGCGGCCGAGCACCAGCTGCAGCCGTGAGCCACCGGACTGGCGCCACAGCACGGTCGAGCGCATGCCGGCCAGCAGGAGGGCGCGCACGCGGTTGGCGTTGGTCGGATTGGTGAGGCTCGCGGGGTCGCCCTGGACCATGATCTGCGGGCGCAGCGTGCTGATGGTCTCCGCGTAGAGGTCGGCGAGGCGGCCGATCAGGTTCTCGTGCGTGACGCCGAAGTGGTCGAGCTGCGTGCGTGCCTGCTCGATGCCCTCGCGGAGCTTGCGCATGAGGTCGTCGCGTTTGACGAGCTTGCGCTCCAGGTGCATCAGCGTCGCGGCGTAGCGCGTCACTTCGATATCTCGTTCCGCGTCGCCGCCGCCGAGCTGGCTGCGGAGCACGGTCAGCAGCGCATGGCGGCTACCGGCGTCGCCGTACACCGCCGCGACGCTGTCCGGTTCGAGCTCGAACACCGGCCTCAGCGCGATCGCCAGCTGTTGCTGGTCGACGCGCTCCTGATGGGCGACCTGCCGCACCAGCCAGGTCGCGTGCATGATGCCGGCGAGGGCCAGGGTCTGGTCGAGGCGTTTCTGCTGCATCAGTCGGCTGCCACGGGAATCGAGGGCGCGAGTGTAGGCGTCCGCGCGCCGGTTGTCTCGGCCATGCGGCCGGCAATCACTCGCGGGCCAGGCGCTCGACCAGCAGTGCGAGGCCTCCACCCAGCACGGCCATGATCGGCAGAAAAACGAGGACCATGAACCAGCCGGCGGCGTGGCCACCGCCCAGTGCAATCGCCAGTCCGGCCATCAGCCAGATCACCACGAGCGTGAGCGTCATCTGCAGTGGCCGCCTCGATGGCGCCAGATAGCCGCCCACCGCGAAGCCGATCGTGCCGAACACGGCGCGGAAGACGTCGACAAACAGGGGGTCGGCCGCATCGGCTGCGTAAGGCGCCGCGCCGACCCAGCCACCCAGAACGATGAACAGCATCACGATCACGGCATCGCGCAGTACACGGATCGGCAGCGGCAGCATGGCGGTCTCCGAAAAAAGGGGCAGTGCAGGTGGTCGCTGCGTCAGCCGGGGACGCCGGCCTCCGCCCGAAGCGGGCGGCGAATGATCGCACCGCCGAGGCAGTGGTCGCCATCGTAGAACACCACCGACTGGCCTGGCGTGATCGCCCGCACGGGGCGATCGAATGTGACGCGCAACCCTTCACCGTCGAACCCGATTTCACACGGAACGGGCCGCTGTCGGTACCGGACCTGGGCGCTGCAGGTCAGAGTGTCGCCCGGCGGTGTGCCGAGCCAGTGTGGCGGCTCCGTTTCGAGCGCGTGCGCGTGCAGCCACGGGTGGTCGTGGCCCTGGCCGACGACCAGCGTATTGCGCGGGATGTCCTTGTCCAGCACATACCACGGCCGCCCGTCGGTCCCCTGACCGCCGCCGATCCCGAGGCCCTGGCGCTGGCCGATGGTGTAATACATCAGTCCGTTGTGCTCGCCGACGGTCCGGCCTTCCGGGGTCTCCATCGGGCCGGGCTGCGCGGGCAGGTAGTTGGCGAGGAATTCACTGAAACGGCGCTCACCGATAAAACAGATACCGGTGCTGTCGGGCCGGTCGTGGTTCGGGAGCCCAGCCGCGCGGGCGCGCTCACGCACCCGATCCTTGGCGTACTCGCCAAGTGGGAAAACGGTGTGCGCCAGCGCCTCGGGGTCGATACCGTGCAGGAAGTAGCTCTGATCCTTGTTCGGGTCGAGGCCGCGCAGCAGCCGCCAGCCGCCGGTGCCGTCAGCGGCCGCCCGCGCGTAGTGCCCGGTCGCGATGGCGTCGCCGCCGAGCCCGAGGGCGTGCTCCAGGAACGCGCGGAACTTGATCTCGCTGTTGCACAGGATATCCGGGTTGGGCGTACGGCCGGCCTCGTACTCGGCAAGAAAGTGCTCGAATACCCGATGCCAGTATTCGGCGGTGAACTCGACCCTGTGGAGCCGGATACCCAGGTGCGCGCAGACGTCCTCGGCGGCCGCAAGGTCATGGTCCTGCGGGCAATAGCCCGGATCGTCGGGATCGTCCCAGTTCTTCATGAACAGGCCCTCGACGGCGTAGCCGCGCTCGAGCAGATCGAGCGCCGCGACGGCGGAGTCGACGCCGCCGGAGATGCCGACGATGATGCGGGATGCGGGCATGCTGGGAACCGGGTGTGTAATCAGCCCCTATGATAGCGCGGAGCAGCCTGACGATCGAAGATGCTCGCTGGGCCACGCGCCCGCTACGGCAAGGATTCCCCGGAAGGGGGCGCGGGCAGCCGCGCGTCGGGCAGGATTACGGGCGACGTCACTCGAAGTCCCGCAGGAGCTCCAGCGGATAACGGCAGCTCCGCAGGTGGTCATCGATGCAACCCATGACCAGCGGACTGCGAAGACTTGCCCGGCGGGCGAGGAGTTCGCCATAGCTGAGCCAATGGGGCGCGATGATGGGGTCGTCGAGCGTGCGCTCCGGATCGCTGCCGTTGAGGTGGCCAGCGAAGGCCACGCGCAGGTGGGTTTCGTCGTTGCGCGGGTTGATCCAGCGGTAGAGGCCGATGACGTGCTCCGGGACGAAGTGCACGCCGGCCTCCTCGAGCGCCTCGCGCACGACCGCCTCCGTCAGGCGCTCGCCCGGCTCCAGATGCCCGGCAGGCTGGTTGAACACCCGCTGGCCTTCAGCCAGCTCCTCAACCACCAGATAGCGCCCCTCGGCCTCGATCACGGCCGCGACGGTCATGTGGGGGGTCCAGACACTCGGGTACATCGGGGCGGCTGCAGGCGGGACTGGTGAAACTCTAGCACGTGCCCGGCCGGGGCGGATATCCGGCGGTGTCGACCCCGCCACCATACCGCGGGAACGGCCGGCGCATGGCTTCTGCACCGCCCTCGGCAGTACAATGGGGGCATCCGGATCCCGGATCCCGGCGGCGACCACGCCGCCGATTCGCCGAGGGCGCAGTCGGATCGCATCCAAATTGCCATGAATGCGAATATCGGGGATGGGTGGCTTACCGGAGGCGCCCGCGGAACCGCACCGGGATACGTCGGTCAAGATAGTGTAATCGCGGGATCCATGATCCGGCCCGCACGCATCTTGAAAAACGCCGTGTGCGACCTAAATTCAACATAACCGGGGGCCGTGATGCGCAGTGAGGATAACCGGCCGGCGGACGGTGATGGTGAGGTCGGCACGACAGCGGTAGAATCGAATTCATGAGCGAGAACGATCCGCGTCACGATGACGATATCGCCGTCGAGTCGGCGAAACCGAAACTCAAGCGACCACCAATGTACAAGGTGGTGCTGCTGAACGACGACTACACGCCGATGGAGTTCGTCGTGCACGTTTTGGAGTATTTTTTCCGCATGGACCGCGAACAGGCGACGCAGGTGATGCTGCACGTCCACACCCGCGGAAAAGGGGTGTGCGGGGTCTTCAGCCCCGACGTCGCCGAGACGAAGGTCAACCAGGTGAATCGTTACGCGCGCGAGCATCAGCATCCATTGCTGTGCTCGATGGAAGAGGCCTGACAGGGGGCGGTCCGGGAACCATCGGCGCGTAACGCGCGAGACACGCCGGATCCATTGATCCGGATTTTCCGAACCGCCTCCATGCCGAATGGCCGGAGTAGATCATGCTGAGCAAAGAGCTGGAATTCACGCTCAACACCGCTTTCAAGGAAGCGCGTGAGCGGCGTTACGAATTCATGACGGTCGAGCACCTGCTGCTCGCCCTGCTCGATAACCCGACGGCCACGTCGGTACTGCGCGCCTGTGGTGCGGATATCGAGAAGCTGCGGCGGGATCTCGAACAGTTCGTCGAGGAGAACACACCGCTGCTCGACGGTGACGATGCGCGCGAAACCCAGCCGACCCTCGGGTTCCAGCGGGTACTGCAGCGCGCCGTATTCCATGTCCAGTCCGCCGGCAGCAAGGAGGTGACCGGTGCGAACGTCCTGGTCGCCATCTTTGGCGAGCAGGAGTCGCATGCCGTGTACCTGCTGTCCGAGCAGAACGTCTCGCGTCTGGACGTGGTGAACTACATCTCGCACGGCATCTCAAAGGTGTCGGGCGAGGAAAACGAGGAAGGCGAGCAGGAGCAGGATCAGGGCGACAGCGTCGCCGATTCCGGCGACGGCGAACGCCAGCCGCTCGAGAATTTCGCCACCAACCTCAACCAGAAGGCGCTGGCGGGCAATATCGATCCGCTGATCGGCCGTGACAACGAGGTCGAGCGGACCATCCAGATCCTCTGCCGGCGGCGCAAGAACAACCCGCTGCTGGTGGGCGAGGCCGGTGTCGGCAAGACGGCGATCGCCGAGGGCCTGGCGAAGAAGATCGTCGATGCACAGGTGCCGGATGTGCTCTCGGATGCGGTGATCTACTCGCTCGACATGGGCGCGCTGGTCGCCGGCACGAAGTATCGGGGCGATTTCGAGAAGCGCCTCAAGGGGATCCTCGCGCAGCTCAAGAAAGAGCAGCACGCGGTCCTGTTCATCGACGAGATCCACACGATCATCGGCGCCGGGGCCGCCTCCGGCGGCGTGATGGACGCCTCCAACCTGATCAAGCCGATGCTCGCCTCGGGCGAACTCAAATGCATCGGTTCGACCACGTATCAGGAATATCGCAGCATCTTCGAAAAGGACCGGGCGCTGGCCCGCCGGTTCCAGAAGATCGACGTCAACGAGCCGACCGTCGAAGAGACGATCACGATCCTCAAGGGGCTCAAGAGCCGGTTCGAGGAATTCCATCAGGTGCGCTTCACCAACGGCGCCCTGCGCTCGGCCGCGGAACTGTCGGGGCGGTATATCAATGACCGCTTCCTGCCGGACAAGGCGATCGACGTGATTGATGAGGCCGGGGCGAACCGCCGCCTGCAGCCGGAGAGCAAGCGCAAGAAGACGATCAACGTCAACGACGTCGAGACCGTGATTTCGCGTATGGCCCGGATCCCCGCGCGCAATGTCTCGCGCACGGACCTCGGGGTCCTCAAGACGCTCGAGCGCGATCTCAAGATGATGGTTTTCGGGCAGGACGAGGCGATCTCGACCCTGTCGTCGGCGATCAAGATGACGCGCTCCGGGCTGGGGCATCAGGATCGCCCGATCGGCAGCTTCCTGTTCGCCGGCCCGACCGGCGTCGGCAAGACCGAGGTCACCCGTCAACTGGCCCAGCTCCTCGGGATCGAGCTCCTGCGCTTCGACATGTCGGAGTACATGGAGCGCCATACCGTCTCAAGGCTGATCGGTGCCCCCCCGGGTTATGTCGGTTTCGACCAGGGCGGTTTGCTGACGGATGCCGTCATCCAGAACCCGCACGCGGTGCTGCTGCTCGACGAGGTGGAGAAGGCGCATCCCGACGTCTATAACCTGCTGTTGCAGGTCATGGACCATGGCACACTGACGGACAACAATGGCCGCAAGGCGGACTTCCGCAACGTCGTGATCGTGATGACCACGAATGCGGGCGCCGAGGCGCTGTCGCGGCGGAGCATCGGCTTCAACACCGCCGACAACTCCAAGGACGTGATGGGTGTGCTCAACCACACCTTCACGCCGGAGTTCCGCAACCGCCTCGACGCGATCATCCAGTTCCAGTCGCTGGACGAGCGGACCATCGCCAACGTGGTCGACAAGTTCATCATCGAACTCGAGACCCAGCTCGAAGAGAAGCGGGTGTCGCTGCACGTGGACGATGCGGCCAGGGCTTGGCTCGCCCGCAATGGCTACGACCGGGTGATGGGCGCGCGGCCGATGGCGCGCGTGATCCAGGAACACGTCAAGAAGCCGTTGGCCGACGAGCTGCTGTTCGGACGGCTGACCAAGGGTGGCCGGGTTACCGTCACTGTCGGTGAGGACGACG
Source organism: uncultured Ectothiorhodospiraceae bacterium (assembly GCA_913055615.1). Taxonomy (GTDB): domain Bacteria; phylum Pseudomonadota; class Gammaproteobacteria; order XJ16; family Halofilaceae; genus Halofilum. The sequence goes on from CAJXKK010000039.1 coordinate 12,944, forward strand.
ACCTCGCCGTCGAGGTGGAGACGCCGGAGGCGGTTTCGTAACCGGGTTCTGGGTTTTTGTGCAGGATCGCGCCCTGTCGGCCTCGCTGGTCGGCGGGGCGTTTTTTTGTCGGGGCTGATCCGTCGCGCCCGCGCCCTTGCTCGGCGCCGTCGATGGGGGGAACGTCAAAACCGCCGTGGCCCGAACCGTGAGCGGACCCTGGCGACGTCGGCCGGCGTTGCGCGGTCCCGTAGCGCCGGATGCTGGCCCGGAAGATTTCACCGCGCAATGCCGGCATTCCCCGGTGAAACCCAAATCATGTAGCCAACCAGGAAAGCACCACACCGAACGCCAACAACCGTAGATCGGTGTCAAGCCAAAACCCGACCCGAACACCGGGAAGGGCCCGTTCCGGTGGACACGCGCCCCGGCGGAGGGGCCACGGGGAACTGTCCAGACGGACGGCGCCCTCAGCGCGAGCGGTAGGTGATCCGCCCCTTGGAGAGATCGTACGGCGTGAGCTGGACCGTGACGCGGTCGCCGGTCAGGATCCGGATGTAGTGCTTGCGCATCTTGCCCGAGATGTGGGCGGTCACGACGTGGCCGTTATCCAGTTCGACCCGGAACATCGTGTTCGGCAGGGTGTCGATCACCGTGCCGTCCATCTCGATATGATCTTCTTTCGCCATCAGTGCTCCACGGCTGGCGCAATACGGGCCCGACGGTCGAACCGGCGGGCAGGGCGGGTCATTATCGATAAATCCTGTGTAATCGCAAGGGATGCATGGCATGCGATTACTTTTATTGCCATCACTGCCTCGCGTTCGTGCCCCGTCCGGCTGCGCTCTCCACCTCGGCGGTGATCTTCTTCATCCGCAGCAGGCTGTCGGGATTCAGCGAGATCGAGCCGATCCCATGCTCCACCAGGAAGCGCGTGATCTCCGGAAAATCCGAGGGGGCCTGGCCGCAGATACCGACATATTTGCCGTGGCGGTTGCACGCCTTGATGGCCATTTCCATCAGGTCCAGTACCGCCGGGTCGCGCTCGTCGCCTTCGGTCACGGCGGCCGAGTCGCGGTCGACGCCGAGGGTGAGCTGGGTCAGATCGTTGGAGCCGATCGAGAAGCCGTCGAAGTGTTCGAGGAAATCGTCGGCCCGCAGGGCGTTGGTGGGGATCTCGCACATGAGGTAGACCTCGAGCCCGTTCACCCCGCGTTCCAGCCCGTTTTCGGCCAGCAGCTGGATGACGCGCTCGCCCTCGCCGGGGGTCCGCACGAACGGGATCATCAGCTTCATGTTCTCGAAGCCCATGGTCTCACGAACCTTGCGCAGAGCCTGGCATTCGAGCGCGAACGCCTCCTCGAACTCCGGCGAGAAATAGCGCGAAGCGCCGCGGAACCCGAGCATCGGGTTCTCTTCGTGCGGCTCGTATGGGCCGCCGCCGATCAGCGAGGCGTATTCGTTGGACTTGAAGTCGGACATGCGCACGATGACCGGGCGCGGGTAGAAAGCGCCGGCGATGGTGCCCACACCCTCAGCGATACGGTCGATGTAGAACTGGCGCGGATTCTCATAGCCCGAGATGGCCTGATCGATCTCGCGCTGGGTGCCGCCATCGAGCGAATCGTATTCCAGCAGCGCACGCGGGTGGATCCCGATCGAGTTGTTGATGATGAACTCGAGGCGCGCCAGGCCGACGCCATCGGTCGGCATGAAAGAGGCCTCGAAGGCGCGCTCGGGGTTGCCGAGGTTGAGCATCAGTTTGGTCTCGGTCGATTCGAGATCCGAGGCGTCGAGGCGTTCGCTGTGGAATTCGAGTGTCCCGTCGTAGACGTAGCCGAGATCTCCCTCCGCGCAGGAGACGGTCAGATCGACATCCTCCGCGAGCAACTCGGTCGCGTTGCCACAGCCGACGATGGCCGGGATGCCCAGCTCACGCGCGATGATCGCCGCGTGGCAGGTGCGCCCGCCGCGGTTGGTGACGATCGCCGCCGCCCGCTTCATGACGGGTTCCCAGTCCGGGTCGGTGATATCGGTGATCAGGACCTCGCCCTCCTTGAGGTCGTGCATGTGCGTGGCCTCGAGGATCACGCGCGAGCGCCCGGCCGCGATGCGCCGGCCGACGCTCTTGCCCTGGGCGAGCACCTCGCCGGTCTGGTCGAGCCGGAATGTCTCCTGGAACTGCACGTTGTCGACGCGGGACTGGACCGTCTCCGGGCGCGCCTGGACGATAAACAGCTGCCCGTTCTCGCCGTCCTTCGCCCACTCGATGTCCATCGGTGTGGAATAACCGTTACGCCCGGAATAGTGCTTTTCGATCGTGGTCGCGTAGCGGGCGAGGGTGAGGACGTCCTCTTCATCGATCGAGAACTCGCGCCGCTCGGACGGCTTGACCTCGACGTTGCGCGTGGAGTTGCCACGTACGTTCTCGGCGCTGTAGATCATCTTGAGTTCTTTCGTGCCGATATGCCGCTGCAGGATCGGGGCATATCCCTGCTCGAGCTTCGATTTGTGCACATAGAACTCATCGGGATTGACGGTGCCCTGGACCACGTTCTCGCCGAGCCCGTAGGCGGAGGTTACGAACACCACATCACGGAAGCCGCTCTCGGTATCGAGCGTGAAGATCACGCCTGATGATGAGATGTCGGAGCGGACCATCTTCTGGACGGTGATCGACAGCGCGACGTCCATGTGATCGAAGCCGTGGTGCGCACGGTAGGCGATCGCGCGATCGGTGAACAGCGACGAGAATACCCACTTGCAGGTCGTCGACAGGTTGCGCGTGCCACGGATGTTGAGGTAGCTCTCCTGCTGGCCGGCGAAGGAAGCATCGGGCAGGTCCTCGGCAGTGGCCGAGCTGCGGACCGCCACGTCGGGATTGTGACCATATTCCTCGCCGAGTTCGCGGTAGGCGGTGAAGATCTCCTCTCGCAGGTCCGTCGGCATGTCGCCGTGGACGATACCGGCGCGGATGATGCCGCCGACGTCGGAGAGGCGATGCGTGTCGTTGAGGTCGAGATCGTTCAGCAGCCGCTTGATCTCATCGAACAGGCCGTTGTGCTCGATGTAATAGCGGAACGCATCGGCGGTGATGGCGAAGCCGTTGGGGACCAGCACGTCGAGGTCGCGGAGCTCGCGATACATCTCGCCGAGCGAGGCGTTTTTGCCGCCGACAATGGCGACGTCGTCGTAGGAGATCTCGGAGAAGCGCTTGATGTATTGCATCGCGATCGGGCGGGTTCCGTGTCGGGGCGCGCCCGCGCGGGCGCGCATGCAAAAGCGGTAGCGGAGATTAACATGCCGGCGCGGCGGATGTCCTCTACGCGACGCCGGTTTTCCCGTTCTTGTCCACAGGCGACGCCACCGCCGGGGTGGTCCGGGCCGCGCCGGCCTATGGGCCCTTCGTGGCCCGCTACGCCAGCATAGACGATCCGGGCGCTTCCAGCCCGTCATCCGCAGCGTGTATCCTGCCCTCCGGTAACCGCAACGAGTCACCCGACAGCCGATGCAGCAGTCCCGTGCACAACAGCGCGCGCTCTCTACCGCCAGCCGGCGCAATTTCCCCGGCCTGATGGCGCTGTATGAAGAGAACTACATGCGCCTGCGGCGCCTCGTCCCGCGCTTCGACGCCATCGACGGCCGCGCCGTATCGCGCGTGAGCGGGTGTGTCGACCTGCACGTGACGATCATCGAACGCTCCCGCTATACGACGACGCTGCGCCTGACCTACGCGTTCGCCGATGGGGATGACGTGCGCTATGAGCCGGACCTGCGAGTGCGGGTGCAGCACGACGCGCGCACGGCCGAGGCGATGGAGGTGCATATCGGCCGTGGCCGGTACCATTTCGATGCCCGTCGAACGCTGGAGCGTTGCTGGGAACGCAACCGCTTCCTGCACAAATGGCTCGGCTACTGCCTGCACCGCGGCCATCGTTTTCCGGGACGCGAGACCGTGATCCCCGCGTCGATTGAGTAAGCCCGGGCCGTTCCACACGGCTTGGCGAACGTCTGAGTATCGGGCGTCCTGCAGGTCGGGCTTATAGAGCCTGTGTAAGCCCGACCTGCATCATTCTTCAGTCGGCCGGCCGGTTTTGATCATTGTTTCTATGGCTGTCGCGTGGCGGCCGTCGGCGCGGCCGGAATGCCCGTACCGCATTACGCAGTTCCTGAAAGGCCGAATCACGGGGAACCGGACGATAGCGCAGCCGGACATACGCCGAGACGATGCGTGAGAAGGCCGGTGCGACATCCGGCCGCGTGCGGCGCACGCGTGCCGCCAGGTCGATCGGGCCCTCGGCCGGATGCGCACGGAGGCCGATGCGCCCCAGACGCTGGCGGGCGTGTTGCCAGAGTCGTTCGACCGGGTCACGTGGGCCGACCGGACGCAGCGCCAGCAGCCACACCGCCGCGATGATCAGGCCGATCGCGGCCAGCATCACCAGCGCCAGCGCCCAGCGGCCGAGGGCATCCATGCCGAGCCGGTCGAGGAGCTGTTTCTGCAGCGCGGGGCCGTAACCGAGCACAAACCGGTTCCAGCCATGGTTGAGCGAGTCCCACAGCAGGCCGAGCTCGCGTAGCGCGCCGCTGTCGCGGCGCGACATCAGATCGAGGGAATCCGCGCCTTCGAGGCTGGCGATGCCGGCGTCCAGACGGGTGGTCGAGACGGCGCCGGTCGGGTCCACCCGCGTCCAGCCTTGATCGGGGAGCCAGACCTCCGTCCAGGCGTGGGCATCGGACTGGCGCACGATCATGTAGTCGTCGTTGATCTCGCCGCCCTGGTAACCGGTTACGACCCGGGCGGGGATATCGGCCGCCCGCATGAGCACCGTGAACGCACTGGCGAAGTGCTCGCAGAAGCCGGTACGGGTCTCGAACAGCAGAGTGTCGACCGGGGTTTCGCCCAGCGGGTCGGGCGAGAGCGTGTAGACGAAATCTTTATCACGCAGGAACGCGAGGCCCCGGTCTACGATTCCCTGTGGGCCGCTCGCCTCGTCGCGCCAGCGCTCGGCCAGTTCACGCGCCCGCGGTGCGCTGCCCTCCGGCAGATCGAGCGCCCGCTCGCGGCGGGCCCGGGGCAGTTCGCGCTCGAGGCGGTAGTCGAGGGCGGAGCGCATCGCGTAGCGCTGCACCGAGTCGATGCGCTCGTCGGTGACGAGGTTGTAGCCCGTGCTGCGTTTCACGTCGCCGTCGGCGGCCACCGGGATGTCGAGGCCGAACAGCCACTTGCGCCCGTGCGGTTCCAGGATCAGCGTATAGGCGCGCTCGCGCCCGGTCGCAGTCGGGTCCTCCAGGCCGCGGTGGCGCGATTCCCCCTTGGTCCAGGCGCGGCCGTCATACGACCAGAACACGGGACCGCGCCAGTAGCGCTCCGCGCGGGCCGGGGGCTCATCCTCGAAGTCGACCCGGAAGGCCACCTCGGAAGATTCGGTCAGGCGTGTAATGTCGCCGGGCGACATCCGGTCGTCGAGCCCGGTACGGGCGCTTTTGTCGTCGCCCAGTCCCCAGATCGGTCCGGGCAGACGCGGGAACAGCAGGAACAGGACGAGCATAACCGGTATCGCCTGCAGCAACAGGGTACCCGACAGGCGTACACGGGCCCGTATCGGTGGGCCGCTCGGCTCCGCCACGAAGGTGAGCGCGACCGTGGTCGCCAGCACGGCCGCCAGTACGAGCGCGGCGATACCGATCGCCTCGGTGTTGAGGAACACGGAGATGGCGAGGAAATACGCGAGACACAGGAGGATGCCGAGATCGCGTCGATTGCGGCTCTCCAGGAATTTTAGCGCGACCATCGCGCAGAAGAAGGCGCCGCCGGCGGTTGGCCCGGCGATCGTACGGAAACGGAACAGCACGGCCGCGAACACAACGATGACGAGTCCGATCAGCAACCAGCGGCCGGGCGGCCGGCCGAGCGCGAGGCGCAGCGCGATCGCGCCGGGCACCAGCATGAGCACCCACAACGGCAGCTGCCCGGCATGCGGCAATGCCGACAGCACAAGGGCCACGGCCGCGGCATGGAGCTGTGCCGTGTCGATCGCGCTGTCGCGGCTCATGCGTTCACATCCTCCCCGATGCCGAGCAGGGCCAACGCCTCCAGACAGCGCGCGCGGTGTGCCGGCCCCGTCCCTGCGTCGATCCGCCGATCGGGCAGCGCGAGCCCATAGCGCAGACCGGCCCGCTCCGCCTGCACGACCCAGAAGCACAACTGCTCCAGACGCTCCTCCGGGCGCAGTGCGCCCGTGTCGTCCCAGTCGAACCGGTGATCGCCCGCGGGCGCGGACTCGAAGGCCTTGACCAGCAGTTCGTCGGTGCGCGCGAATGTGGTCCAGGAGATACGTCGCGGGGAATCGCCGGGCTGATAGGTCCGCAGCCCGGCGAAATCCTCGTCCGCCCCCTCCCGCGGGCGCTCGAAGCCGGCGGCAGCGGGGCGCTCGGGCGGCGGCAGGCCGTGATCGATGCAGGCCGGGTAGACGATCCCGTCGACATCCGGCCACACCCACGACCACACGCGCAGCAGGCCGAACGGCCATTCCGTGCGGACCCGCAGCCGCGGCGGGCGGAAGCGCCCCCGGGGTCGCGGTGGGAACCGGAACTCGGCATCGGCGGGCACCTCTGGCGCGGGCGCCTTGACCGGCGGCGGGCCGTCACCGCCGTCCAGCGTGATCCCCCAGCGCTGGGGTGCGTCCGCGCGCAGGCGCACCGGCAGCCGTGGCCGCTCGCCCGCGAACACCGCGGGCGGTGGCGCGAACGCCAGTTCCAAACCTTCGAGATTGCGGTAGGTATGGATCATCGCCAGCGCGCCGCTGCCCGCCAGCAGGAACGTCACCGCGAAACCGAGACTGGCGCCGTAGTTGAGCGAGCCGAGCAGCAGCAGGGCCAGGGTCGCCGCGAGGGTATACCCCAGTCGCGTCGGCAGGATGAACAGCCGCCGGCGATGCAGGCGGATGCGCGCGGGCTCGCGCGGCACACGGCGGTCGAGCCAGCGGGTCGCGATGGCCGAGCGCAGGCGCCGGATGGCGGCCATCCCGGGCAGATGGAGCCGCATCAGGGCAGCGGTACTCCCGCCTGGAGCCGCTCCCCGGGCGTGCCGTGATCGCCGCTGTCGAGCGACTGCAGGCGGTGGTCGACCACCGGGCCAAGCACGGCCTGGATATCCTCGGGTAACACATAGTCCCGCTCCGCGAGCATCGCCCAGCCGCGCGCCGCTGCAATCAGCGCGAGGCCGGCGCGGGGCGAGAGCCCGGCCACGAACCGATCGCCATCGCGGGAGGCCGCCAGCAGGGCCTGGACATAGTCGAGAATGGCGGGTGCGACATGGATGCGCTCCGCCCTGGCCTGCAGTTCGCGCAGGCGGTCCGGATCGAGGACCGCTTCCATGTCCCGGATCAGGTGGCGGCGATCGGTGCCGCTCAGCAGTTCACGCTCCGCGTCCCGGTCGGGGAAGCCGAGCGAGAGGCACATCAGGAAGCGATCGAGCTGCGATTCCGGCAGCGGGTAGGTGCCGGCCTGCTCGCGCGGATTCTGCGTCGCGATCACGAAAAACGGGTCGGGCAGGGCGCGTGTCTGCCCCTCGATGGTGACCTGCTCCTCCTCCATGGCCTCCAGCAGCGCGCTCTGGGTCTTGGGGGGCGCGCGATTGATCTCGTCGGCGAGCACGAGTTCCGCGAACACCGGCCCCGGATGGAACCGGAAAGTCGCGCTGTCGCGCTCGAAGATCGAGGCGCCCAGCACGTCCGCCGGCAACAGATCGCTGGTGAACTGGATGCGTCGATATTGCAGATGGAGCCCGTGCGCCAGTGCGTGTGCCAGAGTCGTCTTGCCGACGCCGGGCACGTCCTCGAGCAGCAGATGCCCGCGCGCGAGCAGGCAACTCAGTGCCAGCCGGATCACGTGACTCTTGCCGAGGACCACGGTCGCGGTACGGTCCAGCACTTCGTGCAGACCGTTACTGTTAACCGTACCGCCGGTCTCGGGGGTAGCATGCATCAGTCGAACTCCCGGGTTGTGGGCCCGTGTCGTCGCCCCGCTGGACAGCGACCGCGCGATTGGATTACACCATGCGCTGCGGCTGCGGGGAACCTGGCATCCCGTGCTCGCGGAGTGCCGACAGGACTCGAACGGCGCCACGCCCGGGATGTCCTCGCACGCGAAACTTCGCGGGGCCCGTGTGTCCGTGCCGTGGTTGCGCTACGTTCGGTCGCGTCCGCGGGAACCATCCGATGATCCACCTGCCGCCTGATGGCACAGGGAAAGTAAAAGGCGTTCATCATGTTTGAAGTCCTTGTCCTGACCTTCGCGTTCTTCTTCGGCCTCGCCGTCAAACAGATCGGGTTGCCGCCGCTGGTCGGGTTCCTGGTCGCCGGCTTCGGCCTGAATGCGCTGGGCGGACAACTCGGTCTGCCCCACGAGAGCGGCGAGATCCTTGATCACGTGGCCCATCTCGGTGTCCTGCTGTTGCTGTTCACGGTGGGTCTGAAGCTGAAGCTCCGCCAGCTGGTGCAGCCGCAGGTGATCGGCGGGTCCGTGCTGCACTTCGCGATCACGGTCGCCATCTTCACGCCGGGGATCCATTTCCTCATGGGGGTGGTATGGAATACCGCGCTGCTGGTGGCGATCGCGCTGGCGTTTTCCAGTACGGTGCTGGCGGCCAAGACGCTCGAGACCAAGCGCGAGATCGGCGCGTTCCATGGCCGTGTGGCCATCGGCATCCTGATCCTCCAGGACGTGATCGCGCTGGTCGTCATTGCCATCCAGGGTGGATCCGCGCCGTCGATCTGGGCCCTTTGGATCCTCGCGCTGCCGCTGCTGCGCCCGGCCATTCACTGGCTGCTGGATCTCAGCGGGCATGACGAGCTCATGGTCCTGATGGGCATGCTGCTCGCGCTCGTGATCGGCGGCATGGGCTTCGAGGTGGTCGGGATCAGCTCCGAAATCGGGGCGCTGCTGATGGGCGTAATGCTGTCGAATCACCCGCGCGCGGCGGAGATGTCGGAATCGCTGTGGAGCCTCAAAGAGGTCTTCCTCGTGGGGTTCTTTCTGCAGATCGGCATGCAGGGCATGCCGACTGCCGGCGATCTGGCGTTCGCACTGGTGTTCGCGCTGATCCTGCCGCTCAAGGGCATCCTGTTTTTCTTCCTGCTGATCCTGTTCCGCCTGCGTGCGCGCAACGCCTTCCTCGCCGGACTGAGCCTCACCGCCTACAGTGAGTTCGGCCTGATCGTCTCCGCATCCGTGCTGCCGGAATGGCTGGTACCGCTCGCAATCACGGTCGCGCTTTCGTTCATTGTCGCGGCTCCGCTGAACCGCCTGGCGCACCCACTGTTCGAGCGCTTCGAGGATTTCCTGCAGCGCTTCGAGTCGCCGCATCTGCACCCGGATGAGGAACCGACCGCCTTCGGTGATGCGCGCATCGTGATCATGGGCATGGGGCGTACCGGGGCGGCGGCCTACGATGCGCTGAGCCGCCGCGGGGCCAGCGTGATCGGTCTGGACTCCGACCCCTACAAGGTCGAGACCCATGCCGCCGCCGGCCGCAACGTGGTCTACACGGATGCCGAGGATGCGAACTTCTGGCATGGCATCGATCTCGAGGGGATCCAGGCGGTCGTCCTGTCGATGGATGCGCTGGAATCGAAACTGATCGCGGCACGCCAGCTGCGTTCCCGCGGCTTCGGTGGCAGTGTGGTCGCCCACGCCCTGCACAAGGATGAGGTCGACGCCGTGATCGCGGCCGGGGCTTCACAGACGTACCTGACCATGTACGAGGCGGGTGTCGGCCTCGCCGAGCACACCTGGAAGGCGCTCAACGAGCCTGACGTGTCGCCGGCGGTGCAGGAATAAAGCGGTAACATGAACGGGATGGCTCGAAACGGCCACGAATCGCTGGTCGATGTCCGCTGGCTCGAACGCCATCTCGACGATGATGATCTGTGCGTCGTCGACGCCAGCTGGCATCTGCCGACCACGGGCCGCGACGCCCGCGGCGAATACCTGGCCGCGCATATCCCCGGCGCCGTGTTCTTCGATATCGATCGCATTGCCGATACCGGGTCGGGACTCCCGCACATGCTCCCCGAGGCCGGACATTTCGCCCGTGAGGCCGGTCGCCTTGGGATCGACAACCACACGCGGGTAATCGTGTACGACAGCGCCGGACTGTTCTCCGCGGCCCGCGTGTGGTGGATGTTCCGCGTATTCGGCCACGTGCGCGTGGCGATTCTCGATGCTGGTCTGCCGGCCTGGCAGCGCGCGGACCTGCCGCTGGAAGCGGGCCGGGTCGAGCGCCCACCGGCGGGCTTCGTGCCGCACCCCGATCCGGCGGCGGTCTGGACGCTGGCGGATGTGCAGCGAAACCTCGAAACCGGTTTGGCGGCGGTGATCGACGCGCGCCCATCCGGTCGTTTCGCGGGCACCGATCCGGAACCACGTGCGGGCCTGCCATCCGGCCATATCCCGGGTGCCCGCAATACCCCACTCAATACCGTGATCGATCCGGAGACCGGTTGCGTCCGGCCGCCCGCGGAACTGCGCGAACGGTTTGCCGATCTGGACGAGCGCCCCGTCGTGTGTTCCTGCGGGACGGGCGTGACGGCATGCGTGCTTGCATTCGCGTTGCACCGGCTTGGGCGTGAAGACGTCGCCGTGTACGACGGCTCCTGGACCGAATGGGCAGGGCGCGCGGACGCACCGATCGAGACCGGACCCGGTGACGACGGTCCCGCGGACTGATGCCCTCGGATGCCCCCCCCCCGGCACGCCCGCTAATCGAGGCTTCCCGGATTGGCCCGAAACCACGCCGGCGCCCCCTGGCGTCGCTGCCACCAGCGGCTCGCTCCCAGCAGCACCAGCGACACCGGTACCAGCCACGCGAACATCGCGGCGAACGCGCCCAGCCCGGGGATGCCGAGCAATAGCACCAAACTCGGCGCACAGCAGGCACCCCCTGCCGCGAGCGCGGGCACGGCCGCGAGCACGCCGCCGCCACGGCCGGCAATCCCGCACGCCGCGGGCTGTTTCCACAGCATCCAGGCGCCGTCGATATTGAGGGCGAGCAGAACGCCCAGGGCCGCGGCGATCAGCAGATTCAGGGGGCTGATCAGCCACACGAGATGGCCTGCCTGCAACATGGCGATGCCCTCAAACTGGAATACAACCCGCTGATCCAGCCAGCGCCCGGGATCGCCCAGCGTAAACGACCAGACCGGCCGTGCCGCCGCTGACAGATCTCCGAGTGCATAGAGATAGCCGAGGGCATATGCGAGACCGATCACGGCCGCGGTAAGCCGGATGTCAGGCGTCGTCCGTGGCATCGTCGATCACCGCCGTATCCGGGTAATACGCCGCCCAGGCGAACCACATCGCCCGGAATGCATTCACCGGTTCCAGTCCGTCGCGGCCATCGAAACGCGGTCCCTCCGGTCCGAATTCGATCGAATCCGCGTCGATTTCCCCCTCGCCGCGCCAGACCCAGCCCGTATCGAGCCCCGGATCGTGAATAATGACGTAACGCTCGCCATCGATCCGGCGTTCGATGACACCTTTGTCCCGGAGCGTACCGAGGTCCACGGCGACCGCATGATCCCGCCCGCGGAAACCGAGTACCTCATGCTTCGGCGGATAGCGCTCGCTCTCGTTCATCACCGGGAACATCCGCCGCGAATCCGGCGCGTAATAGCCACTGATCGGGTTGTAGTCTCCGTAAGGGTCCTGCTGGTAGTTGCGCATGATCCCCGTATCCGTGGACAGCACCCGCGTCTGCGGATAACGCTCCTTCCAGCGCCCCCACTCGGTGAACACGGTGCGGACTTCCTCCAGCCCCTTGCCGGCCATCGGCCCGGATATGCCGGCGCCCAGCATCTGCGGCCAGCGCGTCTCGGTCGCGCGATCGTACATGACGAGGTTGCTGTTCAGGAGCTTGCCGGATACCCCGAACTCCGCGCCGTCGCGATGGAAACCAAGGCCGGTACCGGTCAGTGGGCAATAGGTGATGCTGACCGGATCGCCGCCGACGGTGTCGTTGACGATCTCGTGCCAGACCAGGATCCGTTGCGGATAGGCGCGCGCCTCGCCGTTGATGTAGACGCCGATAACCCGGTCATTGTCATTGAGGAATGCGTCCGCTGCCTCGGGGTCCTGGAATATCGGATCATCGATCGAGGGGATCCCGTCTTTGGAGGCGCCGGTGCGGATATTGTCCCGGTATTCGGACAGCGACGCTTCCATGAGCGTCGAATCACCGGTTGGCGGCTGGGCGACGGCGCCCGGTATTCCGGTCGCGAGGAGTGCGGTCAGCAGTATCGTGTATCGCATT
>CAJXKK010000040.1 GCA_913055615.1 uncultured Ectothiorhodospiraceae bacterium
CAGTGCGTCCGGGGTATAGCGATCGTAGTAGCGCTGGTTGGCGCGGCCGATGGCGTGCTCGCCGCTGAAGCTGCCGCCGAAATCCTCCACCGCGTGCTGCACGATCGAGTCGCGAAGCGCCCGCTCGTAGCCTTCGCTTTGGCAACGCTCAAGATCGTGGCAGACCAGATTGAAGTGAATACCGCCGTCGCCGACGTGGCCGAAATCGCAAACCTCCAGTTCCGGCCACTCATCCGCCAGCCGTTGCGTCATCGACGCCCGGAAGCGCGTGACATCGGTCCGGGCGAAGGCGAGGTCGAAGGCAAACAGCCGCCCGGCGTTTTTCACGCCCTCGGACAGGGCATGGCGCAGCGGCCAGAGTTCTTCCGGTGGTCCGAACCGGGCATCCGCCAACGGCTCGTCCGCGTCCTCCCAGAGGTCCGCGAGCGTCCGCTCAAGCATCGCGGCGAGCGTCACCTCGCCCTCGCCGGTCGGCGCCGTGCGGGCGATCTCGACCAGCAGCGCGATCGGCGGGATCGCCTCGTCGGAGAAGGGATTGCGTACCGAAGGCGCATGGACGAGTGCATGGCGCATGGCATTGCCAGACATGAATTCGAACGCGCTCAGATCGGCGCCGAGGCGGGTCTCTAGCCGGCGCAGCAGATCGAAGATCGCCGCCTCGTCACGCGGCACCAGTACCGCCGTGGCGCGCTCGCGCGGCAGCGGCTCCACGTTCAGCACGCATTCGGTCACGATGCCGAATGCACCGCTCGTGCCGATGAACAGCTGCTTCCAGTCCGGGCCCGTGTTGTCCTTGCGCAGGGCCCGATCCAGGCGCAGCACCGTGCCATCGGCGTCCGGCAGCACCACCGTCAGCCCGAGCGTGTTGGCGCGGACATCGCCGTAGCGCAGAAAGCGCGCACCACCGGTGTTGGTCGACACCATACCCCCGATCATCGGGTCGGCACCCAGATCGACGGGGAAGCAGAGCCCCTCGATTTCCAGCCGGGCGTTCAGTTCGGACAGGCGCACACCGGCGCCGACGCGCACCGAACGGTTGTCGACGTCGATTTCGCAGATACGGTTCAGGCGCTCCAGGCTGAGCACCGCCTGATCACCCGAGGTATCGGGCGTCGAGCCGCCGACCAGCCCGGTATTGCCGGATTGCGGTATGAACGGGATGCCATGGCGCACGCAGCAGGCGATGGCGGCCGCGACGGCGTCGGTGTCCGTCGGGCGCATGACGAAGGCGGCGCCGCCGCTGTCGCCGCGCACGCCAGCCTCCCAGGCGGAAAGATCCACATCGGCCGCCGCGATCGCGTCGGCGCCGAGCAGGTCCACCAGTTCGCGGGGTATCGGGGCCATCAGCCGGCCGGGGCGCTGCGTCGTCCGGCCGGCCGCAGTCGATACAGGCAGGTGCGGATCGACGCCGCCTCGCGCTCCGCGTAGAGCGCGAACTCATCGGCCGGCGCGGCGCCCAGCGCCGCCTCGAAGGCCGCCCGGTTGGCGTCGGCCGCGATGGTGGGCCCGGCACCGTCGCCGAGATTGGACTGAAAGATGCCTGCGGCGCTGACCGGCAGGAAGTCTTCATAGACGATCGGGTCGAAGCGGACGAGCCCGCGCTCGATCAGGTCGTCGATCCCGCCCTCGACCTCGAACCCGCCCGCAGCCGCGGCTGTTTCACCGGCCCCGGTGAGCGAGTAATGGAAGTACGCCAGCCCCCTGGCGCGGAGGGTCGCGTGATCATCCGGGAAGTCCGCGAACGTGTGTCCGAGATGGTCCATGTAGGCCTGCGCGTTCGAACCATCGGCCGCGGGGGGCACACCGGCCCGGGCAGCAGCCAGCAATTCATCGTAGCGCGCGCGGCCCTGCGGCGTCAGGGCGGCGCCGCGCTGCTCGATCTCGCCGAAGCGCGCGGTGTGGTGGCCCTTGACGACCCCGCCCTTCCCGTCCGGGAACCCGACCGGCTCCTCCAGCGCCTTGAACGAGGTCTGGCGCAGGAGGATCGGGCAGCGCCGTTTCGGCGGTCCCTCGACCACCGCCTTGGGCGTGATGCCGTGCCCGGGCATGGCCGCCTGGGCGGCGTCGATGTCGAGCGTGCGCGGGGTCAGATGATTGATATGCGGGCCACGGAAGGAGACCACGTCGGCGATCAGACGGTGTGCGTCGTGCAGGCGGTCGTACGTATCCCGATCGACACAGGCACGCGGATGCCAGCGGAAGGTCTCGAGCACCGCTGCGATGAACGCGGCCGCGTCTTCCTCGCCCAGACCACCCTCGCGTTCGGCCTGCTCCATCAGCCGCAGGGCATCGTCGGTAAAAATCCGGCGCCGCGCCAGGATCGCCTCGGCCTCGGCGCGCAGATCAGGGTCGTCGATCAGATCAATCCGCAGGAGCGAGGTGAACACCCGGAACGGGTTGGCAGCGAGCGCCGCCGGATCGAGCGGCCGGAACGCGGTCGAGTGCACCGGGATGCCGGCGGCGGTCAGGTCGTAATAGCCAACCGGATGCATACCCATGACGGCGAAGATGCGCCGCATGGTAGCCAACTCTTCCGCGGTGCCGACACGGATGGCGCCGTGGCGCTCTTCCGAAATCCGATCGACGCCGTCGGTGGCATCGAGCTCACCCGCGAGCGCCGGGTCGCTTTCCAGCGCGGCGGCATTGATCCCGTTGACCAGCTCGATCAGCGTGCCGTATGCCGGCACCTCATTCCGGTACATCCGCGACATGGCGGCGCAGAAACGCGCGCGGAGGTTACTGGTAGCGGTAAAACCGTTCTGCGACATGGTGTCCGTCCGAATCCTGATGGCCGTCAAGGTTTGAATCGTAGCCTGCCGATACACGACTTTCTATCATTCTTTATGAACGTATCAGTGCATAAAATTTACGGATCGGCTCGTGAGCCGATAATGGCTGGAAAAATATCTGTCGAGCTAATCCGGCATTGTCCGGGGTTCTCGCCAAGGCGCAAAGGGCCCCAGGGGACGCGAAGAAAAGCTGCAGGAGCGGCCTTGGCCGCGAACCACTCTCCAATAGTACTGGCCTGGCCGGTTCATAGCGGTCGGGCGGCGCACGGGTAGCGATACGGCCATTGGTCCCGAATCGACGAGCCGGGATCCGGTGGATTCGGACATCGGTTCGCGAGCAAGCTCGCTCCTACCGGCCCTTCGCTCTCTTTGCGTCCCCTGGCGCCCTCCGCACCCTGGCGAAACCCCCTCCCCGGGCAGCGGATTACGCCGGCGTGATCGGGGAAACCTCGGCGCGGATCCAGTCGGTGAAGCGGCGGCAGAGTTCGTCCTCCACCCCGGCTGGCGTGACGATGTAGTAGCACTTGTCGGTACGCATGGCCGTGTCACCGACGCGCACGAGGCGGCCGCTATGGAGCTCTTCCTCGATCAGATAGGCGGGCAGCAATGCGGCACCCAGCGAGGCCACGGCGGCGGTGATGATCATCGAGAACTGGTCGAACCACTTGCCGCGCAGAACGGGCTCATTGCGGAGACCGGCGGCGCGGAACCATTCGCGCCAGGCGTGCGGGCGGGAGTCGAGGTGCAGCAACGGGGCCGAGTCCAGATCGGCGGGCCCGGTCAATCCATGGCGTTCGACGAATCGCGGTGCGGCGACGGCAACGACCTCTTCATCACACAAACGAACCATGCGCGTATCCGGCCAGTCCTCGCTGCCGAAATGGATCGCCAGATCGAAACGCTCGCGGTGGAAGTCGAACGGTTCCAGGCAGGTCCCGATGCTGACGACGATATCCGGATTGGTCGCCTCGAACTGTTCCAGCCGCGGGATCAGCCAGCGGTTGGCGAACGTCGGCAGGGAGGCGATGCGCAGCGCCCGGCGCTGGTCGCCGGCGGCGATGGTCTGGTAGACGGTCTGGCGCAGGCGTTCGAGATCGGTACCGAGCTCGTCGGCGAAGCGGCGGCCGGCATCGCTCAGCACGACCCGGCGGCCGACTCTCCGGAACAGCGGGAAACCGAGCGTCTGCTCGAGTTCACGCACCTGGCGGCTGACCGCGCTCTGGGTAAGATGCAGTTCCTCGGCCGCGAGCGTGAAGCTCTCGCGCCGTGCGGCCGCCTCGAAACAGCGCAGGACGGCGAGTGATGGAAGGATCGGGGTCTGGCTCGCGTTTTTCACCCGTCCGGTTCCGTAAGCACTGGTACGGCGTGATGATACACCTTCGCCCAGCCAGCGGGACGCGGATGGGCCAACCGCTTAGCGTTGGGTTTCCTTCGTCAACCCAACCTACGGGCAGGGATCGGGGCGCGTGCCGGCTTGAACGCCAGCGATACCCGACCGGTTTCCGTCAGGGTCAATCCTCCGGCAGGGAGCTACTGGTCATTATTGATTTCAAGTCCAGGATACGCACCCCGGATACGCAGGCACGTACCGCCGGGAATTGACGCCCGCCCTCGAACAGCACCAGATGACCCCGTGACCGGCCCCTCGACCCGAAAAGCCCGCGCATGTGCCTGCGACGGCCAGACGTGGCACCGTAAGCCGGCAATCCGCCATGTGGAGCGCCATGAAACTCTACAACGGACTGATCCGCTTCTTCCGTGTGGTGAACCGCCTGTACTTTGTGGATGTGCACGCGGCCGGGCAGGAGCGGGTACCGCAACATGGCCCCCTGATCGTTGCGGCGAACCATCCCGGATCGATCCTCGATTCGATCCTGCTGGCCACGCATGTGCCGCGCCCGATCCACTATCTCGCGCGCAGCGGGCTGTTCCGCTGGCCGGTCGCGGCATCGCTGTTCCGCCAGCTTGGCGCCATACCGGTGTACCGCGCCCACGAAAGCACGGACCACGCAACGCGCAACACCGAGGTGTTCGCCCGCGTTCACGATCTGCTGGACACGGGCGGCTGCGTGGGTATCTTTCCGGAAGGCCAAAACTCACCCACGGGGCAGGTCGGCCCACTGCGCACCGGCGCCGCGCGGATCGCCCTGGCCGCCGAGTCGCGCCACGGCTGGCAACTCGGGCTGCGGATCGCGCCGGTCGGGATCACCTACGAGAACCACGATTTCCTGATGAGTGCCGTGATGCTGGGCTTCGCCAGCCAGATAAAGGTCGATGCCTACGCCGCGCAGTACCGGACCGACCCGGAAGCGGCCATCCGGCGCCTCACCGATGACATGCAACAGGCGCTGCGACGCCAGACACTGCACAGCGAGGACCGCAAGCTGAGCAAACTGGCGGCGGAACTCACCGCGCTGGCCGCCCAGCGCTCACATGACGAACGCCATCCCGGCAATCGGCAAACCGCAGCGGAGTGCCCCCGGGAACCGTTTTTCAAACGCTGGCTCTGGAGCTGGTACCAGCGCAGTTCGGGCGCCAGCCGCCGTGCGCTGGAGGAACGGGTTTTCAGCCGCCAGCGCATCAACCGCGCGCTCACCCGCGCCCAGGGCGCCGAACCCGCCGCGGTCGCCGCGTTGCGCAAACAGGTCGAACGCTACCGCGACCACATGCACCAGACGCAGCTGCGCCACGCGCTGTCGACGGATCCCGAACAGCCGCTGCGCGAGCGCTTGCCGCGCCTGCGCATGACGGCCTACGCGATCGCCGCGGCGCCGTTGGCGCTGTTCGGTGCCATTCATAACATCGCCCCGTATATCATCACCCATCGCATCGGCCGCCTGTTCCACGATGAAGCCATCCGGGCGTTCGCGTGGTTCGGGGTCGGGGTGGTGAGCTTTCTGGCGACCTATACGGGCATCGGGATCTGGATGTGGCGTATGACCGACTTCACCGCCCTGACCACACTCGCCTACATCGCCCTGCTGCCACCGACCGGGATCGTCGCCCTCGGCTATCGGCGCGCCCTGCTGCTCTACCGCGAACGCATCCTCGTGCGCACATTCCTCTGGAACCGACGCGATCTGCTGCGGCTGCTGGAGCACGAACGCGAGGTGATCCTGGAGCGCCTGAACGCGCTGATGCGGCGTTACCCGGAATGAACGCGCGTGTTCAGCGCCGTGTGGTGACCTGCCCCGGGTTCCGGCTTACGCCTGCATCCGGGCTACCGGGGGGCGAGCCTGCTCCCGTAGCCCGGATGCAGTGAAACGGAATCCGGGAACATGCGCCGGTGTGCCGGCGTCAACGCTTCTCGCGGCCGCCGAACAGACGCTTGAACAAACCGCTGATCCCACGGCCGTAGTCCTGGTCGGGTTGCTGGCCCGGGGCATCGGTCCCGACGAGGACCTCGATGACCTCTTCGATCATATCCAGATCGAAGCGATAAGGATCGAAGGCGGACATCCGGTGGCGCTTGAGCACGCGCTCGATATCCGATTCCATCGGCACGTACTTCATTGACCAGTCCGGGAAACGCCGCTCTTCGACCTGGCGCTCATCGAGTGTCCGCACATCCTGATGGCGCGAGTCGCTGCTGATCTTCTGATACAGCGCATCCACCTCCTCCTCCGGCCCCTCAAGGACCTGCAGGAAGTAACCATGACCGTAATGGAGCACACCGCCGATCTCCCTTTTCGGATTATTGGTCTTGCAGGCCTGCAGGATCCGGCCGATTTCCGGATCGACGGCCGTGCCACCGCCCCGCCGGGCCGAGGCCGAGGCCGAGGTGCTGGCATAGGTCAAACGGACAAGGTTTGGGCTGGTCATGGTTTCTCCGGCATTTTTCTGGTTTGTTCCGCACTGCATGCCGGACCGGCACGGGCACCGGCCCGCATACGTTGATGGTCAAGACGCGACCGGGGCCTCGTTCGCGCCTGATCCCAGGCCGGATGTCCGCCAACGGAAAAGGGTAATGGATCGGCTAATCGTCAATGGGCGGGGTCGGCCGCACGAGGATTTCATTGACGTCGACGCGCGCCGGCTGGGATACGGCGTATAGCGCCGCCGCGGCGATGTCCTCCGGTTCCATCGCCTGCTCGGGCGGTTGGTCGAAGAACGGCGTATTGACCATGCCGGGTTCCAGCACGGTGACTCGAACGCCCGTACCGCGCATCTCCTCGCGCAGGTTGTAGGCCATGCCCGTGACGGCCCATTTGCTGGCGCCGTACATGGACCCGGCGATCGTCCCGCGGCCGGCCGCCGACCCCATCAGCAGGACGTGTCCGCGCGCCGCCTTGACCGCTTCGAGAGAGTGCCGGAGCGTGAGCCCGGCCCCATAGACGTTGGTGAGGATCATGTCGCGCCAGACCTCGGGGTCGGCACCGGAAAAACCGCCCGGCGAGCCGCCCCGGCCGGCGTTGGCGAAGACCACATCGATGCGCCCGAAGGTATCGAGCACGCGCTGGATCATCGCGGCCTGCGCATCGCTGTCGGTGACATCGCATTCGATGGCGACCGCGCGATCGGGGCCGCCCAGCTCATCGACGAGCGCCGTCAGTTTGTCGCGTGAACGAGCGACGAGCGCCACCCGATACCCCGCGCCCGCGGCGCGCCGTGCCGTCGCGGCACCGATACCACTCGATGCCCCGGTAATCAGGAATACGGGATCACTCATGCTCGACCTCCTGTGGAATCATGTGTCGATACCAACCGACTTCCAATTGCACGCAATCGATTTATCCGCAATGTAACATCGATCTCCCCCGATAGCGACCGCCCCTTGCCGTGACTCACCGCTTCGAGCGCAATGCCGGCCTGGGTACTCAACCCGCACGGTAATATGTAGGCCGGTTTTGCGCGGTCCGCGACAGTGAATACGGACCCGGGGCAATTCACCGCGCAATGCCGGCAGTCACGGGCCATACACGCCGTTATCCATCCTTCATTCGGGTCATGAAATGCGTGACCTGCTCCTGTTTCAAAATCGATCATAGCGGCCGCCGGTTGCGCAAAGGCGGTCGCTGCGCTTCGAGGCTGGTTCTCCGGCTCACGATTGGGCTGGCCTGTTCAAGTCACGGACTCGTCCCCGAAGTCATTCCCCTCAATCAAACCTGCCGCACTGCAAGCCGTCGACACGGGCGCGCCTGCCTGTTGTTTGACCACGCCGCTGCGCTTTTCCCATTTCAGCAACTTGACACCTTGAATTTTTGGGACTATTTTCCCAATTTAGCGCAGATTAAAACGGCAATCGATCCCTCAAGGAGACACGGTCATGCCACAGAGTTGTGCGATTCCCTTTGCCTTCGACCTCGCCGGCGTTGCCGCTGGCCGGGCTGACCACCGTGTCCCTTCACGCGGCTTGCTTGAGACTGTCGACGGATCCCGCTGGCGACCGATGGCAACGCCGGCCTTCGACAGAACCGCCGACTGCCTGCGTTTCGTGCAGCAGCCGATACGCCGCCTGTCGGACGATCAAATCTGTGGGTACGAAATCCTGGCCCGCCCGTTCGGGCGCACCGACAGCGCCGCGCGAGAGGTCTGGTTCGCCGAGATCGAGGACCAGCACGAGATTACCACCGTCGACATTGGCGCGCTGGCGGCCGCGGGACGGCTCGCGGGTGCTGTGCACACGTCTGACGCCCAAGTGGCCATCTCGTGCAACTGCTCGATTCGCTCGCTGGGCAGCAGCGCCTGGTGGCGCGGACTCGAGCACGCGCTGGAGACCGGTGGCCGGGGTGCCGCACTGGTTGTAGAGCTCACCGAACGCGGTACTCCGGATCACCCTGACCTGCTTGCAAGTGCGGCCTCCGCACTCAAGAAGCTCGGTGTCCAGGTATCCCTGGACGATGTCGGGGATCCGGACGGACAGCATGTTCTGGCGCTGTTCGAGGAATTGCGCCCCGACTGGGTGAAGCTGTCCGGCCGCCTGATAGCACAAGCGGCCCAGGACCAGCGCCAAGATGCATCACGGGCCGAAGCGGAATTGACGGGCTATCTCGCACGCGCCCACGCCGTGGGTGCTTCTGTAGTCGCCGAGGGCGTGGAAAGCCAGGCTGCCCGGGCGCTGTGCGAACGCCTCGGTGTCGATGCGGTGCAGGGCTTCCTGCTGGATAAACCGGTGCCGGTCCAGTGAGGTCACCGAGGATCACAGCCGCATGCCGGTACACGCGATTAATGACTCGAACTCGCGAAGTTTTCTTCTTCGTGGGAACTGCTTCCCACATATGGAGCGTCGCCCATCCGGGTGACCCCAACGATCTGGAGTACGTACGATGACCAGGAAGCGCAAAAACACGACACGCATCGCCCTGCTGACGGCCCTCGCCGCGGCGACGATCACGGCTTGCGGCGGTGGCGGTGGCGGCGGTAGCAATTCCGGCAGCACCAGCGACGGCAGCAGCGTAACAAGCGGTACGGTCACGGCCCTGGGCAGCATCGTCGTCAATGGGCGTCACATCGAGACGGAGGGTCCCGAGGTCGAGATCGAGCAGGACGGCAAAGAGATCGACAGAGCCGAGGTCGAGGAGATCGGCAAGCAGGTGCGGGTCGATGAGGACGACGACGGCCGGCGCATCGAGGTCGATGAGACGGTCCGTGGGCCGATCGACAGCATCAATTCGCCCCGGCTCACCGTGATGGGCCAGACGGTGGTGACGGGGCCCGATACCGTCTTCGACGACAGCCCCGCCAGTGATCTGGGAAGCCTGGCGCCGAAAGACGTGGTCGAGGTGTCTGGGCTGCGCGACAACAGCGGCGCCATCCGGGCCACGCACATCGAGAAGGAGAGCACGGCCACCTCGGACAACGACGAATTCAAGCTCACCGGCAAGGTGACCAACCACGACACCGGCGCCCGGACATTCGAGATCGGTGGCTTGGTAATCAACTACGGAATCCTGCCCGCGACCCTCGACGAGCTGCCCAGCGGCGAGTGGAACGACCTGGTGGTCGAGGTCGAGGACGCGAACAGGGACTACGTCGCCAACTCCGGCGACCAGCTGCAGGCAACCAAGGTCGAGCGCGAGGACAACGCCGGCAACGTGGTCGGTGCCGAGATCGAGCTGGAGCGTATCGTCACCGACGTCGATCAGGACAACAACACCTTCGAGATCGGCGGCGACCGGCTGGTAAGTTACGGCAATGCCGAGTTCCGCTTCGGCTCGGCGAGCGATCTCGTCATCGGCCTGCGGGTCGAGGTCGAGGGTGTGGTCCGCGACGACGGATCAATCCGGGCGACCAAGGTCAAGTTCGACGACAACAGCGCGCGCATCTCGGGTACTGCCAGTGGAATCAACGCCTCCGAGGGCACGCTGACCGTGCTCGGCGTCACTGTCCGACTGGCCGCCGACGACGTCGAGTTCGATAACTCGTTCGACGACGAGCTACTCGCCGGGCTGGACGATCTCACCGAGGACGACTTCCTCGAGATCGAGGGCCGCATTGCGCCGAACCCGAACGGCAGCGGATCCGTGACCGTCATCGCCCACGAGATTGAGGTGGACGATGCCGACCAGGACCGCGAGCTGCGTGGCACTGTGTCCGCGTTCGCCGCAGACGCTGGTACGCTGACACTGCTCGGCATCGACGTTAAGAGCGACGGCTCAACCCGATTCGAGGGTGGCGATGACCAGCCCCTGACCCGCGGCGCCTTTTTCGACCGAATCGTGCTCAACGCCACGGTGGTGGAGGCCAAGTGGGACGAAGATGGCTTCACCGGAACCGACGATCTGGTTAAGGAACTGTCGATCGAGGACGAAGACGAGTTCGAGAACGACTGACGGGAACACCGGGTGCCGGCGAGAGCGCCGGCACCCGGTCCACCACCGGCCCCGAGAATCCGCATGCCCGGAAAACCCGACATCATCGCGCGGGCACTCGCCCGTCTGCTCACACCGCTGGTGCGCATCCTTCTGCGCCACGGGATTTCCTACGGCAGCTTCGCCGACCTGCTCAAGCAGGTCTATGTCACCGTGGCCGAACGCGACTTCACCGTGCCCGGCCGCAAACAGACCACGTCCCGCATCGCCGTGCTGACCGGCCTGCACCGCAAGGAGGTCGCCCGCCTGCGCCGGCTCGAGGCCGACGCGCCGGATGCCCTCGA
The DNA here is from genome assembly GCA_913055615.1 of uncultured Ectothiorhodospiraceae bacterium. Classification (GTDB taxonomy): domain Bacteria; phylum Pseudomonadota; class Gammaproteobacteria; order XJ16; family Halofilaceae; genus Halofilum. The sequence goes on from CAJXKK010000040.1 coordinate 10,885, forward strand.
CGAGCGCTACAACCGGGCCGCACGGGTGCTGACAGGTTGGCTGCGGGACCCCGGGTTCCAGGATGAAGACGGCGAACCGGCGCCCCTCGCGATCGAGGATCCGGCTGCATTCCCGGCGCTCGTGCAGCGCTACAGCGGTGACATGCCGGCACGCGCAGTGCTCGACGAACTCGAGCGCGTGGGCTCCGTCAGTCGCACGGCAGACGGCACGGTGCGGTTGATCCGCCACGGCTACGTCCCCGCCCAGGACACGGCCCAGAAACTCACCATCCTCGGCGCCGACACGCGCGACCTCATCGCCACGATCGAGCACAATCTCGAATGCGATCCGCAAGAGGCCCGCTTCCAGCGCAAGGTCAGCTACGACAACGTGCCCGAGGAGTACGTAGAGGAATTCCGCGATTACGCCGGACGCCGCAGCCAGGATCTGCTCGAGGAGCTGGATCGGTGGCTTGCCGCGCGCGATCGCGACCGCAACCCCGACATGAATGGCACCGGCCGCGTGCGGCTCGGCGTCGGTATACACCAGTTCGAGGAACGGCCCGACACCGACGAGGCGGACGGGCGCGACGACAGAGGCGAATCATGAAACGCATCATCCACATTCTGGCCAGCGCCCTTCTCGCTTCAGTGATCTCCGCCTGTGGCGGCGGCGGTGGCGGCAGCAGCGTCGCTGACGGCGGCATCGGCGGGACCGGCATCAGCAGCGGCAGCATCTCCGCCATCGGCAGCATTGTCGTCAATGGCACGACTTTCGACATCGAGTCGGCCGAGATCACGGTCAATGGTGACGATGCGATGAGAAGCGCGCTCAAGGTCGGTTACGTCGTGCGCGTGGACGGCGACCTCGACGAGGGCGTTTCCGACACCGTACGCTTCGAAGCCGACCTGATCGGCGAGGTGGACGGGAATACAATCCCGCCGGGCGAGTCGGTGGGCACGCTCAGGGTCCTGCAGCAGACGGTCGTGATCACCGCCAGAACCGTGCTCAACGGCTTCGACAGCCCCGACCGCGACACGATCGCGGCCGGCGACCGCGTGCTGGTCAGCGGGTTCCGGGACAGCCAGGGCCGCCTGGTTGCGACCCACCTCGAACTGGCCCCTGCGGAAACGGACGACCAGATCGTCGGCCGGGTGACCAGCAGCGGCAGTACGTCGTTCCAGATCAATGGCCTGAAGATCAATTCGAATAGCGGGCCCGACGAAGGCGATCGCGTGCTGGTCCGGGGTAACTACAATCCGGACAGCGACCAATTCAACGCGGATGCGCCGATCGAGGAACTGCCGGACCTGGTCGAGGCGGGCACGGATATCGAGCTCGAGGGGATCGTGGACCGATTCGCCGGCGAATCGGACTTCGACGTCAACGGCATCACCGTGGACGCGAGCAACGCGAGAATCGTGGATGAGAGCGGGACTGAGACAACGTTCAGGAAGGACGCCGAGATCGAGGTGGAGGGCACTTTCGACGCGTCTGGCACGTTGATCGCCGACCGCGTCGAGGTCGAACTGGAGGACAACGTCGAGGTTGTCGCCCGGGTCGCCAACACCCCGCAGGCTGGCGGTCCCGTTGAGTTCTTCCACGACGGCAGCAATTTCAACCTGACGGTCGACGTCACCGACAAGACCCGGCTCAGAGACAAGCGCGACACCAACCGGGTGGAGAACTTCTCTGTAGCCGACCTGATCGCGGGCGACTGGGTCGAGCTGGACGCGTTCGAAGACGGCGAAGGCAAGGTGACAGCGCTCAAGATCGAGCGGTTCACGCCCGACGACGACGAAATGATAGAACTTGAGGGCTTGGTCGACTCGGAGAATGACCCTTTCATAGAGGTGCTCGGGATGACGTTTGATACCGCCGGCCTGGAATTCGACTTCGATACAATCGAGCCCGGCCATACGGTAAAAATGGAATGGGACCCTTTAACCTCCTTCGTGCAACCGATGCCGATCGAGGATATCGAAAACGAAGACTGAGTCGGGTCGAGCCAGTTATTTAATCCGGGAGGAAGCGGAGCGGAATACCAGCGGAGTGACGATGCCCGACGCTCCGCGCTGCGTTTTGCTTCGCTCGCCCCGGGCTATGGTACAAGCGACCGCGTAGCGTTTCCCGCGGGGCCGACAGATTGGTTGTCGCCGAGTTCGAAGAACACCTGCGCATTGACAGTCGAGGTGAACGACAAGACGCGCATCCGCGACGACCTTGAGCCCTTCGGCATCCGCGACATCGCGCCGGGCGACCGGCTGGAGATCGAGGGCTACGTCGCGGGTGACTCCGTGGTCGCGACGCACCTGGAGCGCGAAGACCGGGACAACGCCGTGGTGATCAGCGGTCCGCTGGAAGACGTGGATGACCTCAACGATCGCGTGATGCTGCTCGGCCTCCAGCCGATCGACGTGCCCGAAGACGATTCCAGTGGCGGAATCGACGGCACCGAGGACCTTGAGATCGGCGACATCGTAGAGATCGGCTGGGACGACTTCTCCGATCTTAGCCAACCGGCCGAAGAGATCGCACTGGAGGACTGACCCCCGGCCCGGCCGATGGTCGGCCGGGCACAGCGGTCCTCACAGCCCTTGCGCTCGGCGGCGGTGAGCACTCCGGGTCGTCTCCCCGCCCGGACCTTCGAAATCAGCGCTTTGAAGCTGCTACCTGATCCAGCCGATCCGGCAGATCGTCGTCGTTCTCGAGCAGGTAGCCGATTTCGCGATATTCGCTGATATCCAGCCCCTGATCCTCGATCGCCTCGGCCATCTTCTCGGCGGCCTCGGCCTGGAGTTTCGCACGTTTCTCCGGTTCCGCTTCACTGATCCTGTCGGCATACTCGGCCCGGATCGACTGGATCTCGTACGCGGCCTCGATGAAGCCGTGCAGATCGTCGTCGCTGAGATCATCCGCTTCGACGGTGGTCGCCTCATCGGCGATCTCGTCCTGATAGAGACGCTCGGGGCTCGCGGCGATCGCACCACTGCCGCCCAGTACCAGCGCGCCCGCTACCATCGTATTCGTCACCCTTGTGCTGCAACTTTGCCTGCGGTTACCCATAATTGACCTCCGGGCGCCTGCGATCGCACCCCTGCATCGGGCGCGGGGCAGATATTGCACCCGCGACATGGAGCCGGCTTGAACCACCGGTTACGGCTGCGTAACGCGCTCGCGGGCCATTGCAGCGACATCCATGGTCCCGCCGGCGGAGATGCCCCATCATCCTTTTACGCGAGTCGGGACGAACGGTTGCGGATACGCACGGGCGAACGTCGTCCACAGTCTTACAGTCCCCGGGGAGAAACGGACCATCATGGAAAACCGCGCCAGCACCGATCCGCAGCACCGCGCACGCCCCGAAACCCCGGCCGCGGTATCCGCTGGCGCGCGCCGGAACCCGGCAGCCGGCCCACCAGCGGTGACCGTCGAAGGCCTCGACAAGGTCTACGACTCGGGGCACCGGGCGCTGCAGGACGTCCGTCTGGAGATCGAGCGCGGCGAGATCTTCGCCCTGCTCGGCCCCAACGGCGCCGGCAAGACAACGCTGATCGGCGTCATCTGTGGCCTCGTCAACCCGACTGATGGCCAGGTCGCGGTGCATGGCCACGACATCGTCCGCGACTGGCGCCGGGCCCGGGGCATGGTCGGGCTGGTACCCCAGGAACTGGCCACCGATACCTTCGAGACGGTGTGGGCCACGGTGAGCCTCAGCCGTGGCCTGTTCGGCAAGCCGCCGAACCCGGCGCACATCGAGAAGGTTCTGCGCGACCTCGCGCTCTGGGACAAGCGCGACAACGCCATCATGACGCTGTCCGGCGGCATGAAACGCCGGGTCCTGATCGCCAAGGCGCTGGCGCACGAACCGCGCGTGCTGTTCCTGGACGAGCCGACCGCGGGCGTCGATGTCGAACTGCGGCGCGAGATGTGGGAGGTCGTTCGCTCACTGCGCGAGGGCGGCGTGACGGTGATCCTGACCACGCACTACATCGAGGAGGCGGAGGAGATGGCGGACCGCGTCGGCGTCATCCACGGCGGCCGCCTCGTGCGCGTGCAGGCAAAGGACGAGTTGATGCAGGAACTCGGCCGCAAGCAGTTGAAGCTGCAGTTGCAGGAGCCGCTTGAAGCGGTACCGGCGGAGCTCGCCCGCCACGGGCTGGAACTGAGCGCGGACGGCTGCGAGCTCGTCTATACCTTCGCCACCCAGGGCGAGCGTACCGGCGTCACCGGCCTGCTGCATGATCTGGCCGCGCACGGCATCCGCTTTCATGACCTGCACACCAGCCAGAGCTCGCTCGAGGACATCTTCGTCGATCTGGTAAAGGATTCGCGATGAACATCCACGCCGTCCGCGCGATCTACCTCTCCGAGATGGCGCGCACCCGCCGCACGCTGTTTCAGAGCATCGTCTCGCCGGTGGTCACGACCTCGCTCTATTTCGTCGTCTTCGGGGCCGCGATCGGCTCGCGGATCGAGCAGATCGACAACATCGACTACGGCAGCTATATCGTACCCGGCCTGATCATGTTGATGGTGCTCACGCAGAGCACCACCAACGCCGCCTTCGGGATCTATTTCCCCCGATTCCTGGGGACGGTCTACGAGCTGCTCTCGGCGCCCATCTCGTCCACCGAGGCGGTTCTGGGCTACGTCGGCGCGGCCGCGACCAAGTCGATCATCCTCGGGCTGATCATCCTCGGCACCGCCGCGCTGTTCGTGCCCGTGGAGATCGCGCATCCAGTCTGGATGCTGGTCTTCCTTGTCCTGACGGCCGTGTCGTTCAGTCTCCTCGGCTTCATTATCGGGATCTGGGCGGACACCTTCGAGCGCCTGCAGTTCATCCCGCTGCTGGTCATCACGCCGCTCGCCTTCCTCGGCGGGACGTTCTATTCGATCGATATGCTGCCGCCCTTGTGGCAGACGGTGACGCTGTTCAATCCGGTCGTCTACCTGATCAGCGGGTTCCGCTGGAGCTTCTACGGGACCACCGATGTCGGTGTCGCCGCGAGCCTGCTCATGATCCTCGCGTTCCTCGCGGTCGGACTCGCCGTGGTGGCGTGGATCTTCCGTACTGGATACCGGCTGCGGACCTGAGAGATCGTTCGCGTGATTGGCCGGGTATCCCGTGACACGGCGCAGCGCAGCGGACCGTAGCCCGGATGAAGTGAAACGGAATCCGGGGCCGTATATCCGCGGTCGGGCGATTCCCGCCGTATCCAGCCCCCGGATTTCGGCTTCGCCTGCATCCGGGCTACGGGGTTGCGTGATCGCGGTGCCGCGCCACTATTCCCCGACGCCGTGCACCCGCTTCTCCACGAGGCGAAAGCCCTGAAGGATGATCCCCGTGATCAGGAGATAAAACAGGCCCGCCGCGAGGAACAGTTCGATCGGCATGTAGGTCTTGGCGATCAGCGTCCGGGCGACGCCGGTGAGATCGAGCAGCGTGATGGTGCTGGCAAGGGCGCTGCCTTTGAGCATGAGGATGACCTCATTCGAATACGCGGGCAGCGCGATCCGGAACGCCCGCGGGAGAACCACGCGCCGCAGGCGCATCCAGCGCCCCATGCCGATCGCCTTGGCCGCCTCGACCTCACCCTCCGGTACCGCCTGGATAGCGCCCCGCAGGATCTCGGCGGTGTAGGCGGCGGTATTCAGGGTGAAGGCGATGATGGCGCACCAGTAGGCCTCTCGCAGGATCGGCCAGAGGAAGCTCTCACGGACCGTCTCGAACTGGGAGGCACCGTAATAAACGAGAAAGATCTGGATCAGCAGCGGGGTGCCGCGGAAAACGAAGATATACGCGAACGGCCCCGCCCTGAGCCACAGCGGTCGGGCGACGCGTGCGAGCGCGAGCGGTACCGCCAAAGCCAGGCCCAGAACGCCGGAGATCGCGACCAGCTCGATCGTCAGCAGCGCCCCCTCCGCCAGTTCCGGAAGGCTGTCCCACATGACGTCCCAGTTCATGTGTCACCCCGCGCATAGCCGCGCCCGGCGATCTTCTCGAGATAATGGATGGCGATCACGCAGAAGACCGTCAGCAGCAGATACATGACCGCCGCCGCGAAATAGAATGTGAACGGCTCCTTGGTATAGCCGGTGGCGATCGCCGCCTCGCGGGTCAAGTCCTCGACCCCGATCACGGATACCAGCGCCGTGTCCTTGAGCAGCGTGAGGAAAAGATTGCCGAGCGCGGGCAATGCGATCCGCCAGGTCTGGGGCAGAACGATGCGCCGGAAAGTGATCCAGCGCCCCATCCCGATCGCCTGCGCCGCCTCGATCTGGCCCTTCGGGATCGCCCGCAGCGCACCACGGAAGATCTCCGTGGCGTAAGCACCGTAGGCGAAACCCAGCGCGATGGCGCCGGACATGAACGGACTGATCTCGATGCGCCCGTCATAACCGACGAGATCGGCCATGCCGTTGACGAACCGGGAGGCCCCGAAATACACGAGCAGGATCACCAGCAATTCGGGGATCCCGCGGATCGTGGTGGTATAGGTCGTGGCGATCCACCGCAGCGGCCACAGCGGCGCCATCTTCATCGGCGCGAAGATCAGGCCGAGCAGGACGGCGGCGCCCATGCCCACGAGCCCCAGCTCGAGGGTAACGAGCGTACCCGACAGCAGCTGGTTGCCGAAGCCGTGGAGATCGATCATGGGCGCGAAAGGTTGCCCGGAGCGGCCGGCATCATACCGGCCGCCCCGGGCGGGTGGCGATCAGTAGATATCGAACGGGAAGTATTTCTCGTTGATCTCCTGATACGTCCCGTCCTTGCGGATCGCCTTGATGGCCTTGTTGAACTCCTTGCGGAGTTCGTTATTGCCTTCCTTGACGGCGATCGCGATCTTGTCGCCGCTGTATACCGCCTTGCCCTTGAACTCGTAGTCGCTGCCGGCATCCGAGTCGAGCCACTCGTAGGCGACAAGCATATCGGCGAGCACGGCGTCGATGCGCCCCGAATCGAGTTCGAGGAAGGCGTTCTCCTGGGTGTCGTAACGCTTGATCTCGACGATGTCGCCCATGTTCTCTTCAAGCCACTGGGCGGAGATCGTCGCGCGCTGGGCACCGATGGTCTTGCCTTCGAGGCTCTTCTTCGTCGGCTTGATATCGCTGGACTTCTTCGCCGCGAAGCGCAGCTTGTTGGAGTAATAGCGCTTGGTGAAATCGACCGCCTTGTCGCGCTCCGGCGTGATCGACATCGAGGCGATGATGGCGTCGTACTTGTCCGCGAGCAGGCCGGGGATGATGCCATCCCAGTCCTGGGTCACGAATTCGCAGTTGCGGTCCATTTCCTCACACAGGGCGTTGGCGATATCGATATCGAAGCCCTCGAGCTCGCCATCCGGGCCGATCTGGTTGAACGGCGGGTACGCGCCCTCGGTACCGATCCGGAGCGTATCCTCGGCGGCGGCCGGGCCGCTGATCGTCAATGCGGCGACCGCGCCGGCGAACATCATCTTCATTGCAGTCTTCATGGTTGTGCCCCCTCAGGCTTCGGCGGCGTCACGGGCCGCCGGTACTTCCAGATAGCTGGAAAGGAACTGCCTCAGTCGCGCTGAGCTCGGGTTGGTGAACACCTGCCCCGGCGCGCCCCGCTCTTCGACCTGGCCGGAGTCGAGGAATACGACTTCCGAGCACACGTCGCGCGCGAAACGCATCTCGTGGGTCACGATGACCATCGTTCGGCCTTCTTCGGCCAGGTTGCGCATCACGCCGAGGACCTCGCCGACCAGTTCCGGGTCGAGCGCGGAGGTCGGCTCGTCGAACAGCATCACGCGCGGTTCCATCGCAAGCGCGCGGGCGATCGCCGCGCGCTGCTGCTGGCCGCCCGACAGCTGATTCGGCCATGCATCACGTTTGTCCGCGAGACCGACCTTGGCCAGGACATCCTCGGCCCGGGCCGTCGCCTTTTCCTTTGACAGGCCGAGTACGTAGATCGGCCCCTCGGTGATATTGCGGATGATCGGCATGTGCGGCCAGAGATTGAAATTCTGGAACACGAAGCCGAGCTGCGCGCGCAGGCGCGTAATCTGATGCCGGTCTTCGGGATAGAGGCTGCCGTCGCGCTGGGGCGTGAGACGCAGTTCCTCGCCGTCGACGCGGATAGCACCCGCATTCGGGAGTTCGAGCAGGTTGATGCAGCGCAGGAGCGTGCTCTTGCCGGAGCCGCTGCCGCCGATCACGGCGATCACGTCACCCGATGCCGCGGTGAGATCGACCCCCTTGAGAACCTCCAGCTCACCGAAGCGCTTATGGAGGCCTTCCACCTCCAGGGCTGCCGTCATCTGCGTTTCTCCCGGGCTGCGCGCGTTTGATTCTTCGTGAATCGGGGATAGCGGTCAAGCAAGTGCCTTTGACCGGGCCGCGCCCGCGGGTCTCGGCACGGGCGCGAAGTATTGTAGTAGCCGGCGTTTCTCGGGGGCCTTGGCGGGAACCCCGGACAACGCCTGATTCGGTGGGCCCTTGCGATCACGCATTCGCATCATCCGTGAGGTGCCGCACGAGCATAACGACGGTCTTGTCGCCGCCGTCGGTGTCCTGTTGGCCGACCTCGACGAAGCCCTGTCTCTCGTGCAATGCGAGCGAGACATCGTTGCGCGGGCGCAGATTCACCTCGCAGGCGAGCAGCGGCGCGGCCACCGCCTGCGCGGACGCCGCGGCATCCGCGTAAAGGGCCCGGGCGATGCCGCGGCGACGCCATTGCTCACCCACCGCGAGGCGATCGATGTACCAGAAGTCCGGATAACGCGCGGAGAACCAGGCGTAATTGGGGCTGGAATAGTCAAGCCCCGGGCGCAGCGCCAGCAGGAAGCCGGCGACCGCGCCATCGACCTCGGCGACACGCAGGGCGGCCGCTTTGGCGAAATACCATTCGAGTTCCGCGAAGCTGATGCGCCCGACAGCGGGTACGTTGGCCTGGTTGATGGCATGGATCGCCGGCAGATCGGCGGCGACGGCATCGCGCAGTTGCATGGGGATACTCCAGGGGGATCCGGGTGGCGCGCAATTGTAGTGACCGTTGTGTATCCATGCACGGTCAGGGATGTAATCCCCGTGGATGCCAGGATCCGCGGCCCCATCGCTCAAGTAGCCCGGATTCGGTTACGTCATTCGTCTCGCGCGGACTGCAGGAGCGACTCGAGCGGGTAGCCGTCGCTGTGCTTGCTGCGCGTGAGCACGAAGTGACTCGACAGGCGGGCACCGCCGTGGCCGGTGTTGAGCAACTGGTCCGACAGGCGGTCGTACTGGGCCATATCCGTGCACACGAAACGCAGGATGTAGTCGTACTCGCCGCTGACCTTGAGGCATTCGGTCACTTCGGGGATGGCATCGACAGCCTGTTCGAAACGCCGAAACTCGGCCTCTTCGTGTTTGTTGAGCGTGGCCTCCGCGATCACGGTCACGCTGCGACAGATCCGCTCCAGGTCAATGCGGGCGTTATAGGCGCGCAGGATCCCGGCTTTCTCCAGTTTGCGTACACGCTGCAGGCAGGACGACGCTGACAGATGCACGCGCTCCGCGAGGTCGTGATTCGTGATCCGCGCCTCGCCCTGCAGCGTCGCGAGGATCGCGATGTCGGTCCGATCCAGTCTGATCCGGTCACTCATACGCTCAATGCCCCTGGCACCGCGGTTACCGCAGGTCCTGCGGCCGTGGCCCCGGAGCGCCGCAGACTCTGCGGCCGCGCGCCCCTGATCTCCAGGCCTATTCGGGCCGTTCGATGCCATGCTTGCGCCACAGTCATCGGGTCCGGCCGGCATGGATCGGCCGGGCATCACGGGGAACGAGCATGCCCGCGGCACCATCGCATCGCAACGATCCGCTCCCGAGCGGGCCCGGGGCACGGACGCTGGGCCTGATCGGTGCCCCGAGCGATGTCGCCGCCGGCACCCGCGGGGCCAACCTCGGGCCGGAGGCACTGCGCGTGGCCGGTCTGGAAAGCGCGCTGACCCGTATGGGTTACGGCGTCCACGACCACGGCAACGTCGCCGGCCCGACCAATCCATCGCGTCCGGCGGTCGATGGCTGGCGCCATTTCGAGGAGACGCTCGCCTGGTGTCGCGCCGCGCGCGACGCCGTCGCGAAGTCACTCGCCGCCGACGAGACGCCGATCCTGCTGGGCGGCGATCACTCGCTGTCGATCGGGTCGGTGGCCGCCGTCGCACGCCACTGCGCGCGGCGCCAACAGCCGCTGTCCGTGCTCTGGCTCGATGCGCACGCGGATTTCAACACCCATGAGACGAGCCCCTCGGGCAACGTCCACGGCATGCCGGTCGCGGTCCTGTGCGGCGACGGCCATCGCGACCTGCTTGACCTCGGCCATGCGACGCCGATGGTCGATGCCGCTGAGGTGTACCAGCTCGGCATCCGTTCGGTCGACAGCGTGGAGAAGCGCCGGATCGTCGAACGCGGGCTGGTCATCCATGACATGCGCCGGATCGACGAGATCGGCATGCGCGCCGCCATGGACCAGGTACTCGGAGCCGTCGCCCGCACCGGCGGCCACCTGCACGTCAGCTTCGATCTGGACTTCGTCGACCCGGATGTCGCCCCGGGGGTCGGCACGCCGGTGCTCGGCGGCCCGAGCTGGCGTGAGGCGCAGCTGTGCATGGAGATGATCCATGACAGCGGCCTGCTCGGCTCGCTCGACGTGGTCGAGGTCAACCCGGCCCTGGACATCCACAACCGCACCGCCGAACTGGCGGTCAAACTCGTCAAGAGCCTTTTGGGCGAGACCATACTCGCAAGGGTGGTATAGCTATGAACGCCGTAATGGAAGAAAACACGATTTCGGACCGCCAGCAGCGGATCATCCGGCAGACGGAGACCTTCGGCGCGCACAACTACGGACCGCTTCCCGTGGTGCTCGCCCGCGGCGAGGGCTGCTGGCTCGAGGATGTCGACGGTCGGCGCTATCTCGATTGCCTCGCCGCTTACTCCGCGGTCAACCAGGGCCATCGCCATCCGCGCGTCATGCGTGCCGTTGCCGAGCAGTGCGAGCGCCTGACGCTGACCTCGCGCGCGTTCCACAACGACCGGCTCGGTCCCTTCCTGGAGAAACTCTGTCATGTCGCGGGGATGGAGGTCGCCCTGCCGATGAACACCGGCGCGGAAGCGGTGGAGACCGCTGTCAAGCTGGCCCGCAAGTGGGGTTACGAGCGCAGGGGTGTCGCGCGCGGCAGGGCCGAGGTCATCTGCTGCGACCGCAATTTCCATGGCCGTACCATCATGGGCGTCAGCCTGTCCTCGGACGACCACTACCACCATGATTTCGGTCCGGTCGCACCGGGCTTCGTGCACATCCCTTTCGCCGACATCGACGCGCTGGAGGCAGCCGTCAACGAGCACACCGTCGCGGTGCTGATCGAACCGATCCAGGGCGAGGGCGGCATCATACTGCCGCCGGACGGCTGGCTGCGCGCCGTGCGTGAACTGTGCGACCGCCACGGTATCCTCATGATCGACGACGAGATCCAGACCGGTCTCGGCCGTACCGGCCACCTGTTCTGCCATCACCATGAACCGGGTGCGGAGCCGGACATCATGACGGTCGGCAAGGCGCTCGGTGGCGGGGTCTACCCGCTCTCCGCCGCGCTGGCCTCGCAGGACATCATGAGCGTGTTCCAGCCTGGTGATCACGGCAGCACCTTCGGCGGTAATCCGCTCGCCTGCGCGGTCGGCGAGGCCGCGCTCGACGTGATCGTCAACGAGGACCTGACCGCGCGATCGCGCATGATGGGCGAACGGCTGATGGCCGGCCTCAGGGCGATCGACAGCGACCGGATCGTCGAGGTCCGCGGCCGCGGTCTGCTGATCGGTATCGAGATCGCCGAAGCCACCGGGCCCGCGCGCCCGTTCTGCGAGGCCCTGATGCGCCGCGGCGTGCTCTGCAAGGAGACGAAGGAGCAGGTGCTGCGGCTGGCGCCGCCGCTGGTCATCGACAGCGAGCAGATCGACTGGCTGCTGGAGCAACTGCGCGCGGTGCTGTAACAATCGCGGCTCCCAACCCGTTGCCCGTGGCCGCTCGCGCCACAATGGAGGCCGCGCATGCAGGTCATAGGCTTCGATGTCTTCGCCACCCTGGTCGATCCGGCGGGTATCGCCGACCCGCTCCGCCCCTTCGCCGGCGAGCGCACGGATGAACTGGTCGGCGAATGGCGGCGCTCCCAGCTCGAGTACGCCTTCCGCTGCGCGGCGATGGGTCAGTACCGCCCGTTCGATCGGGTCACCCGCGCCGCACTCGATCGAGCCCTGGCGCTCACGGGTATCGATATCCCCGACAGCGGCCGCGAGGACCTGGTCGCCGCCTGGACCCGGCTGCCGGCATTCAGCGATGCCGCCCCGGCGCTCGCCGCACTGCGCGCGCGCGGACACCGCTGTCTGGCGTTTTCCAATGGTACGGAGAAGAGCCTGGAGGCACTGCTGGACCACGCGGGTCTCGCCGCCCATCTGGACGACGTCCTCAGCGTCGAGACCGTCGGCACCTACAAACCGGCCCCGGCGGTCTATGAGCACCTCTTGAACGCCGGCGGCGGTGAACGCGGGGCGACCTGGCTGGTCTCGGGCAATGCCTGGGACGTGATCGGGGCCGGCGCCGCGGGCCTGGCCACCGCCTGGCTGCAGCGCGATGAGGGCAAGCCGTTTGATCCCTGGGACTACACGCCCGACCGGATCGTGCCCGGGCTGCACCGACTACCCGAAGTCCCACCGTTCGACGGGGCGTGAACGGGGTCGCGGGCACGGCATGCGCACGCTTCCCGCCTGCTGCAGCACCCCATAAGCGGTAATCCCCCGGTTCGCCCGCGACCGGCGCCGGGCACTTGCATGACCCGGAAACTTAGCCTAGGCTTACTTTCACAGACTTGGCTGTCGGTTGGTGAGGCCACGGATCGGCTGCGGCAAAACGCCCCGCCACCGACGGCAAATTCCATGCGACCCCGGCCATCGGGAAGCCGGGCCGGCAACGAACCGCGGAAGAACCACCATGCTCCGATCGATATTCCTTGCCGGTCTGGCCGCGCTGGCCCTGCTGCCCGGCGCCGGCACCGCCGCCGATGAAAAGCCGCGGGCGGTCACGACCATCGCCATGATCGCCGACGTCGCGGGCAACGTGGCCGGGGACTGCGTACAGGTGGACGCGCTCATGGGCCCCGGGATCGATCCGCACCTCTACGAGGCCAAATCCAGCGACGTACGCCGGCTGCGCGCCGCCGACGCGATCCTCTATGCGGGTTACTCGCTCGAGGGGCAGCTGGGCAACGTGCTGGAACGGCTCGGCGCCGACAAACCCGCGGTCGCGGTCTCGCCCGCCTCGATCGCAACCGGCGAACTGATCTCCGTGCAGGACCTCTACGGTATCGACCCCCACGTCTGGATGGACGTCTCCCTGTGGTCGAAGATCGCCCCGACCATCGCCGCCACCCTCGCGGAGATCGCGCCCGGATGCGCCGACGCCATGGAGCGCCGGGCCGCCGCCTATCAGCAGCGACTCAATGCACTGCATGGCTGGATCGGCAACAGCATCGCCAGCATCCCGGAGCGGCAGCGCGTACTGGTGACCGCGCATGACGCGTTCGCCTATTACGGGCGCGCCTACGGGATCGAGGTCGAAGGCGTGCAGGGCATCAGCACCGACAGCGAGGCCGGTATCCGCGATATCCGGCGCATGGTCGAGCTCACCATCGAACGCGACGTACCCGCGGTGTTCATCGAGAGCACGATCAATCCCCGTACGGTCGAGGCCGTCATCGACGGCGCGGCGGACCAGGACCACGAGGTCACGATCGGGGGCGAGCTGTATTCCGATGCCATGGGCAACGAGGGCACGGCCGAGGGCACCTATATCGGCATGCTGCGCGCCAACACGCGGACCATCGTCGAGTCTCTGGGCGGCGAGCCCGCGCCGTGGCCCGACGCACTCGCGGACTGGGCCGAGCGCTGGCAAGCGGACGACGAGTGACGCGTCGTGGCACCGACCGGAACGGATATGGCATGAGCGGACCGCCCCTGCATGAACCC
>CAJXKK010000041.1 GCA_913055615.1 uncultured Ectothiorhodospiraceae bacterium
CGGCCGGGATTCCCACGTTCGGCCGCGGCGCTCTCCAGGTCGGCGAGGTAGTTGCGGCGCCATGCGGTCAGGCTGTTCGCGGAGAGCACGTCGATCATATGTCGCCAGCGTTCGACCCGCTCGGCGCGCGGCATCGACAGGGCCTGTTCCAGACCCGCGGCCATGCCTTCGCGGTCGTAGGGATTGACGATCACGGCGGTATCCAGCTCCGCGGCCGCGCCGGCCAGTTCTGACAGGACGAGAACACCGGGGTCCTCGGGATCCTGGGCGGCCACGAATTCCTTTGCGACCAGATTCATGCCGTCGCGCAGCGGCGTGACGAATCCGACCCGGGCGATGCGGAAGAAGCCCAGCAGCGAGCCGCGCGCGAAGGTCTTGTTCATGTACCGTGTCGGGACCCAGTCGAAATCGGCAAAGCGGCCGTTGATGTGACCGGCGCGCGCCTCCAGCGTTTCGCGCAGCATCTCGTACTCGCCGATGTTCTCGCGTGACGGGCTCGCGATCTGCATGAAGACCGTACGCCCGCGCCGTCGGCGCTGCTCCTCGAGCAGGCGCTCGTAGGCGTCGAAGCGGTGCGGCAGCCCTTTCGAGTAGTCGAGCCGTTCGGCGCCGATGATCAGGTCGCGGGCCCCCAGGCTCTCCACCAGTCGGTTCACGCGGCGGCTGCCGGTCGAATCCGCCGCCAGCGCCGCCAGTTCATCCACGTCCACGCCCACCGGCCGCGCGGTCGTGCGGATGACCTGGCCGTCGAGGCGGACCCCGCCCTCCACCCATTGTGCGCCCAGCCCATACACCAGCGAGGTCTCGAGCGCGCGCCGGTCCTCGGCCGTTTGCAGGCCAACCAGATCATAGGTCGCCAGTGCTCGCAGCCAGTCGCGCCAGCCTGGCATCGCCTTGAGCAGGCCGTAGCTCGGGAAGGGGATGTGCAGGAAGAACCCGATCGGGCGCTCGACACCGCGTGCGCGCAACGCACGCGCGAGCGGCACAAGGTGATAGTCGTTTACCCAGATCAGCTCGTCGCCCTGGAGCAGGGGCGTGAGCTGATCGGCGAAGCGTTCGTTGACCGCCTCGTAGCTGCGCCGATAATCGCCGTGATACTCCATCCGCGCGAGCATGAAATGGCACAGCGGCCACAGGACCGTATTCGAGTAACCGGCGTAATAGTTGTCGTATTCGTATGGCGTCAGGGGCGTGGTGGCGTAGGTGATGCCGTCCACTTCGGTCCGGTCGGGCGCCTCGGGCAGCGTGTCCTCGACGCGTCCGTCCCATCCGAACCAGAGGCCGCCGTATTCGGCCAGCGCGCCGGACAGGGCGACGGCCAGGCCGCCCGCCTGCGGCTTCTGCCGTGATTTCGGTACGGTGACCCGGTTGGAGACGATGACAAGACGGGTCAAAGCGCATCCTCCCAGCGGCGGCTCAGCGCGAGCGCCGAGTTGATCAGGCCTACCATGGAATAGGTCTGCGGGAAGTTGCCCCAGAGCTCGCCGGTGACCGGATCCATATCCTCCGACAGCAGACCCAGGCGTGTCGTCGAGGCCAGCATGTTCTCGAACAGCCGACGTGCTTCGGCCTGGCGCCCGATCGCGGCGAGCGCGTCGATGTACCAGAAGGTGCAGATATTGAAGGCGTTCTCCGGCGTGCCGAAGTCGTCCTCGCCGATATACCGGAACATGTGGTCGCCGCGGCGCAGTTCGCCCTCGATCGCTTCGACGGTCGCGACAAAGCGCGGGTCGTCGCCCCCGACGAAGTCCAGTTCGTGCAGCAGCAGCAGGCTCGCGTCCAGGCGCTCGCCGCCGAAGCTCTCGACGAAGGCGCCACGTTGCTCGCTCCAGCCGCGTTCCGAGATGACCGCGTGCATCTCATCCGCGCGCCGACGCCACGCCTCGTGTTTCTCGGCGAGTTCCAGCTGATGGGCGATACGGGCGAGCCGGTCGCAGGCGGCCCAGCACATCACCGCCGAGTAGGTGTGCACCTTCTCGTGCCCGCGGTATTCCCACAGGCCAGCGTCCGGCTGGTCGAACAGCCGGGCGGCGTGCTCGCCCAGCGGCTCCAGCCGGCGGAACAGTGCGACATCGCCCGGGCGCGTCAGGCGTTCGTCGAAGAACGCCTGGGTCACCGCCAGCACGACCGCGCCGTAGCTGTCGTGCTGGATCTGGCGGTAGGCGTCGTTACCGATCCGCACCGGTTTCATACCGCGGTAGCCGCCGAGGTGTCCGGCCTCGCACTCGGTCAGCATGGTCTCGCCGCCGATGCCGTACAGCGGCTGCAGCGACGCATCGTCACTGCCGGCCACCAGATTGATGATATAGCGGAGATAGCGTTCCAGCGTGCCGGTGGCGCCCAGGCGATTGAGCGCGTGGACCACGAAGTAGGCATCCCGCAGCCAGCAGTAGCGGTAGTCCCAGTTGCGGCCGCTGTCGGCGACCTCCGGGATCGAAGTAGTCATGGCGGCGACGACCGCACCGGTGTCGTCGAAGGTGGACAGTTTGAGCGTGATCGCGGCCCGGATCACGGCGGTCTGCCAGTCGAACGGGACCGCCAGCGAGCGGACCCACTCGTGCCAGTACGTGCGGGTCTCGTCGAAGAAGCGGCGGCCCATTTCGGCGACCGACTCGGTCACGCTCTCGTCCGGCCCGAGGATCATGGTCACGTCGCGTTCAAGGACCTGGAGCTGCTCCTGGAGGATGGACGTAACCGGCGCGTCGGTCGTCAGGCGCAGCACCTGATCGTCGAAGACGAAGCGTACGTGATTGCTGCCCTGGGTGACGTTGTGTGTATCGCCGCCGTAGCCGGCGGTGGGGCGCAGCCGGATCCGCGCGACGGGTGTACCGCTCAGGACCTCTATCTGGCGTACCAGCATCACCGGTCGGAACCGGCGGCCGTACTGGGCGAACCTCGGCGCGAAATCGGTTAGGCGCAGGCCGCCACCATGGCGGTCGTGGAGTTCCGTGCACAGGATGGGCGTGTTGCGCAGGTAGTATTGGCGGCAGGAGGCCTGCTCCTGCAGTTCGATCGCAAAATGTCCGCGGTCGTTGTCGCCGTCGATCAGATGCGAGAACACCGGCGCGCCGTCGAGTCGCGGGAAGCAGCCCCACACGATCGTGCCCTGCGCGTCGACCAGCGCCGATATCTGGCAGTTGCCGATCAGGCCAAGTTCGAGGTCGGGCGTCGGGTCCGTTATTCCCGTCATGACTGATCCGGCGCCGTGGCCTCGAGCTGTTCCGGCAGTCCGTCGAGCCACGCGAGCGTGGCCGCGACCGAGGGGAGGGTAGCGATGGCGGCCGTGTCCGGGTGATGCTCGCCGACCCGTATGGAGAACCCGCCCAGGGCGTTGACCGCCGCGAAGGCGTCTTCATCCGTGCGATCGTCGCCGACGAATATGGGGGTGCGGCCATGGAACGGGGCCTCGGCCATGAATTCGCGCACCGCCCGGCCTTTGTCGCGGCCCGACGGTTTGAGCTCGAACACCTGTTTGCCTGACTGAATGTGGAAACCGTCGCCGAGCTGGCGCCGCTGGCGCTCCAGAAAGGCGGCGACCTCCTGCTCGCGCTCGGGGGCGCCGCGCCAATGCAGGGCCAGCGCGCCGCCTTTGTCCTCGGCATACAGCCCGGGACGCGCTGCGACGAAGCCGGCGATGGCGTCGCGCACCGCGTCCAGCGGTTCGCGATCGCGGTTGTCGCGGTGGAGGCAGCCACGGGCGTCGCGGCGTTCGAGGCCATGCAGGCCGGCGAGCGGCAGCCGCAGCGGCTGCAGCAGCGCCTCGAGATCGGCCAGTGCGCGGCCGCTGATGATGGCGACCGCGTCATCAAGCACGACCTGCAGGTGGCGCAGGCGCTGCGCCATTCCGGCGGGCAGCGTCACGTCGTCCGGGTGATCCTCGATGTCGACCAGCGTGCCGTCGAAATCCAGGAACAGGGCCCAATCCGGGGCGGGCAGTGGCAGCGCATTCATGGGGCAACCATAGCGGTCGGGGAAGCGGGCGCCAAGCCGGTTGGCCGGTTCGCGTTCCCGGGGGCGGCATCGTGCCCGCGCCAGGGCTTGCATCGCCGCGGGCATGGCCGCACATTGAAATCATGAGCAAGTCGACAACCGGCGGGCGCGGCCCCGCACGGTCGGCGTGGGGGAATCTCGCAATGAACGGTATGCTGGACGATCCGGTCGTACGTGCCCGGACCGTACCGCTGACGGCGGAAGTGGAGCGCGAGCAGGTGACGCGCTCGGAGGACGAGCGCGCCGCGCTGGTGGAGCGCATCAAGGGCCTGCTCGAGCGCGAAAACGCGGTGCTCGTGGCGCACTACTACACCGATCCGGAAATCCAGGCGCTGGCCGACGAGACCGGCGGCACGGTCTCCGATTCGCTCGAAATGGCGCGCTTCGGCAGCGCCCATCCGGCCCGGACACTGGTCGTCGCCGGCGTGCGTT
The DNA here is from genome assembly GCA_913055615.1 of uncultured Ectothiorhodospiraceae bacterium. GTDB lineage: Bacteria > Pseudomonadota > Gammaproteobacteria > XJ16 > Halofilaceae > Halofilum. The sequence goes on from CAJXKK010000041.1 coordinate 4,423, forward strand.
TCATGGGCGAGACCGCGAAGATCCTCAATCCGGAAAAACGCGTCCTCATGCCGACGCTGGAGGCGACCTGCTCGCTCGACATCGGTTGCCCGGCGGATGAGTTCGCCGCGTTCTGTGATCAGTACCCGGACCGGACCGTCGTCGTTTACGCCAATACCAGTGCGGCCGTGAAGGCGCGGGCCGACTGGGTGGTGACTTCCAGCATCGCGCTCGACGTGGTCGAGTATCTCGACGACCGCGGCGAGAAGATCCTCTGGGCACCGGATCGCCACCTCGGGCGTTATATCGAGCGCGAGACCGGCGCCGACATGGTGATGTGGCAGGGCTCGTGCATCGTCCACGACGAATTCCGCGCCGACGAGCTGCGCAAGCTCAAGGAGGCGTACCCGGAAGCGGGTGTGCTGGTCCATCCGGAGTCACCCGCCGACGTCATCGAGATGGCGGATGTGGTGGGCTCGACGACGCAGCTGATCCGTGGGGCCAGGGAACTGGCCAACGACACTTTCATCGTCGCTACCGACCGCGGCATCTTCCACAAGATGCAGCAGGCCGCCCCGGACAAGCACCTCATTGCCGCCCCGACCGGCGGTGCCGGCGCCACCTGCCGGTCCTGCGCACACTGCCCGTGGATGGCCATGAACAGCCTCGACAACCTCGCAAACACCCTCGAATACGGTCTCAACGAGGTCACCGTCCCCGAGGATGTCCGCGTCGAGGCCCTGCGCTCGGTCCAGCGCATGGTCGACTTCGCCAACGAGAGCCGGGTGCAGGTGCACGGGACGGGGAACGCGTGACGGCCGTCTGTCGCCGGGTGAACGGTTCTGGACCGGATGCGATGCTTTTGGCGCTCCGTAGGCCGTGTCTGGTTCTCGTCAAGGCGCAGAGGGCGCCAAGCGACGCAAAGAATACGTCGGGATTGTTGTAGGAGCGGGCTTGCCCGCGAACCGTTTTCCCGCAGAGGGCGGGCTGTCTACATTGACATGGTATGGCTGCGGTTGCGCGCGATCGACACGCGCGACTGAAAACTGCGAGACGCGAGAGCGGTGAACGCCACCGGAGAGCTGTTCGCGGGCAAGCCCGCTCCTACGGTCTTTCTTCGGGGCCCGGCGAGCCCGCCCCAAGCCCATACACGCAACCTCGAACCGGTTTCCTTCATCAAGAGAGTAAGGGACAGCGGGTGGGCCAGGCACAAGCACTGACTCAGGCCATGTGAGGCCACGGCCCGCGTCATGCTATAATTTCCTACTAATGATCGAGCCAATCCACAATTTTCCGCTGGACCGCGACGAGGTCAGCGCATTGCTCGAGCGCCACGGGATTCTTGCGACCCAGCAGCGCATCGACATCGCGCACCTGTTGTTCCAGCGCGCCCAGCACCTGGCCGCCGAGCAGGTGCTTGCGAAGGTGAATGCCGATTACGGGCATGTCTCCAAGGCGACGGTGTACAACACCCTCGGCCTGTTCGTGCGGCGTGGCCTCGTGCGCGAGGTGCTGATCGAGCCCGGCCGGACGTTCTACGACTCCAATACCCGCGATCACCACCACCTCTACAACGTCGACAGCGGGCAGCTGAGCGACATCCCCGCCAGCAGCGTGAATATCGACGGTGACCCCGGGCTGCCCAGCGGCACGGAAATCGAGGGAATGGATCTCGTTATCCGCGTCCGCAACCGCGATCGGCACGATAGCCGCTGAGCCCAGTCCCTACGCTTTTCCCGTCCCGATCGCCCGGGTTGGTGGCATGCGTTTTGTGATTCCCGCCAGGGCGCCAACTACGCCAGGGGCTGCAAAGACACATTGTAGGAGCGAGCTTGCTCGCGAATCGCTCCCCGTCAGCACGTCGTGTTGATGCGCGCGGCGAGGTCGATGTCGCGTTTATTGAGACCAATCGAAATCATGGCCCCTCGCGGCAGCAGATACCGGTTCGCGAGCAAGCTCGCTCCTACAATGTGTCTTCGCGCACCTTGGCGCCCTCCGCACCTTGGCGAGACCTCTGCGAAGCGCGTTCCGACCCGTACCGCCCAAAAGTCCCGGCCGTATGCCGCCTCGCTTCGTAAATGAACATACGCATGGCCGCGGCAGTCAATCCTGTCCGCGCTCCTCGCCGGCTGCGATAATCCCGCCATCATGAGTCCTGAGCCCGACCCATCGTCGTCCAGGCCGCTCCTGCGGCCGCCGCCCGCTTCGGTCGCGAGTGCGGGTGAGCGCGCGTTCGACGCGGTCGCCACCGCGGCCGCGGCGCGCGGCGCGGATCTGCCGGATGATGCGGCCTGGCGTGATTCGGCCCGGGCGGTATTCGGGGCCAGCGAGTTCGTCGCCCGGGTCGCCGAACGTCAACCGGTCGCCTTCGCCGCGCTGGCAGCGCACGGCATGCCCGCGCCCGGCGACGCCGATGCCATGTCCCGGCGCCTGGAAGAGACGGTCGCGGCTCTGCTCGTCGACGCCGAGGATGAGCAGGGCCTGATGCGCGCCCTGCGCCGCTTCCGTGCCCTGGAGAGCGCGCGCATCGCCTGGCGCGATCTCACGGGCCAGGCCACGATCGACGCCACGCTGAGTGATCAGTCGGCGCTCGCCGACGCCTGTGTCCGGGTCACGCTGGCCCGGCTGGAGGCCTGGGCGCACGCCCGCCACGGGACCCCGCGTGACGCCTCCGGGCAGCCGCTGTCGCTGGTCGTGCTGGGGATGGGCAAGCTCGGCGGTGGCGAGCTCAATTTCTCCTCCGATATCGACCTGATCCTGCTCTATGGCGAACCGGGCACGACCGACGGCGAGCGCCCGCTGGAGCACGATGCGTACTTCATGCGGCTCGGCCAGCGCCTGATCCGGATCCTCGACGAGCGCACGCCCGAGGGCTACGTCTTCCGCGTCGACATGCGGTTGCGGCCGTTCGGCAGCAGCGGGCCGCTCGTGATGCACACCGCGCAGCTCGAGCAGTATCTGCTGACCCAGGCACGCGAGTGGGAGCGCTTCGCCCTGGTCAAGGCGCGCCCGATCAGCGGCGACCCGGCCACCGTACAGGCAGTCGAAGACCTCCTGCGGCCGTTCGTGTTCCGGCGCTACCTCGATTTCGGCGCGTTCGAGTCGCTGCGCGATCTCAAGTCGCGACTCGAGCGCGAGATGGCCCGCAAGGGTATTCACGGCAACGTGAAATATGGCCGCGGCGGCATCCGCGAGGTCGAGTTCGTCGCCCAGGCCTTCCAGCTCATCCGCGGGGGCCGCGAGCCGCGTCTGCGCCAGCGCTCCCTGCTCGACATCCTGGGTGCGCTGGATCGGCTGGGGGAATTGCCTGGCGAAGTGATCGCGGAGCTGGCCGCCGCGTACCGTTTCCTGCGCCGCGTCGAGAACCGGCTGCAGGCACGCGCGGATGAGCGGGTGCATGCGTTGCCGCGCGATGCCGAAGGCCGCGCATGGCTCGCGTGGGTGCTGGGCCTCGACGGCGAGACCGAATTCAGGCGTGCACTCGACCACCACACGGGGCGCGTCCAGGCCTGCTTCAACGAGGTCTTCAACCTCCCGGGGCCCGAGGGCGATGGCGCTGACGACGATGTCGGCCTGGGCGCGGTCTGGGAGGTGGAGTTGGCCGAGGACGAGGCCGAGGCGGTGCTGACGCGGGCTGGATTCACTGAGCCGGGGGACGTGCGCCGCCGGCTGGCAACGCTGCATCAGTCGAGCCGTTACCGCAGCCTGAGCGCGACGGCGCGCGCGCGGCTGGACACGCTGATGCCGATGCTGCTGGCCGACGTCGCCGCCGTGGCCGCCAATGGCCGTACGCTCGGGCGTCTGCTGGCGCTGATCGAGGCCGTCGCGCGGCGCAGTGTCTATCTTTCGCTGCTCGCCGAAAACGCCGCCGCCCGGCGCCGTCTGGTCGAACTCTGCGCGGCGAGCGCCTGGATCGCCGACTTCGTCACCCGCCACCCGATCCTGCTGGATGAGCTGATCGATCCGGACTCGCTCTACGAGCCACTCGATCGTGAGGCCGTCGCCGCGGAGATCGACGAGGCGCTGGTCGGCGTCGATGGCGAAGACCTGGAGGCGCAGATGGATGCGCTGCGCCAGGTGCGGCAGACGAACGTGCTGCGGGTAGCGGCCGTGGACATCACTGGCCGGCTGCCGCTGATGCGGGTCTCGGATTACCTGACCTGGATCGCCGAGGCGGTTCTGGACGCGGTCCATCGCCTCGTCTATCAGCAGACCATCGCCCGCTACGGCCGGCCGCGTTCCCGGGTGGATGGCGTCGAGCGTGAACCGGCGTTCGGGATCGTCGCCTACGGCAAACTGGGCGGACTGGAACTCGGCTATGGTTCCGATCTGGACCTCGTTTTCCTGTACGACGCCGCGGGCGATGATCTGGGGACCGACGGCGAGCGCGAACTGGATAATTCTACCTTCTTCGCGCGTCTCGCCCAGCGCATCATCCATTTCCTCAACACGCCGACGCCGGCGGGCGTGCTCTACGAGATCGACACGCGCCTGCGGCCGAACGGCTCGGCCGGCATGCTGGTGAGCACCCTCGATGCCTTCACGCGTTATCAGAACGAAAAGGCCTGGACCTGGGAGCACCAGGCGCTGGTGCGCGCGCGCATGGTGGTCGGTGACGAAACCCTTGTGGAGCGTTTCGGGGCCGTGCGCGCCGAGGTCCTGAAACGCCCGCGCGCCCCGGACACGCTGCTCGAAGAGGTGGTCTCAATGCGCGAGCGCATGCGTCGTGAGCTGGCCCGCGGGGGCAGCGATCGATTCGATCTCAAGCAGGACCGCGGCGGTGTTGCGGATATTGAATTTATGGTCCAATACGCCGTTCTGGCCGGGGCCGGCGCGACACCCGCGCTGACCGAATATACCGATAACATCCGTCTGATCGAGGCGCTGGCCGCGCATGGTCACCTCGAGGACGACGAAGCGCGTCTGCTGGCCGACGCCTACCGGGGTTTCCGTACCCGCATCCATCGCCTTGCCCTGCTCGACGAGCCGGCCGTGGTAGAGCCGGACGACGAGTTGGCCGGTTATGTCGATGCGGTCGCGGCACTCTGGGATCGGCGCATGGGTGGGCCGGCGACTGAACAGTAACCCACTGCATCCGGGAGAGGGGGGCATGTCCTTCGATGATCACGACGGCACCATCTGGTTCGATGGCGAGTTCGTCCCATGGCGCGAGGCCCGCGTTCATGTGCTGACGCATACCCTGCATTACGGCATGGGCGTATTCGAGGGCGTGCGGGCGTACAAAACCGAGCAGGGCGCCCAGATCTTCCGGCTGGACGCGCATACCCGGCGGCTGTTCGATTCGGCGAAGATCATGGGCATGACCATCCCCTGGGGCGCCGAAACCCTGAACGACGCCCAGAAGGCCGTGGTTCGCGACAACGGGCTCGAGTCGGCCTACATCCGCCCGATGTGTTTCCTCGGCTCCGAGGGCATGGGCCTGCGCGCCGATAATCTGAAGGTCCACTGCATCGTCGCGGCCTGGCACTGGGGTGCGTACCTCGGCGACGACAGCATCGAGCGCGGTATCCGCGTGCGCACCTCGTCGTATTCGCGCCACCACGTGAACGTGTCCATGTGCCGCGCCAAGGCCAACGGGCACTACATCAACTCAATGCTTGCGCTGGGTGAGGCGACCGCGGATGGCTATGACGAGGCGCTGCTGCTCGACGTCGACGGCTATGCCGCCGAGGGCAGCGGCGAGAACCTGTTTGTCGTTCGCGACGGCACGTTGTATACGCCTGAACTGACTTCCGCGCTCAATGGCATCACGCGTGACACCATCCTGCACTTCGCGCAGGAGATCGATGTGCCCGTGGTCGAGAAACGGATCACGCGCGACGAGGTTTATATCGCCGATGAGGCGTTCTTTACCGGTACGGCCGCCGAAGTCACGCCGATCCGCGAGATCGACCGGCGCGCGATCGGGGCAGGGCGCCGCGGTCCGGTGACCGAGCGCCTGCAGCAGATGTACTTCGATCAGGTCGAGGGCCGCCGCAGCCAGTATCCGGACTGGTTGACGCCGGTCCGTTGACGGGCGCTGATTCGCGCCCCGCGGGCGGGTCCCGTGGTATTCTGGGGCGGCGATCCTGCGCCGTGGCCCGCGCATAACCGTAGGTCGGGCTTCAGCCCGACAGATCGGCGGCGCGCGCATGTCGGGTAACGCCCGGCCTGCAGAATTCCGTTGCACGCGCGGGACAAAAACGATCAGACGTTCCCTGGCGCGCCAGCCGAAGGAGTCATCCGCGATGCCGAATCCAGAGACAGCGAAGCAGAAGGGCCTGCGCGCCCCCAATGATGAGAACCGCTACGAGGTGACCGCCGCGGATCTGCCGATCCAGTGTCCCCTGCCGGGGGCCAGCCTCTGGAACTCGCATCCGCGCATCTACATCGAACTCGATGAAAACGGGTTCGGCAAATGCCTCTATTGCGGCGCCGAATACGTACGCACCGATATGGACAGTGACTGACATTACGGTCCGTCCACCGATTCAGTGGTGGACCGGTCCGGTAATTGACATTCCGGGAACACCTTGAAGACCACCGCCCCCAGCTCCGCCCGCATCCCCGCAAGCGCGATCAAACGCCGTATGCTCGTCCTGGCCGGTCCGCATTCCGGGGGCAGCCTCGTCCGCCGTCTGCTCGGCGGCTATCCGGGCGTGTACGACTTCGGCGAGAGCGGCGTGTTCTCCGAACTCTCCGGCGAGCTGCGGCGCTACCGGCCCTGGACCCTGCTGGGCTTATCGATCGGGCGCGAACGCCAGCGCCTCAGCGAGTTGCTGGACCGCGCGTATGAGGACCGCACCGCGGAACAGCCTGCCCTGCCGCCGCGCGATGCGCGCCTGCGCACCGCCTTCACCGGCACCGTGGCGACCCTGGACCGCGTCGCGCTCGGCGCCGGCTGCCGGAGCTGGGTTGAGCATACCCCCGGTCTGACGCTGCAGGCCCGCCCGCTCGAACGCATGCTGCCCCGACTGCGCATCGTCCATGTTATCCGTGATGGCCGCGATGTGGTGGCATCCCACTGTGCGCAGACCGCCCAGTCGCACGGGCGCTACAGCCGCACCAGCGACGCGCGCGGCGCCATCGAGTGCTGGAACCGGGCGATGGCCGTCCACGCCCGCTGTTTCGGGCGCAGCGGTCACAGCTTCGTGTTCTACGAGGATCTCATCCACTATCCGCGGCGCGAATTGACCCGCCTCGCGCACGAGTGCGGCCTCAATCTCGAGCGTGGAGCTACCCGGGCGGCCGTTGACGACGTCGATGTAGCCCCGCCGCGGGCAGCCCGCTCACGGTTCCGGGAACTGTTCGACATCGACCGCCGCCGCCGGATCGAGGCCCGTCTCGACCTGGAGCGCTATGGCGCGCTTGCTGAGCGCCTCCATGCGCTGCGCGTCGACCGCTACGCCTTTCCTGTCGTCGAACCCGCCGTTGCCGATACATCGCCCCTGGACTACGGGGGTGGTCACGACGCCCAGCGTTGATCAACGCCTGACTCCTATGCTCTCTTTGTCGGCTGCGGTCCGTCACGTCCAGACACCGCCACTCGCCGCCACATGCGGGAAGATGGTAGTCTTCCGCGCTCTCCGACTCGCAGTTACTGACCATGGCCGCCCCCGACGTTGTTCTTCATATCGGTCTGCACAAGACGGCTACACGGTTCCTGCAGCGTGCCGTGTTCGCGCAACTCGATCCGGAACACTTTCTGGTCAATCCGCCCGATCTGACTCGTGCACTGAAACAGGCACTCTGGTTTCCTTCGGACGAAACCAGACGCCGTGCCCACGAGGCCGTGGACCATGCGCGCAAGCAGGCCGGCGAGCGCACGCTGCTGGTGTCGGAACCGGGGGTTTCCGGTGACATGTACAGCAGCCACGAGGACTGGCAGCAGAACCTCGAACTGGTGCATGAGCTGTTCCCCGGCGCCACGATCGTGTACTTCGTGCGGCGCCAGTCCGACTGGCTGCAGTCGGCGTATCGGCAGGCCCTTGTGAAAGGACCGGGCTCACCGATCGAGTTCTTCCTGAACTACCGGGATGGGCAGTTCCGGTTGCGCGAGGCGCGGATGATCGGTCGCGTGCGGAATCTCAATGCCCTGGCACTGCCGTTTCTGGACATTTACCGGGGGTACGCGCGCGAATTCGGCGCCGAACGGGTATTCCTGTTCCGTCAGGAGGACCTGCGGGGCGATAGTGATCGGGTGCAAGCGCGACTCGCCGAGGCGCTGGGACTGGACCGACTGCCGAATAGACCGAAGCGCGTCAGCAGCAATAAGGCCTTCTCCGCACTGTCTATCCATCTGTTCTTCCCTGGCGTGTACGGTTGGCCCCGTCGCTCGAAACCGAACCGTCACCACACGCGCCTGGGGGCGCGGTTCGATCGTCGAATGAAAAAAATCCGCACTGCCTTGATCCGCCATGTGTTCGACCGGATGGTGTATCGCGACTGGGATATGCTCGCCCGCCACGGCATGAGGGACGTGCTGGATCGTCATTATGCGGAGGAGGAACGGCTGCTGGCGGCAGCCGCGCACGACATCCTCTCGTCCGGTCCCGGCGATCACGCGCTTGCGCAGGTTGATCCGGAGTCGGTCGGCGCGACCACTGCACCAGAACCGGCCGCTGTCAGGCAGAATCGTCCGCGGTCGTAGACCGAATCGGGAGCATAGGATCGATGGACTGGGTGGAGAGGTCGCACGGATGGCGTATGCCTCCCAGGATCACGGCAGCGGCGGCAAGGCTGGATAGCCTGCTGGCGAAATGGGTCGCGCTACCGGCCATCGTCCTGCTCGCCCTGTCGACATTCAGCGGTGTGGGCGGCGGCAATACGGCGCTGTTCCTGCTGTTCCTGAGCCTTTTGATCCTCCTGCCATTTCATGCCGGACAGATGCTGCGGGATCCGCTTTTTCTCGCAACAGCGGCTTTCCTGGCCTGGATCGCTTTGATCGCGCTCGACCCGGCGAATGCCACTGCCCCGGATGACGCGGCCCTGGTCCGCAACAAGGCTGCGGAATGGGGGCGGGTATTCCTGCTACCCGCTCTGCTTGTCGGTTTCTGGCTCGCCCGCTTCCCCCGGCTGTTGCCGTGGCTGCCCTTGCTCGTCGCGGCCGGTTACACCGTGAAAGTGCTGGTACTGACGACCCCGGAGATGCTCTCCGCGTTCCTTGCCGGGGAGGAGCGTGCCACCTACGACGACGATACCACCCATTTCGGTATCTATTCGGCTATCGTACTGCTCGCCGCGGGCACGAGTATTGGTGCGGTCCATGCGGTCCGGTGTCGCTGGATCCGTCTTGTGCTGTATTCCGTGACATTCGTCTGTGCCTTCATCGCACTGGGCGGCCTGATTTTCGCGCAGACGCGAGCGGCGTGGTTGGCCACAATTCTGGTCGTTGCAATGTGCGGCCTGGGAAGTGTGTGGACTATGCGACAGCGGACCGGATCCTGGCGGCCGGGGCTTGTTGTGCTCGGCTCGGTGATACTGGTTTTGGTGACCGCAGTCGTGCTGTTCCATGATCTGTTGATTGCGCGCGTGCTCAAGCAGTCGGATACCGTCGTCAGGGTGCTGAGCGGTGACTGGAACGACATGCCACTGGATCCCGTTGGGTATCGGATCTATGCATGGCGGGAGGGAGTCCTGACGTGGCTCGAACGCCCATTGCTCGGCCACGGACCCGCTATCGATATCTTCACATTCCGGGATCGGGCGCATCCCGCCCTCGACTACCTGACGCACTTCCATAACGTGTATATCAATCTGCTGGCAACCTGGGGCCTTGTCGGGCTGCTCCTTTTCGGTGGCATCGCAGTTGTGTTGAGCATGCGTGCCTGGCGCGCTTGGCAGACGGAGATACTTCCGCCGGGCGCTGCCGTTTTTCTGGCTGGCAGTACTATCGCGCTGCTGGTTTTCGGTTGCTTCGACCAGATTCTGCTCGCAGATCGGATGCCGTTTCTGCTCGGTATTCTTGGCGGGATCGCCGCATTCACTCGATACCGACGAATGTCCCCTGGTCAATGAGTGTGGGTCTTTCGTGTTTTGCATCGCTGTGATGTCAGTATGCGTAATGTCCCTGATTACCGCTTGTTACATGCGTCGTATCATCAGGTAGATAACGGGGTCATATCGACCGACCCCGGCGGTAGAACCGGATGCTGAAATCGTTTAGTTGGTTCGGTAGTACTGGGAGGGCCTCATGCAGCACCTGTTGATTGTCGGTTCGCCCCGCTCCGGGACAAGCCTGCTGACTTGGCTCCTCGGCAGTCAGGATGGTATCGCAATCTCATCCGAGGTTAAGGGTAAGGCTTGGTATCGAGTAGTAGGGCATGAAACGGTTGGCGTAAAACTTTGTGTTCCTGAACAGATCAGGTTGCAACCGCAATCACGTCTCACGAGAAACTTCAAAAGACTGGAAAAGAATCTGTTTCGTCCGCTTCATGCCGTTTTTGGACCACCGTTCCACCGTCCTCACCTCCCGGGGAAAATGTCCATTACCGATTTCATGGAGTTCGAGGATCCATTGGTCGTTGGCGTGTTCCGGGATCCGCATGAGGTGACCGAGTCCATAATGTCCCGAGGAAAACAGCCCAAGTGGGTTGCTCACGCGACGTATGCGGATGCGATCGAGTCGATTCATGGCGCATGGAGTGAAAATCGGGATCGCGTGCAATTGGTCGATTTTGACCAGCTTATTGCTGATCCGGAAACGGTTGTCCAGAGCCTTTGTCAGTCCCTTGGGGTGCCGTTCGATCGGGAACGGCTTAGCGGTTACACGAAAAACTACAGGCGCGGGGATATCGACGTAAACAAGAAAGGCGGTCGCAGTCATGCGTCCAGATTGGATCACGCGGTATTCAGGAAGCGTCCCGATGTCGCTGCAAGGTACAGCGAACTGATTGAAAGTGTGAGCAGCAGAGCCGAGTAACGCCCGTCAGTTGATATTCCTGGCGTGCGGCTGTCTGGATAACCCAAGCGTGTCTATATAGGCCTGCGCCGCAATATCCGATCTGAATATGCGGGCCCGCTCGATACTGCGGAAAGCGGGAGAAGGGTTGGTGAGCGAGTGGGCCAGAGCCTGCGTGAAACCATGGATGTCCCCGGGCGTAACCAGAGTTCCGTACGTTCCGTTTTCAAGTATCTCGGAAGGGCCGCTCGGGCAGTCCATAGCCACGATGGGCGTGCCACACGCAAGGGCTTCGACCAGAACGATTCCGAGACCTTCCCATCGCGATGTGTGGGCGAAAACCGCGGCATGTCGCATCCAGGGAATGGGGTCATTGACGAATCCGGGAAAGTCGACCAGGTTGGCAACACCCAGATCGTCAGCAAGGTGCAATAGCCGCTGGTATTCCTTGCCATCTCCGAGGATAAGTAGTCGGCTGGCTCGTTGCGGCTGAAGCCCTGCGAAGGCCCTGATTAACGTTGCGTAGTCTTTACGCGGGGTCAGGCTCCCGCAGGCCAGAATCACGGGGTATTCGGCATTGTCGGCAAGCCAGGGATGAGGGGCGGGTGTTGCACTCAAGGCCTGCTCTTCCATCGCAGGTGTAACTACGGGATTGGGCAGGACGTGGATGCGGTCACGCGGCAGATCCGCCGTTCGTGCCAGATCGTTCGCAGCTCCTGTCGATGGAACTATGATGCCATCGGCTCGCGAATAACGGCGCAGGGATCGGCGCTCGAGCCATGCGTCGACAGGACCTTTGTTTGCGAGGTTCGCCGATACCGTGGTTCCAAGCCGTACGAAACATCGGGTGTCGATGGCGGCACGGCGGATGGCGCGCAGGGCAGTACGATTCGCGCGATCCTTGTCGCTTAGCAGAACGCGGGGATGGTTCGTGCGGAGGTAACGCGTCAAGGGACGTAGACTTTGGGTGACATGGTCGCGCTGCAGATCAATCGCACGAGCGCCTGCCGGCAATTCCTCAATCCACGGGCCATGGTTCCGTACCCGGAGGAGGTCGACCCGAAGGCCAGCACGAGAGAATTCTGGCAGCAGGTTGGCGATGATCCGGTCGACGCCGCTGTGGCCCGATGTCGCGACGAAAATCGCGAGGTCTGTTCGGGGCCGTTCGGAAACTGTGGGGGCAGGCATCATATCCGTCGGTTGGTTATGGCGCTGATCAATAGCTTTGACTGAGCCACGAAGGGCGCGCGTCGATCGTAATCTCCCGGCGAGTTACACTACCCAGTTGAAAAAACCAGCGCTACCATGCTTTGACCGATGGGGTTTTCGTACGGCCGCGTGAGCACCGACCTCACGGTAGAACTGGCCTTGCCCAACTCAAGCGGCAGAATACGCACTATGGCTATAGTTTGTCACTCCAGACGACTCATATTCCTCAAGACCCGCAAGACAGCCGGAAGCAGCGTTGAGATAGCACTTTCGCGCCTGTGCGACGACGGTGATCTTGTTACGCCCATCGGTGATGAGAACGGGCCGGACGAGCGGCTTCGACGGGAGACCGGTGGGCACCCGCCGGTGAACTGGAAAAAGCCCTGGTGGCGCTATAAGTTCGGCAAGGAACTTCGGCATCGGATCAAGTACGGCAAGAAACCGCTGTTGGTGGGCACCCACGCCACAGCCGAGCAACTCCGGGCGCATATCGGTGACGACGTGTGGTCCAGCTACTACAAGGTGACGCTGGAACGTGACCCCTGGGACAAGGCCCTCTCCCGATACTGGTGGCAGCGTCACCGTCACGTGGAGCGACACAATAACGACGAATTCGAATCGATTGGCGGCTTCCTTGCCCGTATTGCACGCGACCGCCCCTATTGGTTGAGTAACTGGGGGCATTACACCATCGATGACGAAATCGCCGTCGATCGGGTGCTGTTCTACGAGCGGCTCACGGACGATCTGGCTGCGCTCGAACGGGAGTTGGGTCTGGAGGCGGGCGCGCTGGCGCTACCGGAAAAACGCGCGAAAGGTGGCCATCGCGCGGATCGGCGGCACTACTCCGAAGTGCTCTCGAATGCGGACCGGGAACTGATCGCGCACGTCTGCCGCCGCGAGATCGAGGCGTTCGGCTACGAATTCGATGATCGCAGGGACCAGACGCACGTGAGTGCCTGAACCCGGCTGCGCCGGCGGGGACGGTTCCGTCAATGTTTCCGGGCGCCGTCCGCGCCCTCGAGTCCGAGCGCGACGGCATAGCGGCGCGCCGACTCCTCCATTCGGTATGGTGCCGCGGCCTCCTGTGTGTGCGCTTTCGCGGGCGGCTGATCCAGCGTTCGTTCGATCCCCCGCGCGAGCGCCGTGGGGTCGCCGGTGGTGACGAGTTCCCCATAACGGCCATCCTGGAGAATCTCCCGGGGACCGTACGGGCAGTCGGTTGCGACGATCGGCGTACCGAATGCCGCCGACTCGATCATGACATTGCCGAGACCTTCCCAGCGCGAGGAGAGCGCGAACACGGCGGCGCGCGCCATATAGGCGTGGGAGTTACCCTGCCATCCCGCGAGGTCGACATCATCGACGATCCCGAGGCGCGCCGCGAGCCGGGTCAGTCGGTCCCGCTGGCGTCCCTCGCCGAGGATGATCAGTCGGCATTCACGTCTGCTACGGACCTCCGCGAACGCCTTGATCAGCGTGCTGAAATCCTTTTGCTGGCGCAGACCGCCGACCCCGAGGACGACCGGTGCCGCGCCCGGACGGAGCCAAGGGTGGCCCGGGTCCTCCGCGGCGCTTTGGTACAACTCGGGCGTGATGACCGGGTTGGGCAGGACATGGATTCGTGACTCGGGGATCGAGAGTCGGTCGCGCAGATCATCCCGGTTGCCCTTCGAGACGGCGATGAAGCCGTCGGCTCGCCGGTACAGGGCACGCAGTTGGCGCAGTTTGAGCCAACGGCCGAGCGGGTTGATCGCGCGTGCCTGGAGTCGGTAACCCAGTGGATTGCCGACCCGGAAGAAAACGCGCGTATCGACGGTCGCCCGGTCGCGTGCATCGATCAAGGTGCGGTCATCCCCCAGCTTGGCGCTGATCGCGACGCCGGGGTTATGCTCAACCAGTTGTTGCGTGAGTGCTTTCTCGAGGTGGCGCGGATCGAGAACGATCTGTTGGACCGAGTCCGGCAGGGAATCCAGATATGCGCCGTCAGGGCTCGCCAGCACCAGCGCAACGCGCAGTCCGCGCTCCGCGAACGCACGCGCGGTGTGCACCATCATCCGCTCGACGCCGCCGGCGCCGTACTGGGTGATGAAAAGCATGACGTCGAGGCCGACGTGTGGGGTCGTCCGTGTTATCGCGTTCATGGCGGGTCGTCCATCGCGTCGAGGCGGACAAGATACTGATCCGCAGCGGCCTCGGGGGTAAATTCCCGGGCGTGCGCGATCCGTTGCGCACCTCCGGTTTCCTCGGCTGCGGCGGCGGACAGGGCATCGGCGAGCGCGTTGGCATCGCCGACCGGAACGAGTCGCCCGAATCGGCCTCCGTCGAGGATAAAGCGCGGGCCGTAAGGGCAGTCCGTGCTGACCACCGGCAGACCGAGCGCCAGGGCTTCGACGAGAACGAACCCGAACGCCTCGCGCACGGAGGAGAGGGCGAATACATCCGCGTCCGCCATGTAATCCAGAGGCCGGCGCACGAATCCCGGCAGGTGCAGATGCTCGGCCACGCCGAGCGCCGACGCCTGGCTGACAAGCGCTTCACGTTCCGGGCCGTCGCCGAGGATCGTGAGGTGAATGCCGTCATCGACATGCTGGATCATACGGGCGAGTGCATCCACGAGGGTGGCCTGATCCTTTTCCGGGGAGAGGCGCCCCACCGAGATAATATGCACACGGGCACCGGCTGGGCGTGGCACGGGATGCTGCCGGGCATGCTCAACCGCCGCACCGGGATACGCGGGATTGGGGATGGTCACCAGTTGGCCGTGCGCGAACCGGGCCCTTTGCCCCGCTCGTTCGGTGATCCCGGGCGACACGCCGACCACAAGATCGGCATGGCGCGCCATCAGGCGGAAACGCCGCTGTCGGCGTCGCTCACGACGCGGATCGGTCTCGGTGCGGACCACGGATTCCGCGTGCATCGTGCACACGAGCTTGAGCCGACGCCGGAGCACGCGTTTCGCCAGCACGCCGAGATCGATCGCGCGGGTATCTTGGACAATCAGTGTGTCCCTGCGCGTGCGCCAGAGGTGGCGCAGCAGTCGCAGGAACTGGGGACCGCGTGACCCGAGACCGAGGCCGATGACGTCGACCTGCGGAGCCGGTTGCTCGCTGAACGAATCCAGATGGTCCGCCCGGGCCAGCAGCAGATCGACGTCATGGGCGCGTTCGGCGAACGCATTGCCGAGGCGGATCAGGTTCAGGCCCGTGCCGCCGAAGCTGGCGCTGGCCCGATGGGCGATCTCGCCGAGCAGGGCGATGCGGCGGTGCCGGGCGTTCGCGGCGGCGTGAGCGCTCACTGCTGCCCGTCCACGATCGCGAGATATTCCCGCGCGCTGCGCTCGCTGTCGAAGGCGAGGGCGGATCGGTGGAGCACTTCCGCAGGGGGGGCTTCGTCGAGTTCGCGTTCGATCGCTTTCGCCAGAGTGTCCGCATCGCTGGTGTCGACGAGCACGCCACAGCCCGTAGCCCGCTGAATCGAGCGGGGGCCCGGCGGGCCGGCATCGGCCACGAACGGCGTCCCCACATAGAGACACTCGCCCAGCGCGAAGCCGAACGTCTCGGTACGGGAGGGGGCGACGAGCACGTCGGCCCAACGCATCCAGTTCCACGGGTTATCGACGAACCCCGGGAAGTCGACATGGTCAGCAATGCCGAGCGCTTCCGCCTGCGCCCGCAGGCGGGCCTCTTCATCGCCCTGGCCGAGCAGGACAAGACGCACGTTGCGCCGTTCGCGCAGCCGTGCCACTGCCGTAACGAGGCGGTCAAATCCCTTCTGCCGGTGCAATCGACCGACCCCGAGTACGATCGGTATCGTCGCATCATCGAACCACGGGTGGTCCAGCGGTTGCCGCGCCGCTGTGTCCAGATCCGGACCAACCACGGGCGGCGTCGGTGCGTGAATCTGGTCCGCGCGGAAATAGCCGGTCGCCCGCCAGTCCTCCGCCACCTCGGGCGATACCGCCAGCAGACCATCCGCTCGTGGCCAGTCGCGGTACAGACGCCAGCGTGCCTTCCAGTACCGCGGTGCAAGGCGGGATTGTCCCTCGATCCGTTCCCGGATGAAGGTCCCAGTGGCCAGAAAGACCGCAGGGCGGGCGTGCCGTCGCCGCGCGACGCGGATCACGGCAGAGAAATCCGTGGTGCGGAATGGCATCAGCACGGAGGCGCCGCCTTGGGTGTCGAGATACCGGTGCAGCAAACGCTGCACGGACTCGCCAGCCATGGGAGTCCAGACGCTGGCGCCTGGTGGTAATCGTGCGCCGGATGCACTTTCACCGATTACGAGATCGCATGCCCGCCCTGCCTGCACGAGACCGTCCGCCAGACGGGTCATCCAGCGCTCGACGCCGCCGTCGCGGAACCGGCTTGCGATCAGGGCGATGCGTCGATTCGGCATGGATGGTGTTCCGTGAGCGCGAAGCAAGGGGCGGCAACCGCCGTGGTTCCTGGTCTGCTGCGACGTACATGGGGAACGTGTGCCCCGGCACGCGACGCCGTGATCCTACCATTGGCGGGAACCGCGCCGGCATAGTCGCTCATGGCCCGATCCATTATCATCGGGCGCGGGGTGGCCTGGGTCATGCAGACCGGGACCCGCTGCACGGCCTCGGCCACTGCGATGATGCCGCCGCTATCCCGTTGCCCTATTCCCTGATCAGGAGCTTCCCTCGACGATGAGCCAGCCCGCACAAGGCAGTCGCCTGGCCGTGTTCCTGTCGTACTCCGGCGATGGCGGTGTCGAGCGGATGATGAATAATCTCGTACGCGGTTTTCTCGATGCCGGGTATGAGGTGGACGTCGTGGTCCTGAAAACGCAAGGCGGCCACTACCAGGCGCTACCAGCCGGGGCGAATGTCGTTAAGCTGGGTACGAAACACGCATGGCTCGCCGTACCGGCGTTGGCGGACTACCTGCGGCGTGTGCGGCCCGCGGCGCTGCTGGCCGCGAAGGACCGGGCCGGGCGGGCCGCGTTGCGCGCGCGCCGTCGCGCCGGTGTGTCGACGCGCATCGTGCTGCGTATCGGCAATACGCTGTCCGCGTCGCTCGCCGCCCGGAGCGCGTTGCGACGCTGGTTGCGGTACCGCCCCATCCGGCGCCTGTATCCGCTGGCGGATGCCATCGTCGCGGTTTCGCGTGGCGTGGCCGACGACGTCGTCGCCACCGCGGGCGTCGACCCGAAGCGGGTTCATGTCATCGCGAATCCGGTCATCATGCCTGGCCGCGCGGATGGGGCGGACACCTGTCCCGATCATCCGTGGCTGCGCAATCGGGATCGCCCGGTGATCCTCGCGGTTGGTCGCCTGACCCGGCAGAAGGACTTCCCGACGCTCCTGCGGGCGTTCGCCCGCGTGCTGGCCGAGCGGCCCGTGCGGCTGGTCATACTCGGTGACGGCGAGGATCGGGCTGCGCTCCTGCGGCTCGCGGCCGAACTCTGGATCGCGGATGCGATCGATCTGCCAGGCTTTGTCGACAACGTCTACGCATGGATGGCACATGCGGATCTGTTCGTGTTGTCGTCGGCCTGGGAGGGTTCGCCGAACGCGCTGACCGAGGCGCTGCATCTGGGGGCATCGGTCGTGTCGACGGATTGCCGCAGCGGCCCGCGCGAGATTCTTGACGGTGGACGCGTCGCACCGCTGGTGCCGGTAGGTGACGACGCCGCGCTCGCGCGGGCGATACTGGCCACACTGCATACACCACCGGATGCGGGCACACTGCGTGCGGCAGCGGCCGAATACACACTGGAACGCAGCGCCGCCCGCTATCTGGAACTGCTGACCGCCACCGGCCGGGACGAATCATGCTGATTTCACACACCCGCGGTTTCCTGTTCGTGCACATCGCCAAGACCGGTGGCACGAGCGTGCGCGCCGCATTGCGGCCGTATCGCTGGTCCGGGCGCTATGCGCCGGCGATCCTGCTCGCGAGCCTCATGAGTCAGATGACACGCCCGCGGCATCGCCTCGGGGTGAAATTCCCGCGCCATGCCAAGGCGGTGGCGGCGAAGGAGATGCTGCCAGAGGAGGTCTTCCGGGGCTTCTTCAAGTTCGTCTTCGTGCGCAATCCCTGGGACCTGCAGGTCAGTTCCTGGCATCACATCGGGCGCGAGAAGCCGCACGTGCTGGAGGGCGTGAAGACGTTCCCGGAATTCCTCCGGCGCAAGTTCGACCCCGAGCGGCCGTACGACTACATGCTCGACATCTCGCGCGAACTGCAGTCGGACTACATCGTCGATCTGCACGGCAATACCATCGTCGATTTCATCGGCCGCTACGAGAACCTCCAGACCGACTTCGACACCGCCTGCGACCGCATCGGCATCGCGCGCATCCAGTTACCGCACGAACGCCGCGCGGTCGACCGCGACGACTACCGCCGATACTATGACGACGAATCCCGCGAACTGGTCGCCCGGCACTACGCGCCCGATATCGAGCGATTGGGGTATACGTTCGATTGAGGGTGAAATTTTTGAACCACAGATGGACACAGATGGACACAGATGAACACAGATAAGGAACAGGGATTCGAGTGCGGTGCGCGAGAGCACTCACTGAATCGGGACGAAGCATCTGAATTGTCGATTTGCCGTATTTCCCGCACAGAGAATCATCTGTGTTCATCTGTGTCCATCTGTGGTTCATGACCCCGTCCACCGATTCGACAAACCGCTATCCATGCGAGTGAACCGCCTCCAATGATTCCCGAGCAACAATCCCTGGCCGCTGCGCGCGTCCTGCTCGTCGGTGATGTAATGCTGGACCGATACTGGGCCGGCGGGACGAAGCGGATTTCGCCAGAGGCGCCGGTACCGGTGGTGGACGTCAATGACTTCCGGGCGTTGCCGGGCGGTGCGGCGAACGTGGCGCTGAATGTCGCCACGCTGGGCGCGCGGGCGACGCTGATCGGTATGGTTGGCGCCGACGAGGCGGCGAGTGCGTTGCGTGCGGGGCTGGAGTCCGCGGGGGTCGCGCACGATCTGGTCACCGTGTCCGGCTCGCCGACGATCACGAAAATGCGGGTGCTCAGCCGCAACCAGCATCTGATGCGGCTCGATATCGAGGATGGTTTCACCGCGGCCGATCACGCGCCGCTGCTTGGACGCGTGCGTGCGCGCGTGACCGAAGCCGATGTCGTGGTGATATCCGATTATGCGAAAGGCACGCTGGGCCCCGCCGTCGGTGAGGTCATTGCCATCGCACGGGACGCGGGCTGTCGTGTACTGGTCGACCCCAAGGGCGATGATTTCGAGCAGTATCGCGGTGCGCACCTGATCACCCCGAATCGTGGCGAGTTCGAGCGTGTCGCCGGTCCCTGCGCCGATGTGGAGACGCTGGAATCGCGCGCGCGGGCGCTGGTGGAGCGCGTGGGACTCGAAGCCCTGCTCGTGACGCGCAGTGAGGAAGGGCTGAGCCTGGTCGCGCGTGAAGAACGCGGACTGCATATACCGGCGCATCGGCTCGAGGTCTTCGATGTTACTGGCGCGGGCGACACCGTGATCGGCGTCATCGCCGCGGCCAGCGCCGCGGGCGTGGCACTGGCGGATGCCGTGCGGCTGGC
>CAJXKK010000042.1 GCA_913055615.1 uncultured Ectothiorhodospiraceae bacterium
CGAGGCGATCTGGAGCTACGGCGGCGTGCCGGCCGCGATCCAGTTCGCCGAACAACTGGGGGCGGCGATCCATGGCGACGACTGAGGCCATCCGGCCGCGCGCCCTGCCGGTGGGCGGCGTGCTGCTGGCCGGTGCCGTCGTCCTCGCGGGTTTCAACCTCACCGGTATGGGCGACCCCGGCGCCCTGCTCCAGGCCTGGCGCGATCCCGCGTCCGCTCCGATCGGCGCGGTGCAGGTCCTCTATGCCTGGCTGCCGCGGCTGGTGATGTCCCTGCTCACGGGGGCCGGTCTCGCGCTGGCGGGGACGGTCATGCAGCAGGTGCTGCGCAATCCCATCGCCTCGCCGCTGACCCTCGGGGTGGCGGCCGGATCGCAGCTCGGTCTGTCGATCCTGACCCTGACCGCACCCGCCCTGCTCGCGCCATTCGGGGAGGCGGTCGCGGTGGCCGGCGGCGCATTCGCACTGGCGATCGTGCTGGCCCTGACATGGCGACGGGGACTCGAACCGGTGAGTGTGGTACTCGCCGGGCTGGTCGTCAGCCTGTACTTCGGCGCCCTCAACGCCGGACTGCTCCTGTTCTTCGAATTCGACCTCAAGGCGCTGCTGATCTGGGGCAGCGGCGCGCTCACCCAATACGACTGGAGCGGCGTCAGCTTTCTCGCCCCGCGCGTGCTGGTGGTACTGGGCCTGCTCGCGCTGCTCGCGCGACCGCTCGCGATCCTGACACTGGATGACCACAGTGCCCGCGGGCTGGGGCTTTCCCTGCAGCGGGCGCGGCTGCTGGCGCTGGCGCTGGCGGTCTACCTCGCGGCGGCGATCGTGAGCGCCGTCGGCATCATTGCCTTCGTCGGTCTCGCCGCCCCCGCACTCGCGCGCCAACTGGGCGCCCGCACGATCGGCCAGCGCCTGCTCGCCGCGCCCGCGATCGGGGCATTGCTGCTGTTCGTCACCGACCAGTGCGTGCAGCGCTTCGATAGCTGGACGTCGGGCTTGCTCCCGACCGGGGCGGTCACGGCGCTCATCGGCGCACCGCTGCTGCTGTGGCTGCTCCGCCAGGTGCGCCCACGCGCGGCCCCGATGCAGACCGCTACCGTGCCGCACCCGGGCACCCATGCGACCGGAAGGGTCACCGCGGTCTGGCTGGCGGCGCTCGCGGTCGCCGTGATCGCGCTCCTGCTCGGGCGCGACGCGAGTGGCTGGCATCTGCGCGACATCGCAACCGTGCTCGAGGCCAGTCCCTGGCGGGCCCCGCGGGTGGTCGCGGCCGCCTGTGCGGGCCTGCTGCTGGCGCTCGCCGGTACGATCCTGCAACGGCTGCTGCGCAATCCCATGGCCAGTCCCGAAGTGCTCGGCATCAGCGGCGGCGCGCTCGCCGGCGTGACCGCACTTGTATTGGCGCAGCCGACGGCCGGCGAACCCGCGCTGGTCGCGGCGGGCACAGCGGGCGCCTTCATCACCACGGGCGGCCTGCTCTGGTTCGCCCGCCATGGCGGCGGCGCCCCGGAACGGATACTGCTCGCCGGCATCGCGATCAAGGCGCTCTACGACGGCCTGATCGGGCTCGTCGCGGCGAGCGGCAGTCCCCTCTGGCTGCGACTGCTGAGCTGGGTATCCGGTTCCACCTACGGCGTGGACTGGCCGCTGGTGATCGGCGCGGGCGTAGTTGTCGTGCTGCTCGCGCCGACCGTGCTGGCGCTCCACCGCTGGCTCGAACTGCTCGGGCTGGGCGCGGAAGCGGCCGCTGCGCGCGGCGTGCGGGTGAACATGGCGCATCTTGTCCTGCTGACGCTGGCGGCGCTGGCAACGGCGGTCGCCACACTGCTGGTCGGTCCGCTCAGCTTCGTCGGCCTGATGGCGCCACACATGGCCCGCATGCTGGGACTGCGGCGGGCGCGCACGCAGCTCGTCGGCGCGGCCGGTATCGGCGTACTCGTGATGGTCCTGGCGGACTGGGTCGGCCGCACGCTGCTGGTCCCGCACGAATGGCCGGCCGGACTCGCGGCGGCTTTTATCGGCGGCCTCTACTTCATGTGGCTGCTGCGGCGCTCATGAAACGTCGTTGGACGCCCGCCCACACTCCGGGATCGGGCAATCGCCGCAATAACCGAATCCGCCCAGGCGATAGCGCAGGCAGCACACACGCCGCGGCGGTCTTCCGGTAGCGGGGACGCAGTCGGCACCCGTATAGAGCGGATTGGTACGGCCATCCGCCAGGCGTTGCCGCCCCAGCAGCGCATAGCCCGGCGCCAGTGTTCGGGCATCGGCAATGGCCCCGAGCTCACCGAGCATCCAGCCGAGCACATTGGCCACGTTGCTCCAGGGTACCCGCGGCGCGGTCGCGGTGACTTCGGCAATCGTGGCCAAAAGCGGGCGCGCATGTCCGTCCGCGAGCGTATCGAGCAGTGCGGCGGGATCGCCTGAGCGGTTACCCGGCGCGACGCGCAGGCCGATCGGACAGCCGTCGTCGTCCACCAGCAGCGCCGTCTCCGGCGCGTCGAGACGCGGCGCGACACCCCGCAGGAGAATACCGGTCACCAGCGGCGGCCAGACCGTCACGGCATACCACTGTGCCCAGAGCGACCCGAGTCCGCGGCGATCCTCGCCCGGCATGCTGCGGCAGTATCGTTCAAACCTGGAGACGAGTGCCTGACCGGCGTCGGGGCCGATCAGGGGAACGGCATCAGCGGCGCCCGCCCGGTGGACGATGCGGTCGGTACAGAAGGGCCAGCGTTCCCGCAGTAACGCGTTCAGTTCGTCGGGCAGAGCGGCGCTCGGGGTTCGATCGAACGGCGGCCCCTTCTGCACCTCGTGCGGCATCGTCGTTCAGGCGACGTAGCTGATGGGCATGGCGTGCTCAGGTGTGTGCACGACGCCCATCGGCACCCCGTAGATGCGCTCGAGCATCGCCGGCTGGACGACCTCCCCCGGCGTGCCGGTCACGACCCGCCGACCGCTATGCAGGGCCACGAGTTCATCGCAGAAACGGGCGGCGATGTTGACGTCATGGAGGACCGCGACGACCGTTAGCCCGCGTTCGTGGCACAGGTGCCGGATCCGCTCCATGACATCCATCTGGTGGGCCACGTCCAGTGCCGAGATCGGCTCGTCGAGCAGCATGCAGCGGCTGTCCTGGGCGACCAGCATGGCCAGCCAGGCGCGTTGGCGCTCGCCGCCTGAAAGCGTATCCACCAGCCGGTCCGCGAGGTCTTCCATCTCCGTCAGCCGCAACGCCTCCTCGACGCTGGCGCGATCCCCGGGCGTGAAACGGCCGATGGCACCGTGCCACGGATAACGCCCGAGCGCCGCCAGTTCCCGGACCGTCAGCCCGGTCGCTTCCGGCGGCTGCTGAGCCATGTAGCCGATCCGCCGCGCCAACTCGCGCTGCGACCAGTCCGCGAGCGCTACATCGTCGAAGGTGATGCGACCGGTCGTGGGCGTCTGCTGGCGTGCCAGCAGTTTCAGCAGCGTGGTCTTGCCGGAGCCGTTGTGGCCGATCAGGCCATAGAGCCGACTTGGCCGTAACCGGAGATCGATCTGCTCCAGCAGGGTCTGTTCCAGGACGCGGAACCCCACCCCCGACACCTCGAAGCCCGCCTCGTCACCACCGTTCTGCATGCCGATATTCCCCGGCCTATCGAGGCCGCGATTGTTGCCAAAACGATCCTGGCGGTAAAAACCGACGCTGGAACCGTGTTTCACCCGGTTTCCGGGTGAAATACGGTTCGGCAAACATCGGCCAGCACCTTTACCAATCGAGCGTGTAACTGACCCCGACCCGGCGGCCCGGCCCCTTGGCGTAGGCAGACGCGGTGTTGAACGCCTGATTGACGGCGGGGAAGTAATCCTCATTGAACAGGTTACTGATGGATATCCGCGCGGTACCCGGACCCAGCTCGTAGCTGCTCGTGAAGTCGACCAGCTCGTAGCTGTCGACTTCGCCGCCACCGAACTGGTCGGTATCGGGATCACGGTGGCCGACGGCCAGTACCTGTAGGCGATTCTGCCAGCCTGCGAGCGGGCTGTACTCGACATACCCCGTGAACTTCTCCGGTGAAATCCGCGTGTTGGGCAAATCCTGGGTGACCCCTGCGTCGTTCTCGCTCTCGCCCTCCGCGTAGGTCAGTGTACCGCCGATGGTCGTCCTCCGGGTCAACGTGTAGTCCAGTGCCGCCTCGATGCCGTAGACCTCCTCGCTGAACTTCTGGATCTGCAGATCCTGATTGAAGGTCGCACCGTTATCCGACTCGCTGTAAAAGCCGATCAGGGAGCCGCTCAGTCCGCCTTGGAAGAAACGCACACCGAGTTCGTAGTTATCGACTTTTTCGGCGTCCGATTCGAATTCACCGGCACTGAAGGTCTCCCCGCCGGCAAACGGGCCGGCATCCCGAATCACACGACCGAGATCCGAGATGGAAAACCCTTCGGAATAGCTGGTGAAGAGTTCCGTCGAATCGGTCAGATAGAGCACACCGCTGAGATTGAACAGTGTCTCGCTGAAATCGAGCGTATCGCCAGTGACGGTATTGCCTCGATTGTTCGATTCGACCGTATCGGTATCGACCGAGATATCCTCGTACCGCAGCCCGCCGCGCACGAGACCGACATCCCCGACCGGCACCTCGAGGTCGGCAAAGGCCGCGAACGCATCCTGGTCCATGTCGGGCACACCGGAGGTCGCGTTGGGTCCGAAGCGGTTGGCCTCGGTCTCATCCCCGAGATAATCCGCGCCCCAGATCAGGGTGGCACCCTGTTCCCGCAGCGTTATCGGCGTGTTCACGGTTACGCGCGATCCGAATTTCTCCGATTCGATCTCGCCCTGAAGGAAACCCGAGAAACGGGGAAAGACAACCGACTGATCGCCAAAGTACGTATTCCACCGAACCTGGCTGCCACCGAGATCACGGTGCAACCAGGTGAGATTGCCGGTCGTGTTCTCGGTTCCGGCGTCGACCACGGGCGTACTCCCCGGAAGCGCATCTTCGACCCGTATGGCCGGTGTCCGGCGGCTGTTCGGTAAGGGGTCCTCGCTGAGCGTAGACCCCACGGTAGGCTGATCCGGGTTGTCGCGGTCGGGGAAAAAGGCACCGTAGATATAATCGCTGTCCTGCTCATTGTCGAGATGATTGAGCATCACCTCTATCCGCTGGTTGCCACCATCGAAGTCGTAACCCGTCTTGCCGAGCAGGCTGAACTCATCCGTATCGGAGAGTCCTCCCTGCGAACCGAGCGGATTCGGCGGTATCCGGCGGCCCTCGGAATCGAAGCGGCCGTTGCGCTCTACGTATGACCCCGACAGGAGATAATCCCAGTCGCCCCGGGTCCCGGATACCCGGTGTTCCGTTTCGTAGACCCCGGAATCATCCGTTTCCTCCGTTGAAACACTGGCCCCGGCCTGGGAATAACCGGCAACAGGCTGATCCGAGGGTTCTTTCGTGATGATATTCACGAGCCCGCCGGCAGCGCCGAAGCCATACACCGCGGTACCGCCGCGAACGACCTCGATGCGCTCTATGGATGATGGCGCAATCGTGTTCAGGTCGCGCGATGCGTCTCGCAGCGGTGTTGACTGCGGTATGCCGTCGATCAGGACCAGGAACTTGCGTCCACGCATCGTTTGACCGAAGTTGCTGGCCGCCTCGGTACTCGGTCCCATGCCTGGTACCGTTTTCGACAGAATCGTACTGAGGTTGCGATCGAGGCTTGCCTGCTCCTCGATCTCCTGCTCGTCCACTACGGTCACGGAGCGAGAGAGTTCCGCCACCGGTTTCTCCGTGCGGGTGGCGGACACGACAACGGGCTCGAGATCGTCGGCCCCTTCGTCGCCGTTGTCGGCCTGCAGCGGCCCGGTTGTAAGCAGGGTGACGCCCATCAGACCAAGCACCCGGCGGACGGCGGTGGCCTGAGCGGATCGACGGAATCGCATGTTGTTCTCCCCCAATTCGATTCTTCGCGGACTGTCGCCAGCCGACCACAGCTGGTTAACCATCTTTAATCGCGATACGAATTATTCGTATTACGAAATGCAGTGTCAACCGACACCTGGCCGAAGTGACCGAGCCGGACCGTAGGATCGTTGCTACCCTTCAGGCCGGGCACCCGGGATCAGGGGGGGGTCGCGACATGCACGAGACCAGGCGCGTTATTGCCGTCGGTATCGGAGCCGTCGTGCTGGCGCTCGCGGCATACAACGTGGGCCGGGCGCATCTGCACGATGCGCAGGTCCTCGCGCGCCGCCACGGGCTCAGCCCGTGGCGCTGGCGGGATATCAAGCAGATGCTGCCCGTGCTTGCCGAGCCGAAGTACTACCGGACACTGAAGTACGGATACGCCCGCGGTCACGAACCGGTCCGCTACGTCCAGCGGATCCGCGAATACCATCATGTACTCGCCAACGAACTCATCGACGAGCCCGTGACGGCCATCCCCCATCAGGCCGCGTTCACACCCCCTGATCCCCTGGGACACGGGATGCGTTTGCCGTAGCATGGCGGGGGTATCAGCGGAACCCGACGGAGACCGCCGCATGAGCGGAACCCTGCAACTGCGCCTCGAGGAGGTCCACGAACTCGCCCGCAGTGCCTGCGAGGCCAACGGCTGCTCGGGTGAACAGGCGCGCGCGATCGCGGACACGATCACCGCGGCCGAACGGGATCAATGCCATTCGCATGGCCTGTTCCGCGTCCCCTTCTTCGTCCGCGCGATGCGCGAGAGCGGCGTTGCCCCGCGGGCGGAACCCCGCCTGGAGGAACTGGCCCCCGCCATCCTGCGCGTCGACGGCGGTCTGGGGTTCGCGCCGCTGGCGCTGGAGACGGGCTGCAACGCCTTGATCGAGCGGGCCCGGGAACAGGGCATCGCCGCCCTGTGCCTGAACAACGTGTTCCATATCTCCGCGCTCTGGCCGGAAGTCGAGCGGCTGGCGGATGCGGGCCTGGTGGGGTTCGCGTTCACCGGTGCGATCGATTACGTGGCCCCCGCGGGTGGCGACAAGCCGCTCTACGGCACCAATCCGATGGCGTTCGCATGGCCGCGCAACGACCAGCCACCGATCGTGTTCGACCAGGCCTCGGCCGCGAGCGCGCGCGGGGAGATCCAGGTCCATCTGCGCGAGGGCAAACCGATCCCCGAGGGCTGGGCCGTGGGCCCGGACGGTCAGCCGACCACCGACCCGGAAACCGCCCTCGCCGGCGCGCAATTGCCGTTCGGTGGCCACAAGGGCGCTTCCATCGCACTGATGGTCGAACTGCTTGCCGGGGCGCTGATCGGCGATCTGTTCAGTTACGAGGCGGGCGAGCACGACCGCGCCGGCGTGGGCGCCCCGCGCGGCGGCGAATTCCTGCTCGCGATCGATCCCGCGCGCTGCGTCGCGGACGGCAACCGTGAAGCCCAGATCGAACACGCGGAGCGCCTCTTCCGCCGCATCCTCGAACAGGACGGTACCCGCCTGCCCGGCCAGCGTCGTTTCGAGGCGCGCGCTCGGGCGGCGGCCGAGGGGGTCACGGTACCCCGATCACTGCATGATCAGATCCAGGCCTTCATCGCGGGTACGGCCTGATCCGCGCCAGGCGGTTCGGCCACTGCGCGCATGAACGACAAGGC
Source organism: uncultured Ectothiorhodospiraceae bacterium (assembly GCA_913055615.1). Taxonomy (GTDB): domain Bacteria; phylum Pseudomonadota; class Gammaproteobacteria; order XJ16; family Halofilaceae; genus Halofilum. Next base: position 7,599 of record CAJXKK010000042.1, read on the forward strand.
CCCGGATGACGAGCGCTTCGAGCTGGCCTGGGGCGCCTGGCGGCAGTTCTTCGCCCTGCGCCTCGACCACCCCGCACCGACCCAGCCGGAGATCGACGGCCGCCTGATCCGCTATCGGCGTGCGCACGAGGCGCTGAGCCTCGCGCGCTTCGGTGCCGCGCTGGCACTGGCGGCGGGTATCGCCCAGGCGCTGTCCATCACGGCCGGGTCGGTACCGCGCATCACCACCGCCTCCGAGGTGCTGGTCCTGGCGTTCAGCGGCCTGCTGCTGGTCGCACTCGCCCATCTCGCGTTCCAGCATGCGCGGGCCGCGCTGGAGCACCGGACACTGGCGCAGCGGATCGATGTTGAGCCGCTGGAGACGCAACGACTGGAGACCCTGTTCGCCGACGTCCGCGATCCCGACGTACGCGAGTACGTCCAGGACGTACTCGCGCAGGGCCGAGCGCTACGCAAGGCGGAGGCGGCGGTGGCACTGGACCGCGGGCGTGGTGCACGCGGGCTCGACGACGACTCGCGCGCGGCGTTCAGCCACGAGGTCCGCAACCGGCGCGGCGTACGCGGACGCGAGATCGCGATCGCCGCCGCGTGCCTGCTGGTCGCCCTCGCTGCCCGGACGCCGGACATCGACGGTGCCACGTTTCTGCCGGGCATGTTCCTGCTCGGTGCGGCGACACTGATCGACCTGCCGCGAACGGTCATCCAGCTCGCGGTCGATCCCTGGCAACTGGCCGGCGGGGGGCCCGCCTGTCGCCGGCTGCGCCTGCAGCTCCTCACGGATCTGCTGCCCCAGCTGGCCGTATTCCTCGTGGTGGTCGTGACCGCGACCGCGCTCGGCGCACCGGCGGCCTGACCGCAACAGTGGTTATGGACCCGCGGTAAGCGCGCGATCGTGATACCGTCGCCGCGCCGGCCGCGCGAGACCGCCCCATGACGCATGGCCCGCCCGTGGACACCACCGCTCGGGGAGCGATCCCGCATGCAGGCCAGGCATCTCGTCGCGATCCTGTTCATCATGGCCCTGTTCGGCAGTGCCTATCCCATCGGCAAGCTCGGGGTCGGCCATTTCCCGCCTTTCGAATTCGCCGCCCTGCGCAGCGCCGTGCTCACGCTGGCGCTGTTGCCGTTGTGGCGCTTTGCCTTCCCGCCGCCGGGCCAGGGCTGGGCGCTGGCCGGCTTCTGTGCCTCCATGGGCGTTGGGGTCTACGCCACCATGTACACGGCACTGGGGATGGCCGATACGGTCTCCCCCATCGTCATCGGCACGCAGCTCAGCATCCCGTTCGCGGTCCTGCTCGGACGGCTTTTCCTGGGAGAACGGGTGCGGCCGCTGACCTGGGGGGCCATCGTGGCCGCGTTCGCCGGCGTCCTCGTCATCGCCCTCGAACCGGCGCTCGCGCAGGATCTGCCGGCGCTCGGGGTAATCGCGGCGAGCGCCTTCTGCTATGCAGTCGCCACGCTGTTCGCGCGTTCACTGCGCGACGTATCGCCATTCGTAATGAATGGCTGGATGGCCGCGAGCGCGGTCCTTCCGCTGGCACTGCTGTCGCTCGCCCTGGAGAGCGATCAGTGGCACGCGATCCACAACGCCGGTCCGGTCGCCTGGGGCGTCGTACTGCACTCCGCCCTCGCGGTATCGCTGCTCGCGCATGTGGGCATGTTTTCCCTGTACCGGCATTACCCCGTCGCGCACGTCATCCCGTACTACGTGCTGATGCCGGTGTTCGGCATCGCCTTTACGCTGCTGCTGTTCGCCGAGGAGCCGACGGCCCGCACGCTGGTCGGTGGCGCGATCGTGATCCTCGCGACCTGGGTCGTGAACCGTTCGACGGCCGGCAGTGGACGCAAAACGCCGGTCGGCGCGCAGCCTGCGGCGGAGCTCCCGGAGCCACCACCCGACAGCGCCCCGCCACGGACGGAATCACGGAGCCGCTGATACGGTCCATCCCCGAGCACGGCGAGCGGGACTGTCGGGTCGTGCGGTGACCGGATGCTACAATCGGGCGACACATTCCCATACAGAGCCCGAAGATGAGCGAAAGCGAACAGGAACTCCAGTTGTCGGTCGAGATGGTCCGCGATATCCAGGAGCGGATACAGCAGGATGACCCGCGCGCTTCCGACAGCGGTGTCTGCGCGCAGTACCTGGCAGCCGTAACCGGTTTCATGCTTGGTCAGCTGAACGCGGATACGGACAAGAAAAAGGAATTCCTGCAGCAACTGCAGGAATTCGCCGCCGGCGTGGTCGACGATGTCGAATCGCAGCAGGAGATGCAGTCCGCACAGCCCGGCGGGGGCGCCCAGCCCCAGGCGGGGGGCGAAGAGCGCACCTCCGGCATCTGGACGCCGGACCAGCGCTGATTCACGCGCCGGGACCGGGATCCGCCGGTCCCGGCAGTGATCGTGGATCGTTCAGGCCTGCGGCAAGAGCGAAGGGCGAAGGAGTATACGCCGCAGGCGAACGCGCGCATCCGCCGCACCGCATCAGCCTGCTGGTTCCGACACGTAGGCCGGTTTTCCCCGGCGCCAACCGCATTTCAAGTGTGCGCCGGCATTGGCCTCCGGGGAATGCCGGCATTGCGCTTTGACACGCCCGTGCCGGCATCCATCGCCGCGGAGCGCGCAAAACCGGCCTACGGCCCAAGGTGCCATGACCGCGGCTCAGTGGCCCTCGGGCGACGGTGTTACGCGCATGACCTCCGCCATAGTCGTTTCCCCCGCGGCCACCTTGCGCGCGCCGGCCAGGCGCAGCGGGCGCATCTGCTCGCGCAGGGCCTGACGCCGGATTTCCGACGTGTCGCATTCGGGGCCGATCAGATTGCGCACGGCCGGCGACATCCGCAGCAGTTCATAGAGCCCCGTGCGGCCAAGGAAGCCGGTATTCCGGCATTCCAGGCAACCGACCGGTCGATTGATACGTTCCGGGACCTTCGACGTAAACGGCTGCACCATCCGATTCCATTCCTCGGCGTCCGGCTCCGCCGGTTCCCGGCAATAGGGGCAGAGCGTGCGCACGAGCCGCTGTGCCATCACGCCGAGCAGCGTACCGCTGATCAGATAAGGTGGCGTGCCGAGTTCGACCAGACGCGTCAGTGCCGAGGGTGCGTCGTTGGTATGCAGCGTCGACAGGACCAGGTGACCGGTGAGCGCGGCCTGGGCCGCCATCTCGGCCGTTTCCCGGTCGCGGATCTCGCCGACCATGATGATGTCGGGGTCCTGACGCAGCAGCGTGCGGACGCCGCTGGCGAAGTCGACACCGATCCCGTGCTGCACCTGCATCTGGTTGAAGCTCGATTCGACCAGCTCGATCGGGTCCTCGATCGTGGACACGTTGACGTCTGCGGTCGCCAGTTGCTTCAGGCTCGAGTAGAGCGTGGTCGTCTTGCCCGAGCCGGTCGGGCCGGTAACGAGCACGATCCCATACGATTGATGGATCATCTCCTGCCAAACCGCACCATCCTGACGGGACAGGCCAAGGGCGTGCATGTCCTGCACGAGCACATCCGGATTGAATATCCGCAGCACCAGTTTCTCGCCAAACGCCGTGGGCATCGTCGATAACCGCAGTTCGATCTCTCGCCCCTCGGGCGTACGGGTCTTGATGCGGCCGTCCTGCGGGCGGCGCTTCTCGGCGACGTCCATGCGGCCGAGGATCTTGATGCGGCTGGCCACCGCAGCCATCAGCGGGGCCGGGATCTCGTAGACGTAATGCAGCACGCCATCGATGCGGAAGCGCACCGAGCACTGCTCGCGGCGCGGCTCGATATGGATATCACTGGCGCGCTGATCGAAGGCGTACTGCAGCAGCCAGTCGACGATGCTGACGATGTGCTGATCGTCCGCGTCCAGCTGGCCCTTGCGGCCGAGTTCGGTAAGCTGCTCCAGGTTCTGGACCGATGCCCCGACCGGGCGATCGCCCTGCTCGCGGCTCGCACCGACGACCGAGCGCGAGAGCGTGTAGAACTCGAGCAGATACCGTTCGATGTCCCGGGGATTCGCGATCACGCGGCGGATCGAACATTTCAGGATCGATTCGAGTTCTCTTTCCCACTCGCGCTCGTACGGTTCGGCCGTGGCGATGGTGACCTCATCATCGCCGACTTCCAGCGCCAGGATGTTGAACCGCTTCGCATAGGCGTAGGACATCACGCCGGTGATGCGGCTGACATCGACCCGCAGCGGATCGATCCGCACGAATGGCAGTTCCGCGCGCGCGGCGACCCACTCCGTCAGCCATTCCAGCGTCAGTCTGCGTTCCGGGCGGGCCGCATCGGGCCAGTCGCGATCGGCGACGATCTCGATCGCGTGGCGTCCCTTGAGGTCCCGATCACTGTACAGACCGCCCAGCAGACGACGATTGTCATCGGTGAGATGGCCTTCGGCGACGAGATCGGTGATCACGCGATCCAGGCTCAGGCGGCCCTGACCACGCTCCCTTCGTCTCGATTCAGCCATGGATCAGTACGCTCCATTCCGAGACCATCCGCACGATCCCGGGGGGCGGCGCCATCGCGCCTGGTGCATCCGTTGCGCAGTGCGCAGGATACATGGCGGCGTGAGACGGGCATCGCGATCGGCCCGGCCATACACATTCGGAGCGAACGGTGATCAGCGCACCTCGAATTTCGCCGGGGCGTCACCGGGATCAGCCTCGGAACCCTCGACGTGATCGACGCGGGCGGAGGCTGGCCCACGGTCGAGCCAGTCGCGGAAGGCATCGACGGCGTCCCCTTCACCGGCCGCCAGTACCTCGACACGCCCATCCGCCAGGTTGCGCGCCCAGCCGGTCACGCCAAGCTCCCGCGCCCGCTCATTTGCCGACGCCCGGAAGAAAACCCCCTGGACGTACCCGCTCACAAGACAGTGAATCGCGCGTTTCATGAGTCACTCCGGAACCACCTGTACCGATCATTGCCGATCAGCGCCTCAGGACCCGCCGATACCGCGACCGATCCGGACGGCATCGAGTATAGCGCCCTGCAGGCACGCAAAAAAAAGCCCCGCGCGATGCGCGGGGCTTTTTGATTCCAATGGAACAGGCGCCTGGCCCGTAACCATCAGTTGTCGCTGAGGTACTCCAGGTCCGACCCTTCGGTCACACCGAGTTCCCACTCGCCGCGGTTCCTCGCGTGATCGATGGCCCGGTCGACCTCGGACGAACTCGGCTCCGCCTTGATCATGAACTCCTGATCGGGATAGATGAGATCGGCGTCCTTGATCTTGTCCTCGTTCGCCTTGTAGATCAGCGGCCACTGGTAGGGATCGTCATAACCCACCGAACTGCCCGAGATACCCCACAGCGTGTCGCCGCGCTCGACGGTGTAGCTGCGGTGCTCCGGCTCGTCCTGCTCTTCTTCGGCCGCCTGCTGCTCTTCCTGCTGACGCCGGTAGGCCTCGATCGACTCGTCCGCCATCATCTGCGCCTCGTTGGCGAGACGGATGGCCCTGTCGTCGTCGCATTCGGCACCGGCCATTTCGGCCTGATTGATGATCTTGCGGGCCCCACGCCAATCCGCCCCCATCGCGCGGGCATCGGCGTTGACCGACTTGGCTTCATCGATGGAAGCCTGCACATCGGGACTGATGCCTTCACAGGTGTCGGCCTCCTGCTCGGGCGAGGTCGCGCAGCCGACCGCGACGCCGAGCACGAGAGCGGCTACGCTCAGGCGCTTGGTATAGGCGGAAATCTTCATGATCCGGTTGCCTCCAGGCACAGGGAAAAAGTTCTGTAGAACGCTGCTCGGTTGATTGTTCTCAAGGCGTCAACGGGCGAGCCCTGATTGTACGAGGCGTTGCGATGAAGCTATCACCCCCCGTGAGACCGGTCAAGCTGACGCAGCGGTGGTGTGGACTGCTTTTCACCGCGATTGCGAACCGGTTCTCACCGCGGTCCCGGGCCATCCCGTCTCAATCGTCGGTACCGGACTGCTCGCGTGCCTCGATCGCCAGGCTTTTGGCGCGTTCAGCCGTGTCGCGGGCGCCACCGTAGTCGCCCGCGTGGAGCCGTTCTTCGGCCGTGCCCAGCAGTTCGCGCGCACGCCGCAGTTGCGCGTCGCCGGCATCGCCCTCGGCAACGACGGCCTCCGCCGATTCGATGGCCTGGCGGGCATCGCTCATTTGCTGATAGGGCACGGCGGCGCAGCCGCCAGCCAGTAGTATCACAACGCCCACGAGCAGGGTGATGATGTCTTTTCGCGTGCGTCGGGAATCGATTATGCTCATGCTGGCTGTACTGCCGGACGGTGGCCGGAAGCTAGCACCACCCCGGGGGACCGTCAAGCTGGAACAGCTCGGCGCGACGCCGGATGCACACGCCGACACCGGGCCAAGCGTCCGCTCACTCACTGCATTCCGCGACCACGGACCGCACCCATGACCGAAATCCTTGTCCTGTATTACAGCGCGACCGGAGGCGTTGCCGATATGGCAGCCCAGGTTGCGCGCGGCATTCAGTCCGTCGACGGCATGCAGGCCCGCGTGCGGACGGTACCCGCGGTATCGCCGGAAACGGAGCGGGTGGCCGACGAAATCCCCGCCGATGGTCCGCCCTATGCGAGCGAGCAGGATCTGTTCGAGTGCGCCGGCCTGGCGCTCGGCTCGCCGACGCACTTCGGCAACATGGCGTCACCACTGAAGCACTTCTGGGATCACTCGACGAGCACCTGGTTCAGCGGCGAACTGGCCGGCAAACCCGCCTGTGTATTCACGGCGTCATCCAGCCCACACGGTGGCCAGGAGACCACGCTGCTGTCGATGATGCTGCCACTGATGCACCACGGCATGATGGTCCTCGGGCTGCCCTACACCGAGAGCGCGCTGATGGAGACCGATGGCGGCGGCACGCCCTACGGCGCCAGTCGGGTTACAGGCTTCGACGGCGCGCGCGCGTTCGCCGCCAGCGAGAAGACCCTGTGCCGTGCGCTCGGTCAACGCCTGGCCGAAGTCACGGCCCGTCTCGCGAACCAACCGGTTTGAGCGCGCTCACGCTGACATACCGTGGCGCCACGCTGGCGGCCTACTTCGGCCTGCTGGCGCTGCTGCTGAACTGGTTCACCTGGCTGGCCCCGCCCGAGCGGGCGCCGATCGCCCTGGCCCTGATCCTGACGACCGTACCGCTGCTGTTCCCGCTGCGGGGTCTGCTGCACGGGCGCCTGTACACCCACGCCTGGACCAGCTTCCTCGCACTGCCCTACTTCATCCTCGGCGTCGATGCCGTCGCGGCCGGGACCGAGCCGATCTGGCTCGGCTGGCTGGTGGTCGTGACCAGCACGGTCCTGTTCGCCGCGACGGTTGGTTATACCCGCTGCCGCGGGCGCGAACTGCGGCAGGCGGGAGAATAACCGCGCCCGGAAATCGCTGTAGTGTTCGTAGGCCGGCTTGTGCCGAGAGCAACAGCCGGCGTTGGCATCGGGATCCACCGACATCGGCTGACGTGGTCCCGCCGGCTGGGTCCCTTTGGTCGCAAGCCGACATACGCGCTGCGGCTAGCCAGGGGAGTGCCCCGTTGGAGGCGCGACCGTATTACGGGTAAGTATCGCTGCAGAGCCGGCATTGTTTCCCGGATTCCGCCTTCGGCTGCATCCGGTCTACGGCCTGACGCCGCCGTTGACACGCGGTATACGTTCAACGCCCTCGCGCGAGCACCTCCTTCACGAAGGGCACCGTCAAGCGCCGGCCGCTGGCGAGGGACGCGCGATCGAGGGTATCAAGGCGCTGGAGCTGCCCGGCGAGGTCCCGCGGGAAGTGACGCAACAGGTACTCGGCCACGGCATCGGGCAGTTCCAGTCCGAGCTCCCGCGCCCGCGCCATCAGGGCCTCGCGCTTGTCCGCTTCTTCGAGTGGCGTGAGCTGGAGCACCGGTCCCCAGGTCAGGCGCGACGCAAGGTCCGGCAGCGCGGGTAACAGTTCGGCCGGGACGGTACGGGCCGCGAACAGCAGCCGCGTACCGCTCGCGCGTGCGGCATTGATCAGGCCGAACAGGCCACGTTCCCAGGCGGCGTCCCCGACCACCGCATCGACTGCGTCCAGCGCGATCAGGTCCAGCGCCTCGAGGCCCTCCAGGATACCGGCGTCCGCACCGGCCTCGCCGTCCAGCGGTAGCCACGCGCAGCGCGCGCCCGCAGTGCCCGCACGCCGACAGATCGCCTGCAGCAGATGGCTCTTGCCGAGGCCGGTCTCCGACGCGAGGAACGCCTGCCGCTCACCGCTGCCGTCCGCCATAGCCCGCAGCACCTCGACCGCGAACCGGTTGGGGCCGACGAAGTACGCCTCGAAGGTGGCACCAGGGGCCAGCGAGATGCCGAGTGGCATCTGCGGGCCGAACGGGTCCGCATGGGTGACCATGGACGCGTTTCAGTCCGTCAGGCGGAAGACGATCTGCGTGCGGGAGGCATCATCTTCCCCATCCTCCCCGTCCGCGCCCTTTTCGTCGGCCGAGTCGCCCGCGTCGTCGGCACCGCCCGCAGCGTCCTCGCCGGTCGTCCACGACTCCGCACCGCCATCGTTGCGATCCCCGGGTTTTCGTCGCTCCATCTTCTCCAACACAACGCCCAGTGCGACGGCGCGCTCAAACTCGCCGACATCACCGCGGACCTCCAGATCGAACACCAGTGCCTCCGGCAGGATCTCGCGCAGCGCGGACGAACGGATGCGCACGAGACCCTCGATGTACTCCTTCACCCGGGCGTAATCGTCCAGCGAAGAAACATCTTCAATACGGATGCTCAGCCGGGTCCGTTCACCGCTCTCGCCCGCGAGCATCGCGGCGAGCCGATCGGTCGCGCCATTGACCCCGGTGGCCACGGCCGCACCGGCCCCGTCGCCGGTATCGCCCCACGCGCGACGCTCGCCCGCACCGATGAGGGTCCAGTCGGCGCGCCATTCGCCGCCGCCGCGCCGCAGATGCCCCACCAGCAGGATATCGCCGCGGTAGCGTTCCGATGCCGACTCCAGCGTGTCCAGGAAGCCGCCGCTGATATCCACGTAATCGACCTTCTCGCGATCGCGCGTATCCATCAGCGGCAGCAGCACCGGCAATGCGCGCCGGTCGGCGGCTTCCATCAGGGCCTCGTAGGCCCCTGAATCATCATCCGCTCCGAGTATGCGGCGCTCGCGTCCATCGTCGATCGCGAGCCAGACCAGCACTTCGGGACGCTCCTCACCCCAGACCACGACCTCGAGATCTTCGAGGCGCTGCTTGATCCGCGATCCCGTGTAACCGACGACCAGGCGGAACCGCGGGCCGTCTTCGTCATCCCCATCGGCATCGGCTTGGTCCGCACCGTCGTCGCCATCGCCGTCCTCGATCGGCTCGTAGCTGTAGCGCTGGACGAATCCGTCCGGCTTTTCGAGCAGGCCGTCGATGCCGCCGCGATCGAGGACGGCCGCGCTGCCGGCCATTTTCACGAGCACACGCTCCAGCCCCGTGCGGAAGGCCTTCGTGCGCTCCTTTTCGCTCTTGTCGGCGACCTCGACCGTGGCCGTGTGGAGATCGTCGATAGTGACGGCCTGCGCACCCGCGAAGGGCAGCAGCAGGCCGATGGACAGCAGTAACAGCGAGAGAAACGGGCGCATGGCGACGGGGCGCATATCCGGTAACCGAAACGGCGAGGTACAATACCATTTTTGCCCGCCACTGCAGACGTTGCCAGCGCCCATGACCGATTCCGAATCAGCCCGAGCCCCCCTCACCTACCGCGACGCCGGTGTCGACATCGACGCCGGCGAGCGCCTGGTCGACCGCATCGGCGCCGACGTCGCTGCGACCCGGCGGCCCGAGGTGCTCGGCGGCCTCGGCGGGTTCGGCGGCCTGTTCGCCCTCGACACGAGCCGCTTCCGCGAGCCGGTGCTGGTCGCCGGCACCGATGGGGTCGGCACCAAACTGCGTCTGGCGCGCGACCTCGGTCGCCATGACTCGATCGGAATCGATCTGGTCGCGATGTGCGTCAACGACGTGATCGTCACCGGGGCAGAGCCGCAGTTCTTCCTCGATTACTACGCCACCGGCAAGCTCGACGAAGACGTCGCGGCGACCGTGATCCGCGGCATCGCGGCCGGCTGCAGCGAGGCCGGCTGCGCGCTGATCGGTGGCGAGACGGCCGAGATGCCGGGCATGTACGCCGCCGGCGACTACGACCTCGCCGGTTTCTGCGTCGGCGCGGTCGAGCGTGACCGGATCCTCGACCCGGCGCGGGTCGCGCCGGGCGACTGCATCCTCGGACTCGCCGCCTCGGGGCCCCACTCGAACGGCTATTCGCTGATCCGGCGGGTACTCGAGCGCAGCGGCGCCGATCCGGCGACGTCCTGCGGCGATACCACGCTCGGGGCCGCGCTGATGGCGCCGACACGGATCTATGTCCGCTCGCTGCTGTCCCTGCTCGGCAAACACGATGTCCACGCGCTGGCGCACATTACCGGGGGCGGGCTGATCGAGAACCTGCCACGGGCACTCCCCGCCGGGACTCGGGCCCGTATCGACCCGCACAGCTGGAAGCGCCCGCCGGTGTTCGACTGGCTGCAGGACGCCGGCGATATCGAGGCACGCGAGATGCTGCGCACGTTCAACTGCGGCATCGGCATGTGCGTGGTCGTGCCGGAGGCGGGGCTGGACGCGGCACAGGCAGCGCTCACCGAGGCGGGTGAGACGGTCTGGCGCATCGGCCGCATCGAGGACGCGGACGGCTCCGAGCCCGAGGTGGTCACCGGAGCCGTTTCTTGAAGCGCGGTCTGCCGATCGTCGTGCTGGTTTCCGGGCGCGGGACCAATCTCGAGGCACTGCTCGCGGCGCATGCGCGCGGCGACCTCCCGGTCGAATTTCGTGCCGTGATCAGCAACCGGCCCGGCGTCGCTGCGCTCGACCGCGCGGCCGCGCACGGCGTGACCGCCGAAGTCATCGATCACAAGGCCTACGGGGACCGGGCGGCCTTCGACGCCGCGCTGGCCGAGGCCATCGATCGCCACGCCCCGGCCCTGATCGTGCTGGCGGGCTTCATGCGTATCCTCACCGACGCTTTCATCGAGCGCTACCGCGACCGCATGCTCAACATCCACCCGTCGCTGCTGCCCGACTTGCGCGGCCTGCACACCCACCGCCGGGCCCTGGAGGCCGGTGTCGAGCGCCATGGTGCGACCGTGCATTTCGTCACCCCCGAGCTCGATGGCGGCCCGGCGGTCCTGCAGGCGACCGTCCCGGTCCATGCGGGAGATACCGAAGAAACGCTCGCCGCGCGCGTGCTCGAGCGTGAGCACCGCATTTTCCCGCTGGCCGTGCGCTGGTTTGCGCAGGGCCGGCTCACGTTCGATGGCGGCACCGCCCACCTCGACGATGCGGCGCTTACGGCCCCGGTTATCGATCCCGGTGACATCGAGGACGAACCGCTGCCGGAGGAATCCAACCATCGTGCCGACTGAAATGCACAACCGTGTGCTCAATCCGTTCCTGCTTTTCACAGGCCTCTGGCTGACCTCGCTGGCGGCGCTGGCCGGCGGCAACGCACTGCCCGACCCGCTGTCGACCTTCCGCGCGGAGTACCGGGTGACCAACGGGTCCATCCGGCTCGGCACCACGGCCATCAGCCTGCAGCCAGACAACGGCGGCTGGCATTATCGCAGCGTGACCGAGGCCACGGGGCTGGCGAGCCTGTTCGTGTCCGGCCAGGCCATCGAATCCACCCGGCTGGAGCCGCATGACGGCCGACTGCGCCCGACGGTCTACGACCACACCGACCCCGACGAAGAGGACAACGTCCGCGTCGAATTCGACTGGGGCGCGCGCACGGCGACGGCCCGGGACGCCGACGGCACGCGCACGCTGGACCTCGAAGCGGAAACGCTCGACGGCTTCTCGGCCACGCTGGCCATGATCCAGGCCGTCGCGCGCGGCGAGGGAGATATCCGGATCGCCACGATCGACGACGATGGCGAGCACGAGACCCTGGTATTCCGGCAGGCGGGCCGCGAATCGATCAGCGCGCCGTTCGGCACCTTTGACACCGTGCGCGTCGACCGGGTGCGCAAGGGCAAGAAACGCGAGACCATCACCTGGCTGGCGCCGGAACTCGATTGGGTCGCGGTGCGTATCGAGCAGCGCAAGGACGGCGACCTCACGGGACGCCTCGAACTCACGAACCTCAAAGGCGAGGCCCCCCGCGCGGACTGAGGCGGGGTCAGGAGCCGGCGACGGTCAGGCGGTCGATCAGGACGGACGGCGTACGGATATTGGCGCGCGTGTCCAGATCGCTGCCTACAGCGACGATGCCGGCGAACATCCGCTCCAGCGTGCCGGCGACGGTGACCTCCTGGACGGGTTGGGCCAGGCGGCCGTTCTCCACCCAGTACCCGGCGGCGCCGCGCGAGTAATCACCGGTCACCATGTTCACGCCCATGCCCATCATCTCGGTGACGACGAGGCCGGTCCCCATCCGTTCGAGCAGCTGAGCGAAATCCTCGGAGCCCGGCTCGAGCGTCAGGTTGTGCACACCGCCCGCATTACCGGTCGTCTCCATGCCGAGCCGCCGCGCGCTGTAACTGTCGAGCACGTAGTCGCGCAACACGCCATCGCTGACCAGCTCGCGTGACGTGGTGGCTACGCCCTCGCGGTCAAAGGCGCAGGAGCCCATCGCGCGCGGCAGATGCGGCTGTTCATGGATCCGTACGAATTCAGGGAACAACTGCTCGCCGCGCCGCCCCGCGAGGAATGTCGCCTCCCGATAGAGCGCGCTGCCGCGCACGGCGCCGACCAGGTGACCGACGAGCGAACGCGCCATCTCCGGCACGAACAGCACCGGGCACTCGGTCGTGGCGATCTGCTCGGCGCCGATCCGCGCGATGGTGCGCTCGGCGGCGCGCCGGCCCACGGCCTCGGGCGATTCGAGATCCTCCGGGGCACGCCCGACCGTGTACCAGAAGTCGCGCTGCATATGATCGCCATGCCCGGCGATCACGGCGCAGTCGATGCTGTGGCGGGTGCCGCGCGTCGTCTGCAGGAAACCATGCGTGTTGCCGTAGGTGGAGACGCCGGCGTGGGCGTTGACACCCGCGCCCTCGGAATTGGTGATGCGCTCATCGGCGCGCGCCGCGTGCTCGCAGGCGAGCGCGCGCTCGATCGCCGCCTCGGCATCAAGGCCCCAGGGGTGGTGCAGATCGAGGTCGGGGATCTCGCGGGCCATACGGTCGGCATCGGCGAGCCCGGCGTACGGATCCTCAGCCGTGAAACGCGCGATCCGGCAGGCGGCGGCGACGGCGTCGCGGACGGCCTCATCACGGAAGTCGCTGGTCGCCGCCGAGCCGGTGCGCTGGCCGATGAACACGGTAATGGCGAGACTGCGATCGCGCTGATACTCGACCGTCTCGACCTCGCCACCGCGCACACTGACGGACAACCCGTCGGCCACACTCGCCCCGGCCTCGGCCGCGGTCGCCCCCTCGGACTTCGCAAGCGCCAGCGCCTGCTCCACCAGCCGCTCAAGCTCACTCGCCTCGGGCAAATCGCCACCGGTGCGGTCGGACTGTACGGGTACGGAACTCATCGTTTCTCCATCAGCGGCCTATGCCGCCGAACCGGATTGAAAATCTGGAACCACGGATGAACACGAATGGCTGCCGCGCGAGGTTCATCGCTCCCGGGAGCTTCGCTGAAGCGTGTTCGGGGTATGGATGGTCTTTTTGAACCACGGATGAACACAGATGGACACAGATAGGAGTCAAAGTCGGGTGATGGCATTGCGTGAGCGTGCGCTGCCAACCCATCAATGGTTTTGACCTTATCTGTTGCGGCCTCAACCGGTCAGTGCAACAGTTCTTCAAATGCCTCGTAAGGCGTTTTCCAGTCCAGCACGGCTCTTG
>CAJXKK010000043.1 GCA_913055615.1 uncultured Ectothiorhodospiraceae bacterium
AAAAACACACAACCGGGGAATACCTTGCGCCTGCTGCGAATACTGCGACTCGACGACTCGGATGCAGAGGTCTACCTGCCAGCCGCCAAAGCGGGCGAGCTCGCGGTCCCGGGCACCTTCATGTTCACCTTCGACGACGTCCCGCCGGAGCGCCTGGGCGGGAGTTCGGCCGAGGCGTTCCGTCGCGGTTTCCTGGGGCTCGACTCGCTCGGCTGGGGGACGCTGGTCACGATCGCCGAGGTCAGCGACGCCGATCGGCAGGCCGCCCTGGATCGGCTGACCGCCGTGTTCACCGACCGATTCGGCGCGCCCGACGAGGCGGCGGCGCGCACTCAGGCGGAAGAGGAACTCGCGTTCGTCGATCGCCTCTGCGAGCGCCCGGTCAATACGATCCTGTCGCTCGAACGCTCGATCGGCGAAGACGACAACGTCGAGGAACAGTTCCATACCCACGAGCAGCCGCAGGCGAGCTGGGAGAGCCCGCATCCGGTGGTTCGGATCATCCCGGAGGCCTGAGACATGATCAGAACCCCCGAGAGGTGGCTTCCATGATCGGACGGACCGGACAGGGCCGACCGGAGAAGATCCGGCCGGTACGCGTACTCATGCGCCGCAGTGAGAATCCCGATTCGCCCTGGGGCATCCCGCGCTGGGAACTGCTCGCGGTGCTGCCGGACACCGACCCGCCCGAGCAGCCCGAGCGCCGCCTCGTGCATCAATCCCAGGGCCAGCACGATTTCGAGTGGGCCGGGCTGCGCGTATTGATGTTCCGCGATGCCGCCGAGAGCTACTGGTACAACCTCGTGGGGCGCGAGCCCTCGCTCTGCGTGATCTGCCGCCCGGGCGAGGACATCGATCTCGAGCCCTTCGTCGTCACCGCCAACTACGACGAAGCCGGCGCGCACATGGAGACCGACGACACCGTCTTCTCCGCACCGCTGCCGGCGGAACTGGTCACGGAACTCGAGGAATTCGTGATGAAGCACTACCGGCCGGTAAAACCGCACAAACGCAAACGTCGCAACTGGGCCGCGGAGGCCGAAGATGCCCAGCGACGGAAATAACCGCCGGTCCGGGGACACCGCGCGCGAGGATTCCTTCCTGGCCCGCTGGTCCCGGCGCAAACACGAGGCCGAGCATGGCGGGCTGGTTGAGGAAACCGAGGCGGCCACAGCCTCTGTCGACACGGATACCGACGCCCCGGCAACCGACGACACCGTGGAGGCAACGCCAAGCACGCCGGCGCGGGACGCGGAACCTTCCGACACGGCCGCCGCACCGGATCTGCCCCACCCGGACACGCTCGAACCGAACAGCGACTTCAGCGCCTATCTCACCAAGCGCGTATCGAGCGCCTTTCGCCGTGCCGCCATGCGCCGGCTGTTCTCTTCGCCGGCATTCAACGTGCGCGACGGGCTCGATGATTACGACGAGGACTACACCCAGTTCCAATCGCTCGGCAATACCGTGACCGCCCACATGCGCCACCACACGGAACGGCTGCGCCAGCGCGAACAGGACAAGACCGAGCAGGCCGAACGGAATGTGGAGGCCGAGCGCGCGCACAGGGGCGAACAGGGCGAGCCCGAGCACACAGCGTCACACGACACCGACGCCACCGCGGGCAGGGACGCGCAACAGGCAGCCACGCTGGACGAACCGACACCCGCCGACGACGCGCCGGAGCCAACCGGCACGACGCGAACGGCAACCAACCGGGACACCGATGACACGACCTGATGCGATACCGGCGCTGCCGGCGGATTCGACCGACGGCCAGGCCCGGACGGCCGCGTGCAACACCAACCGGGGCCATGGCGCCACGCCCGAGCCGATGGCCTGGGTGACCTACAACGCGGGCAACCGCGTACTCATAAAAGGCCCGCTCGACGCCGCCGGCGCCGCCGCGCGGCGACTCGACGCATCGTTCGAAGTCCGCGTCCTCGCGACCGATCCCGACAGTGACCGGATCGAGCGTCCGGATACCGAGGATTTCGGACCACGCCTGCTCCGTGCACGCCCCGACAGCGTCGACGGCTATCTGGGCGCCTTCCGGGTCACGGTCCAAGATGGCGAGCAGACGATCGATCTGTGCAAAGGCTTCGGCCTCGATCCGTCCGCAACCTTCGACCTGGTGGTCGATCTCGACCGGCCGGCGGCGATCCAGCGGCAGAAGCTGCCGCTCGGCTATTTCGCGCCCGACGACGAAAACGAACTCGCCGGGGTGCTCGAAGGCCTGCCGGATCTCGTCGGCGATTTCGACAAACCGCGCTACTTCGATTACGACCCCGGTCTCTGCGTCCATGGCAGCCGCGGCCAGAGCGGCTGCACGAACTGCCTCGATCACTGCGCGACCGAGGCCATCCACTCGCTCGGGGAGCGCATCGAGGTCGACCCGTTCCTGTGCCTCGGCTGCGGCAGCTGCGCGACTGCCTGCCCGACCGGTGCGATCACCTATACCGCGCCCTCCGGCGAGGAGCTCGTCGATGAGCTGCGCCGGCTGCTGCGCCGCTACCGCGAAGCCGGCGGAAGCGATCCGGTCATCCTCTTCCACGATGCCGAGGCCGGCGCGGGCGCGCTCGCCGCATGGTCCGCGGACATGCCCGAGTCCGTATTGCCGGTCGAGGTCGAGGACACCGGCGGCATCGGCCCCGACGCCTGGCTGTCCGCGCTGGCCTTCGGCGCCGGCCGTGTCGTACTCGCGATGCCGGGCGACACCCCGCCCTCCGAACGGGCGGCGACCGCCGACCAGATGGAAGTCGCTCAGGCCATTCTTGCCGGCCTGGACATCCCCGCCGATCGGCTTGCGATCGTCGATATCGGCGGCGACGAGAGCGCGCTCACGGGTGAGGCTGCCCCCACCGTGGCAGAGCCGGCCACCTTCGCCGGCCTCGGCGACAAGCGTGCCCGCATGCGGCGTGCGATCGAACACCTGTACCGCCAGACGGGCTCCAGCGCGAGCATACAGCCGTTGCCCGCAGCCTCCCCGCTGGGCACGATCGAGGTCGACCAGGACGCCTGCACGCTCTGTATGGCCTGCGTCTCCGTCTGCCCGACTCAGGCTGTTATCGGCGGTGGCGAGGAACCAAAGCTCAAATTCCGCGAAGATCGCTGCGTGCAGTGCGGGATGTGCGAGACCACCTGCCCCGAAGACGCGATCGGCCTGCAGCCACGGATCGATTTCGCCGCGCAGGTGGAACCGCAAGAGCGGCTACTCAACGAAGAAGAGATGCACAACTGCCCGGGCTGCGGCAAGGCGTTCGCGCCGGTCAAAGTTATCCAGCGCATGGAAGAACGCCTCGCCCAGCACTGGATGTTCGCCGACGAATCGGCCCGCCGCCGCCTCTGGCTCTGCGAAGACTGCCGCGTGAAGGCCATGATGCGCGATCAGGGCTCGATCAACCTTCAGAATTGACCAGCGCAAATTACTGTTTTGTGATGTGCCTGTTACCGATTTTCACCACAATGCGCATCACAAACATTCTCACGTGTCTTGATATGCGAATCACTCCTATTTGCAAAAACCGGTCGCGCCCAATCCATTTGCCAGGCGGTTACAAACGTTTTATGTTTGGACCAGTAGCCCGCTGGAAACGCGATGACGCGCAGTCAAGCCATCGATGAGGTAGAGGCACCACCCCCGGGTAAAGGAGTCCCCGTATTCCGCTCGGTGACCTGGTTCGCCCTCGCCGCTGCACTTCGAAGCACCCCCGACCCGTCATTACTCGCCCACCTGGTTCAGACCGGTTCAAGCACCGTAGACGACGGATCCGAACCCGGCGAGCTCGGCCAGGCCTGGTCGGCACTCGCCACCGCCGCCGACCACGTCGAGCACGGCCCGCTCGACGACGAATTCCACGACCTCTTCATCGGTATCGGCCGCGGCGAACTCGTCCCCTACGCCTCGTGGTACCGCACCGGTTTCCTGATGGACCGCCCCCTCGTCGCCCTGCGACGCGATCTGGCCCTGCTCGGTTTCGAGCGCCAGCAGAGCGTGCGCGAGCCCGAGGATCACGCCGCGGCCATCGCCGAGGTTATGGGCCTGCTGGCCGACCCGGGCGAGGGTCAGGACGAATCCACGCAGCGCATCTTCTTCAGCGAGCATATCGATTCCTGGATGCCGGCCTTTTTCGCCGACATGCAGACGGCACAGAGTGGCGATTTCTATCGAGCCGTCGGCCGCCTCGGTGCGGCCTTCGTCGAGTTCGAGCGCGGTTGGCTCGGGGCCGAAGCACCCCGCGCCGCCGCATCTCACAGCGGAGTATCGAAGTCATGAAAGAGCGACAAAAGCAGGTCCGTGGCTCCCGCAGGGCATTCTTCCGCAGCGTCGCCGGGCTCGGCGTCGCCGCCGGTACCGGTGCATTGATCCTGCGCTACGGCTCCGGAGCAGAGGCCCAGGCCAGCAGCGGTGCCGAGGCCCCGAAAGGCAATCAGGGCTACGTGGAGACGGATCACATCCGCAAGTACTACGAGACGGCGCGCGGCTGAGCCGGCCCGAGGGGAGAAGATCACCATGAAACTGATCCGCAAGCGCAGCGTCCCGTCCGCTGAAGAGATCGCGAACACCACGCCCGAGGGCGGCGCCGGAATCAACCGGCGCGAATTCCTCCGCCGCTCCGGTATCACCGCCGGCGGCGCCGCCATGGCCGCCGGCCTCGGCCCGGGCATGATGCGCCGCGCCCACGCCGAGCGCATGGACACGGCGCCCAAAGAAGGCGTCGAGACGGAAATCCGCCGCTCGGTCTGCACCCACTGCTCCGTGGGTTGCGGCGTCATGGCCGAGGTGCAAAACGGGGTCTGGACCGGTCAGGAGCCGGACTTCGAGTCGCCGCTCAACCTCGGCGGCCATTGCGCCAAGGGCGCCTCGGTGCGCGAGCACGGCCACGGCGAGAAGCGCGTCAAGTATCCGATGAAGCTCGTCGACGGCAAATGGAAACGCCTGTCCTGGGACGAGGCCGTCAACGAGATCGGCGACAAGCTGCTGGAGATCCGCGAGAAATCCGGGCCCGACTCGGTGTTCTGGTGCGGCTCCTCCAAGGCCAGCAACGAAGGCTCCTACCTGCAGCGCAAGTTCGCCGCCTTCTGGGGCACCAACAACATCGACCACCAGGCGCGCATCTGCCACTCGACCACGGTCGCCGGCGTAGCCAACACCTGGGGTTACGGCGCGATGACGAACTCCTACAACGACATGCATAACTGCAAGTCGATGATCTTCATCGGGTCGAACGCCGCCGAGGCCCACCCGGTCGCGATGCAGCACATCCTGCGGGCCAAGGAGAATGGCGCCCGTATGATCGTCGTCGACCCGCGGTTCACGCGCACCGCGGCGCACGCCGATCAGTACATGCGCCTGCGCCCCGGCAGCGACGTCGGGTTCGTCTGGGGGCTGCTCTGGCACGTATTCGAGAACGAGTGGGAAGACAGCGAGTACATCAACGCCCGCGTCTACGGCCTGGAGGATATCCGCAAGGAAGTCGCCAACTGGACACCGGACGTCGTTGAAGACGTCACCGGCGTCCCCGAGGAAGAGATGTACGAGGCGGCGAAGACGCTCGCCGAGAACCGCCCCGGCACGATCGTGTGGTGCATGGGCGGCACCCAGCATCACATCGGCAACAACAACACCCGCGCCTACTGCGTCCTGCAACTGGCACTGGGCAATATCGGCAAGGAAGGCGGCGGGGCCAACATCTTCCGCGGCCATGACAACGTCCAGGGCGCGACCGACGTCGGCCCGAACTGCCATACCCTGCCCGGTTACTACGGCCTCTCCGAGGGCGCGTGGCGGCACTGGTCGCGCGTATGGGACGTGGATTACGAGTACATCCGCGGCCGCTTCGACACCGAGCAGCAGTACGACGCCGGCGGCGGCGACATGGCCTACACCATGAATATCCCGGGCATGCCGGTCTCGCGCTGGATCGACGGCATCCTGGAGGATCGCGAGAACCTGTCGCAGAAGGACAAGTTCCACGCGATCTTCTTCCAGGGCCACGCCGTCAACAGCCAGACCCGCGGCCCGGAGATGAAGAAGGCGCTCGAAGAGGTCGAGCTGGTGGTGGTCTCCGACCCCTACCCCACGCACCTGGCCGTCATGAGCGAGCGCAAGAACGACACCTACCTGCTGCCGACCTGCACCCAGTTCGAGCAGGCCGGTTCGGTGACGGCTTCGAACCGCTCACTGCAGTGGCGCGAGAAGGTCGTGGACCCGCTATTCGAGTCCAGGACCGATGCCGAGGTGCTCTACCTGTTCGCCCAGAAGTTCGGCTTTGCCGAGGAGATGTTCAAGCACATCAATGTCGAGGACGGCATGCCGAGCCCCGAGGACACGCTGCGCGAGATCAACCGCGGCACCTGGACCATCGGCTACACGGGCCAGAGCCCGGAACGGCTGAAGGCGCACACCGCGAACCGGGGTGCATTCAACACCACGACGCTGCGGGCCGAAGGCACGGAGCTCGACGGCGAGGTCTACGGCCTGCCCTGGCCCTGCTGGGGACCTCCGGAGATGCGTCATCCCGGCACGCCGGTGCTCTATGACACCTCGAAGCCCGTATCGCAGGGTGGCCTGACCTTCCGCGCCCGTTTCGGGACGGAACACGAGGGGAACAACCTGCTGGCGGAGGGCTCGTACTCGAAGGATTCGGATCTCGACGACGGTTATCCGGAGTTCACCTTCGGCATGCTGCGCAAGCTCGGCTGGCATACCGAACTGACCGACAAGGAAATCCAGACCATCAAGGCCGTCGCCGGCGTCGATGACGAATCCAACTTCGAGGAGATGAGCTTCGATCCGGGCAGCCCGGGCGCCAGACTCGACGGCGTCAACTGGAAGACCGACCTCTCCGGCGGTATCCAGCGGGTCGCGATCAAACACGAATGCTCGCCCTTCGGCAACGCCAAGGCGCGCTGCATCGTCTGGCAGTTCCCCGACCCGGTCCCGGTCCATCGCGAGCCGCTGTACACGCAGCGCTATGACCTGGTCGAGCAATACCCGACCTACGAGGACCGCAAGGCCTTCTGGCGACTGCCGACGGCGTACGCCTCGATCCAGTCCACGGACTATTCCGGAGATTACCCGCTGAGTTTCATCAGCGGCCGTCTGACCGAATACGAAGGCGGTGGTGAGGAGACGCGCTCCAACCCCTGGCTGGCGGAGCTGCAGCAGGAGATGTTCGTCGAGATCAACCCGGCGGACGCCAACGACCGTGGCGTGAACAATGGCCAGCGCGTCTGGCTCGAAGGGCCGGAGGGTGGCCGGATCAACGTTGTGGCGATGGTTACGCCCCGCGTCGGCCGCGGCGTGGTCTGGACGCCGTTCCATTTCGGAGGCTGGTTCCAGGGGCAGGATCTGGTCGATCGCTACCCCGAGGGCACCGCACCGCTCATCCGGGGTGAGGCCTGCAACACCGCGACCACATACGGCTACGACTCGGTCACCCAGATGCAGGAGACCAAGGCCACCCTCTGCGAGATCACGACGGCGTAACGCGCCGCTGGCAGGAGTATCGACATGGCACGAATGAAGTTTCTCTGTGACGTCGAACGCTGCATCGAATGCAACGCGTGCGTCACCGCCTGCAAGAACGAGAACGAGGTCCCCTGGGGCGTCAATCGCCGGCGCGTGATCACCCTCGATGATGGCGAACCCGGCGAGAAATCGGTATCGGTGGCGTGCATGCACTGCACCGACGCGCCCTGTGCCGCGGTCTGCCCCGTGGACTGTTTCTACACGACCACCGACGGCCTGGTCCTGCACGACAAGGACCTGTGCATCGGCTGCGGCTATTGCTTCTACGCCTGCCCGTTCGGGGCGCCGCAGTTCCCCGAGGAGTCGGCGTTCAGCCAGCGCGGCAAGATGGACAAGTGCACGTTCTGCGCCGGTGGCCCGGAAGACGACAACACCGACGCCGAGTACGAGAAGTACGGCGCCAATCGGATCGCGGAAGGCAAGCTGCCGGCCTGTGCCGAGATGTGCTCGACCAAGGCCCTGCTCGCCGGCGACGGCGAACTCGTCGCCGACATCTATCTCAAGCGCGTCATGCAGCGTTCCGGCCGCCCCGATACCTGGGGCTGGCAGAAGGCCTACGGCGCGGGTGTCTGAGTGACGCCTGGAGGGAGGACCATGAGCCGCTACGTACCGCTCGCATTGGCCCTGCTGGCGCCGCTCCTGCTGGCCGGCTGCTACGAAGACGTGACACCGACCAACTACGAGCCCGGAGTCTACAAGGGCGAGACCGACCCCCTCCTCGAGAAACTCGAGTCCGGGGATCTCCGCGAAGAACTCGATCAGCGCTTCGAGACCGCGGCCACCGACCGATAAGCGCGGGAGGGCACGCGCCATGACGCACAATCTCGTAAGCGGGGCCGCGATCGGGATCGCCATGATCATGCTGGCGGGCTGTTCCGGCTCGATATCCGAACCATGGGTTTCGGGCAGTCAGGCGGAAGCACTCGAGTCCGAGCGCACCCGCAGCGCCGAACAGAAACAGGCGCTGCGCGCCCGGCTCGAAAACTACGCTGGCGCCTACCAGTAAGGGGATACGGTTATGACCACTGCATCACCCCACACCAACGGACGGGCGCAGAACGCGCATCGCCGCGCGATGATCTGGAGTCTCGTCCTGATCCTCGCCGGGGCGATGATCGCCCCGTTGAGCGGCTACGTATACGTAGCCTACGCGCAGGACGAGGCCGCGTGGGAGACCAATCCACGCGCCGAGACGTGGCGTGACGTCCGTGAAGGCGAAGGCGGCTACACATCGGCCTCCGGACCCTACGTCACCAACAACCTGATCCAGAACGGCGGTGAGAACTGGCGCAACCTGCGCAACGGGCCGGTCGCCGGCATCGTGCCCTGGTTCATGGCCATTTCGCTGCTGCTGATCGGTGGTTTCCATGCCATCCACGGGCGCAACCGTATCGATCAGCCGCTGTCCGGCAAGAAGCTGCTCCGCTGGCGCCCGTGGGAGCGCGTCCTGCACTGGTTCACGGCGATTACGTTCATCATCCTCGCGATCACAGGTCTCAGCCTGTTGTTTGGCCGGGCGGTCCTCATCCCGCTGATGGGCCATGCCGGTTTCGCCGTCTGGGCCGATTTCTCGAAACTGCTGCACAACTTCATCGGCCCCGTGTTCACCGCGGGCGTGCTGGTGATGATCATCGCCTGGGTACGCTACAACATACCCGACAAGGTAGATCTCGACTGGTTCCGCAAAGCGGGCGGTATGGGCAAGCAGCACGCCTCGGCCGGGCGCATGAACGGCGGCGAGAAGGCCTGGTTCTGGTTCATCGCGATCGCCGGCGGCGCCGTGTGCATCACCGGTCTGGTCCTCGACTTCCCCGGCTTCGGCCAGGACCGCGGCGCGATGCAGCTGGCGAACCTGATCCACGCGGTCGTCGGGATCGCCTGGGTCGCACTCGCCTTCGGCCACATCTACATCGGCACCGCCGGCACTGAAGGCGCCTTCGAAGGTATGGCCACCGGCTACGTCAGCGAAGAATGGGCCGCCGAGCACCACGACCTGTGGCTCGAGGAACTCCGCAAGGAGAACCGCATCGAACGCCCGCCGTCCCAGACCAGTCCGGGACCCATAACCGGCGGCGCCACAAGACCAGGATCGTCATAAACCGAAAATAAGGCAAAAAAGATATCCCGGCCGAGGATTCCATCCCGGCCGGGATTTTTTCACCCGCCTCCCGCAGGCACGACCGCGCGCATTCGCCTTCTGCGAAAACGCGCCTACGAACACCCGGCCCTCAGCCCGCAGCCCTCGGCCCTTCGCCCTGCCGCCTGCCGCCTGCCGCCTGCCGCCTGCGTCCTGATCAAAACGTCTGCTCAAACAGAAACCGCTTCTCACGCCGCTCACTCGCGAACCGATACAGATCCACACACAGATCGATCAACCCGACTTCGAAATCGAAACTGTACGCATCCGCCATCACCTTAAGCTCACGGATCTCGTCGGCGCTCAACGCCACACGCACGACCTCATCATCCGCCGCCGATTCCACCCGGCCCAGATTGAAGAGCTCGGGGATATCATCCAGCGCGTAATCGCCGCCCTGGTCTCGATGGATCGGCGCATCCCCCAGATCCGGTTCCACGCAACGCACACCCGGCTCCGCGCTCATACCACCTCCGTCGGCAAACCAAAGAAGTCATTCAGCGCCAGCGTCCGTTCTCCCTGTTCGGTGCGCAACACCAGCTCACCGCCCTCATCGATACGCTCCACGACGCCCTCGACCCGCTCGCCATCATGCAATTCGACCGCCATCGGATCTGCGAGGGGGATCCGTACGCTCCACTGCCGCAGCACGGGCTCGAACCCGGTCTGATCCCAGGCCGTGATCGAGGCAACGAACTCCCGGGCGATCGCGCGCACGACCTCACCGGGATCAAAATCCCCGGCGGCCCCCTCGAGCGCGATCGAGGCCGCATCGTGCCCGAGAGCTTCCGGTGACGAGCGCGTATTCAGCGCCCAGGAGATCACCAGCCAGTCCAGCGACTCCGGCGTACCGCCCGCGTCCATCCACACGCCCGCCGCTTTGCCCGCGTTGAGCAGGACATCGTTGGGCCAGCGATAATGCAGCTCTGTCATCGGCTGCACGAACTCGCTCACCGCCGCCCCGATGGCCACGCCCGCCACCGTGGCCAGTTCCACGCACTCCTCGGCGGGCAGATCGGGTCGCAGCACAAACGCCCCATGCAGCCCCGGATCATCCGGCAGGAGCCACTCCCGATCGTGCCGCCCATGCGCCCGCGCCGGCGACTCCACGACCACGAACGTCCCCTCGGCCGCGCCGTCACGCGCACGCCGAATGGCCTCCTCCCGCACACTCTCGCCCCGCTCGAGCTGTACCAGCTCGATCCCGGACGGCAACGCCGGCACCTCCATCACATCACTCCAGATTTGACCAATACTGCCCAACCTTAACGCATTCGCCCACTCAATCACCGCGCGGCCACAACACACGTGAGCTGGCCTTGCCCGGTCGCCGGGGATTACATACCTGCCTGGAGCATCTCACCGCAAATGCCGGCATTCCCCGGCGCTCGATAATGATCGATGCCTGACACACAACAGGCGCCGGGAAAGGCCGGCCTACGTGCTTCGGTCGCAATGACGATTACGCCGGCACAGGCAAATGTGAGCTGGCCTTGCCCGGCATCCGTTGACGCGAGAATCCGTCACACGCGCTGGCGCCGGGCAATGCCGGCACCTCCGACCCCAAAAATCCGCACAAAGCCCCACACCGCCGAGACTGGTACCATGTGCGCAACCAATCCCGCCCTACACGAAGCCCGGGGCGGCAAGACCGCGATAATCACTTCCCTACACCACCACGGAGGCCACCCGCAGTGACCGAACCCGACCGCAAGCAGATCGAGCAGGCCATCGCCGGATTCACGGACCCGGACCTCGACCAGAACTACGTGGAAGGCGGCTGCGTTGACGCCATCGACATTTACGGCGACAACGTCCGCGTGGAGATCGGCGTCGGCTTCCCGATGAACAGCGTACGCGACGAGCGCATCGCCGCCCTGCGCGAGCACATCGAAAGGGTCGACGGCGTCACCAAAGCCGATATCCGCTTCAGCACGACGATCGCCGAGGGCGAGGTCCAGACCGAGTCGAACAGCCTCGAGAAGATCAAGAACGTGATCGCGGTGGCCTCCGCCAAGGGCGGCGTCGGCAAATCGACCACCGCTGCGAATCTCGCCCTCGCCCTGCGCGCGGAAGGCGCCAGCGTCGGCGTGCTCGACGCCGACATCTACGGCCCGAGCCAGCCGCAGATGCTGGGTATCACGGGCAAGCCCGAGAGCAAGGACGGCAAGATCCTTACGCCCATGGAGAACCACGGCATCAAGGCGATGTCGATCGGTTTCCTGGTCGACACGGAGAGCCCGATGATCTGGCGCGGCCCCATGGTCACGCAAGCCCTCGAGCAGATGCTCTACAGCACCAGCTGGGGCGAACTCGACTACCTCATCGTCGACCTTCCCCCGGGCACCGGCGACATCCAGCTCACGCTGGCCCAGAAGGTCCCCCTCGCGGGTGCCGTCATCGTCACCACGCCGCAGGACATCGCCGTGCTCGACGCCCGCAAGGGCTTCAAGATGTTCGAGAAAGTGTCCGTGCCCGTCCTCGGCATCGTCGAGAACATGAGCATGCACATCTGCAGCAACTGCGGGCATGCCGAAGCGATCTTCGGCGAGGAAGGCGGCGCGCAGATGGCGAAAGATTTCGGCGTGCGCCTGCTCGGCCAACTGCCGATCCAGAGCACGATCCGCATCCAGGCGGATAGCGGCGAACCGACCGTCATCGCCGACCCGGACAGCCAGACGGCGATTACCTACCGCGAAGTCGCACGCCGGACCGCCGCGGGACTGACGCGCAAGGATGCGCTGCCGACTGGCTTCCCGAACATCCGCATCGCGGACGATTGAGCAAAGCCACCGCGGCGCCCGGCGACGGGGATCAGGCGACGGCCAGACCGTGGCCGGGCGCATGCGGGACAACGAGCAAGGCGGGAGGGAGATCATGGCCAAATTCGAGCGCAAGACCGACGCCCTGGACCAGAAACTCCAGTACCTTTCCGACACGATCGGCAACTTCCTGGTCGACGCCTTCCACTACCTCGCGCTGTTTGCCATTGGCGGCACGATCGTCTGGTCCGCGATCATGGCCTTCCTCGACATGGCCTTCGCGGGCGGCGCCTCGATCCACGACATCCTGCTACTGTTCATCTACCTCGAACTCGGCGCCATGGTCGGGATCTACTTCAAGACCCAGCACATGCCCGTGCGGTTTCTTATCTACGTTGGCATCACCGCGCTCGTGCGCATGCTGCTCGACGACGTCCAGGAAAGCCACGAGCCCAGCATGGACATCCTGTACGTCTGCGGCGCCATCCTCATGCTCGCCCTGGCGAACCTCGTCGTCCGCTACAGCTCATTCCGTTTCCCCAACCCCGCACCCCGTTCGGAATCCAGCGCGGAACAAGATTGAGCGCGTAGCCCGGATGGAGGCGAAGCCGGAATCCGGGATGTGTGCGCCCCGGATTCCGGCTTCGCCTCCATCCGGGCTACGAACTTGTCGGCCTCAAAAAATCCATGACCGGCGCCCGTCGGCCTCCACCCGGCCATGCATTCGTCAAGCGAGCGCAACCGCATTTCCATCAACGGGACACGCGCGAAAGGCCGGCCTACAATCGCGCAAACCCTTTGCCGACGTATACCGGATCGCAGGCGCGTCTTCGACCGGCGCCACCGCAACGGTCGAACGCGCGCGGAACGCCAGAAGCGCATGGACCACGAGCACCACGCAATACCCGCACACGTAGCCCACGTAGGCCGGCTTTGCGCGGTCCCGGACGATGGATACCGGCCCGGCACACATCACCGCGCAATGCCGGCATTCCCCGGCGGCGACGTCGTGCAATGCGATACCGCGGTGGGCGCCGTGCATACCGGCCTGCGGACTCATCTTCTCGTCCTGCCGCCTTCATCCGGCCGCCGATACCAGAACCACATCAATCGCCGACTTCGCATGACCGGCGGGCACAACACCACCATCAACATGGTCAAAAGATGCTGCGCCGGCGAAAACCACTCCGCCTTGCGTGACGAGGTCGCCACCGGCGGGTCCTGGATAATCACGAACGGGCGTCCATGCGCCCGCCCCCAACCCCGCAACCGCCGCGAAAGGATCACCTCATCACCCGCGAAATACCGCGTATCGAAACCACCCACCGCCGCGAACGCATCACGCCGTACAAAAACGAAACACCCGGCCGCCAGGTGCATCCACCGCGCCAGGCGATTCCACGCCACAACACCCCATCGATAGACGCGGTTCGGCAGCGCATCCATTGCCACGATCGCGCCGCCGCCACAGGCACCCGCGTCGAGATGCCGCAGCGCCGCCGCCAGCAATTCACGCGACGGCCACGTATCCGCATCCACGAACAGCAACCAGTCACCCCGCGCCTCCGCCGCACCCGTATTCCGCGCCCGGCTGATCTGTCGATACGGCTCATGCACAAGCTGCGCCCCGGCCTCTACGGCCACACGGGCGGTCGCATCCGTCGACGCGTTATCGACCACGAGGATCTCGTAGCCGACACCGGCCGCGAGCAACCCGGCATGCAATCCCGCGAGCGTGGCCGGAAGTTCTTCCGCCTCATCGTGCGCCGGTACGATTACACTCAAACGAATATCAACCATCACGAACATCCAGAGGGATAACGCCGGCTGTTGCCTTCGGCAAAAGCCGGCCTACGCCCCCGTTCCGGAACACGCGTGCATCTACTAACCCGAACACTGGTAAAGCCTCACTCAGCGGGCCTCTGCCGGGTCAGCTACAAGGCGCGTGTTCGCAGGAATAGCGACTCTATTTCAAGAACGCGCAACGCCGTAGATGGCCCGCCAGAGGCCCGCCCGAAGGAAGTCCCGGAGAAGTCCGTCCGCGGCGTTGCGTCCGCTTGACATAGAATGGCTATGCCTGCGCGAACGCGCCTTGCGGACAAGCTTCTCCGGGGCTCTGAGTGAGGCTTTACCAGTGTTCGGGTTAGTAACGATGGCGCACCGACACGTAGGCCGGCTTGCGACCGAAGGGAGCCAGCCGGCTGCTCTACCCCAACCACGGCGGATTCGCCAACCGCTCGACAAACCGCGCCAACAACCGTGGCTCGAGCGCCAGCATGAACACGACACCCCACGCCGCACCGGCCATGTGCGCCCCATGATTCACGTTGTCACCGGCACGCCGATCCGCCCACACGGAATACCAGACATATCCCACCGCGAACACGATCGCCGGCATAGGCACGATCATCACGATCAGCATCGACCAGGGCTGCAGCAGGATGTACGCGAACAGCATCGCCGAAACCGCCCCCGAGGCCCCCAGGCTGCGATACGACGAGTCCCGCATATGGCGGAGATGCGTCGGCAGCATCGCCACCACGATCCCGCCCAGATAGAACAGCGCAAACCCGACCGGCCCGATCGCCCCCGTCAGCACCCGCTCCATGGTCGAGCCGAAGAAGAACAGCACCAGCATGTTCACGAACAGATGCGCCCCGTCCGCATGGATGAGTCCATGCGTCAACAAGCGCCACCACTCGCCCCGATTCACGGCCGGCGGCCAGTAGATCAACCGCTGCATCCAGCCCTGCCGCCGCCACGCGAGCAGCGAAATCGCGACCGTGATGGCGATCAGTCCCAGCGTGATGGGTGTCACCTCCATACCGTTGGTCTCCAGTCAGGAAAGGTCGTGATCAAATAGCCGCGGAATGCGCGCCAATATGGGACGGGGCGTCCGATCTCTGATCGTCTAAACGCCGCCACAGCGCCGATTATGCCCGTCAAGGGCGACCAATACAGAAGGGAAAAAATAGCGGGGGGCGCGAACCGCCCCCCTGCGAAGGGATCAGCTTCTGTCCAAAGCTGGGTTCAGGGTACGCAGGGGGGATTCGATCGATAATTCGTTTTCATACGTACGCGGAACCACGGACGGGTTCTACGCACACGGGAACGTTCCGGTTCGCACACCCTTATCCCCTCAGTAGGCCGCCGGGTGTACGTACTATTGCGATTACCAACCCGGGCGTCAGGCGCGTACCCTGGCGTCCCACAAACCGGCAGCGATCAACCGGGTCGCGCAGGCACCTGAAACGGGCCGCAGCGCGCCTGGCCGCAGGCCGGGACTACGGCCGGATCGGCCGTCGTCAACAGGACAAGGGGGGGCATTGCCTTGACTGAACCGGGAAAGCACGGAGACCAGAACCAGACCACCGACACGGCGAATCGCATCCGGGTCCTGGTACACATCGCCGACAGCCGCCGGGGCGAGATGGATATGGTGCCCGGCGGACAGACCTTCATCGGTACGGCCTACGATGCGACCGTACACTTTGATGGCGAACGTGAGTCCACCGTCGGCGAGTACCACGCGAAACTGCTCGCTGGCCACAACGAGACCACGATCCAGGCGCTGGCGAGGCGCGCGTTGTTCGTCAATGGCAAGCGCATCGACCAGGCCGTGCTTGCACCGGATGACGTCATCCAGGTGGGCGAGAACGGCCCCGTGTTGCGCTACCGGGTCTATACCGGCGATCTGTCGCCCTACAAGACACCGTTCGAGGCCCTGCGGGACTGTCTGACCAATGGCCGCTACTGCGGCGAAACGCCGGCCGGGCGGGTGCAGGCCTTCGCACGGGCCGTCCCCGGGGAAATGATGCAGATGTCCCCAACGGCGCGCTGGGGCATGGCCATGACCATGGCGCTCATGGTGGTGTCCATGGCCGGGCTCGGGTATCACGCCTACATGCTCGATCAGCGCCTGGAGCGCCGCACCAGCCAGATCGAGAGCGTGTCGGCCGAATTGACCGAGACGCGGCGACAAAGCGTCGATACCACGGCGCTGGAGAACCTTGAACAACGCCTGTCCGGGACGCTGCAGCGGATCGATCAGCTGGAGACGAGCGCGGGCGCCGTGAGCCGGGTCATCGCGGAGGCGGCCGGCTCGGTCGTGTTCATTCAGGGCGCATACGGTTTCGTTGACCCGGACACGGGCAAACGGCTGCGCATGGCACTGGACGACGACGGGCAACCGATTGAAGTCTCCAATGGGCAAGTCCGGGTCCGTGTCGGGGGTGATGGACCCGCCGTCGAGCGTTCCTATATGGGCACAGGCTTTGTCGTCGGTTCGGATGGGGTGATCTTGACCAACCGCCATATCGCCGAACCCTGGGTCTTCGATGACCGGGCGCAGACCATCATGGAGCACGGGCTCGAACCGCAGCGCGTGCGCATGATCGGCTACCTGCCCGGCAAGACCGATTCATTCGACATCGATTTTATGGCCTCCAGTCAGGACGTCGATCTCGCGGTGCTGCAGGGCGAAGCCATCGCCGGCCATACCGCTCCCCTGCAGCTCGCCGAGCGCTCACCGGAGGTGGGCGAGGAAGTCATCCTGCTCGGCTATCCCACCGGCATCCAGGCCCTCATCGCGCGCGCGGATCCGGCGCTGGTCCAGGAGATCGAGAATGAAAAAGATGGCGATTTCCGGGCGATCGCCGCCAGCCTCGCCGACGCCGAGGCCATCGAACCGCTCGCGACCAGCGGCATCGTCGGCCAGGTCACCAAAGATCGGGTGGTCTACGACGCGGGCACTCAGGGCGGTGGCAGCGGCGGACCGCTGCTCAACCATAAAGGTCAGGTCGTAGCCATCAATCAGGCCATGCTGCGCGATTTCCAGGGCTCGAACATGGGTGTCCCGGTGGAACGGGTACGTGCCTTGCTCGAGCGCGCGCGGGACGGATCCTGAACGGGGATTACCCAGGGGGCTCGACAATCCGGCACATGCGGCCTGCCCCCGAAAGGGGTCACCGCATCGTGCCCCGGCACGGCCCCGGACACGTCGATTCCTTACAGCCACTGAGCCGACAACCATGTCGACACCGTTCCGCCGGGCGCTTGCCCGGGCATTCTATTGGCAGCATCCACGAGCCGGCGGCCTCGCATTACCACTACTGGCCGCTTTCGTGTTCTGGGTCACTCGACAACTCAGCCCGCTTGCGTCGATGCCCGGCAACAACCATGCGGCCGCGCTCGGGGTGCTTACCGCCGGCGCTGGCGGTCTGCTGTATATCGCGATACGTCTGATCAGGTACGCCCTTGCGCGCGGACGCGGCGGACTCGCCGACGGTGCGCCCCGCTGGCACCAGGCCCTGATGGACGCCACGCGCTGCGCAACCGTGATCGTACTGGTCGTGCTGCTCCTGCTGGCACCGCTTTTGGGCCGGCAGGGCTTTCCGTTGGTTACCCTTGGCTACACCGAACCGTTCCGGTGGTTCACCGTGGGCCTGCTCGCCACCCTCGCCGGATGCGCCCTCGTATGCCCGGCCTGGACGCTTGTCCGCCCACCGCGCCGCGTCCTGCCGTTCGTGCCGCCGCACCCCGATCAAGGCCCCTGATCGGGGTAGGTGTTCGGACGAGCGTGCGTCAGCGGCCGCTCCGATCAACCTCACCAGCACCAGATCCAGCAATCGGTGTGTCCACCCGCAAATCGACGACCTCGAGATCCGCCGGCTCCGCCAGCAGCCATTCGCCGATCAGTGATCGATGGCAATGCGCCGGATCCCGCTCGTAACACATCAGGCAGGGGCGCTCGATGGCCGCCCGCTCCATCAGTGCATCAAGTGCCGCCCGCGCCTCCGGCGTTGCCAGCTGGCCCATGAAGGAACGGTGGAAGTCGGCCATATCGCCCCGCTTCGCCGCCGCCCGCCCGGCCTCCGGCGTGCCCAGCTCGGGCCAGCTCTCGTAGCGAATACCGTATGCCGCCAACTCAGGCCCCAGATGCTTGAACGCGAACTCGCGCCGGCGGGAATGCGGCGTGGCACGTACGTCGATCACCGATGTCACTCCGGCCTCGACCAGTGTTGCCGCAAAGTCGGCGAAGGCGGCCCGCTCATAGCCAATCGTATAGATCCGCATCATCGTTCAGCCGTTCGCACACGCCATGAATCACTCAAGCCGGTCCCGACGATCAAATACCAACCCGAACACGGGTAAAGCCTCGGCCGATCCTTACCGAAGGCCACGGCGAGCGTTCGCCTGCCGAGGCCTGCGCCGCGATCGCCGGCTAGTGGGCCTACGTCCGTTCCATGCTGATGACGCTCGCAAAATAACCATACGCCGACATCGGTAGACCCGTCCCCATATCGTATTCGCTCACGTCCACCACAAGCCGCTATCCTTGGCCTCCCGAAGACCGACCCGGTCCACGATGACTCATTCGAAGAAACCCGACCCCACGCCCGATCTGTTCGAGCATCCGAGCCAGGCCCGGGGCATGGATGCGCCGCACCCGTGGCCGGACCAGAACCGCTTCCCGCTGAACGCCACGGGCGGTTCCGTGCACGCGCGGATTATCGGCGACCTGACGGGCTCGGAGAGGCCGCTGATCATCACCGCCTACACGGCCCTCGATTACCTCATCGAGCAACTGCCTGGCCTCGACACCCATGGCCCGGTCCGCCTGCTCCTGGGCACCGAACCGACCGTCGGCCACGCCACGCGCATCCGCCCCGGCCGCACCGACTTCCCGACCGAGATCCGCGAATACTGGCTCGGGCGTGGCGTCTCCCTGCGCCTGTCGGCACGGGTAATCCGCTTCATCGAGGCCCTGCGCTCCGGGGCCATCGAGGCCCGCTACCTCGAGCGTGACGGGCGCCGCGCCCATGCCAAAATCTATCTCGGCGACCACGGCGTCACGGCCGGCTCCAGCAACTTCAGCCGCAGCGGCCTCGTCCAGCAGCACGAGACCAACGTGCGCTTCGATGCCCGCCGCGATCCGCGCCGCTATCGCGAACTGCGCGATATCGCGGAAAACTTCTGGGCGCTGGGCACCGACTACACCGAAGGTCTCGCCGCCCTGGCCGAACAACTCCTGCAGCAGGTCGACTGGCGCGAGGCGCTTGCCCGGGCCTGCGCCGAACTGCTCGAGGGCGAGTGGGCACAGGGCTTCCTGAAGGCGATCGATCAGGACGGCCCGGACCTGTGGCCCCACCAGCGCCAGGGCATCGCCCAGGCGCTCTACATCCTCGACCGCCAGGGCAGCGTGCTGGTCGCCGACGCCACCGGTTCCGGCAAGACCCGTCTCGGCACGCGCCTCGTACACGCCATCCAGGCGCACATGGCCGGCACCCAGCGCGGCGGCGTCGGGCGCTCGACCATGATCTGCCCGGCGGCGGTGCGCGACAACTGGGACGACGAATCCATCGCGGCCGGCGCCCATCTCGACGTCCGCTCGCACTCCCTGCTGAGTCATCCCAATGCGCACGAACACCAGCGCACGGTGGAGGCGCTGCGGCGCACACAACTGCTGTGTGTCGACGAGTCACACAATTTCCTCAACCTGGCCTCCAACCGCACCGCCCATCTGCTGCGCAACATGGCCGACCACGTCGTGCTGTTCACGGCCACACCGATCAACCGCAGCACCCAGGACCTGTTGCGCACCGCGGACCTGCTCGGCGCCGACAACCTCTCCGAGCGCACGCTCAACGCCTTTGAGCGTCTGTTGAGCGTTCGCCGCATCGACCGTGGCCTCACCGGCGAGGAGATCGGCGAACTGCGTGCCGAGATCCAGCAATTCACCGTCCGCCGCACCAAGCGCATGATCAATGCGCAGGTGGAACGGCAGCCGGAGGCCTATGCCACGGACGGCGGCCGCAGCCACAGCTTCCCGCGTCACGACTCGCACGTCTACGACCTGGACGAACCCGAACGCGACCGCCGTCTCGCCGCCGAGATCCGCGAACTCGCCGGGCGCATCACCGCCGTTCACCACTTCCGCCGCCCGCTGGAACTGCCGGCCTCACTGGCCCGGCGCGGCTGGACCGCGGAGCAGTATCTCGAGCGCCGCCTGCTGGGGGCGAAACGCCTCGCCGGCTATGCCGTCATGGCCGCCCTGCGCTCCTCACGGATCGCCCTTCTCGACCACCTGATCGGCACGCAAGCCGCGGCCGTGGAAATGGGGCTCGAC
Organism: uncultured Ectothiorhodospiraceae bacterium; assembly: GCA_913055615.1. Lineage (GTDB taxonomy): Bacteria > Pseudomonadota > Gammaproteobacteria > XJ16 > Halofilaceae > Halofilum. The sequence continues at coordinate 20,562 of CAJXKK010000043.1, forward strand.
GATTACACCACCGGCCACGAGACCGGGAATACACTCGCCGCGCTGCAACGCTGCGCCGGCCGTGTCCCCGAAAACCGCCTCGGTATCGAACTGACCCAGTGGCTCACCGACCCAAAGATCCACGCCGCCGCCTGCGCCGAAGATCAGCGCCTCTACGAAGGCATCCTTGAACGCGTGCGCGCCATGAGCCCGGCACGCGAACAGGCCAAGGCCCGCAAGCTGGTCGAACTCGCCGCCGATCACGAGCTCATGCTCGCCTTCGACCGCCGCCCGATCACCCTCGCCCTGATCGCCCGCGAGATCACCGCGCTGCCGAACGCCCCGGCCGTCGAGGTCGCCACCGGGGATCCGCGCAGCCGGGCCGGACGTGCCGAGGTCCTGCGCTCGTTCGCCCCGCAGGCCGAGGGCGGCCACTCGACCATCGCCCTGTGCTCGGACAGCATGTCCGAGGGCATCAACCTGCAGCGCGCCTCCGCCCTGCTCCACCTCGACCTGCCCAGCGTCGTGCGCATCGCCGAACAGCGCGCCGGGCGCGTCGATCGCATGGACAGCCCACACGACGCCATCGAGATCTGGTGGCCACGCGACGCCGCCGAGTTCGCCCTGACCTCGGACGATCGCCTGGTCGAGCGCTTCGACGCCGTCGAGTCCCTGCTCGGCTCCAACTTCCCGCTGCC
>CAJXKK010000044.1 GCA_913055615.1 uncultured Ectothiorhodospiraceae bacterium
CGCCGATCGCGCATGCGGCTGATCTCGATGCCGCAGTAGCGCGCGCCGCCGAGCTCGCACGGCAGGGCGATGCGGTATTGCTGTCACCGGCGTGTGCCAGCTTCGACATGTTTCGTGATTACCACGAACGCGGGGATTTGTTTATCGCCGCGGTGCACAAGCGGGGGGCCGCATGAGCGCCGTCGCCGCAGCCAAAAAAGGCCGGAGTGCATCGCGGTGGACCGTGCGCCCGGATGAGCTCGATCCGGTCCTGCTGGTCAGCGCCGGAGTATTGCTCGTGCTCGGCCTGGTCATGGTTGCGTCCGCATCGATCACCGTCGCGGCGCGCGAGTTCGGCGACCCGTGGCACTTTTTGGTCAAGCAGGCGGTGTTCGTCGGGATCGGCATCTTTGCCGCGTGGGTGATGGTGCAGCTCCCGCTGGCGCGCTGGCGGCAGCTTGCCCGCCCACTGATGGTCCTCGGCCTCGTGCTCCTCGCGCTCGTTCTGGTGCCCGGGTTCGGCCGTACCGTTAACGGGAGTACGCGCTGGCTCGAATTGGGGGCCATGGCATTCCAGGTGTCGGAGGCGGCCAAGCTGGCGATGATCGTCTACCTGGCTGATTTCGTCGTTCGCCGCGAAACGGCCTTGCGCTCGAGCTGGGGCGGTTTCCTGACCCCGCTCGCATTGGTCGGCCTGGCTGCACTGCTGTTGCTGCTGGAGCCCGATTTCGGCGCCGCCGTTGTGCTGTCCGCCTGCGCGCTGACCATCCTGTTCCTCGGTGGCGTGCCACTCGCGCGTTTTGCGCTGCTGGTCGGGGCCGCGACCGCCGCGCTGGCGGCGCTGGCGTTTTCGTCGCCCTATCGGATGGAGCGGATCAGCGCCTTCCTCGATCCCTGGGCGGACCCGTTCAACAGCGGCTTCCAGTTGACCCAGTCGCTGATCGCGATCGGCAGCGGTGCATGGACCGGCGTCGGTCTGGGCGCCAGTGTGCAAAAGCTGTTCTATCTGCCGGAGGCCCATACCGATTTCCTGTTCGCGATCTTCGCGGAGGAGACGGGGCTGCTGGGCGTGCTCACGGTCATCGCCCTGTACGTCGTGCTGGTGGGGCGGGCGTTCGAGATCGCGGGGCGCGCACACCGGGCCTCCATGGCCTTCGGTGGTCACCTCGCGAGTGGTCTGGGCCTGTGGATCGCCCTGCAGGCGTTCATCAATATCGGCGTGAACATGGGGCTGTTGCCCACCAAGGGCCTGACCCTGCCGCTCATGAGCTATGGCGGTTCCAGTACTTTGACCATGTGCGCGGCGATCGGCCTGCTGCTGCGTGTCCAGTATGAGGTCGCCGCCGCCCAGCGCCAGGCCAAACCGCGCGGGGGCAAACCATGACGGGCCCGGTACTCATCGCGGCCGGCGGCACCGGCGGTCACGTGTTCCCGGCGCTCGCGGTGGCCCAGCAGCTGCGCGCGCGTTCCGTGCCCGTGGTGTGGCTGGGTACCCGGGCCGGGCTGGAAGCGCGTGTGGTGCCGGCGGCCGGCATCGAGATGGAATGGCTCGATGTCGGCGGCGTGCGCGGCAAGGGTCTGACTACGCGCCTGCGGGCGCCGTTCGCGCTCGCGCATGCCTGCTGGCAGGCCTGGCGGGTACTGCGCCGGCGCCGGCCCCGCGCCCTGCTCGGTATGGGCGGGTTCGTCGCCGGCCCGGGTGGTCTCATCGCCCCGATCGCCCGCGTGCCGCTGGTCGTGCACGAGCAGAACGCCGTCGCGGGCCTGACCAACCGCATCCTCGCGCGCGTCGCCCGGCGCGTGCTCGAGGCGATGCCCGGCACGTTCCCGGCGACCCGCAAGGCGGTCCACACGGGCAATCCGGTGCGCGCGGATATCGCCGCGCTGCCGACACCGGAGGAGCGCTTCGCCGAGCGCACGGGAGCGGCGCGCCTGCTCGTGCTGGGCGGCAGCCAGGGGGCACGCGCCCTGAACGAACGCCTGCCGGAGGCGCTGGCGCGCCTGCCCGATGCGCTGCGCCCGGTGGTGCACCACCAGTGCGGTGCACGCCATATCGAAGCGGCCCGGGCGGCGTACGCCAACGCCGGCGTCGAGGCCGAGATCACGCCTTTCATCGAGGACATGGCGAGCGCGTATGGCGCCGCGGATCTCGTGATCGGCCGGGCCGGCGCCATGAGCGTGTGGGAACTTGCGGCGGCCGGTGTCGGCGCGCTGCTCGTGCCCTATCCGCACGCGGTCGACGACCACCAGACGGTGAATGCCCGGTGGCTCGCGGACGCGGGTGCCGCGGTCGTCGTCCAGGAGCATGAGCTCGATGTCGAGCGGCTCGCGCAGCAACTGACGACGCTGCTGGGCGATCGCGCCGGACTGGCCGACCGCGCCGCGCGCGCGCGGCAACTGGCCCGCCCGGATGCGGCCACGACGGTCGCCAATATCGTCGAGGAGGTGGCGCGATGAGCGGCGACACGCACCTGCAGCCAACACCGCCCGCCACCATGCGCCGGATCCGCCGGATCCATTTCGTGGGTATCGGCGGCGTGGGCATGGGAGGCATCGCCGAGGTGTTGCTCAATCTCGGCTACGCGGTCAGCGGATCGGACCGCCAGGAGAACGCCCTGATCGGGCGGCTGCGCGGTCTGGGCGCCGAAATCCAGCTCGGGCACGACCCCGATCGGCTCGCCCACGCGGACGTGGTGGTCGCCTCGGCCGCCATCTCCGCTGACAACCCGGAACTGGTGGCCGCCCGCGGTCACCGCATCCCCGTGATCCCGCGCGCCGAGATGCTGGCGGAACTCATGCGGTTCCGCCACGGCATCGCCGTCGCCGGTACGCACGGCAAGACCACGACGACTAGCCTCGTCGCGAGCCTGCTCGCCGAGGGCGGCCTCGATCCGACCTACGTGATCGGTGGGCAGCTCAACCGCTCCGCGAGCAACGCGCGGCTGGGGACCGGCGACTATCTGGTCGCGGAGGCGGACGAGAGCGACGCGTCGTTCCTGTATCTCCAGCCCGTGATCGCGGTCGTGACCAATATCGACGCCGACCATCTGGAGACCTACGAGGGCGACTTCGGGCGGCTCACCGATACCTTCGCCGAGTTCCTGCACCACTTGCCGTTCTACGGCCTCGCCGTTGTCTGCACCGACGATGCCAACGTCCGGGCGCTGCTCCCGCGCATCACGCGCCCGGTACTCAGCTACGGGATCGAGGCGGACGCCGATGTCATGGCGCGCAACCTGCGCGCCGACGGCCCGCGCACCCGGTTCGACGTCCAGCTGCCCGAGGGCGATGGGATCGATGACGTCACCCTGAATCTGCCGGGCCGGCACAACGTGTACAACGCCCTGGCCGCCATCGCCGTTGCATGGGAACTCGGCGTCATGCCGCAGGCGATCCGTGCCGGGCTGGCCGGTTTCGAGGGCATCGGCCGCCGGCTGCAGCGCAACGGTGAGGTTGCGTTCGACGGTGGCGACGTCGTGCTGGTGGACGACTACGGCCACCACCCGACCGAACTCGCGGCGACCTTCGAGGCCGTGCGCTCAAGCTGGCCGGAGCGGCGCCTGGTCGTCGCTTTCCAGCCCCATCGTTACAGCCGAACGCGCGACCTGTTCGATGACTTCGCCCGCATCCTGGCCGGCGGGCCCGATGTGCTGCTGGTCGCCGAGGTCTACGCCGCCGGCGAGACCCCGATCGCCGGCGCCGATTCACGCTCGCTCTGCCGCGCGATCCGTGCCCGCGGCGGCGTCGATCCGATCCTGGTCCCGGACGTCGAGGAACTGCCGGCCGCCCTGCGCGCCGTGACCGCCCCGGGCGACCTCGTCCTCACCCTCGGTGCCGGCAGCATCGGCGCCGTGGCTCGCGAACTGCCGACGAGCCTCGGTGCGGGTAAGCAAGGAGGGAACCACGAATGAGCGCGGCCGAGCACACAACGGTGCTTCGCGGCGAGTGGCGCGAGAACGAGCCGCTGGCGCGCTATACGTCGTGGCAGATCGGTGGACCCGCGGATCGGCTGTACGTGCCCGCGGACGTCGATGATCTGGCCGCCGTGCTGGCCGGCCTGCCGGCATCCGAGCCGGTATTCTGGCTGGGACTCGGCAGCAACCTGCTGATCCGTGACGGCGGCATCCGCGGCACGGTGATCTCGACCCGCCAGGCGCTCGGCGGACTCGAGGCGCTCGGCCGCGGGCGCGTCTACGCGGGGGCCGGTGTGGCCTGCGCGAAGGCGGCGCGCTTCTGCGCGCGCAATGACCTGGTCGGCGGCGAATTCCTCGCCGGAATACCGGGCACGATCGGCGGCGCGCTCAGCATGAACGCCGGCGCCTGGGGCGGGGAGACCTGGCCGCATGTCGAGGTGGTGGAGACCGTTGACCGGCATGGCGTACAGCGCCAGCGCCCGCGTGACGATTACCGGGCCGGTTACCGCTCGGTCGAGGGGCCGGGTGAGGAGTGGTTCACCGGTGCGCGTTTCATCTTCGAGGAGGGCGATGGGGGCGCGGCCCGGGAACGGGTTCGGGAACTGCTGGCAGAGCGCGCGCGGCGCCAGCCGACGGGCACGAAGAACTGCGGGTCCGTGTTCCGCAATCCGCCCGGCGATCACGCCGCGCGCCTGATCGAGGCGGCCGGCCTCAAAGGGGCCGGCATCGGCGGGGCGGCGGTCTCGGAAAAACACGCGAACTTCATCCTCAACCGCGGTGATGCCAGGGCCGCCGACATCGAGGCACTGATCGAGCGTGTCCGCGTGCAGGTGGAGCGCCGCTTCGGTGTGCGCCTGCAGCAGGAGGTACAGATCGTGGGGGAACCGGCATGAGCGGTATCGGCGATCCGGCGCGCTTCGGTCGTGTGGCCGTCGTCTACGGCGGCTGGTCCGCGGAGCGCGAGGTCTCGCTGCGCAGCGGCGGCGAGGTCCTCGCCGGTCTCCAGCGGGCCGGTGTGGACGCGGTGGGCATCGACGCCGAGCGCGACATTCTGCGCGTACTCGCCGACGGCGGGTTCGACCGGGCCTTCCTGATCCTGCACGGCCGCGGTGGTGAGGACGGGCAGATCCAGGGCGGGCTGGAGATCCTGGGCCTGCCCTACACCGGCAGCGGCGTGCTCGGATCGGCACTGGCCATGGACAAGCTCGGGACCAAGCGCTTCTGGGCCGGCGCGGGGTTCCCGACCCCGCTGTGGCGCACGCTGGATACGCTCGCGGACGCGGAGGCCTGCGTCGACACGATCGGGTTGCCGCTGATGGTCAAGCCGACGCTGGAGGGGTCGAGTATCGGTATGACGAAGGTCACCGAGCGCGATCAGATCGAGGCCGCGTGGCGCGCCGCGACGGAGTTCGGCCCGGCGATCGCCGAGCGTTTCATCGACGGGCCTGAAATCACGGTTGCGCTCGTCGGCGACAGGGCGCTGCCGGCGATCCGCCTGGAAACGCCGCGCACGTTTTATGACTACGAGGCGAAGTACGAGGCCGATTCGACGCGCTATCACCTGCCGAGCGGCCTGTCGGCGATCTCGGAAAAGCGCTGTCAGGAACTGTCGCTCGCGGCCTTCCGTGCGCTGGGCGGTGCCGGCTGGGGCCGGGTCGATTTGATGATCGATGCGGTCGGTGAACCCTGGCTGATCGAGGCGAACACGGCGCCCGGCATGACCGATCACAGCCTGGTGCCGATGGCCGCTGCGCACGCCGGGATCGGTTTCGACGAACTCGTCGTGTGGATCCTCGCGCAGACGCTGGCGGAGGCGACGTGGTGATGGCGGCGACTCTGCCACTGGAGATGATGCCCATGGCGCATCCGGGCACCTGGAAAACACTGATCGGCGTGCTGACCGTCGCCATACTGGCCGGCGGGGTTGTGTGGTGGGCGCGTGCGGTCGACTGGCCGATCGATGTGGTGCGCATCGACGGAGCGGTGCGCCACAGCGACCGCGAGCGCATGAAATCGATCATGGCGCGCCACGCGGAGGCCGGTTTCGCCGCCATGGACCTGACCGCATTGCGGCGCGAACTGGTGGAACTGCCCTGGGTGCGCGACGCATCGCTTCGGCGCATCTGGCCGGACACGCTGCGCGTCGAGGTGCATGAGCACGAGCCGGTCGCCGTCTGGAACGACGAGGCACTGGTCAGCGACGGGGGCGCGGTATTCCGGCCCGCGGAATTCAGCGCTGAAGGTCTTGCGCGGCTCTCCGGTCCCCAGGGACAGGGGAGTGAGATGCTCGAGCGGCTGCGCAGATACGAACAGCGCCTGGCACCGCTCGATCTGGAGATCGCGGCGCTCGAGCAGGATGCGCGGCGCGCCTGGCGGCTGACGCTCGCAAACGGGATCGTCCTGCGGCTTGGACGGGACCGGGTCGCGGAACGCCTCGGGCGTTTCCGTGCCGTGTGGTCGGGTGTGCTCAAGCCGCGCGCCGAGCGGATCGCCGCGGTCGATCTGCGTTACACGAATGGATTCGCCGTCGCCTGGCGCGAAGGCGAGAAACCGCAGGCGCCTGGAGGGGAGGCTTGATGTCGAAGAAATCCGACCGCCGGATGATCGTGGGCCTGGACATCGGTACGTCCAAGGTCGTGTCCATCGTGGGCGAACTGGGACCCGAGGGGGACATCGAGATCATCGGTATCGGCTCGCATCCTTCGCGCGGTCTCAAAAAGGGCGTGGTGGTGAACATCGAGTCCACCGTCCAGTCGATCCAGCGCGCGATCGAGGAGGCCGAGTTGATGGCCGGCTGCCAGATCCAGGCGGTCTACGCCGGTATCGCCGGCAGCCACGTGAAGAGCCTCAACTCGCACGGCATCGTCGCCATCAAGGAGCGCGAGGTGGGCCCGGGCGAGGTCGAGCGGGTGATCGATGCGGCCAAGGCGGTGGCGATCCCCGCGGACCAGCGGATCCTCCACGTGCTGCCGCAGGAATTCATCATCGACGACCAGGAGGGCATCAAAGAGCCCATCGGCATGTCGGGCGTCCGCCTGGAAGCGAAGGTGCATCTCGTGACCGGCGCGGTCTCGGCGGCCCAGAACATCATCAAGTGCGTGCGCCGCTGCGGGCTGGATGTCGACGACATCATCCTCGAGCAGCTGGCGTCGAGCTATGCCGTGCTGACCGACGACGAGAAGGAACTGGGCGTTTGTCTGGTGGACATCGGCGGCGGCACGACCGATATCGCCGTGTTCACGGAGGGCTCGATCCGACACACCGCCGTGATCCCGATCGCCGGCGACCAGGTAACCAACGACATCGCCGTGGCCCTGCGCACACCGACCCAGAACGCCGAGGAGATCAAGGTCAAGTACGCCTGCGCGCTGCGCACGCTGACCAACGCCGAGGAGACCATCGAGGTCCCCGGCGTCGGTGATCGGCCCTCACGGCGGCTCGCCCGGCAGACGCTCGCCGAGGTGGTGGAGCCCCGGTACGAGGAACTGCTCGGGCTGGTGCAGGCGGAGCTCCGCCGGACCGGGTTCGAGGACATGGTCGCCGCCGGCGTGGTCCTGACCGGCGGCAGCGCCAAGATGGAGGGCGTCGGGGAACTGGCCGAGGAGGTTTTTCACATGCCGGTGCGCATCGGGATGCCCCAGGGCATATCCGGGCTCGCCGACGTGGTCCGCAATCCGATCCATTCGACCGGTGTCGGGTTGCTCCTGTTTGGCAGGGAACATCAGGCCGGCGGCGGCGCGAGGTTATCGTCGGATGACGGCGGGCAGGGCATCTGGGCCCGCATGAAGGCCTGGTTCAATGGGCAGTTCTGAGCGGATGGGGGGCCACACGGGGCGGTGTGGCGAGAGGCGGAAAACGGGGAATACCGAAGTTCAGCAGTGGCGATGAGCCAAGCGAGGAGATGGCAATGTTCGAGTTGATGGATTCATACAATCAGCAGGCGACAATCAAGCTGATCGGCATCGGTGGCGGCGGCGGCAATGCCGTCGATCACATGGTCCGGTCGGGTATCGAGGGCGTGGATTTCATCTGTGCGAATACCGACGCGCAGGCACTGAACAACGTCCAGTCCAAGACCACGCTCCAGCTCGGGGCGAATATGACCAAGGGCCTCGGTGCCGGCGCCAACCCGGATATCGGGCGCCAGGCGGCGCTCGAGGACCGCGAGCGGATCCAGGAGGTGATCGAGGGCACCGACATGCTGTTCCTCACCGCCGGCATGGGCGGTGGTACCGGCACCGGCGCCGCACCGGTGGTCGCCCAGCTCGCGCGCGAGATGGGGATCCTGACGGTGGCGGTGGTGACCAAGCCGTTCCCGTTCGAGGGCAAGCGGCGCATGAAGGTCGCGACCGACGGCATCGCGGAGCTGCAGGAGCATGTGGATTCGCTGATCACGATCCCGAACGAGAAGCTGCTGACCGTGCTCGGCAAGAACACGAGCCTGCTCGACGCGTTCAAGTCGGCCAACGACGTCCTCCAGGGCGCGGTGCAGGGGATCGCCGAGCTGATCACGCGGCCGGGCCTGATCAACGTCGACTTCGCGGACGTGAAGACCGTGATGTCGGAGATGGGCATGGCGATGATGGGCTCTGGGGTCGGCACCGGCGAGGAGCGCGCCCGCGAGGCCGCCGAGGCCGCCATCAACAGTCCGCTGCTCGAGGATGTCCATCTCTCGGGCGCACGCGGCATCCTGGTCAACGTCTCGGCCGGTATGAACATGGCGATCGGTGAGTTCGAGGAGGTCGGCACGACCATCCGCCAGTTCTCCTCGGAGGACGCGCAGGTGGTCGTCGGCACCGTGATCGACCCGGAACTCGAGGACGAACTCCGCGTGACCGTGGTCGCCACCGGACTCGGCCAGCCACAGCAGCAACAGGCGCAGCGCCCGCGCGCGGTGGCCCGCACGGCCGATGGTCAGGTCGACTACGGCGAGATGGATCGTCCCACGGTGATGCGCACCGCCCGCAAGGCGGCCGGCGACGGCGTCGGCGGCGGGGGGCGCGAGGACGATATCGAGTACCTGGACATCCCGGCATTCCTGCGCCGTCAGGCCGACTGACGGCGCCGGTTTGCGGTGGCGGTGTGACCCGGTTCACGTCCATGTAGATGACAGGATGATAATCTCGCCGGCAACAATCAGGGTTCGTCCGGGCTGTGAATCCTGGATGACTGTTCTATAATGCACCGTTTGACAATCGCCGGCAGATATCGTCCGGTTGTGGAATAAGCGAGGGAGTAGCGGTCGAGTGATCCGCCAAAGAACACTGAAAAACGCCATCCGCGCCACCGGCGTGGGCCTGCATACCGGTGACAAGGTCTATTTGACCCTGCGCCCCGCCGCGGTCGACACCGGTATCGTGTTCCGGCGGGTGGATTTCGACGAACCGCGTGTCATCCCCGCGGACCCGTACAACGTCGGCGAGACCGTGCTCAACACGACCCTGCTGGTCGACGGCGTGCGCGTTTCCACGGTCGAACACCTGCTGTCGGCCATGGCGGGGCTCGGCATCGACAACGCCTATGTCGATCTCAGCGCCCCCGAAGTACCGATCATGGACGGCAGCGCGGGCCCGTTCGTCTTCCTGATCCAGTCGGCGGGTATCGTCGAGCAGAATGCGGCCAAGAAATTCATCCGCATTCGCAAGCCGGTGCAGGTCGACGGAGACGATGGCAAGTATGCCCGTTTCTCGCCCTACAACGGCTTCAAGGTCGCTTTCACCGTCGAATTCGACCACCCCCTGTTCAACGGATCCAGCCAGAGCGCCGCGATCGACTTCTCGACGACCTCGTTCGTCAAGGAGATCAGCCGGGCCCGCACGTTCGGGTTCATGAAGGATATCGAGGCGATGCGCGCGCGCAATCTGGCGCTCGGGGGCAGTCTCGATAACGCGATCGTGGTCGACGACTACCGGGTCCTGAATGAAGACGGGCTGCGCTACGAAGACGAGTTCGTCAAACACAAGATCCTGGACGTGATCGGGGATCTGTACCTGCTCGGACACAGCCTGATCGGGGCATTCGAGGGCTACAAGTCCGGTCACGCGCTCAACAATCAGCTCCTGCGGCAGCTGGTGGCGGACGAGTCCGCCTGGGAGGCGGTGACCTACGAAGATGCCGCCAAGGCCCCGATTTCGTACGCCGAGACCGCCGAAGTCCTGTCGTAGAGCACTTGTACGGGCGCCGTTTCGGTGCGTGCCCGGCGACGGCGGGTCAGGACTGGCCGGCGTGCGCGGCGAGGCGTTCCAGCGCCCTGCGCAGATCGCGGTCGTCGGTATCGCGGGCCAGCGAGGCGAAGCCGCGTGCGGCCTCGGCCGGCAGGCGCAACGGCGGATCGCGGCGCGGTTGCGGCGGCTGTACGCCCGTGCCGGCGGTTACCCGGATCTTGACGTGCTGGACCGGAAATTTGGCCATGTGAGTGAAATGGCAGATAATCCGGTCGGTATAGAAATGCAGGCGCGAGCGCCAGGCCGGGGAATCGGCCACCAGAAGAAGCGTCTCGCCAAAAATGCCCGCCACCCGGCAGTGGTTGCAGCATTCTGCCGGGAGGCAGTCCCGGAGCCCGTCCTCCAGCACGCGCAGCTGCGTGACCTGCTGGCGGATGTGTGCGGGGATCGTACCGCGGATGCTCTTCATAAACGGGGCCGCGCTTCGGGGTGAACACAGAATACAGGATCCGCGGGCGACGTACCGAAACTGTCGGGTACAGTCCAGAGCGGACCGAGGGATTTGCGCGATGTTCAACCTGATATTCATCCGCCACGATGCAAGAGGCAATTCGGTCCGCCGCTCGCTCCATGCGCGCGGACACTTCATTGCGCTCGGCGCCGTCGCCGCACTGATGCTGGGTGCGGCCGGCACGGCCGGCTTCCTGGTCGGGCAGCGCGCGGGCACTGCCGTGACGGCCGTGCCGGCCGCATGGCAGGCGCGGCTCGCCGAGCAGCAGGCGGAGCTGGCGGCGGTCCGTGAACAGACCTCGGCCGAGGTCAACGCGATGACCCGCAGGCTGGCGCATCTCAAGAGCGATGTCACCCGTCTGGATGCGCTCGGCCGCAAACTGGTCGATGTCTCGAATATCGACGCCGAGGAGTTCGATTTCGGGAGTACGCCCGGTATAGGTGGGCCGGAAACCGACACGGCCCGCGGACTTGACGCCGCCGAACTCGAGGAAGAGGTCGCATCGATGGCGCAGGTGCTCGAGGAGCGCGAGCGCCAGCTGTCGGTGCTCGACGACGTGCTTGCGGAGCGGCGCCTCGACGCGGCCTCGACCCCGGCCGGGGAACCCATTATCGAGGGCTGGATGTCCTCCACCTATGGTTACCGCGAAGACCCGTTCAGCGGCAAGCGCGCGTGGCATGGCGGTGTCGACTTCGCCGGTCGCGAAGGGTCGCCGATCCACGCGGTCGGCGCCGGTGTCGTGACCTACTCGGGTGAGCGCTGGGGTTACGGCAATTTGGTCGAGGTGACGCACGGCGACGGCTATGTCACCCGCTATGGCCATAACGCACGGATCCTGGTGGAGGAGGGCGAAGTGGTTCGCCGGGGCGACCAGATCGCGGAGATGGGATCCACCGGCCGCTCGACGGGCCCGCATGTCCACCTCGAAGTGCTCAAGGACGGTGAGTCCGTCAATCCCTGGAAGTACGTCCAGGCGGAACGCTGACAGGCGACGGGCCGCGACGGCCTGGTCCGCAGTTGGAATCCTCCCGCGCTGCCTTTACCATAGCGCGTTGATCCGCCCCGCGGCCGTCCGGCCGGGGTCCGTTCGAGTCGCGAAGCATCGACCAGGGACGTTGGCGGCGGCTGCGTTCACATCCTCCGGAATGGCCTGATCGGCCCGCCGGGTTGGTCCGTGTAACGCGCGCCCGTGCCGGGCACGCTCGGCGGGCAGCGCCGCCGACGCCGCTCGTCCCGCTTCGATGACCCGGATCGCCATCCCGCCGCGTGTGTACGGGGCGGGGCCATGCTCGCTTTGCTGGAACCGCCCATGCTCGGCTCACTCACCCGCAAGGTCTTTGGTACCCGCAACGACCGTGTCCTCAAACAGCTCCGCCGCCAGCTCGGCGATGTCCATCGCCAGGCGGAGCGTATCGCCGCGATGGATGATGCGGAACTCGCCGCCCAGACCGAGCGCTTCCGTGAACGCCTCGGCGGCGGTGAGACCCTCGACGATCTCTTGCCCGAGGCCTTCGCGGTCGTGCAGGAGGCCAGCGAGCGCACACTCGGGTTGCGCCCCTTCGATGTGCAGTTGATGGGCGCGATGGTGCTGCATGACGGCCGCATCGCCGAGATGAAGACCGGCGAGGGCAAGACGCTGGTGGCGACGCTGCCCGTCTACCTCAACGCCCTGACCGGCCGCGGCGTCCATGTCGTCACCGTCAACGACTACCTCGCGCGGCGTGACGCCGAGTGGATGGGCCGGATCTATCGCTTTCTCGGGTTGTCGGTCGGCGTGATCGTCAACGGCCTCTCGACCGAGGAACGCCGTGCCGCCTATGCCGCCGACGTCACCTACGGCACGAACAACGAACTCGGCTTCGATTACCTGCGCGACAACATGGCCTTCTCGCTCGACCAGAAGGTCCAGCGTGACCTGCATTACGCGATCGTCGACGAGGTCGACTCGATCCTGATCGACGAGGCGCGCACACCGCTGGTGATCTCCGGCCCGACCGACTCCAATTCCGATCTGTATCGCCGGATGATCCCGCTGGTCCGCCAGCTCACGAAACAGGAAGACCCGGAGGACCCGGAAGACGCCGGCGATTACGCCCTCGACGAGAAGAGCAAGCAGGCGCACCTGACGGAAGCGGGCCATGAGCGGGTGGAAGGCATGCTCGTGGACGAGGGGCTGCTGGGGGAGGGCGCGACGCTCTACGACGCCTCGAACATCGCGCTCGTGCACCATTTCACTGCCGCGCTGCGCGCCTGCACGCTGTACCAGAAGGACGTCGACTACATCGTCCGCAACGGCGATATCGTGATCATCGACCAGTTCACGGGCCGTTCCATGCCCGGACGCCGCTGGTCCGACGGCACCCACCAGGCGATCGAGGCCAAGGAAGGGGTCGAGGTCCGCAATGAGAATCAGACGCTGGCGTCGATCACCTTCCAGAACTTCTTCCGCCTCTACGACAAACTGGCCGGGATGACCGGTACGGCCGATACGGAAGCGGCCGAGTTCCACGAGATCTACGGCCTCGAGGTCGTACAGGTCCCCACCCATCGGCCGATGATCCGTGAAGACCGGCCGGACCTGGTGTTCCTCACGCAGGACGACAAATACGAGGCCGTGGTGGAGGACATCGTCGACTGCGCCGAACGCGGTCAGCCGGTGCTCGTCGGCACCACATCGATCGACAGTTCCGAACACCTCTCGTCGACGCTGAAAAAACGCGATATCCCGCACGATGTGCTCAACGCGAAGCAGCACGAGCGCGAGGCCGAGATCATCGCCAACGCCGGTCGCCCCGGGAAGGTGACGATCGCGACCAACATGGCCGGCCGCGGCACCGATATCGTGCTCGGCGGCAACCTCGATAGCGAGCTCGAGGCGCTCGGCGAGGACGCATCGGAGGAAGAGCGCGAGCGCGTGCGGGCCGACTGGCGGCAGCGCCACGATGCCGTCATCGAGGCCGGCGGGCTGCATATCATCGGGACCGAGCGCCACGAATCGCGGCGCATCGACAACCAGCTGCGCGGGCGCTCGGGCCGCCAGGGCGATCCCGGCTCCAGCCGGTTCTATCTCTCTCTGGAAGACCCGCTGATGCGGATCTTCGCCTCGGAGCGCGTATCGACCCTGATGCAGCGCCTCGGGATGCAGGAAGGCGAGGCGATCGAGCACAACTGGGTTTCGCGCGCGATCGAGAACGCCCAGCGCAAGGTCGAGGGCCACAACTTCGACATGCGCAAGCAGCTGCTGCAGTACGACGACGTCGCCAACGATCAGCGCACGGAGGTCTACAAGCAGCGTGATGAGTTGCTGGCGGCCGACGATATCAGCGAGACGGTGCGCTCCATCCGCCACGACGTCATCAATGACCTGATCAGCCAGTACATCCCCGAGGGCTCGCTCGAGGAACAATGGGACGTCGCCGGTCTGGAAGAGGCGCTCAGCAGCGAGTACGCCCTCGATCTGCCGCTGCGCCAGTGGCTGGAAGAGGAGGAGGATCTGCACGAGGAACCGCTGCGCGAGCGCATCCTGGAGCGCTTCGAGGCGGATCATACGGCCAAGGAGGAGCTCGCCGGCGCGAACGCGATGCGCCGCTTCGAGAAGGCCGTCATGCTGCAGGTGCTGGACAACAACTGGAAAGAGCACCTCGCGTCGATGGATTACCTCCGCCAGAGCGTGGGCCTGCGCGGCTATGCCCAGAAGAATCCGAAGCAGGAGTTCAAGCGCGAGGCGTTCGAGATGTTCGCCGAGATGCTCGAGCGCGTGAAGACGCAGGTGGTCCAGATGATCGCCCGTGTCCAGGTGCGCACGGAGGCCGACGCCGAGGCCGTGGAGGCCGACAACCGGCCGTCGCCGGATTCCGTCGAGTACCGCCACGCGGAGGCCGGTGACGCGGTGCGCGACGCCCAGTCCGCGGCGCCCGCGGAACAGGCCGCGGCGCCCTCGGAAACAGCCGCCGGTGCCGAGCCGGACGACGATTCCACGCAGCCGGACGAGAACGCCGAACCCTACGTCCGTGACGGCCGCAAGATGGGCCGGAATGAGCCGTGCTGGTGCGGTTCCGGTCGCAAATACAAGCACTGCCACGGCAAGCTGCAGTGAGTGCGATGACAGAGGTCGAGACGGTCGCGACCCCGGTTGCCGGCGTGGAACTGGCCGCCGCGACCGCCGGCATCAAGGCATCCGGTCGCCCGGATGTCGCCCTCATGCGCTTCGCCGAGGGCAGCCGCACGGCCGCGGTATTCACCCGCAACGCCTTCCGCGCCGCGCCGGTCCATGTGGCGCAGCGCCACATGGCGGCCGCGCCTACGCGCTTGCTCCTGATCAATTCGGGCTGTGCCAATGCCGGTACCGGCCGGGCGGGCGATACCGACGCGGTCGCGACCTGCGGTCATGCGGCTGCCGCCTGCGGCGTCGCGGCGGAAACGGTACTCCCGTTCTCCACCGGGGTCATCGGCCAGCCACTGCCCGTGGATCGCCTCTGTCACGGCGTCGATGCGTGCGCGGGCACACTGTGCCCCGACGCCTGGGATGCGGCCGCCGACGCCATCCGCACGACCGATACCGTGAGCAAGCTCGCCAGTGTCCGTGTGGGGCTCGCCGATGGTCCCGTGACCGTTACCGGCATGGCCAAGGGTTCGGGCATGATCCGTCCCGATATGGCCACCATGCTGGCGTTCGTGGCGACCGATGCCGCGATCGAGTCCGATGCCGTGCTCGACGGCCTGCTGCGGACCGCCGTCGACGATTCGTTCCACTGCATTACGGTCGACGGCGATACCTCCACCAATGATGCCGTCACCCTTACCGCGACCGGCGCGTCCGGGGTCGTGGCCGCGGGCGAAGAGGATCTCGCCGCTCTCCAGAAGGCCATCAGCAGCGTCTGCGGGGCGCTTGCACGGGCGATTGTGCGTGATGCCGAGGGTGCCACCCGTTTGATCGAAATCGCCGTCACGGGCGCCGAGACGGGTTCGGAGGCGCGTTCGGTCGCCTTTACCGTGGCGCATTCGCCGCTGGTGAAGACCGCCGCCTTCGGTGGTGACCCGAACTGGGGCCGCATCCTGGCCGCCGTCGGCCGGGCCCCGGTCGACGATCTCGATGTGCACCGCGTCGATGTGGCGCTCGGCGATATCGCGCTGGTCGCCGCCGGCGAGCCCTTGCACTTCGACGAGGGGGCGGCCGCCGCGGCGATGGGCGGCGACGAGATCCGGATCGGCATCGGACTCGGCCGCGGGATGGCCGCGGAGACCGTGTGGACCAGCGACCTGTCCTGCGACTACGTCCGGATCAACGCGGACTACCGAACCTGAGGCCTGCACGCGATGCCTGATTCGGCGCCCGGCCAGGTGCTGCGGGTCGCGGTCGGTGTGCTGCGGCGCCCGGATGGCCGAATACTCGTTGCCGAGCGGGACCGGCGGCGTCACCAGGGCGGACGCCTCGAGTTCCCTGGCGGCAAATGCGATCCCGAAGAGTCGGCCCTGGCGGCGCTGGGGCGGGAGCTGCGGGAAGAGGTCGGTATCGAAGTGAGCGGCGCTGAACCCCTGATCCGCGTGCGCCACGACTACGATGATCGCCGGGTCGAGCTGGAAACCTTTCTGGTGACCCACTGGCGGGGTGAACCGCATGGCGCTGAGGGGCAGGCGCTCGGGTGGGCCGATCCCGCGTACCTGACCGCGGACCGGTTCCCCGCCGCCAATCGACCGATTCTCGCGACCCTGACTCGACCCGCACTGTGTCTGGTGACGCCCGACGTCGATGCCGTGCCTGATGCGGATAACCTGCTGTCGGGGCTCGATCGGGCGCTGGCCGCCCAAGCGGCCGGGATGGTCCAGCTCCGCCGTCGCGATCGCGGATCGCCGGCGTGGCGGCGTCTGGCGGCGGCGGTCGCCGAGGTGTGCGCCGCGCACGGGGCCAGACTGCTGGTGAATGGCAGCCCCGAGCTGCTCGAGGGCCTGCCGGAAGCGGTCGGGCTCCATCTGCCCGCCGGCGCCCTTCGGGATCTGTCTTCACGGCCGATTGCGGCGGACCGCCCGCTCAGCTGCGCGTGCCACGATGCGGCCGAAATCGCCCGAGCCGAGGAGATAGGCGTCGATCAGGCCTTCATCGGCCCGGTCCTGCCAACGCGGACCCATCCCGGGGCGCCAACCCTCGGCTGGGAGGGGCTCGCCGCGCTGACGGCGCGGACGACGCTGCCGGTGTATGCCCTCGGCGGCCTGACGGCGAGTGATATTGCCTGTGCGCGGCAATCGGGCGCCGTCGGGGTCGCGGGCATCCGGGGCTTCTGGCCGAACGCCGATAACGCCTGAGGCCGTAGCCCGGATGCAGGCGCAGCCGGAATCCGGGGCAGGGCGTGCATCGGCGCCCCCTTGTCCCGGATTCCGCCTTCGGCTGCATCCGGGCTACATGGGCCTTGTGGCAAGCAGGCGTAGGCGCGTTTCCGCCGAAGGCGGACGCGCGCACCCACGGGTTGGCCGTTCCGCAAGCTTTCCGGAGCACCGCGCGCATTCGATCGCCGCGCTTGAGCGCTCGCCGATCGAAGACGCGCCTACAAACCGCAGCAGGCCAGATCGAATTCGATCTCCTCGTCGAGCTGCACCGCCCGTATGGCAGGGCTGTCCTGGTGGAAGAAACGGATCGTGAACCGCTGGCGTCCGGCACTGATCTCCGGGAAACAATGCCCCGGGGCGTCCAGCTTCAGGCGCAGGAGCTGGATGGAGGCGGACTGCTTCAGGGGCTGCTCGAAAAAGCCGCCCGCGGCCGTGATCCGGTTCCATTCGCCGGCCTCGCGCACCATTGCCAGCCCCCGGTCGATCGCGCCGCGGGCGGCGGCCATCGGTTCGAGCCATGAGCGGATCGCTTCATGGCGCTCGGACGCGGGCCGCTGCAGCCATTCCTGGTAGGAAGGGAGTTCGAGCATCCCCGGCCGACCGCCAGCCGTCGCGCGCTGCTGGAGCTGCGCGAGCAGGTCGTTATCACGCAGCTCTTCCCCGAGCGCGCCCGTGCCCCCGTGGAGCGCGTTGACCAGGCGTTCATGCTCCCTGAGCAGCGTGGTCAGCCGCTCGCGATCGACCGCGGGCAGTTCATCGAACCGGTTCAGCGCGGCCCGTTGACGATCGAGCTCCTTGATGAGCTCGCGCTTGGAATCGCCGCGGGATACCGTCTGGAGCAGTTCGAGCAACGCCTGCAGGGCGGCGTGGGTCTGCCAGACGTCGTCATGCTGGAGATGGGTGTCGATCCGCTCGAACAGCTGTTCGAGCCGCAGCATCAGGCGGAAACGCTCGTTCAGCGGTTGCTCGAATGTCTGTATGTCACCCACGCGTGTGCCGCTCCTTTTCTGCTCGGTACCTGCTTTGATCACGGCTGTGAGTCCGCCGTGCGCTGGAGATTCTCCGGCAAGCGCGGGGGTGATTCAAACCCGGGTGTCGGACAACAGCCGGAATTTCCGGTCCAGGGCGAGCGTCTGGCACGCGATCCCGGTTTCCGGTGCGACCGGGTCGCCATTGGCGACCACGTCGTCGGCCGCCGCCAGGCGCTGCCAGCGCCCGGCTTGTGCCGTGAGCATCGCATCCGCGGCGCGGGAATCCACCCCATCGCGCCGACACAGCCGCGCGCGCTGGACTTCGATCGGGGCGTCGACCACGAGGATCCGGTCATAACGGTCGGTCTGCTCCGTTTCGACGAGCAGCGGGATCACGCAGAGCAGGTAGGGATGCCCTTCGCGGGCCAGGGAAGTGCAGGCGTCATCCATCCAGGCCCGGATACGCGGATGCAGGATCCCTTCGAGCGTCCGGCGGGCGTCACCATCCTGGAAGATCCGTTCGCGCAGACGGCCGCGGTCGAGCGAACCGTCCGCGGCCAGGACCTCTGCGCCGAACGCCTCGACGATCGCGATCAGGCCATCGGTACCGGGGCGCACCACCTCCCGGGAGACGACATCGGCATCGATGACCGGCGTGCCCAGGCCCTCGAAATGGCGGGCGACCAGGCTCTTGCCGGACGCGGCACCGCCAGTCAGCCCCACCCGGAGCATCAGGTCACCGATGCGAGATAGGCGCGCGTCAACTCGTCACCCCAGAACAGTGCGACCCAGCCACCGGCGGCCAGGTACGGACCGAACGGGATCGGGATATTCCGGTCGCGCCCCAGGGCCACGATCAGACCGATGCCGACGGCGGCGCCGACCACCGAGGAGAGCAGGATCGTCACCGGCAAGCCCTGCCAGCCGGTCCAGGCCCCGAGCGCGGCCAGCAGCTTGAAGTCGCCGTAGCCCATGCCCTCCTTGCCGGTCAGGAGCCGGAACGCGTGGAACAGGCCCCAGAGGATCAGGTAACCGACCGCCGCGCCGATGATGGCATCGACGGGCGTTACCCCGGTAACACCGAGCGCCGCCCCGACCAGCCCCAGCCAGAGCAACGGCAGCGTGAGGTCGTCCGGCAGCAGGGTGGTGTGCAGGTCGATGACCGCTGCGGTCAGCAGTATCCAGCTGAAGACGATGGCCAGCCCGCCCATCCAGCCGACCCCGAAATGCCAGACCGCGACCACCGCCAGGAGGGCGCTCGCGATCTCGACGATCGGATACTCGACGCTGATACGCTGGCCGCAACCCTGACAGCGCCCGCGAAGGAAGAGCCAGCTGAGAACGGGGATGTTGTCCACGGCGCGAACGGGGGTCGCGCATGCCGGGCAGCGCGAGCGCGGGCTGACGAGATCGAATCGCTCTCCCGGCGCAATGGCCTCCTCCGCGTCGCCGCCTTCCGCCAGCAGCGCCTGACACTCGCTCCGCCACTGGCGCTCGAGCATGACGGGCAGACGCCGGATCACGACGTTCAGGAAGCTGCCCACCACCAGCCCGAACAGGACGAGTGCGACCATGAGCAGCCAGTCTGGTCCGATGACGTTCGCCATCCCCGGCGTCAGAATGCCTGGCCCATCTGGAAGATGGGCAGGTACATCGCGATGACGAGGCCGCCGATCACTACGCCAAGGAAGGACATGATCAGTGGCTCCATCAGGCTGGTCAGGCTGTCAACGGCATTGTCGACTTCCTCTTCATAGAAATCGGCGACCTTC
>CAJXKK010000045.1 GCA_913055615.1 uncultured Ectothiorhodospiraceae bacterium
CTGGACCTGGCCGTAGAACTGATCCACCAGCGCGGTGACCGGCAGGGTCGCACCGTTGCGCCGGCCCTCAGCCATGCAGATCTCCAGGTCCTTGCGCATCCAGTCGACCGCGAAACCGAAGTCGAACTCACCCTCCGCCATGGTCCGGGCGCGGTTGTCCATCTGCCAGGACTGCGCGGCGCCGCCGCCGATCGCCTCCAGCACGCGCTCGATATCGAGCCCGGCGCGGCCGGCGAAGTCGACGCCCTCGGACAGGGCCTGCACGAGCCCGGCGATGCAGATCTGGTTGACCATCTTCGTGAGCTGGCCGGCACCGGCCTCACCGATGTGGACGACGCGGGCCGCGTAGGCCTGGATGACGGGTTGCGCGGCCGCGAAGTCGGCCTCGCCGCCGCCGGCCATGACGGCCAGGCGCCCATTCTCGGCCCCGGCCTGGCCACCGGACACGGGGGCATCGACGAACCCGGCCCCGCGCGCTTTGGCCTCACCCGCCAGCTCGCGCGCGATCTCGGCGGAGACGGTCGTGTGGTCGATGAACACCGCACCGGAGCCGAGCGTCTCGAAGGCGCCGTCGGACTCCAGCGTCACGGCGCGCAGGTCCTCGTCGCGGCCAACGCAGGCGAAGACCAGTTCGGCATCGCGCGCCGCCTCCGCCGGCGTCTCGGCGAGACGACCGCCGTGCGTGTCGCACCAGGCCTCGGCGGTCGCGCGCGTGCGGTTGTAGACCGTGACGTCGTGACCGGCGGCGGCCAGGTGGCCGGCCATCGGGCCGCCCATCACGCCGAGGCCAATGAAGGCGACACGCCGGGTGGTCGGTTCGCTGGATGTCGTCATCGGGTTCTCCCTGGGTTGTCCGGAAATCGGCGACGAGTGTACTTGCGCGGGGGGTGGCGGGACGAGTCGGTGGCTGGCTGCCGGCTGGCTCCTGCCGCGTCGCCCTCGGCTCCTTGCAGCGATGCCTTCGGTCGCAAGCCGGCCTAAGTTGGTTGCGGAAACGGCCGTAGGCCGATTTTTGCCGAAGGC
This sequence comes from uncultured Ectothiorhodospiraceae bacterium, assembly GCA_913055615.1. Taxonomy (GTDB): domain Bacteria; phylum Pseudomonadota; class Gammaproteobacteria; order XJ16; family Halofilaceae; genus Halofilum. The sequence continues at coordinate 1,024 of CAJXKK010000045.1, forward strand.
AACAGCCGGCTTCCCGCTCGGCGCATACTGGCGCACCCCGTTGCGATACCCCGTGCGACGACCACGGTGCGGGGTTTCGTTGCTATGCTCGCGCGCATGACGCTGACCGAGTTCCGTTACATCGTAGCCGTCGCGCGGGAGCGGCATTTCGGGCGCGCCGCGGCGGCCTGCAACGTGAGCCAGCCAACGCTCTCGGTGGCCGTGCGCAAGCTGGAGGACGAGCTCGGCGTCACACTGTTCGAGCGCGGCCGCAGCGAGATCGGCATCACGCCGGTGGGCCGGCAGATCATCGAGCAGGCGCGGCGCGTACTGGCGGAGACCGCCTCGCTGCGCCAGATCGCCGAGCAGTCGCAGGACCCGTTGAGCGGGCCGCTGCGGGTCGGCGCGATCCATACCATCGGCCCGTACCTGTTCCCGCACCTGATCCCGCTGCTGAGCGAGTCCGCGCCGCGCATGCCGCTGGTGGTGGAAGAGAACTTCACCGCGGCGCTGGCGGAGCGTCTGCGCCAGGGCGAGCTCGACGCCATCATCGTGGCGCTGCCCTTCGATCAGCCTTCGATCGAGACGCGGCCGCTGTACGACGAGCCGTTCCGGGTGGTGCTGCCGGCGAACCACCCCTGGGCTGAATCCGAGCGGATCCCGACGGCCGACCTGTCGCAGGAGCAGGTCCTGCTGCTCGGCGCCGGCCACTGCTTCCGTGACCAGGTGCTGGCGGCCTGCCCCGACTGTGGCGGTCACGTCGACTCGCCGGACGGTGACCGCCAGCTCGAGGGTTCGTCGCTGGAGACGATCCGCCACATGGTGGCGAGCGGCATGGGCGTCACCGTACTGCCCTGCACCGCCGCGCGCGAGGACTACGAACGCGGCCTGCTGGCCGTGCGCCCGTTCGACGACCCGGTGCCGCGCCGTCGCGTGGCCCTGGCCTGGCGCCGCAGTTTCCCGCGCCCGCAGGCACTGACGGCGCTGGAAGAGGCCATCCGCGCCTGCGAACTCGGCTGTGTCGAGCCGGTCGCCGGGGACGTCAGCGCCTGCCGATAATCGCAACCCGCGCCGCGGGGCGACCGGCGCGGTTATAATAGTGATTCGATCCGCCCCCTCTTCGCGCGGTTCTGAGCCTGATCAACCGGAGGATTTTCATCCATGGCGTTCACGCCCGCCCACAGCTTCTGCCCCGGCTGCGGCTCGGCCCGCCTCGCCTGGCGGGTCCCCGACGATGATGACCGCGAACGCCAGATCTGCGGCGACTGCGGTTCAATCCACTACCATAACCCGCGCAACGTCGCCGGCTGCATCTGCGAGCATGAAGGCCGCATCCTCCTGTGCCGCCGCGCCATCGAACCACGCCACGGTTTCTGGACGGTGCCGGCCGGCTTCATGGAGAACGGCGAGAGCCTGGCCACCGCGGCCGCACGCGAGACGCACGAGGAAGCCAACGCCATCGCCGAGGGCATCCAGCTCTACGCCGTATTCAACCTGCCGCACATCAACCAGGTGTACGTGCTGTTCCGCGGCGGGGTCGCCGGCGGCGAGGCCAGCGCCGGCCCGGAGAGCCTGGAGACGGCCTGGTTCGAGCCACATGAACTGCCGTGGGATGAGCTCGCGTTCCCGGTCATCCACGAGGGCCTGCGGCTGTATCTGGCCGATCGGGAGGCCGGGCATTTCCCGGTGCACATGGGCGATATCGAGCGCGTCGAGAGCGGCATGCTCGTCGTGCGCCACCACGACGGCACCGAGCGGCCGGCCGAGCTGGATTGGCGGCGCAGCGGTTGAGGTGAGCGTTGGCTGCCGCCGGATACGGACATGTTCCGTTTGTGGTGCGGCCGGAATAAACGCTTCGGAAAATGGAAAGCTCGTGTGCCGGCAGTGCCCGGCGCCCGAGCGACGACTCGATCCGACCCCTTCATGAATCGCGCCGGGGAATGCCGGCATTGCGCGGTGATATGTCCACGCCGCCATCCATCTCCCGGGACCGCGCAAAGCCGGCCTACCTGGCTTCTCCGCGCACTCCGCGCCTCTGCGAGAACCCTCGACGAAGAGGCTCAATCACGCACATGGTCCCGGTTCATCCGAGAGCGGCCAGCGCTCGTTGGTGCGTTTTCGCCGAAGCTGAACGCGCAGGCTTCGGGTCAGGCCAGCGCGGCGAGCAGGGCGAGGTAGACGGCGAGTTCGGCGATCTGGTTGGCGGCGCCGAGGGTGTCGCCGGTGATGCCACCCAGGCGGGCGCGGCTCCAGGCGACGATGAACCCGGCGCCAACGGTGCCCGCGATCCAGGTGACGACCGCCGCATTACCGAACAATAGGACGGTGAGCAGCGCGGTGCCGCCAAGGGCGATGATGAGGCCGTTCAGCGTGATACCGCCGGCGAAGGGCTTGCCGGTGCCGCCCTCTCGGCGGGCGTAGTTCAGCCAGCGGATGGGCGGCAGGCTGGAGCAGCGGGCGAGCGCGTGGGCGCCGACCAGCGCGGCCGGAGCGGCACCGCCCAGCGCGGTGAGCGCGGCGACCCGGCCGGCAAGGACCAGGACCAGCGCAATAACCCCGTAACTCCCGACGCGGCTGTCCTTCATGATGCCGAGCGCCTGTTCGCGGCCGGGACTGCCGCCGAGGCCGTCGAAGGTGTCGGCGAGACCGTCCTCGTGGAAGGCGCCGGTCACGAGGGCCGTAGCGGCCACCGCCGCCAGCGCGGCGATCACTGGTGGCCACAGCAGCGAGGCCAGCCACCACGCCAGCGCGCCGATGCCGCCCACGAGCACGCCCACGGCCGGGAACCACGGCGTGCAGCGGTGGATCCGATCGGGGACATCCGGGACCGTCCATGGTACCGGCAGCCGGGTGAGGAAGATCACGGCGGTCGCGGCATTGTGGAGCCAGCCCGGCACGCGCTCAGACATCGGCGGGATCGCCGCAGACCGGGAGATCGGCGAGCAGCCGTTCGCGCCAGTCGGTCAGTTCCGCGTGCATGGCCTCGTCGAGGCGGCCGTTTTCACGATCGGCCGCGAGCGCGGCGTCGAACTCGGCCAGGCTGCGCGGACTGCCGGCCTCGCCGCGGCACAGCCGCCGCCCGCGCAATTCCCGCCAGCGCGCCTGTTCGTCGGCGTCGAGCGTGTCCGGCCAGTTGCGCGCGCGGTAGCGGAAGTAGATCTCGCGCAGGCGCGGGTCGGTGAAACCGGGGTCGAATCCGGTCAGGCTCGCGGGGTCGCGGCGGTGGATGCCGTCCATGCGGGCCCGATCGTCGTCGCTGACAAAGCCGTCGTAGAGCGCGGTATCGGGATCGCCCGGCGCGGCCTCGCCGCGGTCGAAGGCGGCACGCAGGCGATCGGCCAGACCGGCATCGCCGCGCAGGCGCTTCAGGGTGGCGCGCGCGGCATCGACGTCGATGCCGAGGCGCCCTGCGGCCTCCGGGGCGAGCGTGCCCGACGGCGCGAGTACGGGGGCGGCATTCAGTTTAACGGTCTTCACGGGTATTGGTGGTTCGCCCTCGGCGCGCTCGCTGGCCGGGCGGAACAGGCGCTCGGCCAGCGCGTCGGCGTCGAGGTCCAGCAGCGGCGCGGGATCGCTGGCGAGATCGACCACCAGCACCTGGTTGCCGATCCAGGGGTGCGGCGCCAGCGCGGCCACCGGGGCGATGGCGCCGCGCGCCGACGGGTATTTGTCGGAGACGTGCAGGACCGGCTCGGCCGCGTCCAGCCGCAGCAGATCGCCGGCGCTGCGCTTGTCGCGGTGGGTGAAGGCGTATTCGAACAGCTTCGGCTGGGCGGCGCGCAGGCGCCGCGTCAGTTCAAGCGTGGCGTAGACGTCGGCCAGCGCGTCGTGGGCGTCGTGCTCGATGCCGTTGGCGGCCGCGAGGTCCTCTAGCCGGAAGCTCGGGATACCGGGCTCGCGCTCGGGCCATTCCAGGCCATCCGGGCGCAGCGCCCGCGCCAGCCGGAAGACGTCGATCATGTCCCAGCGCGAGTTGCCGTTGCGCCACTCGCGGGCATACGGGTCGTAGAGATTGCGCCACAGCAGATGCCGGGTGACCTCGTCGTCGAATCGCAGCGTGTTGTAGCCGAGCGCGCAGGTGCCGGCGCGGCCGAGTTCCTCGAGCACCGCGGCGGCGAATTCGGCCTCGCTCACGCCGCGCTCGGCCGCGGTGACCGGCCCGATGCCGGTGATCGCGCAGGCGGCCGGTGCCGGCAGCACATCGGCCGGCGGCCGGCAGTACAGCACGGTGGGTTCCTCGATCGGGCGCAGGTCCATATCCGTGCGCAGCCCGGCGAACTGCAGCGGCCGGTCGCGGCGCGTATCGATGCCGGTGGTCTCGAAGTCGTACCAGTAGAAGCTGGGCGTGCGCGCACTCATGTCCGTGGACTCCGCGGGGCGACCGTCGGCGGGCGCCGGTTCAATCGAACCCCTGGCGCCGCAGCGTGACCAGCGGCACGAACCACAGCCGTGCCGCCTCGCTCACCACGATCACGAGCACCCCGAGCACGACCAGCGACCAGGAGAAACCGATCAGCAGCCGGATCACGATCAGCGTGACCACCAGCGCCTCGACGGTACGCCAGAGGCTCGAAAGGCGGCTGCTGACGTAGACGCTGGCACGGCAGGAAGGACAGGTCGCCGGCATCAACGAGGTCGACCCCCACTTGCGGCGCGGCGTGATGGTGGGTTCGTCACAACTCGGACAGCGGAATGGCTGCATGGACTGTTTTCCGGCTGATGAAAGCGCACAGTCTAGCGGTGATTGCCGGCCGGCTCACGGCTGCGGTACGGGTCCCAGCGCATTGCGCCCCATTCTGCAACGCAAAGCACGGGCGGAATGCACCTGCGCGCGCCGCCTGCCCGGGGCCCGGCTCCCGGATTCCGCTGTCGCTGCATCCGGGCTACCGGCTGCATCGCATCGCAATCGTCATCGCGAGCGACCGAAGGAAGCGCGGCGATCCAGCGACCGCAACGCATATCGAAACCCGCGCCCGTTCACGCACGCTCTGAATCCAAATCGCTGGGGGCTCCGTGCACCGGTGGCCTCACCGAAGCGTGGCCCCCGCACTGGATTGCTTCCTGCCGCGTCGCTCCTGGCAGCCATGACTTCGTTCGCAATGAGGCCTTCGGCGTTACGCAATTACCGCCCCGGTTCAGACCGGACTCCTCAACGGCGGTCGGCTGCGACCATACCATCGCGCATTGCGGTCGATGATATGCTCCGCGCCCCATGGATACCCCGCAACTGATCGACGACCCCGCCACCCTCGAAGAGGCCCTCAACCGACTGGCACAGACCGACTGGTTCGCCATCGACACCGAGTTCATCCGCGAGGAGACCTACTGGCCGCGGCTGTGCCTGGTGCAGGTGGCGACCCCCGGGTTCCTGGCCTGCATCGACCCGCTGGCGCTGGACGATCTCGACGGCCTGTTCGCGCTCATGCAGAACCCCGGGATCACCAAGGTGTTCCATGCCGCCGGGCAGGACCTGGAGATCTTCCACCACCTGACCGGCAAGGTCCCGGCGCCGGTGTTCGATACCCAGGTCGCCGCACCCCTGCTGGGCCACCCGGAGCAGGCGGGGTTCGCCAGGCTCGTGTCCGGGCTGCTGGGCGTCGAGCTGGAAAAAGGCCACGCCCGCACCGACTGGACGCGGCGCCCCCTGCCCGCGGAGGTCCTCGCCTACGCCGCCGACGACGTGCGCTACCTGGTGCCGCTGTACGAGCGGATCCACGCCGAGCTGGCCGAGCGCGGGCGCCTTGGATGGCTGGAGCCCGAGTTCGCGCGGCTGACGGACCCGAAGCGCTACGACCCGCCAGCCGCCGATGCGTGGCAGCGCGTCAAGGGCGGCGACCGCCTGCCCGACCGCGGCCGGGCCACCCTGCAGGCGCTGGCCGAGTGGCGCGAGAACACCGCGCGCGACCAGGACGTGCCGCGCGGGCGGATCGCGCGCGACGATGTGCTGATCGATATCGCGCGCTCGCAGCCGAAGTCCCGCGCCCAGCTCGGGCAGATGCGCTCGGTGCGCGGGCCGCTCATCGATCGCCACGGTGACCGGTTGCTGGAGCTGGTGGCCGAGTCGAAGAAGACGAAACCGCCGGTGGCGGCCAAACGCGGGCGCCAGGTCACGCTCAATGCCGCCGGCGAGGCGCTGGCCGATGCGCTCTCCGCCGTGATCCGCCTGCGCGCGGAGGAAGTCGACCTGAACCCGGCGAGCCTGGCGTCGCGCAAGGATCTCGCGCGCATCGCCTCGGGTGAGGCCGCGCACGACGTGCTCGCCGGCTGGCGGGCCGGGCTGGTGGCCGACGAGCTGGACGCGCTGGCCAGCGGTCGTTCGATGCTTCGGGTGGAACAGGGGCGTCTGGCCGTTCGCGGCGATTGAGCGGAACGGCGGGCTCGGTGCTGCTGGCGGGCTGCGGTGTTCGCTGGGCGGCTTCGATCCGGCTGGACATCATCGCGAGCAAGCTCGCTCCTACAATGACTCTGCGCACGTAGGCCGGTTTTGCGCGGTCCGGGGCGACGGGTAACGGCGCGCGCATCTCACCGCGCAATGCCGGCATTCCCCGGCGGCGGAAGTCGTCGCACGCCCGCAAGGCAATCGGCGCCGGGGAAAATCGGCCTACGACGCGGCGCGCCGTCGGATACGGTCGTCATGACCCCGCGACCCGCACACCCTGGCCGCCGTAGGCCGGTTTTGCGCGGTCCGGGGCCGCGGGTAAAGGCGCACGCATATCACCGCGCAATGCCGGCATTCCCCGGCGGCATGTCGCGATGCATGGCCGATAAGCATCGGGTGCCGGGGCAAACCGGCCTACCTCGGATCGCGCGCTTGCGTCGGGCGTGGCGGTGGCAGTACCTTCGCTGGACTGACCACTCCACTTTGGTCCACGACAATGGAGAAACGCCGATGAAGACACGCGCCGCGGTGGCCTGGGAACCGAACAAGCCCCTTCAGATCGAGGAGATCGAACTCGAGGGACCGAAGCAGGGCGAAGTCCTGATTCGCAACGTCGCGACCGGTGTTTGCCACACCGACGCCTACACCCTGTCGGGCATCGACCCGTCCGGCGTGTTCCCGTCCGTGCTCGGGCACGAGGGCGGCGCCATCGTCGAGGAGGTCGGCCCCGGCGTGAAGACGCTGAAGCCGGGTGACCATGTCATCCCGCTGTATATCGCCGACTGCGGCGAGTGCAAGCTCTGCCAGTCCGGCAAGACCAACCTCTGCATGGCGCCGCGCGCCACGCAGCCGAAGGGCCTGATGATGGACGGCACGAGCCGCTTCTCGAAGAACGGCACGCCGATCCATCACTACATGGGCACCTCGACCTTCTCCGAGTTCGGCGTCGTCAACGAGATCTCGCTGGCGAAGGTCAATCCCGAGGCGCCACTGGACAAGGTCTGCCTGCTGGGCTGCGGCATCACGACCGGCATCGGCGCCGTGCGCAATACGGCGAAAGTCGAGGAAGGCGCGACCATCGCCGTGTTCGGCCTCGGCGCGATCGGCCTGTCGGTGATTCAGGGCGCGTACCTCGCAAACGCCAGCCGCATCATCGCGATCGACATCAACCCGGACAAGTTCAAGTTCGCCGAGCAGCTCGGGGCGACCGACTTCGTCAATCCGAAGGATTACGACGACCCGATCCAGGACGTCATCATCGACATGACCGACGGCGGCGTGGACTACTCCTTTGAGTGCGTCGGCAACATCGAGCTGATGAAGTCCGCGCTCGAGTGCTGCCATATCGGCTGGGGCGAATCGACGATCATCGGCGTGGCCGGTGCCGGCGAGGAGATCCACACGCGGCCGTTCCAGCTGGTCACCGGCCGGGTCTGGCGCGGCAGCGCCTTCGGTGGCGTGAAGGGCCGGCGCGAGCTGCCCGGCTACGTCGAGGGCTACATGAACGGCCAGATCAACATCGACGACTTCATCACGCACACGATGGGCCTCGAGGACATCAACCACGCATTCGAGCTGATGCACGAAGGCAAGAGCATCCGCTCGGTCATCCATTACTGAGGTTGATTGCATGACGACAAAGATCGAACCCGTCGCCCAGGTAAAGACCTTCGACGGCTGGCAGCAGACGATCGAGCACGAATCGCAGGCCTGTGGCTGCCCGATGCGTTTCGCGATCTATCTGCCGCCGCAGGCGGAACACCATGAAGTGCCGGTGCTCTACTGGCTGTCGGGCCTGACCTGCACCGAGGACAACTTCATGACCAAGGCCGGTGCCCAGCGCTATGCCGCCGAATGCGGCATCGCGCTGGTCGCGCCGGACACCAGCCCGAGGGGTCTCGGCCTGCCCGGCGAGGACGACAGCTACGACTTCGGCACCGGCGCCGGCTTCTACGTCAACGCGACGAAGGAGCCCTGGTCGAAGCATTACCACATGTACGACTACGTGGTGCACGAGCTGCCGGCATTCGTCGAGGCGAACTTCCCGGTCATCGCCGGCAAGCGCTCGATCAGCGGGCACTCGATGGGCGGCCACGGCGCGCTGGTGGCGGCACTGAACGAGAAAGGCCGATACGCGTCCGTATCGGCGTTCTCGCCGATCGTCGCCCCCACACAGGTGCCCTGGGGCGAAAAGGCCTTCTCCGGCTACCTCGGCGAGGACCGCGAGGCGTGGAAGGCCTACGACGCCTGCGAACTCGTGGCCAGGGGCGACAACCCCATCCCGCTGCTGGTCGACCAGGGCCTGGACGACGTCTTCCTCACGGAACAGCTCCAGCCCGAACGCCTCGAAGAGGCCTGCAACGCGCAGAATCACTCGCTTACGCTGCGCCGCCACGAGGGCTACGACCACAGCTACTACTTCATCGCCACGTTCATGGGCGACCACGTCTACTACCACGCGGAAAAACTCCGCTCGGCGTAAACCTCCCCGGCACGGGCAATCAGGCCCGTGCCGTTTTTCCTTTCCCGTTTAGAACCACGAATGAACACGAATGCTGCCGCGCGACACTCATGGCTCCCGGGAGCTTCGCTGAGGCGCATGCGGCGGTTGGAGTCTCTTTTGGAACCACAGATAAACACAGATGGACACAGATGAAAGTCAAAGGCGATCGATGGCAGTGGCAGACCGGGAGCGTGTGTTGCCACTGCCTCGCAGTTTTTGACGTTATGGGAACCCTGATTCAATCGGCCGCCGATTGAAGAATGATGTAGGTCGGGGTTCTTACAAAGGCCCTACAAGCCCGACAGATCAGGCGCTTGCGAGTGTCGGGCTGTAAGCGCGACCTACAGGACTCCCGATAACCAGATTTTCCTTATCTGTGTTCATCTGTGTATATCTGTGGTTCTTCGGTCCTATCTCGGTTCCGCTCAGCTCTCAGCGAAGCTCCAGCACGACCAAATCTGTCGCGCGGCAGCATTCGTGTTAATTACTCGGCGCGTCCTTGCGCCTCGCCCCTTCGGGGCTGCGCGAAGATTTGCTCCGGACGAATCTTTCGTGTTCATTCGTGGTTCCTTCCCGTGCTCCTTCGTAGTGCATAGCCCTTCCGACCTGCGCCACCCCGGTGCAGTCGCGCAGACAGATCAATCATAACTAGCTGATATTCCAGTTTTTTATTGAGTGGCACGGCTCCTGCTCCCCGGTTCGGCGGTTGTCTCTTTACAACCGCGGAAAGCGCGCAAGGAGATCCGTCCCATGAAACTGGTATCCGCCATCATCAAGCCCTACAAGCTCGACGAGGTGCGTGAAGCGCTCGGCGAGATTGGTGTTCAGGGCATCACCGTGACCGAGGTAAAGGGCTTCGGTCGTCAGCGGGGTCATACCGAGCTGTATCGCGGCGCCGAATACGTCGTCGATTTTCTGCCCAAGGTCCGGCTCGACATCGCACTGGAGGAAGACCGCGTCGATACGGCCATCGAAACGATCTGCAACGCCGCCCGAACGGGCAAGATCGGCGACGGCAAGATCTTCGTCCAGTCACTCGAACAGACCGTACGTATCCGCACCGGTGAGGCCGGCGCGGAAGCGCTCTAAGGGGGAGCGGACATGGAAACAGCCAACATGACAATCGAACTGGGCTACGCGCTCGATACGTTCTACTTCCTTGTTTGCGGTGCGCTGGTGATGTGGATGGCGGCCGGTTTCGCCATGCTCGAATCGGGCCTCGTCCGCTCCAAGAACACCGCCGAGATCCTCACCAAAAACGTCGCGTTGTACTCGATCGCCTGCGTGATGTATCTGCTGCTGGGCTATCAGGTCATGTACGGTGGCGACGGCGTCAACGGGGTCATCCCCTCACTGGGCGCCCTGCTGCCGGCGGAGAACACCACGGAGGCCGTGCTCGCGGGCGGTGACGGTGCGCCCTACTACTCCGGCGCCTCGGACTTCTTCTTCCAGGTGGTGTTCGTCGCGGCGACGATGTCGATCATCTCGGGCGCGGTCGCCGAGCGCATGAAACTCTGGTCGTTCCTGACCTTCGCCGTGTTCATGACCGCCATCATCTACCCCGTGCAGGCCTACTGGTCCTGGGGCGGCGGCTTCCTCTCCGCCGCGGGCTATGCCGACTTCGCCGGATCGGGGATCGTGCATCTCTGTGGCGGTGTCGGCGCGCTCGTCGGCGCGATCATGGTCGGCCCCCGCCGGGGCAAGTACGACGCCGAGGGCCGTCCGCGGGCCATCCCCGGCGCCAATATGCCGCTGGCGGCGCTCGGCATGTTCGCCCTGTGGCTCGGCTGGTTCGGGTTCAACGGCGGCTCGCAGCTGGTGATGTCCAGCATCGCCGACGCCAACGCCGTGGCGAAGATCTTCGTCAATACCAACACGGCCGCGGCCGGTGGCCTGCTGGCCGCGCTGATCACGGCCCGGATCAAGTGGGGCAAGGCGGATCTCACGATGGCACTGAACGGCGCCCTCGCCGGCCTCGTGGCGATTACCGCTGAACCGCTGGCGCCGAGTCCGCTCGCGGCCACGCTCATCGGCGCGGCCGGCGGCATCATCGTCGTGTTCTCGGTGCTGGCGCTCGATCGGTTGCGCGTCGACGACCCGGTCGGCGCGATCTCGGTCCATGGCACCGCCGGCATCTGGGGCGTGCTGATCGTGCCCGCCTCGAACGCCGGCGCCTCGATCGGGCCTCAGCTGCTCGGGCTGGCGGCGATCATCGGCTGGACGGCGGCCGCGAGCGCGGTGGTCTTCGGCCTCGTGAAGCTCGGGATGGGGCTGCGCGTCACCGAGGAAGAGGAGTACGAGGGCGTGGATATCGCCGAGTGCGGTCTCGAGGCGTACCCCGAATTCATCGGGGCACGGGGGGGCACCGCCAGCTGATCGTCACATCCACTCTCGCCGAGTGATGCGGCGGAGTGGCAGAATCCCGGGCACGGTTTTCAAGGAGCAGGCCCCGTGCCCGGGATTCCTTCCACACCACTGATCGCGGGGTGCGGCTATGTCGGCCGCCGCCTCGCCCGCCTGTTGATCGCCCGCGGTGAACGCCCCGTCGCGCTCGTGCGCAACCAGCGCTCGGCCGATGAACTGGGGCGCACCGGCATCGCCCCGGTCGCGAGCGATCTCGATCACCCGATCGACGAGCCGCCCGCGGCGGCGGCCGACGGCACCGTGTTCTATCTGGTACCCCCGCCCGGCGACGCCGAGGACGACGACCCGCGGCTGCGCCATTTCCTGCGCGCCTGTGAAGAGGCGGTCCCGCGCCGGCTGGTCTATCTGAGCACGTCCGGGGTCTACGGCGACTGCCACGGCGAATGGGTCGATGAGAGCCGCGCGCCGGCGCCGATCTCCGACCGCGCGCGCCGGCGCCTGGCGGCCGAGCAGATCGCCCGCGCCTGGTGTGACGCCCACGGGATCGACGTGGTGATCCTGCGTGTGGGCGGTATCTATGGGCCCGGCCGGCTGCCGATCGACCGGCTGTCGCGGACCACGCTCATCCGGGCCGAAGAGGCGCCCTGGAGCAACCGCATCCACGTGGACGACCTCGTGACCACGCTGCGGGCCGCGGCCCGGCATGGGCAGGCGGGCGCGGTCTATAACGTGGCCGACGGCAACCCGACGACCATGACGGACTATTTCAACCGCGTCGCCGATATCTCCGGCCGACCACGCCCGGCCACCGTGCCGCTGGCGCAGGCCCCTGAGGCCCTGTCACCGGCGATGCTGTCGTTCGTGCGCGAGTCGCGCCGGCTCGACATCGCCCGCATGCAGCGCGAGCTGCGGGTGACACTCAAGCACCCCACGCTCGATCTCGGCCTCGCCGACGCCGTGGCCACCGATCCACACCGCGCGGCGGTCTGAACCCGACGCGCCCGCGCCGTAACCTCAATCCGCCGCTGGCCAGTTCGGTCCCGGTTTACGCCCCCACCCGGCGCCGCCACATACCGAACAGATACGGCAGCAACGCCAGCAAGGCGGCGGCGCCGATGGCGGGGATGTCGCCCATGCGGACGTAGGGCGTGAGACCGGCGCGCGGATCGATGCGGGCCTCGACGACAGTAACCTCGAATTGCGGGCCGCGGCTGACGATCTCGCCGCGATGGTCGATGATGGCGGTGATGCCGGTGTTGGTGGCGCGCAGCATCGGGCGAGCCGTCTCCATCGTCCGCAGCCTGGCGATCTGCAGGTGCTGGTGCGGCGCGGTGGAATCGCCGAACCAGCCATCGTTGCTGACGTTCACGAGGACATCGGCATTGACCGCCATCCGCCGGATCACGCCCGGGTAGGCGGCTTCGTAACACACCGATGCGCCGAGCCGATTGTCGCCGACTTCCAGCGGCGCCTGGTCGGGCACGCCCGGGGCGATGTCCGACATCGGGATCTGGATATACGCCTCGAGGAATTGCAGGTAACCGCGCAGCGGCATGTATTCGCCAAACGGGACCAGCCGCTGCTTGTGGTAGGCCATCCGGTTGCCGCCGAGCGGGCGCACGGCGTTGTAGTAGCGCCGGGTCTCGGAATCAAGCGTGAACACGCCGGTCACGACCCGCGTGTTCCGGGCCTCCATCGCCTCACCGAAGTCGTTCATGCGGTCCGCGACGCGCCGGTAGAACGTGGGCACGGCGGTCTCCGGCCAGACCACAAGTTCGGCGCGGTCCGCTGCGTCGCGGGTGAGATCCTCGTAGAGCGTAAGCGCCTTCTCCTGGCTATCGAACTTCTGTTCCTGTTCGATGTTGCCCTGCACGAGCGCGGCATCGAACGGCTGACCACCGGAGCGCGACCAGTGCATGCCGGACAGCACCGCGCCCGCCCCCCAGACCACCACGGCCACGGCCAGCGCCAGCCCCCGCCCGGACCAGCTCCCGCGCCAGGCGAACGCGAACGCGCCGGCGCTGAGGGCCGCGGCGAGGCTCATGCCGTAGACGCCGAAAACGGGCGCATACCCGGCCAGCCAGCTGTCGGTCTGGCTGGTGCCGAGCAGCAGCCAGGGGAAGCCGGTCAGCAGCCAGCTTCGGACCCACTCGATCAGCACCCAGGCGCCCGGCAGCACCAGCAGGAACCAGGCGGGGCCACGACGCTCGGCGTCGCGGCCGACGACGAGCGCGCCGAGCGCGGCCGGGATCAGCGCCAGTGCGAGGACAAAACCGACGGTGGCCGCACCGGCCAAGGGCGCGATGGCGTCACCGAAGAGATGCAGGCTGTGGTAGATCCAGTAGACCCCGGCGCCCCAGAGACCGACACCGAACAGCCAGCCGCGCCACGCGGCGCGGCCGCGGGTGCAGTCCTGCCACAAGATGAAGAGTATGGCCGGGCTCGCGATGGCGAGGGGCCAGAGTCCCCAAGGGGCGAAGGCAAACGCGAGCGCGGCCCCGGCCGCCAGTGCGAGGAGATCGCGTGCGCGTGTGCCGGTGAGTGCCGCGCGCAGGCGCTGGCGTCGGTAGAGTGCCGCACGTGCCGCCATGGAGTATTTCCGCAGATGGAGATTGTCAGAATATTCTTGTGCCAGCTGCGCAAGGCAGGGCCGACCGGTTGCGCGAATGATCGGCCAAATCGAGGTTCCCTGTCACTCCTCGCTGGTGAACGGCCCTGTTTCCTCCGTTCCTTTGACGTAAGCGACTCATGTAGGCCGGCCTCGTCCGGCGCGCATCGCACGGCATCTCCTCGCCACGGCGACCGGCGCGACGGGCAATGCCGGCACGGGTCGCTCCGGCAAAGCCGCATCCAAAATGGACACCTCGTCTGCCGGCATTGCCCGGCGCTTGTCCGCCGTGGCGGCCCCGCCGCTCTCCCGTTGCCGGGCAAAGCCGGCCTACGTTGGGGTGGCTGGTTCCGGTCGCGGGATGCGCGCGTTCGCTTCGCGAAAACGCGCCTACGAGTCCGGGACCGTTTATGCCGGGGGCCGTTCGTAGGCGCGTCTTCGCCGACAGGCGAATGCGCGCGTGGTTGGTCGATGCGCTGTGAGACGTCCCCGTTCGCTCAGGACACGTCGAACCGCCGTTGAAGCCGGCGGTTGCCCGTTGGAAAAAGGCGGCGTACGGGGCGGTGCACGCCCGGAGGGTCGGCCGGCTTGCGGCCACGGGGACGCCATGAACCGGGGGGCGATACAATCGCGCCTCGTTCGAATTCCGTTTTGCGCTCATGAGCCCCGACCTGTGGTTTGCCTTCCTGCTCGCCTGCGGCGCGATCAGCGTCTCGCCGGGCGCCGGCGCGGTCGCGTCGATGACCAGCGGCCTGCGCAACGGCGTGCCGCGGGGGCTGGGGACGGCGATCGGGCAGCAGTTCGGGCTGGCGTTGCAGATCGTGGTGGTCGGTATCGGTGTGGGGGCGGCGATCGCGGCCTCGCCGCTGGCGTTCGAGCTCGTGCGCTGGGGCGGCGTGGTGTATCTCGCGTGGCTCGGGGTTCGTCAGTGGCAGGCGGGCGAGCGGCTGGAGGGCCTGGCCGACACGCGCGCGATGGCGCAGAGCGGTAGCGCGATGGTATTGCGCGGTTTCCTGGTGAACGCGAGCAATCCGAAGGCAACGGTGTTCATGCTCGCGGTGCTGCCGCAGTTCATCGACCCGTCAATGGCGCTGGCGCCGCAGTATCTGGTGCTGGCGGCGACGATGATCGGCGTGGATATCGTGGTGATGGCCGGTTACACGGGCCTCGCCGCGCAACTCGCCCGCTTCTGGCGTGAACCGCGCCATCTCGCGATGGCCAATCGGGTGCTCGGCCTGTTGTTCGTGGCGGCGGCGGTATTGCTGGCGGCCTATCGGCCCGGGGGGTGAAGGCGGCAGGATCGTAGGCCGGTTTTGCGCGGTCCCGCGCGACGAATATCGGCGTCGACATCTCACCGCGCAATGCCGGCATTCCCCGGCAGCGGAGGTCGTCGCACGCCCGCAAGGTGACGGACGCCGGGGAAGGCCGGCCTACGGGCGTGCATGATCCTCGAAGCGCGATGCGCGCGGCCTTGCGCGCCGGATCAATGCGTCTGGTCGGGTTCGGCGTCGTCGCCGTTGGTCTGGTCCAGCCAGACGACCTGGAGCTGGCGGATGCGGCGGGAGTCGGCCTCGAGGACGCGAAACCAGAAGCGGTCGATGGTGGCCGTCTCGCCATTGTTGGGGACGTGGCCGATATGGTTCATGACAAGGCCGCCGACAGTGTCGAAGTCGTCATCACTATAATCGGTGCCGAAGTGCGCGTTGAATTCCTCGATCGGGGTCAGCGCATCGAGGGTGTAACGCCCCGGGCCGTGCTCGCGGATGGGGGTTTCGTCCTCGGAGTCGTGTTCATCATCGATATTGCCGACGATCTGCTCGAGGACGTCCTCGATCGTGATCAGGCCAGCGGTACCGCCATACTCGTCGACCACGATCGCCATGTGGTTGCGGCTGGTGCGGAACTCCTGCAGCAGCGTGTTGAGGCGCTTGCTCTCAGGCACGAAGGCGGCGCTGCGGAGGATGTCGCGCAGGTCGAAGCGGCTGCGCTGGCTCTCGGGGAAGTAGCGCAGGATGTCCTTGGCGAGCAGCACGCCCACGACTTCATCGCGGTTGTCGTCGATCACGGGGAAGCGCGAGTGCCCGGACTCGATGATGTCCGGGAGCATGCCGTCGAGCCCGGCATCGGCCTCGACCACGACCATGCGCGAGCGCGGGATCATGATGTCGCGCGCCTGCATGTCGGCGACCTGGAACACACCCTCGATCATGGCGAGCGCATCGCGCCCGAACAGGTCGCGCCGCTGGGCGTGGCGCAGCAGCGTAAGCAGTTCCTCGCGGTCGCGCGGTTCCCCGCCCAGCGCCTTGGCCAGGCGCGCAAGCAGTGATCGACCTTCGCTGGAAGAAGACTCGGACAGGTCGTCGGCCATCAGGATACCCATCGGTGGTGTCAGCTCGTTTCAGAGTTCGTTGAATTCAGATCGGCGGCGTTCGGATCGGTCGAATACGGATCGGGGAAGCCGAGATCGGCGAGGATCGCGCATTCGCGCGCCTCCATGCGCTCGGCCTCATCATCGTCCTGGTGGTCGTAGCCGACCAGGTGCAGTACGCCGTGGACGATCAGGTGCGCCCAGTGCGCGCGCACCGTCTTGCCCTGCTCGCGCGCCTCGCGCGTGACCACATCGGCGCAGATCGCGAGATCGCCGATGTACCGCCCGCCGAGTTCGGCCATGGCCTCGGGCGGCAGTTCGGGGAACGGGAACGAAAGGACGTTGGTCGCGTAGTCGCGGCCGCGGAAGTCGCGGTTGAGCGCGCGCCCTTCCCCAGCGTCGACGATGCGTACGGTGATGGCCACGCCCGGGCGCTCGACGGCGGCGAGTGCCGCCTCGGCCCAGGCGCCGAGTTCCGGAGGTTCGGGAACGTCGTCCGCCTCGGCGGCGTTCTGTATTTCGATCGGGCTGTCCATCCGGGCGCTATTCCTGCGACTCGTTTTCCACGCGGGCGTAGGCATCCACTATACGCTGTACGAGCGGGTGGCGAACCACATCGCGCGAATCGAAGTGGATGAAGGCGATGCCGTCGACGCCATTGAGGACATCGAGCACGTGGCGCAGCCCGGAGACCTGCTTTGCCGGCAGGTCGGTCTGCGTGATGTCGCCCGTGACGACGGCCGTTGAGCCGAAGCCGATGCGGGTGAGGAACATCTTCATCTGCTCGATGGTCGTGTTCTGCGCCTCGTCCATGATGACGAACGCGTGGTTGAGGGTGCGCCCGCGCATGTAGGCCAGCGGCGCGATCTCGATAATATTGCGCTCGATCAGTTTGGTGGTGCGCTCCACACCCATGAGTTCGTACAGGGCATCGAAGATGGGGCGCAGGTACGGATCCACCTTCTGGGCCAGATCACCGGGCAGGAAGCCCAGGCGCTCGCCGGCCTCGACCGCGGGGCGCACCAGCACCAGGCGGCGCACGCGCTCGGCCTCCAGCGCCGCGACGGCGCTGGCCACGGCCAGATACGTCTTGCCGGTACCGGCTGGACCGATGCCGAAAGTCAGATCGTGGGCGTGGATGCTGTGCAGGTAATCGACCTGATGCGGGCCGCGCGCCTCGACCGTGCCGCGGCGCAGGATGAGGTCGTCGGAGACGTCATCGCGCTCGGTATCCGGGGCGCGCGCATCCATCGCGGAGTCCTGGAGTTCGAGGTGCACGCGCTCGGGCGAGACGTGCTCGCGCGCGGTGGCGCCGTACAGCGCCTTGAGGACCTCGATGGCGGCCTCGCCCGACTCGGGCGGCGCCACCACTCGGAATCGGTTGCCCCGATTGTGGATTTCGACATTCAGCCGGCGCTCGATCTGCCGGATGTTCTCGTCGAACTGGCCGCAAAGGTTCGCAAGCCGATCGTTACTCTCCGGGGTCAGGACCACCTCGAGCGTGGTCGGCTCCGGATACAGCGACGTTTCAGGCTGGCTCAATCCCGTTCAACTCCCGGCCGCCCTCGCGGCCCGCGCTCCCGTAAAAATCGATTCGCCCCCATTGTCCACTATCACCGCCGGGGGCGCCATCATCCCGTCTTTGCTCGCCTCACGCGGCCGGCGCGGCCGACCGGGCGACACGCCCGCCTCGCCAGCGGCGCGCCGTTTTGGCAGGATCGGGGCCTGTCCAACCCGCCCATCACGTGCCCTTGCACGGGAGAAAATCCATGGCTCCGACACTGCAGGAACTCGTCCAGAACGCCCGCAGACAGATCACCGAGGTCAGCCCGGAACAGGCCCGCCAGCGCATCGAGGCCGGCGCCGTCGCCCTGGACGTGCGCGAGGCCGAGGAACTGGCCGAAGGCCATGTCCCCGACGCCGCGCACATCCCGCGCGGCTTCCTCGAATTCAAGGCCGACGACCACGAGGCCCTGCCGTCGAAGGACATCCCGATCTGCGTCTACTGCATGGCCGGCGGCCGCGCCGCCCTCGC
>CAJXKK010000046.1 GCA_913055615.1 uncultured Ectothiorhodospiraceae bacterium
TCCCCGCGTTCGCTGATCTCGAGGATGGCGAGGTCGTCGCCCTGGGTCTGCACGGCGATACGGCCTTCGGCGACGGGCAGCGGGTCGGCCATGATGCCGTCCCCGCCGATGCGCTCGCGGGCGACGATGCGGCCATCCGCCCGGGTCAGTATATGGACATAGCCGTCGTAATCACCCAAGGCGAGAAACGGAGTCCCCGGCACGGGGATGGGCGCGGTGAGACGGCGATGGGCAAGTGCCTCCTGGCGCCACTGCGTGGTCCCGTTGTCCTGGCCAAGCGCGACGACATGGCTCTCGGCCGTGCTGACGTAGACCCGCGAACGATCCACGCCGAGTCCAGCATAGGAAGACATTGCCCGCGACCACTGGACGTTGCCCCGCTGCGGTTCCACCTGGGCGATTTCCCCGTTGTAGGTCACGGCATAGGCCACGTTGCGGCCGAGGCCGATCGCGCCGTCGATATCGACCATGCGCTCGACGGGTGATCGCCCACTCGGCTCGGCGATGGTGGTCTGCCACAGTGCCTCGCCGTTGCGCTCGGACAGCGCCGCGAGCCGGCCATCGTCCAGGCCGACCAGGATACCGCCCGGGACCCGCAGGGGCGCCCCGTTACCGCGCAGGGAGAGCGAGGGGACATCGGACCGGAAGGTCCATTCCGGCTCACCATCGTCGGCACTCATTGCGATCAGGCGTCCATCGACCGTGCGGACGATGACCCGATCGGAGCCGCCCGCCGGGGGTGCGAGCAGTTCACCGCCGACATCCCTGCGCCAGCGCTCTTCGCCGTCCTCGCGCGCCAGCGCGACGACTTCGCCTTCGGCCGTGCCCACAAAGACCGTGTCTCCGTCGCCGCCGACACCGGCCGTCAGCTGCGTATCGAGATCCACGCTCCAGTCGAGATCGCCACCATCGAGCGCCCAGGCACTGACATCGCCGCCGTGATTGGCCGCGTACACGCCACCGCCATCGGCGAACGGAGCCAGGCGGACCCATTTCCCGGTGCCGCCCCAGCCCGTATCGGCGGACCAGGCTTCGCGTACCTCCGCGCCCGGCTCGAAATCCGTGAGTTCATTCGGCGGTACCGCGGTATCTTCAGTCGTACTGCAGGCCGAAAGGACCAGGGCCAGCAGCGGCAGGAACGCTTTTCGCATCAGGACGCTTCTTCTCCGTCGCCGCCACGATCCGCCTCGGCGGCCTGGACTTCATTGAGTTTGCGTTGCACCGCAGCCGGATCCGGCGGTGGTACTTCGGCATCGAGCGCGTCCCGATAGGCCTCGGCGGCCGCCTCCGGATCCCCGTTCTCCGTCAGGAGATCGCCGCGGATTTCTCCGTAGAGACCCGCCCAGGCGGCCGGGGGGTCGACATCCAGCAACGCCAGCCCTTCATCAACCCGTGCATTCGCCGCTTCGACGCGCGCGAGCCGGGCCCGTGCCAGATACTCGAGTTCCGCGTCGCCGCTACGTTCCATCGCCCAGCGAAGCCAATCGGCCGCCGCGTCCGTGTCGCCCGCATCCACGGCCGCCCGTGCCGCGGCGAGCGCCCCGAGGGCCGCGTAGGTGGTTGAGCCGTAGTCCTCGCGCAGCTGCTCGGCGGCTGCGACCACCTGATCGCGGTCGCCATCGCGCATCCGGGCGCTGACCTGATCATAGAGCGCCGAGGCCTCCAGCGCCTGCGTCTGTTCATGCCACGTCCAGCCGCGCCACCCCACGAGCGCCAGGATGCCGAGCGCCGCCCCGGCGATGATGGATTTTCCATTCTCCCTCCACCATCGCTTGAGCGCCTCGACCTGTTCTTCTTCAGTGGCGTAATCGACCAATGGACTCCCCCGTTATCAGGCCTGTTCGGCCACGACTGCTGCCAGCCGGTCGGCGAGTTCGGTGACCGGCACCGACTCCTGTTCACCCTCGGCACGCAGCGGCTTGATCGCCACGGTGCCGGCGGCGACCTCATCGTCGCCCATAATCAATGCAAACGTCGCACCGCTGCGATCCGCTCGCCGAAACTGGCTCTTCAGGCTGCCGCCCCCGCACAGACTCTCCAGTCGCAGCCATGGCAGCGAGTCGCGCAGGCGCTCGGCGACGAGCATGCCCTCGAGTGAGGCCTGCTCCCCGGCCAGCACGAGGCAGGCATGCGGCGGACGCGGCCGGGGCCACTGCCCCTCGGCCTCGATCAGTGCCAGCAGCCGCTCGACGCCGAGTGCAAAACCGGCCGCCGGTGTCCCGCGCCCGCCCAGTTGCTCGACCAGACCATCATAACGCCCGCCCGCGCACACCGTCCCCTGGGCGCCCAGGCGGTCCGTAACCCACTCGAACACGGCGCCGGTGTAATAGTCGAGACCGCGCACGAGGCGCGGATTGACGCGGTAGTCGACACCGGCGGCCTCGAGTCCGGCCAGGATCCAGTCGAACTGGCGCCGGCTCTCGTGATCGAGCGAATCGACCAACGAAGGTGCGGCGTCGATCACGTCGGCGAGATCCGGGTTTTTGCTGTCGAGCAGCCGCAGCGGATTCTCGTGCAGGCGATGGCGTTCGTGTTCGTCGAGCCGGTCGACGTGCGGCTCGAAGTGCGCGATCAGCGCGTCGCGATAGGCCCGCCGGCTCTCCGGCGTGCCGAGCGAGTTCACCTCAAGCGTGACCGCGGCGTCGAGGCCGAGCCGGCGCCAAAGGCGCTCACCGAGCAGCAGCAGTTCCAGGTCGACATCGGGCCCGGCCATGCCGAAGGTCTCGACGCCCACCTGGTGGAACTGGCGGTAGCGTCCTTTCTGCGGGCGTTCGTGGCGAAACATCGGGCCCGTATACCAGAGCCGGCGGGTAGCGTTGTGCAGCAGGCCGTTCTCGATACCGGCGCGCACCACGCTGGCGGTGTTCTCCGGGCGCAGCGAGAGGCTCTCGCCGTTGCGGTCCTCGAAGGTGTACATCTCCTTCTCGACGATATCCGTGACCTCGCCGATGGAGCGCTTGAACAGCTCGGTGCGTTCGAGCATGGGCGTGCGGATTTCCGCGTAGCCATAGGCATCCATCAGCGCCCGCACTTCGCCCTCCAGCCACTGCCAGGCGGCCGACTCGGGCGGCAGGATGTCGTGCATGCCGCGGACTGTACGCAATGCTTTCGTCACGGATTGAACCCGGGATTATGGTGCGGGACTGAGCGATCGCCTGTGGGTCTGCCGCGCGGGCGCCGCCAGGGCGAGTAATGCCCGTGTGGTTCCAGCGTGGAAACCGGCCGGGCGCGGGGCGCGGAAGCGCGCAATATACACGCTCACGGCGGCGCGACCCAAGTGCGCGCGCGGCGGGGGCCGCCCGGTGGCTCAGGGGGCGCGGACTCCCGATGCGTCCACCACGAAACGCGCCGTGTTATTGCTGCGGGTGAAGTCGGACTTGTCGATCCGCTCGCCGTTGAACCGTACCTCCACGGCCGGGGAATTGCCGAGGAAGATCTCGAACGGCGCCCAGCCCTCCAACGTGATCGGCTCGGAGCCGAAGTAGAGCGTATAAACGAGTTCGCGCTCGCGGTCGTCATACACCTCCAGCCATGAACGGGACGAGAACTCGAGCGTGATCTCGTCGGGGCCGCTGCCCGCCGCCTCAGTCGCCGCCCGCGTCGGCGAGTCGGTCGCCGCCGGCGAGGTCGAGCCGGGCTCGCTGTTCGCCGACGGCCCGGACGCATCGTCTTCCGCCGCTGCCACCGCGTCGCCCTCTGCATCTCCGTCGGTGAGAGTCTCGCCAGCGGCGTCTGAGGTCACCTCATCGCTAGCGCTTTCCAGCGCCTCGCGGTCGATCTTCGCTGCGACCGACTCCTCTCCCTCGTCGTCAGCGGCCTCGCCGTCATCGGCGCTGTCGCCGGCATCGGCTTCGCGCGCGTTGCCCTCGTCCTGCGTCGTCGCGGCCGTCGCTTCGGCCGCTTCGACATCCACCGAAGCGGTCTGCTCATCCGCGGCGTCGTCATCCGCGGCAGACGCCGCGTCCGTATTACCGCCTCCCGAGCCCGCTCCGTCGTTGCCGCCATCCGTCGCCGTCGCGTTGTCGTGCGTATCCGTAACGCCCTTGGCCCCGTCCGCGGAATCAGCAGCACCGCGCTCCCCGTCGGGATCCGTATCGGTCGCGCTGCGCTCTTGCTCAACGCTGTCGCCAGCACCGCTGTCACCGCCGCCATCGATCGCGCCCTGCTGATACCACCACGCCCCGATACCACCCGCCGCCACCAGTGCGATCAGTAACAGACCGATCAAGCCGCCCCGGCCACCGGGTGACGTATCCGCCACCCCACCGCCGGTCCGGATCTCCGGGTCCCGGGCGGACACGCCGCTGCGGTTATAGGCGGCGATATATTCATCAGGATCGAGGCCGAGTTCACGCGCATAGGCCCGGAAATAGCCGCGCACGAAGGCCGGCGGCGGCAGTTCGGCGTAGTCGTCGTTCTCCAGTGCATCGAATTGTTCGACCGCGAGACGCAGGCGCTCGGCCATCGAATCCCGGCTGATCCCGGCCCGTTCGCGCGCGACGCGCAGCTCCTGCCCGGGCCGCGGTTCATCCAGGACCGGATGTTCCGACTTATCGTGATCAGCAGGTGTCACCATGATCAGCGCGTATCCAGGAACTTTTGCGCTTCCTCGGAATCGCGGAACCGCCGCAGAAGCTGAACACCGTATTCCTTCGCCCCTTCACGGTCACCGAGCGCCCGCTCGATCCGAACGCCGAGCCAAAGCGTTCCCGGCCCCTGTTGGGCCACTTCGCTGTAGCGGCTGAAATAGTCGGCAGCCTGATCCGGCTGACCGGCGTCGAGGGCGAGCTCTGCGGATTCGATCAGCGCGGTCGGCAAGCGCGGATTCAATTCGAGCGCCTGGCGGAAGTAGCCGCGGGCGCTATCATCGCGGTCGGCCGCGAGCGCGCAGCGACCAGCGTTGGCGTAGGCGTAGGCCGGGGTGTCGTAGAGCCGGTTCTCGGCCGCTTTCAGGAACTGCTCGATCCCTTCGTCGTGCTCGCCCTCATCGCAGAGGAAGGTGCCGTAGTTGTTATGGATCTGCGGGCTGTCCGGCTCGAGGTCGAGCGCGGTCTCGAAATGCCTGCGCGCCCTCTGCGGTTTACCCAGCCGCATATTGAGCAGAGCGAATGCGGTATGCGCGTCGACGTTTTCGCTGTCCTGCGCCAGCGCCTTTTCCAGCTTGGCGTTGGCGCGCTCGAGTTGCCCCGCCTGCAGATAGTTCGCGCCGAGTTCGGCATTCACGCGCGATGCCTTCTTGGGCGATGACTGGTAACGCGGCTCGTTGCTGCTCGCACAGCCGGCGACCATCAGCAGCAGGAGCAGGACGGCAATGAATCGGGACCCGCCGGGATGGCTCATAATGCCCGCTCTCCAAACCGAGGCTCGGCGAACTTCCGCCAGCGCTTGCTGCGGTCCTCGACCTCGCCGGCGAGTTGACCGCAGGCGGCGTCGATGTCCTCGCCGCGGGTCCGGCGGGCAATCGCGAACACGCCGCGGTCGCGCAGGATCTTTGCGAACCGCTGAATCGCCTCCTCGGAGGAGCGCCGGTACCCAGACCCCTCGAATGGATTGAACGGGATCAGGTTGACCTTGGCGGGCATATTACCCAGCAGGGATACGAGTTCATGCGCATGCTCCGGGCGGTCATTGACCCCGTCCAGCATCACGTACTCGAACATGATGTGCTTTTTCCGGTTGCCGTCGGCGAGCCAGCGCCAGCAGGCGGCCATGAGCTCGTCGAGCGGATGGCTCTTGTTGAGCGGGACCAGCTCGTTGCGCAGTTCATCGTTGGGCGCGTGCAGCGACACGGCCAGACTGACGTCGACCGCCTCATGCAGGCGATCCATCTTCGGTACTACCCCGGAAGTACTGACGGTGACGTGGCGTTTGCTCAGCGCGAAAGCCATATCATCGATCATCAGTTTCAGGGCGGGCACGACGGCCTTCATGTTGAGCAGCGGCTCGCCCATACCCATGAGCACCACGTTGCTGACCCCGCGTTCGCCCTGGGGGTGATCGCGCAGCAGGCTGCGGTTCGCCGTCCAGATCTGGCCGACGATCTCGGAGACGGTGAGATTACGGTTGAAGCCGGCGCGGGCGGTCGCACAGAACGAGCAGTCGAGCGCGCAGCCGACCTGCGTGGATATGCACAGCGTATTGCGATCCTCATCGGGGATGAACACGCATTCGATCGAATTGCCGCCGCTGATCGCGAACAGCCACTTGCGCGTGCCATCCGCGGAATCCTGGCAACTCAGCACCTGCGGCGCGCGGATCTCGGCGATCGCCGAGAGCCGCTCGCGCAGGGGCCGCGAGATGTTGGTCATCTCGTTGAAGTCGGTCACGCCGTAGTGGTACACCCACTTCATGACCTGCTCGGCCCGGAACGGTTTTTCGCCCAGCTCGACGAAAAACGCGCGCAGGCCTTCACGGTCGAGGTCGAGCAGATTGGCGCGCTCGACCGCGTCCGGCCTCCCACCCGGATCCCCGGGGGAGAAGAACGTTACAGGGTGCGTGGACATACATCCTCGTCGGAGAAGAAAAACGCGATCTCCGTGCGCGCCGTCTCCGGTGCATCGGAGCCGTGCACCGCGTTGGCATCGATCGTGGTCGCGAAATCGGCACGGATCGTGCCGGGCTCGGCCTCCTGCGGATTCGTCGCGCCCATGATCTCGCGGTTGCGGTCGACGGCGTTCTCGCCCTCCAGGACCTGGACCATGACCGGGCCGGAGGTCATGAACTCCACCAGCGCGTTGAAGAACGGGCGCTCGCGGTGAACGGCGTAGAATCCTTCGGCCTGCTCCCGGGTCAGGTGGAGCATGCGGGCGGCAACGATCTGCAGGCCGGCGCCCTCGAAGCGTTTATAGATCTCGCCGATCAGGTTTTTCGATACGGCATCGGGTTTGACGATCGAGAGCGTGCGTTCAACAGCCATTCGGGCGACTCCAGTCTATGGGTTGGTGATTCGGCAAAGGTAACCGCGCGATTGTACTGGGGCCGCGGTCCCCGCGCAAAAATCACCGCCCCGGCGCGGTCTTGCGAGCGATCTTTCGGTACCGCCCGTGCGACCGCGCCACCGTCGTGCCTCAGACCGTAAAGCTCTCCCCGCAACCGCATTCGTCGCGAACATTGGGGTTGTTGAACACGAAGGTCTCGTTGACGCCCTGGCGGGTGAAATCGAGTTCGGTGCCGTCGAGATACGGCAGGTGGTCCCGGGCGACAACGACCTTCACCGTACCGTGCTCAAACACTTGGTCCCCGTCCGTCACATCGTCCGCGAAATCGACGACGTACGCGAAACCGGAACAACCCGTTTTGCGCACACCCAGACGTACGCCGACGCCGCGCCCGCGTTTGGCGATAAAGCGCTCGACCCGGTCGGCGGCGGCTTCGGTCAGCGTAATGGCCATCAGTAATCCTCCGATACAGCGTTCGATCGTATATGGCGTCGAATGCGTGAGTGTGCAAGCCCCGGCGGGCCCGACATGCTCACGCGACAGCTGCGCCGTGGCGCAGACGCTGAACGGTATCGGCCAGCGTCCACGCGGCGTGTTCCATTTCTTCCGGCGCAGTCATGCGTCCCCAAGACAGACGCACGGCCTCGGCCGCCTGGTCTGCCGGCTGCCCCATCGCGCGCAGGACGTACGACGGCTCGGTACTCGCGCTCGTGCAGGCCGAACCGGTGGCGATTGCCACGCGGTCGGCCAGCGCCGATGCCAGCGCCTCACCCTCGACCCCGGCGAACGCGAGGTTGCGCGTCCAGGGCAGTCGCTGCGCGCCCCCACCGTTGTCGCGCACGCCGTCGAGGCCCTCAAGCCCCACGAACAGCCGCTTGCGCAGATCGTCGGCGTGCGCCCGGTCGGCGTCCCGCTCGGCCGCGGCGAGCGCGAACGCCTCGCCCATGCCGACGATCTGATGGGTCGCCAGCGTACCGGCGCGCAGGCCGTGCTCGTGGCCACCGCCATGCATCTGCGGCAACAGCCGCACCCGTGGCCGGCGCCGGACCCAGAGCGCGCCGATCCCCTTGGGGCCGTACGTCTTGTGCGCCGACAGCGATACCAGATCGAGATCGAGCGCATCGACATCGAGCTCGAGCCGCGCACCGGTCTGCGCCGCATCGACATGGAAGCGCGCCCCGTGGTCGCGCACGACCCGGGCGATGGCCCCGATGTCGTTGAGCGTGCCGGTCTCGTTGTTCGCGTGCATCACCGAGACGAGCACCGTATCCGGGCGCAGTGCGGCCTCGACCGCCTCCGGCGTGACGCTGCCATCCGCCATGGGCTGCACCCGCGTGACCTCGAACCCGTCGAACTCGAGTGCGCGGCAGACGTCCAGCACCGCCTTGTGCTCGTTCGAGGCCGTCACGATGTGTCGACCGCGGTCGCGCTGGAAGCCGGCCACACCCTTGAGCGCGAGGTTATCCGCTTCGGTCGCCCCCGAGGTGAATACGAGACCGCGCGGATCGCCGCCGATCGCGGTTGCCACCTGTTCGCGCGCCTGTTCGACCGCATCCGCCGCCGCGCGGCCCGGTGCGTGCGTGCGCGACGCCGGGTTCGCGAACAGGCCGTCGCGCGTCAGGCAGTCGGCCATCCGGCGCGCCACGCGCTCATCGACCGGCGTCGTCGAAGCGTAATCGAGATACACGGGTTCCACGGCGCACCTCAGCGGTTCTCGAGTTCAACCGGTGAATCGGCCCAGTGAATCGGCGCGGCGTCCTGGCGCGCGGCGACCTCGCGCACGGCCGGGCGCTCCATCAGCCTCGCCAGCGTGACCTCGTCCAGGAACGACCGGACGTGCTCACTGAGGCTCGCCCAGAGGTCGTGCGTCAGGCAGCGCTGCTGGTTCTGGCAGTTCTCAAGTCCCCCGCAGCGCGTGTATTCGACGTTTTCATCAACCGCATCGACCACCTCCGCCACCGAGATGGCGGCCGCCTCGCGGCTGAGGCGGTAACCGCCGCCCGGACCGCGCGTGCTCAGCACGAGCCCGCCGCGCCGAAGCCGGGAGAAGATCTGCTCCAGATACGACAGGGAGATCTCCTGTCGGGCGGAGATGTCGCCGAGCGCCACCGGCCCATCGGTCTCGTGCAGCGCGAGGTCTAGCATGGCCGTGACCGCATAACGGCCGCGCGTGGTGAGCTTCATCAAGCCTGATCCGTCGGATTCCGTGGGTGGAAATTTTTCATACCTGACAACAGCAGTCAAGTATTCCCCGCGCTCAGGTGTTTCCGGGGTTGGCGGAGGCGCGCTCACCGGCCGCCGGGCGTTCATCCTCGCCCGTGTCGTCGAGCCCGATATCGCAGGGGCTGATATCGGGCATCTTCACGTCCGGCATCTGCGTTCCCATTTCCTGCAGCGCCTTGCAAAGGGCCTCGGTCCGCCGATCCTGGACGTGGATGTGGTCAAGGAGCTGATTGAGAGCGTTGGCGACCGGATCCGGCATCTCGCCGCGCTGACCGTAGGCGTCGAAGCCGATCTTGCGGGCGGTCTCCTCACGCGTTTTCTCGCGGCCGTCCGCGGGCTCCTTGCGGACCACGCGTCCGGGAATGCCGACCACGGTGGACCCCGCCGGAATATCCTTGGTGACCACGGCGTTGGAGCCGACCCGCGCGCCGTCACCCAGCGTGATCGGGCCCAGGATCTTGGCACCGGCCCCGATGACGACATTGTTCGCGAGCGTCGGGTGCCGCTTGCCCTTATTCCACGTCGTGCCGCCGAGGGTCACGCCGTGGTAGAGCGTGCAGTCGTCGCCGATCTCGGTGGTCTCGCCGATGACCACGCCCATGCCGTGATCGATGAAAAACCGCCGCCCGATCCGCGCGCCGGGGTGGATCTCGATGCCGGTCAGCAACCGCGCGACGTGCGAGCCCACGCGCGCCAGCCATTTGAGGCCCAGGTTGGACAGGCGGTGGTTGAACCGGTGCAGCAGCAGGGCGTGCACACCCGGGTAGGTGGTCAGGATCTCGAAGCGATTCCGCGACGCGGGATCACGCTCGAATACGCAGTCGATGTCTTCGCGGATACTCTCGAACATGGCCCGGCTTATTCCTGATCGTCGTGATAGGATATCGTACCACCGCGTGGCCGCGGGCGTGAGGCGCGTGCGCGCCGCCAGGCGGCGCTGTCGCGTTCCGGCCACTGCGCGGCCTTCAGGACCCCGCGCAGGATGTTCAGCTCGAGCGCGGTCGGCCGGCTGCGCCCGAAGAAACGTCGCAGTCGCCGCATGAGCAGCCGCGGATTGTCCGGGTCCAGGAAACCGATATCGGTCAGCGAGCCCTCCAGGTGCTCGTAGAAGCGCGCCATGTCCTCGTGCGCCGGCATCGGCTCCGCGGGCAGCGCGGGTTCGGGTTGGGCCAGCGTCGCCATACGCAGTTCGTAGGCGACGATCTGCACCGCCTGGGCGAGGTTCAGGGAGCCATAGTCCGACGCCGTGGGGATATGCAGCAGGTAGTGGCAGGCATCGAGTTCCTCATTGGTGAGCCCCGTGCGCTCGCGCCCAAACAGGAAAGCCGCGGGCTCCCCACTGCCAGCCGCAAACTCCGCCGCCCCGCGGGCGTTATGCTCCGGCCAGTCGAGCCGCCGGCGGCGGGCGCTGGTCCCGAACACGATCGCCGTACCCGCCAGCGCCTCTTCCAGCGTTTCGCAGACCCGCGCGCCTTCGAGGACGTCATCGGCACCGGCCGCCATGGCGGTAGCATCGGCGTGCGGAAACTTATGCGGGCGCACCAGGACGAGCTCATGCCAGTCCATCACCCGCAGCGCGCGCGCCGCGGCACCGATGTTGCCGGGATGGGAGGTCTCGACCAGTACGAAGCGTGCGTTCATCGTCTCCTTTCTCACTCCGGGAGGCCCGGCGGCCACGGACCCACCGGCGTCTGCTAGAATTCGCATCCCGCTGCGGGCCTTCGCGTATTGCCGCGCCGCCCCGACCCCGTCCGGAGTCACCCTGAATGCAACCGATGCTCAACATCGCCGTGCGCGCGGCGCGATCCGCCGGCGATCTGATCGCCCGACGCATGGAGCGCCTCGACTCGATCGCCGTCGAGACGAAACAGCGCAACGATTACGTCACCGAGGTCGACCGCGAGGCCGAGACCCGCATTATCCAGACCCTGCAGCGCTCCTATCCCGAGCACGGCATTCTGGCTGAGGAATCCGGCCAGCAGGAAGGCCAGACAGGCAACGACTACGTCTGGATTATCGATCCGCTGGACGGTACCACCAACTTCCTGCACGGCTTCCCGCACTTCGCCGTGTCAATCGCGCTGGCCAACCGCGGCCGGCTCGAGCAGGCCGTCATCTACGACCCCATACGCCAGGATCTGTTTACCGCCTCGCGCGGCGATGGCGCCGCCCTCAACGATCGCCGTATCCGCGTCAGCAGCCGCAAGGGGCTGGAGGGCGCGCTGCTCGGCACCGGATTTCCGTACCGCGACGACCAGCCGGGCGACGCCTACATGGCCATCCTGCGCGAGTTCATGAAGCACAGTGCCGGCATCCGTCGTCCCGGCTCGGCCGCACTCGACCTCGCATGGCTGGCCGCGGGCCGGATCGACGGCTTCTGGGAGGCGGGCCTGCAGCCCTGGGACATCGCGGCCGGCGCCCTGCTGGTCCGCGAGGCCGGCGGCATCATCGGCGACCTCTGGGGCGGTGATGACTACATGGCCAGTGGCAATGTCCTCGGGGCCAACCCGAAGGTGTTCCACGCCATGAAACAGGTCATCGACGCCTGCAGCGCGGAAGCGCCACACAGCAGGTAACACCCGCCTCGCGCCCCGGAACAGAGAAACCTCTGACGATGGGCAATGCTGCAGGTCGGGCTTACAGAGCCCGTGTAAGCCCGACCTGCATCACTTCCCCACTCGCTACCCTATTTCGTCAGGGTTTCCCTGTAGCCCACTGCGAGGGCACCGCGCCGGCCCCACCCGCGTTACGGGTGGGAGTCTGCCCCGGCCCCTTCCTTCTCCACCGGCATCATGTCCTCGCGCGACAGCCCCGTCGCCAGCAGCAGCGTGCTCGCCACGAAGATCGACGAGTAGGTCCCGATCACCACGCCCACCGTGAGCGCGAACGCGAACCCGTAGATCGTCTCGCCGCCGAGCAACAGCAGCGCCAGCAGCACCAGCAGCGTCGTGATCGACGTCATCAGGGTACGCGGAATGGTCTGATTGACCGAGGCGTTGGTAATTTCCTCGGCGGTACCGCGCCGCTGGCGCCGGAAGTTCTCGCGGATGCGGTCGAACACGACGATGGTGTCGTTGAGCGAGTAGCCGATTACCGCGAGCAGCGCGCCCAGAACCGGCAGACCGAACTCGATCTGCAGGACCGAGAACACGCCGACGACGATCACCACGTCATGCACCAGCGCCGCGACCGCGCCGACGGCGAAGCGCTTCTCGAAGCGGAAAGCGACGTACGCGAGGATCAGCAGCAGCGCGATCAGCATGGCGAGCCCGCCCTGGTCACGCAGCTCCGCACCCACCTGCGGGCCCACGAATTCCACGCGGCGCAGGTCGCTCGACATCTCGAAGGTCGTGTCGAGCAGCCGCAGAACGCGGTCTGAGAGTTCCGCGCTGCTCGTCTCGCCCTGTGGCGCCACGCGCACGAGCACATCATCCGGCGCACCGAAATGCTGCACCTGGGTGTCCTCGAACCCGGCCTCATCCAGCGCGTTGCGGATCGGCTGGAGCTCCACCTCCTCCGGGAACCCGACCTCGATCAGGTAACCGCCGGTGAAGTCGATCCCGAACTTCAGGCCCTGCACGGCGAGCGACAGAACCGCCGCCAGCAGCAGTGCGCCGGAGAGGATGAAGGCCCGCCGCCGCTGGCCGACGAACTCGAACTGGCGTTCAAATTTGAACCACTGCATCGGTAGCGGCTCCTAGATCGCGATCCGGCTGAGCCGGCGCCCGCCGTAAATAAGATTGACCACGGCACGCGTGCCGAGAATGGCCGTGAACATCGACGTGAGGATGCCGATCGAAAGCGTGACGGCGAAGCCCTTGATCGGCCCCGTGCCAAAGGAGAACAGCACGATCGCGGCAATCAGGGTCGTTACGTTGGCGTCTGCGATCGTGCCGAAGGCCTTGTTGTAACCGGAATGGATACTGGCCTGAACACTGTTGCCGTTTTTGAGCTCCTCGCGGATGCGCTCGAAGATGAGCACGTTCGCGTCGACGGCCATACCCACCGTCAGCACGATGCCCGCGATACCCGGCAGCGTCAGCGTGGCCGGCAGTACGGACAGCGCCGCCGTCATGAGCATCATGTTGGTCACCAGCGCCAGATCGGCGACCAGTCCGAACACCCGGTAATACAGCGCCATGAACACGAGCACCAGCAGCAGACCGACGATGATCGACGTCACGCCCTGGTTGATATTGTCCTGACCGAGGCTCGGGCCGATGGTCCGTTCCTCGATGATCTCGATCGGCGCGCTCAGCGCGCCCGCCCGCAGCAGCAGGGCCAGGTCACGCGCCTCGGTACTCGACAGGCCCTCGATCTGGAATCGATGGCTGAGAACGTCGCGGATCGTGGCGACGTTGATGACTTCCTCGGTGCGCTGGCGTTTCTTGACCGCCTCGCCGTCGACCATCTCCGTGGTGACGGTATTCTCGATGAAGACCACGCCCATCCGGTCACCGACATGCTCGGCGGTAACCTCCTGCATGCGGTTCGCGCCCGCGTTGTTCAGGTTGACGACCGTGACCGGGCTGCCGGACTGGCTGTCGAAGCTGGAACTCGCATTACTGATCTGGTCGCCGGTGACGATCACGTCGCGATTGAGCAGAATCGGCTGACCGTTACGCCGCTCATAGAGCTTGGCGTCGTAGGGCACGCTCCCGCCCGAGGCCGCCTGCTGCCAGTCGCCGGGTGAGCCATGCACCAGGCGGAACTCCAGGGTCGCGGTCGCGCCCAGGATCTCCTTCGCGCGGGTCGTGTCCTGCACGCCCGGCAACTGGACCACGATCCGCCGATCGCCCTGCTGCGTGACGATCGGTTCGGCGATCCCGAGTTCGTTGACCCGGCTGCGCAGGGTGGTCACGTTCTGGTCGAGGGCCCCCTCACGCTCGGTCTGTTTCGCCTCCTCCGAGAGGTCCGCCAGCAGCACCGTCCCCGATTCCGACTCACCCTCCTCGAACTCGAGATCGCGGTACTCGCCGGCGAGCGTATCCGCGGCGCGGTCCCGCTGTTCGGTGTCCGGGAAGCGGATGCGGATGCCCTCGTCCTCCACGGAGATCCCGCGGTACCGGATATCGTTCTCGCGCATGTACCGGCGCAGATCGCTCATGTTCTGCTCGAGCGCACCGGTGACCGCCGATTCCATATCGACCTCAAGCAGGAAGTGGACGCCACCGCGCAGATCAAGGCCGAGATTGACCGGATCGCCGCCAATGGCGCGCAGCCAGGCCGGCGCCGCCGATACGCGGTTGAGCGCGACGACGAAGCGATCGCCGAGTTCTTCGTTGACCGACGCGCGCGCGTCGCGCTGGGCATCTTCCTCCGCCAGCAGTACCAGCAGCGTCTCCTCGCGTCGGCGGACATCGGTCACCTCGATGTCGTTGCGGTCGAGGATGGACGTGACGCGCTCGGCGGCGTCGCCCGGCAGCCCGCCGTCACGCACGGAGACCTGGATGGCCGGGTCCTGACCGAACACGTTCGGCAGCGCGTAGACGACGCCGAGCAGTAGCACGACAACGAGGAGCAGGTACTTCCAGAGGGGATAACGATTCATTTCGGCGACCGCATGCCTTTAGTTTTTCAGTGTGCCCTTGGGCAGGAGGCTCGCCACGGACTGCTTCTGGACCTGGACCTCGATCCCTTCCGCGATCTGGAGCTGGACGAAGCTGTCGCCGACCTCGCTCAGGTGGCCCGCCAGGCCACCGCTGGTCACGACCTCGTCGCCCTTCTTGAGCTCACCGACCATCTGCTTGTGTTCCTTGACCCGCTTCTGCTGCGGCCGGATCAGCAGGAAATAGAAGACCACCAGCAGCAGGATCGGCAGCATCAGACTCATCAGCGGGCTGCCCGCCGCGTCGCCACCACCGGCCGCCTGTGCGCTCTGCACCAGGAAATCCATCGCGTTACCTCCCATCGTCAAGTGGCGGGCCTCGCCGGGTCCGGCGCCCGCGAAAAGCGGCGATTATGGCATAGATCGGGCGGCCGTCGCGCCGTGCCGACCAAATGCAGCCGCAGTCTCCTCCAGGTTCCCGCGCGCAATGGCGTCACGAAGGGTCTGCATCAGCCGCTGGTAGTAATGCAGGTTGTGGATCGTGTTCAGCCGCGCGCCGAGGATTTCGCGGCAGCGGTCGAGATGGTGCAGGTATGCGCGCGAGTAATGCCGGCAGGTATAGCAGTCGCAGTCGGGGTCGAGCGGTGCGGTATCGGTGCGAAAGCGCGCGTTGCGCAGCTTGACGACGCCCGCGGACGTGTACAGGAACCCGGTCCGCGCGTGGCGCGTGGGGATCACGCAGTCGAACATATCGATCCCGCGGCAGACCGCGTCGACGATATCGGCGGGCGTGCCGACGCCCATGAGATAGCGCGGGGCCGAGTCCGGCAGTTCCGGCACCGAGGCATCGAGCACCGCGTTGCGCTCCGCCTCGGGCTCGCCCACCGCCAGGCCGCCAATCGCATGACCGTCGAAGCCGATCGACCGCAGCGACGCCGCCGACTCGGCGCGCAGACCGGCATGCATACCGCCCTGGACGATGCCGAACAGGGCGCCACCGCCGTCATAGGCGTCCCGGCAGCGCTGCGCCCAGCGCATCGACAGCTCCATGGACTGTCGGGCCGTCGACTCGTCCGCGGGATACGGCGTGCACTCGTCGAAGGCCATCACCACATCGGAACCAAGCGCCCGCTGCACCGCCATCGATTCCTCGGGTCCGAGGAAGATCCGGTCGCCGTTGATCGGCGAGCGGAAGTGCACGCCCGACTCATCGATGCGCCGCAAATCGGCGAGGCTGTAGACCTGGAAGCCTCCCGAATCCGTCAGGATCGGCCCGTCCCAGTGCATGAAATCATGCAGATCGCCGTGGGCCTGAATGATCTCCGTGCCCGGGCGCAGCATCAGGTGGAACGTATTGCCGAGGATGATCTCGGCGCCGCCCGCGCGCAGCTCTTCCGGCGTCATGCCCTTGACCGTGCCGTAGGTCCCCACCGGCATGAACGCCGGCGTCTCCACGCCGCCGCGATCGAAAGACAGACGCCCCCGCCGGGCGGCGCCGTCCGTCCCGAGCAGTTCGAAGCGCATCAGGTCCGTGCCTCCGGGGTCGGCCAGATCAGCATGGCGTCGCCGTAACTGAAGAAGCGATAGCCCGCATCCACCGCATACCGATAGGCCGCCATGACCGGCTCGTAACCCCCGAATGCGCAGACCAGCATGAGCAGCGTCGACCCCGGCAGATGGAAATTGGTCACGAGCCCGTCGATCACCGCGAAGCGCGATCCCGGCACCAGGTACAGACGCGTCTCGCCGCTGAACGGCTGCACCGTGCCGGCGTCGTCAACAGCGGATTCCAGCGCCCGCACGACCGTGGTCCCGATCGCGATCACGCGCCCGCCGCGCGCGCGCGTGGCCGCGATTGCCGCCGCCGTTTCCTCCGGCACGCGCAGCACCTCGGCGTGCATGCGGTGGTCCTCGACCCGCTCCGCACGGACGGGCCGGAATGTTCCGGCCCCCACGTGGAGCGTTACCCGCGCCGTCTCGACGCCGCGCTCCGCGAGTGCGGCCAGCACACCGTTATCGAAATGCAGACCGGCCGTGGGCGCGGCGACAGCGCCGCGTTCACGCGCGTAGACCGTCTGGTAGCGCTCATCATCCTCGGCCTCGGGCGAGCGCTCGATATACGGTGGCAACGGCACCTCACCGTACCGCTCCAGCCGATCGAGCAACGGCTCGCCCGCACCAAAATCGAGCACGAACAGATCGTCGTCGCGCCCCGTAACCGTCACCGCAAGTTCGCCATCGGCCAGATCCAGCACGGTCCCGACCCTCGGCGCCCGGCTCGCTCGCACATGCGCCCGCGCCGTGCGGCCATCCTTGTCCACCCGCTCGACCAGCACCTCCACACGACCGCCCGAGCCCCGCTTGTGCCCGATCAGACGTGCGGGAATGACGCGCGTATCGTTAAAAACGACCAGATCGCCTGCAGCCAAATCCTCCGGCAGATCGGCGAACATCCGGTCGTTAAACGCGCCGGTCGCACCATCGAGCACCAGCATCCGGCTGGCGCTGCGCCGCTCAAGCGGGTGCTGGGCGATCAGTTCCCCGGGCAGTTCATAATGGAAGTCGGCGACGCGCATGGCGCGCGATGGTAGCAGCGCCCTGATGGCCCGGCGAGGCCGATTTATTCCCTGGCGACCCACCACATTCCCGTCCTCCTTCGCCGGCCGCTGAATGCCGCTTGCCCGCACGTAGGCCGGTTTTGCGCGGTCCCTCGTCGTGTCCAGCGGGCCACGGCACCCCACGCGCAATGCCGGCACTTCCCGGCGACGTACGGCGGTGCATGTCCGCAAGTCACCAAGCGCCGGGGAGACCGGCCTACAGGCCGCAGCCGGCCAATCCAACCGCTTGCGGGCCGCCCGCGTTCGCATTAATGTGCGCCCTTCGGCGCCCGCGCACGCGGCGCGCCGGATCCCAGCCGGGATGGCGGAACCGGTAGACGCGCCGGACTCAAAATTCGGTGGTGGAGACACCGTGTGGGTTCGAGTCCCACTCCCGGCACCA
>CAJXKK010000047.1 GCA_913055615.1 uncultured Ectothiorhodospiraceae bacterium
CCGCTCGGGCGCAGGTCGGCCAGCACCGGCACCTTCTTGCCGATGCGGGTGAACTCGTCGATCTTGAGATTCACGCCGGCCGCGTGCGCCATCCCCAGCAGATGCAGCACCGCATTGGTCGAACCGCCGAGCGCGATGACGACAGTGATCGCATTGCGGAACGCGTTCTTCGTCATGATGTCGCGCGGGCGGATATCGTTGTTGATCAGATCGAGCACGGCCGCGCCGGCACGCCGACAGTCCGCCTTCTTGTCCTCGGAGATCGCCGCCTGGGCGGAGCTCTCCGGCAGGCTCATGCCCAGCGCCTCGATCGCCGAGGCCATGGTATTGGCCGTGTACATGCCGCCGCAGGAGCCGGCGCCGGGGATGGCGCACTTCTCCACCTCGAGGCGCTCGTCCGAGGTGATCTGGCCCTTGGCCTCCTGGCCGACCGACTCGAACACCGAGACGACGTCCACGTCCTTGTTCTTGTAACAGCCCGGCATGATGGTGCCGCCGTAGACAAAGATGCCCGGGCGGTTCATGCGCGCCAGGCCGATCATGCAGCCGGGCATGTTCTTGTCGCAGCCGCCGATGGCAACCAGACCGTCGAAGCCCTCGCAGCCGGTGACGGTCTCGATCGAATCGGCGATCACCTCACGCGAGACGAGCGAGTACTTCATGCCCTCGGTGCCCATCGAGATGCCGTCGGATACCGAGATCGTGTTGAACAGCACGCCCTTGGCACCAGCCTCGTCCGCGCCCTCGACCGCGGCGTCGGCGAGTCCGTCGATGTGCATGTTGCACGGCGTCATCATGCCCCAGGTGGAGGCGATGCCGATCTGCGGTTTCCCGAAATCATCCTCGCTGAACCCGACGGCGCGCAGCATCGCGCGGCTGGCGGCCCGCTCGGGGCCATCGACCACGATGGAGGAAAAACGTCTGGGGTCGGCGTCTCGGCGCGATTTCTTCTGCTGGGCCATCGGTACTCCAGGGAACGGTCAAAAGGGCGGCATGGAAAACCTGCCAAGGGTAGTGGGGGCGAATGGACCGCGCAAGACGCGGGCGGGCCCGGCACGGGGATGGGATTCCTCCGGAAGGGTGGTCCATTGAGTGGCGCGCATTTGAATTGTGTGCAACCGTATTGTATTGTTTGCATCTGGATGCGCGTGCGGCGAAATCCGATATTCAGGCACAGCCGGTCGTGTGTGTCGTGATGATCGTGATCATCAGTCTGTTTGGCCGCCAGCTCAAGCAAGCGTCGGAATCCGGCGCCGGAATCTGATCGCGCTGACACGGCGTCGCTGAAACCGGCGTAATCGATGCGCCGAAGTGGTCTATGGATCAGGTGCAGCGCGCCCCGCCGCCACTAAGCGCGGGCCTGCACCACATCCGTACGGTCCCTCCCGCAGGCGGTCGCGAACCGCCGTTGCGCCCGGCACTGCCGGGCGTTTTTTTATGTGGCGCGGGCCGCCACCGCCTCCGCATATCCGCCGAGCGGGACTCCGCTATACTCACCAACGGCTCGGATCGATCCATGCCCTTGAACGATCCGCCCCCGGTCGCGCCGCCGCCGCAGTATCGCCGAGGGCTATCTGCGCCGGTACCGGTTCTTCCGCGAGTGGGGGGACGCGAACCCGCAGTACGCGCTTGTCGGCGTGCGGTATTTCGATGCATCGGTTCTGCCCGAGCGGCTGCGTGGTTCGGCCGCAGGCTATCCGGGTGATACGCTGGCCGCCGTCTTTCAGGCCCGGCTTCAGGCCGAGTTCCCGCTCGGCTGAACGGCACCGCGTCGTCGGCTTACCCGGGGCATCCGTTGATGCCCGGCGTGCGAAGCCCGCCGCATGCAACCACGATACGCCAATGCATCGGGAGAACTGTTGATGCGATCTGCCTGCTGGATCATCGCCGCCGCGCTGCCCCTGCTGGTGAGCGCCTGCGACAGTGCCGAAACGAACGCCGAGCAGGCGCCATCGCGCTCGCTCGCGGAGATCCGCGAAGCGGGTACGCTGGTGGTCGTTACGCGCAACGCCCCGACGACCTGGTACATCGGGCGCGACGGCGAGCCGAGCGGGCCCGAGCACGACCTCGTGGAATCGTTCGCGGAGTCGATCGGGGTGGCGGTCGAGTACGAACTGCGGGGTACGGTCGCCGACGCACTCGACGCGGTCGAGAACGGCCAGGCGGATCTGGCGGCGGCCGGCCTTACGCGCACCGAGGACCGTCGCGACCGGTTCCGCTTCGGGCCGGCCTATCAACCGGTCACACAGCAGGTGGTCTGCCGCCGCGATAACGTCCAGCCGGAGTCCGTGGCGGACCTCATCGGTCTCGACATCGAGGTCATCGCCGACAGCAGTTACGTGGAGCGGCTCGAGGCACTCAAGGCCGACGGGCACCCGGAACTGGAATGGCGGGCCGACCCGCAAGTCGATACCGAGCAGCTGCTGCGCCGGGTCTGGGAGCGCGAGATCGACTGCACGGTCGCCGACTCCACGATCGTCGATATCAACCGGCGCTATTACCCGGAGCTGATCGCGCCGTTCAATCTGTCCAGCGAGCAGCAGCTCGGCTGGGTCATGCCCCAGGCGCGGGACGATCTCGGCGACGCCGTCGAGGACTGGCTCGCCGAATTCCGCGACAGCGGGCAGCTCGAGGACCTGCGTGAGCGCTATTACGGTTTCTTCGCACTGTTCGACTACGTCGATACGGCGGTCTACATCCGGCGAATCCGGGAGCGTTTCCCACAGTACGATGCGTACTTCCGCGAGGCCGCTCAGGAGTACGATCTCCCCTATATGCTGCTCGCGGCCCAGGGCTACCAGGAATCGCACTGGAACGCCGCCGCCCGCAGTCCGACCGGGGTGCGCGGGATCATGATGCTGACCCTGAACACCGCGCGCGAAATGGGGGTGCGGGACCGCCTCGACGCCCGCCAGAGCATATTCGGCGGCGCCAAATATCTCGCCCGCATGAAACAGCGGTTCGTGCCCGAGGTCACCGAACCCGATCGGACGTGGCTCGCGCTGGCTGCCTACAACGTGGGTCGTGCCCACATGCACGACGCGCAGACCCTCGCCCGTAAGCAGGGCCTCGATCCGCACCGCTGGGGTGATCTCAAGAAGGTGCTTCCGCTGCTGTCCGAGCCCGAGTACTACAATGACCTGAAGTACGGTTATGCGCGCGGTACGGAACCGGTGCGCTACGTGCGGCGGATCCGCGAGTACCAGCACATCCTGGCCAACCAGGTCGATTGAAACGGCGCCGGGCGCGGTCTAGCATCCGCGTTCCCCGCACCAGCAGCAGACCGCGCCATGACCGCCGCCCAGCGCTGTGCAGAATTGCCGTACCGGCCGGATCCCGCGGTGGCCTTCGAGTGCGTCGCCGACGAGGCATGGCCGGTACTGCTCGACAGCGGCGCCCACGGCGGCGACCGCGCGCGCTTCGACATGATCGCAGCAGACCCATCGGTCACCCTGGAGACGCGCGGCGGGCAGACCCGGGTCGCACGGCGTGACGGCAGCGCCGTGGACTCGCCCGCCGATCCGTTCGCGCTGGTGCGCGCCGAACTGGGTACAGTCGATCCGCGCCCGCCGGGCAGCTTGCCGTTCGCCGGCGGCGCGATCGGCTGGTTCGGCTACGACCTCGCGCGGCGGCTTGAACAACTGCCCTCGCGGGCCCTCGATGCGGAAGGGATCCCGGAGATGGCGGTCGGCATCTACGACTGGGCCTTCGTCACCGATCACGTCGAGCAGCGCAGCTGGCTCGTCGCCGCCGGGCGCGACCCCCGGACGGCGGAGCGCTGGTCCGGTCTCGAGGCCGCCTTCCGCTCGCCCGCGGCGCCCGGTGATCGCGGCCGGCTGCGGGTGCAGGGGGCGGCGCGGGCGAATCTCGACGAGGCCGCCTACCGCCACGCGTTCGCTCGCGTGCAGGCCTACCTGCGGGCCGGCGACTGCTACCAGGTCAATCTCGCGCAGCGCTTCGAGGTCGCCGCCAGCGGCCCTTCCTGGCCGGCCTTCCGCGAGCTCCGGAACGCGGCGCGCGCGCCGTTCGCCGCATACATGAGTACGCCGGCCGCGGACATCCTCTCGGTCTCCCCGGAGCGCTTCCTGCAGGTCGACGCCGACGGCCGGGTCGAGACGCGGCCCATCAAGGGCACCCGTCCGCGCGATCCCGATCCCGCCCGCGACCGCGAACTGGGCGCGGCACTGGTCGCGAGCGCGAAGGATCGGGCCGAGAACGTCATGATCGTCGATCTGCTGCGCAACGACCTTGGCCGGGTCTGCGCCACCGCCAGCGTGCGCGTGCCGCAGCTGTTCGAGCTCGAGAGCTTTCCGGGCGTGCACCACCTGGTCAGCACCGTCGCCGGTCGGCTGGCCACCGGGCGCCATGCGCTCGACCTGCTGCGGGCGGCGTTCCCGGGTGGGTCGATCACCGGCGCCCCCAAGATCCGGGCCATGGAGATCATCGAGGAACTCGAGCCGCACCGGCGCGGCATCTACTGTGGCGCCATCGGTTACATCGGTTTCGACGGCGCCATGGACACGAACATCGCCATCCGCACGCTGGTGTACTCGGATGGGCGCGTGCGCTGCTGGGCCGGCGGTGGCCTCGTAATCGATTCGCAAGCGGGGGCCGAGTACCAGGAGACCTTCGACAAGGCGGCCGGGATGCTGCGGCTGCTGCGCGAGGCCGCTGATTGATGCAAATTCGTTACATTTTCCCCGCCAGGCTACACTCGTGACAGCAACCGGGGGAAAGAACAATGGAGCGACGCGGAATGCAGCGGCGTCACCTCATGTTCCTGCTGCGCGTGTTCGATGCGGAGACGGGCGCGCAGCTTGGCTGCCTTAGCGATATCTCCAGTGTCGGCCTTATGATCACGGGTGAACGGCCACTCAGCGTCGATCGCGTGTACCGGCTGCAGATGCGGATGCCGCCGGGGGTGGAGGGCGGACGCGCGTTCGAGTTCCCGGCCACGGTCGCGTGGGTGGCCGATGACCTGCACCCGGATTTCTGCGATATCGGCTTCCGCGATCTCGAATTGACGGAGGAGCAGCGCGCGGCGCTGGCGAACCTGATCGAGGCCTTCGAACTGCGCGAGTAAAACGTTCACCGCTGCCGACCGTCCACCTTCGATCGCTTCGGGGAACGGACCATCGGGTCCGCGGTGGTCCGCACGGGGCGGTAGCCCGGATGCAGGCGAAGCCGGATTCCGGGGAGTTCCGGCCGTTGTCCCCTCTGGTGCCGGTGCGCCGCGCAAGCGCAATACGCCGCTTATTCGCCGAGCAGCGCCCGCAGATTCGCCATTTGCTCGCGGCCGGCGGCTTTCCGCGATTCAGGATCGCTCGGGGCCTTGGTGCCTTCCCACACCAGGTCATCGTTCGGCAGTTCTTCGAGAAACCGGCTCGGTTCACAGTCGATGTCCTCGCCCCAGCGCCGGCGCTTCTCGGCATAGGTAAGGGTGAGCGAGCGCTGCGCCCGGGTCACGCCGACATAGGCGAGCCGGCGCTCCTCGTCCAGCCGCTCCTCGGCCAGGCTGGCGCGATGGGGCAGGACCTCCTCCTCCATGCCCGTGATGAACACGTGCGGGAACTCCAGGCCCTTGGCCGCATGCAGCGTCATCAGGCTGACCACATCGCCGCCCTCGTCGTCGCTCTGGCGGTCTAGCATGTCCATCAGCGTCAGGCGCGAGACCAGTGCGGGCAGGTCGCGCTCGTTGCCGTCCTCGTCGCTCGCCATGCGCCCGATCCAGGCGAGCAGTTCCTCGACGTTGCCGGCACGCCGCTCGGCCGTCTTGAGGTCGCTGGAGATCTCGTCCAGCCAGTCGCGGTAGCCGATCTCGTCGATCGTCTGGCGCAGGACCGCGAGCGGATCGCCGCGCTGCGCGTTGTCGCCCATGTAGACGATCCACTCGCCGAATTGCTGCAGACGCCGCAGGGGCGTGCCCGATACGTGCTCCCCCAGGCCCATCTCGAAGCTCGCGTTGAGCATCGACGTGCCCCGGTTGCGGGCGTAGTGGCCGAGCTTCTCGAGCGTGGCGGCGCCGATCTGGCGCCGGGGCGTGTTCACCACACGCAGGAAGGCGGTGTCGTCGTCCGGGTTCGCCATCAGGCGCGCGTAGGCGAGGATGTCCTTGACCTCCGCGCGGTCGAAGAACGACGCCGACCCGCTCACCTGGTAGGGGATATTGCGCTCGCGCAGCGCCTTCTCGAACGGCCGCGCCTGGAAATTGCCGCGGTAGAGGATCGCGAAATCGCTCCACTTCAGGCCGTGGCGCAGGCGCCGGGAGAGGATGTCGGCGGCCACCCGGTCGCACTCGTCCTCGCCGGAGGGGCAGGCGATCACGCGGATCGGGTCGCCGAGACCGAGGTCGCTCCACAGCCGCTTCTCGAACACGTGCGGGTTGTAGCCGATGAGGTGGTTCGCCGCGCGCAGGATGCGGGCGCTGGAGCGGTAATTCTGCTCCAGCTTGACGATCTTCAGCCCCCGGAAATCGGTCTCCAGCCGGGCGAGATTCTCCGGCCGCGCGCCGCGCCAGGCGTAGACGGACTGGTCGTCATCGCCCACCGCCGTCAGGCCGCCGCCCAGGCCCACGAGCTGTTTCACCAGCTCGTATTGGGCGTTGTTCGTATCCTGGTATTCGTCCACCAGCAGGTGGCGGACGCGGTTGTCCCAGCGCTCGCGGATCTCCGGGTGCTCGTTGAGCATGCGCACCGGCTGCACGATCAGGTCATCGAAATCGACTGCGTTGTAGGCGTGCAGCAGCTTCTCGTACTGCCCGTACACCCGCGCCGCGCGCGCCTCCTGCTCGTCCTCGGCGAGGGCCAGCGCCCGGTCGCTGCTGATGAAATCGTTCTTCCAGCGGCTGATGATGCCGCGCAGCTCGTCCTCCTCGTTCAGGTTGCCCGAGGTCTCCCCGCGCACCAGTTCCTTGATCGCCGTCAGGCTGTCGGTCGAGTCCATGATCGTGAAACCGCGCCGATAGCCCATCGCGTTGCCGTCCGTGCGCAGCAGGTACAGGCCCAGCGTATGAAAGGTCGACACCGAGAGCCCGCGCGACTCCTCCTTCTTCAGCGTCTGCGAGGCGCGCTCCTTCATCTCGCGCGCGGCCTTGTTGGTGAACGTCACCGCGAACACGCCCTTCGCCGGCAGGCCCGCCTCGCGCACCAGCCACGCGATCTTGTGGGTAATCACGCGCGTCTTGCCGCTGCCGGCGCCCGCGAGCACCAGCATCGGCGTACCCATATGGCGCACCGCGGCGCGCTGCTGTGGATTCAGATCGGCCATGGATTCCCGAGCGGGAGGCAAGGAGAGGCCTCATTCTACGCCCCGCCCCGGAACCGGTCACGGCTTGACAGGACACACCGACGCCCACCGACGAACGCCCGCGCCGCCCGCAACGATTCCCGCCCGAATGACGCCCAATCGCCCTGCGCAGGAACGGGCTTGCCCGCGAACCGTCCACCGCGCACGCTTTCGCCTTCAGTCCTGGAAGAAAACCGCGACCATGAGTGACTCGGAAGACCCTGTCGACTGGTCCGTGACCACCTGGGAGGGAATCCGGCGCGAGCAGATCCGCCGATGGCGTCGACTCAGCGTCCGCGTTTTGGAGGTCGTGTAGCGATATTCAGGAGCTCAGGGAGGACCCGTGCCGAGACGTCCGCGCCTTACCCTTCCCGAAATACCGCTTCACCTGATCCAGTGGGGGGGGCAACCGCCAGCTTTGTTTCGTTACCGATGAAGACCCTCGTTTTTATCTCGAGTGGCTGGGAGAGTATGCCGAGCAGACGGGTTGCCGGATTCGTGTGACGCCGCGGGGACGCGGATGAAGCGTCTCGGTCAGCGCTATGTCCAGTACTTCAATCGGACGTGGAGGCGAAGCGCGACCTTGTGGGAGGGGCGGTTTAGCTCCTGCATGGCCCACTAGCGCTACATCGAGCTGAATCCGGTACGTGCGGGGATAGTCGAGCACCCGGGCGAATATCGGGGGCCGAGCTACCGCGCCAACGCGCAGGGCCCGCAGTCGAGTCTGCTGACGCCCCATTCGGATTACCTCGGCCTCGGGGGTGACGAGGATACGCGCTGTCGGGCTTGCCGAGAGCTTTCCCGCTGTCAGCTCGATCCGGGGCTGGTCGATCAGATCCGTGATGCGACGACGGGCAATCATGGGCTGGGCAGTAAGCGCTTCGTCAGACAGGCCGAGGCCGCGCTGCAGCGGGGCGCTACGCGACGGCGGCCCGCTCAACCCGCGAAGAATGATGACGTTGAATCATGCGGACTTGTGTAATGGGGGAGGGTGCGCGGGGCAAATAAACGCGTTCTGTCACCTATCATTCCTTTGGAGTGGAATCCGCCCGACAATCCCACTTGAAGGGGGGTACGGTCCAAGACTGTCTTAGACCCCGACCTCATGAACCCGACCTGATCAACAAAATGCGGGCCGTGCATCGGCACGGCCCGCCGTGGCCGGATTTGATTATTCAGCCAAGTACTCGCAACTCTTCACGATACCCGGGACCGGGTCGCCGAACGTCTCGTTGTTGCACTCGATGGTTTTCTCAACGCCGCGAGCTACGTTGTAGGTCCCATCTGCACCATAACGGACCGTCGAAATGCCGGGCACATTGCATTTTTCACCTTCATTGGCGCAGGTCATCCACGGCTCCAGCTGATATTCGCATGTCTTGGGAACGTTGGGAGCCGGATCCCCACCGAATTTGGCATTAGTGCAAGCGATGCTCGTGGCCAAATTCCCCAGCCAGATGTACTCTCCATCCGCCCCATACCTGATGGCCGCGGAGTCCGGCAGATCGCAGATCGAATTTTCGTTGGCACAGAAATGCCATTCCAAATCCGGGCCGT
This sequence comes from uncultured Ectothiorhodospiraceae bacterium, assembly GCA_913055615.1. Taxonomy (GTDB): domain Bacteria; phylum Pseudomonadota; class Gammaproteobacteria; order XJ16; family Halofilaceae; genus Halofilum. The sequence goes on from CAJXKK010000047.1 coordinate 8,842, forward strand.
TATCACGATGCTCAGGGCCATCACGCCTTACATCCTCGTTGTAGAAGACGCCATCGTCGCCCACGATTCCATCCAACCCCCTTGCCCACATAAACAAGCGAAGAAGCAGAAGTGTATGGTCTTGTTCGTCGGCATCGCTGGGGATCCACCGATGATTATCGGGATTCAGCGAGTGATTATCGGGATTGACGTTATCAGGGGACGAGGTGCAGTTTGATTGGCTCTGCGACGGATAGAGCTCGCACGAACTTCTGGCCCAGGGCTCGCGCCCGGCCCCAATAAGGTCCAGGGCCCCGTGGAAATTGTTGGCTGCAGAATACACCTCCCTGAGCTTGTTACAAGCTACAGCCGCCGCAACGACGGCACCCGCTGTCACAGAGGTTGCGATATTCCTTGAATACAGATTAACCAGGGCGCCCGAACTGAGCGCGGAATATCCGGCGTTGAAGAGGGTCGGTCCCCAGAAATTGGCCGCTTCCTCGATTCTGGGTTGGATAGTCTGTTGATAATCTTCGGGCGTATAAAACGCACGTAGCCACTGCCCCTGTCCGTTGTGATGGTCGGTGTCGAACAAATCGACGATATAGCCGACACGATCAGAGCTTGCACTTCGGAACGGCAACTGGGAGTTAAGCCTAACCCGAACCACGCGGAAGTTGCCCCTATGTGCCAAGCTGGGCTGCTCGACAATGGTGACATCGCTAAACAGTTGAATCACTCCATCCGCCGTCGTAATGTAAAGTCGCTCGAGGTCTGGCACCATCGTGTCGATGCGGCGTGCCAGTTTCCTGTGCTTCCAGTCATCCTTGCCCAGGATTGAGTCGATATCGACCTTCTGAGGGTAGTCGCCTTTGTAAACGTCGAACCCTTTCCGGTCCATGTCATACGCAACCCGATACAGGTCCGGCTGATTAAAGTACGGTGCCGGATTGATTTGGGCCGCTCGGCCATGTTTCTTGTAGCCCGTCCCACCAGAAAGCAGGTCCTCTACACTGTAACTCATGTGCGTGCCGATCACGGCGTCCATCCACCGCCACTCATATGTACTTGTGTCAGGATTATCTCCTCCTAGCCAGAATCCGCATTTGTAGTCCTCCTCGACTTCATCTAACGGGGCGAAATAATCTGCAGTTGCCGAATTTGATACCAATGCAGCCGTTAGAGCGAAGATCGTCGCACTCCACGAGCAAATCCGTGTTCTGTTTGTTTTCATATCAAGCACCCATGAGCCTACGTTTTTGGTTGTCAGGGCGAATGCCCTGTGTTCTGAGAGCTCCTCTTTTACTCACTTTGGAGCTTCTGCGTTACGCGGTCGCGAGCCAAAAGGCATCGATTCGCGCACCGTCATGATTTGTATACTAAAAGTATTGACATGCACACAGCTGTGGGGCTGGAGAGTGAAGGCGCTGGGGTGGGGGAATGCTGGATTCGTTCGCGCTGGGCCTGCACAAGTAACCGCTCAGCTCAAAAGACACACTCGAGATTATCGTTTGGAAACAGCGGTTTAATAGAACGCAGGGGTCATGATCACTGACAGGTCTATTCGATGTACCGCTTAGAATTCTTGACTCATTCGATTTTCTGGTGAATTTATCGAAAGGGCGGAAACGGCGGACATTCCCGGCATAAGGCCGGGATGGGCGGCGGTTTTGCGGCACTGCAATCAGCTGTCATTGGTCACCGAAACCGACCCACTTCCGCACATTAAATTTGACCGACCCGAGGGTGGCCGAGGGGCCGCCGATGCCAATACGGGGAGATCCGGGGACAGTAACCAGATTTCGCCAGATCGTAGCCCGCGTATCGATCGTGGCGCTCTACGTCGGCGAGGGGAATGTCTGCTTGTAACGCGCGAGCTTGAGCTTGTCGACGTTGCACAGCGCCCAGCCGCGCTCCAGCGCCTGGCGTCGAGCGGGCGCGCCCAGCCGCTATAGCCTTCCATCGCCACGCGCACCGCCTGCTCGGGCGAAGCACGCTGGCGCTTGGCCCGATCAAAGAAAACGGCAAAGCCGGCCCGATCGTGGTCGATGCGAAGGCTGTCCAGAACGCTCCCGTCGGCGTCGTTAGCGGCCCGATCGGCCTGATTGATCGAACCGGCACCGGTCTGGGGGGTGATTCCCGCGGGTGTCGATTCGTCAAACCTGGCCCGAGCATGGCAATAGGCCGATGTCGAGGGCGACGGCCGATTACAGCCTTTGGCAACGGCATGGGCCGAGATTTTGCGCACCACCTCCAGGCAGCCGCAATCGGCGTCGAGTATTTATTAAAAGAATGCCAGAACGTGTTCTCTCGACTGAACAATTGCCGGCGAATAAAATGTTCTTTTCGTCCTGAGCCGAGCCACGTGCGGTAATAATTCGCGCGAAATACGCACCCGGCTCACTGAGCGAATGGGCGCGTATCCGCGCCTTTTCCGCGTGCCATTGTTGACGCGCCGCTCACGGCTTTCGGCGCAGTGCTTGAAGATGGGAACCGGGGAGAAAAAGCGTCGTATTCGGCAACTCTTGCTATCCCTGAAAAGTCTTTCACCAGGAAGCATGTGCCTACGCTGAGCGATCTCAAATGAGCGCCATTGTGGTCTGTCCCCTATTACTCGCGGATTCTGCCGTGAATACACCAACAATGGTCCCAATGGGATCGGTGGCTCAGCACGTCGAAATCTTTATGAGTATGGGAGTACGCGATCAGCCACAACCGTCGCCCAGAGAGCGAGTCCATGAGAACGTTCCGTGGATACGAAACAATGGTCGTAGCAGTTTTTGCGCGGCTCGTGGGAGGTTGCTCAGGCGGTGAATTGAATGTGGGTGTGAAGTACAAAGTCATGCAAACGATCTATCTGGAGGGGGTGTTCGATAGCCTGGATGATGAGACTCTGATTGCCGAGACCGCTCAGGCATTTATCACTTGCGAAAAATACGCAAAGCGATCGGAGGTGACATTTCAGGTTGAAGTGCCTGTAGACACGGCCATAACGGTGAGTGGCTAAGCCGAGCACGTATTTCATGTTCCCTGCCAGATTTCGCAGTACTGTGTAAGTCTGTCGCCGGACATATCGCGTGACCTTGACGTAGTGATGTCATTGGATCGTGGGCGGGAAGGTGATTCGGGCGGTTTGAACCCGAAAATATTCAAGCGAATTGAGAAGGACGCGTAGAGCGAAGAGCGCGCGGTCTGTACTGGTTGAATAAATACCTGACGCTCAGGGTCTCCGGCGACTCGGATCATGCCGTATCAGTGACGGCGTATCCCGGATCGCAGGTAATGGGGGAAAGCAGCAGCCTGGCACGGCCGCTGCTGTCCCCTATTATTCTTACGGGATTGGCTGGTCGTTCGTGATCGGGCGGGAGGTTGCCCCGCCCATGCGGGGATTGGCCCTTCTGGATCGGCACGTTACCGATCGAGATCGCGGTTGCTCATGCCCAGGGGCGCTTCTGAGGGCGTTGGTTTTCGGTGCGTTGCTCGGGGGGGGGCGTTTTATTCGGTCCAGTGCTAGTGGGCTTGCATGGTGGGCAGTGTACGGCGGTTCGCGGGCAAGCCCGCTCCTACGGTGGGGCGCTTCAAATGCTGTGGGGTGGGGTAGCCCCCGGTTGCCCGGGGGTGATGGTTCCTGTTCAGCCGCCGAACAGTGAGCGGCCGTTGATTTTGATGGCGCCGCGGTCGTAGCTGGCGCCGGCTTCGATCTGGCCGTTTTCGAGATTGAGCAGGCCCTGGGCGGCCAGGGTACGCAGCGTGTTGGTGGCATTGCGTTTGGCCGTGGCCGGATCGGTGTCAGCGCGCAGCTCGATGCTGCGTGCGACGGCGTCGATGACCATGGGCTCCGGCGCGACGGCGCTGATCTCTCCGCGCGCGAGGCCCAGGAGGTCGTTCATCCCGATGCCCCGCTGGCCTTCGCCCGGATCCGTGAGGCCCGTTTCGGCGGCGATTTCGAGGCGGCCGTCGGCGGTGTACGCCTCGAATTCGTCGAGGCGGATCAGCGGTTCGTGGGCAGCGATTTCGGCCCATGGCGCAGCACGCAGACGGTTCATGACTTCATCGGTATCGATGGGCTCATCGCCGTTCGCGCCGGTCTGCTGTATCGCCTGCAGGAGTCCCGGGGCGATTTGTTCCCCGCTCAGGTTCAGGCGCAGTCTGGAGAGTTGATATTCCGGGGTTTCGAGCGCGGCCGCCGATGCCTTGAACGCGAAGCCGAACAGGTCATCGCGCAGGCGCGCCTCGTCGGAGAAGCGCAGGTCGGTGAGCACGAGGCGGCCGTCCTCCTCGGTCGCGATCTCGATCCGTTCGATGCCGCCGGAGGCCCCGCCGCTCCAGACATGCTCGAACGCGGTCGCCTCGTAGCGGCCGCTGGCCTCGACGGCGTCGATCCGCAGGCCCATCGGTTCGCCGTCGACGGGCTGCAGATGCAGGCCGGGCATGTCGATGCGGTAGGCGAGGTCACGGTCGCCCCGGCCGACCGTCACCGTCGCATCGAGGCCGCGCCACTCGACCCGGCTACCGTCGATCTCGCGCACCCCGTCGGTCGCCGGGGACCGCATATGGATGGTCCGGGTACCGAGAAAATCGATCCGGGTGTCCACGCGCAACGGTTTGCGGTCGTCGCCATACAGCGCCCGCACGCTTTCCCGGATTTCGCCTTCCGGAATGCGCGGCTCGGTGTCGATGTGGGCAAGATCGGTGCCGACGCTCGGGGCGTGGTGGATGCGGTGGTCGAGGGTGATGATCAGGCGCTCGTCCGAGTCCGGGGGGGCGAGCGTGAGTTCGCTGGTGGCGGTGGCGCTGAGATAGCCCTGGTCGAACGCTGTCATCTCCCAGCCCTGCACAAAGGGTGAGGCCGACGTGACCTGGTCGCGGACGTGGCCGAATTCCTGCTGCGTGATCGTGCCGATGATGGGCGGGGCCGCGGCGGCGCCGATTGCGGCCGCGCCAGCCACGATGCCGATCAGGATGCCTTTGCGCATGGGAGTTCCCTGTGTGGTGCGATGACGATCCGGACGTCGGGTTCGTCTGGCCCGGGGACAGGCCGCGTTTGACGCCGGGCCGTTATGGTACAGGTGTCGGCCGTCTCCGGGGTGATCGGAACCGATCGGGGGGATCGATTCGTTGTCAGGTGGAGGGGATCGGTTCAGTATTCCGCTCAACGAATATCCGGAATGCGGCCATGCACGTCGATCCCGCTACCGGGCTGCTGGACGCGGCCCGTCAATGCCCGTCGCCCAACCGTGATGCACGGCCCGATCCGTGGGATCTGTCGCTGGCGGTGATCCACGGCATCAGCCTGCCGCCCGGGGAGTTCGGGGGCGACGCGATCGAGCGCCTGTTCACGAATACGCTGGATGCGGATGCGCATCCGTATTTCCGGGAGATCGCCGCGCTGCGGGTCTCCGCGCATGTGGTGATCCGTCGCGACGGTGCGCTCGTGCAGTATGTGCCGTTCCACGAGCGGGCCTGGCATGCGGGGCGCTCACGCTGGCGCGCGCGCGAGGCCTGTAACGATTTCGCGGTCGGGATCGAGCTGGAGGGGACCGACGACCAGCCGTATGAGGGGGTGCAGTACCAGCGCCTGGCGGGAGTTGTGACGGCGCTTGCCACCGCTTATCCTCGGTTCGACCGGCGGTCTCTCGCGGGGCACTGCGACGTGGCGCCGGGGCGCAAGACGGACCCCGGCCCCGCATTCGACTGGCGTCGTCTCGATCGGCTGCTGGAAGCAAAAGGGAGCATTGCGGGGAGTACTGCTGGATGACGCTGATCACCGTCCTGATAGGTCTGTTCATCGATCGGATCACCGAGATGCACCGGGAAAGCCCGGTATCCCGGTGGTTTGGCCCGGTGTCCGAGACCATCGCCACGCGCCTGCCGTCGGACCAGGCCGGCGTGCTAGCCGCCCTCGCGGTCGTGGTACCGCCGGCGCTGCTCATGCTCGCCCTGCAATGGATCGTCGGCGGCTGGCTCTATGGACTGGTCGGCATCGTGCTCGGTGTCGCGGTGCTGCTGCTGACGCTGGGCCCACTCGATGTCTCCGATGTACTGGAGGACTATATCGAGGCCCGGCGCGCAGACGATACCGAGCGCAGTAACTGGTTCTACGAGCGTTTCACGGGCGAGCAGGTCCCGGACACTATCCAGCAGGAGGGGCGCAGCATCGTCGAGGCGGTGCTCGTGCGCACGCACGACCATGTCTTCGCAACGGTGTTCTGGTTCTGCCTGCTGGGGCCGGCCGGGGCGGTGCTCTACCGGATGGCGGCCGAGGCCGCGCTGCAGCCGCCACCGGGTATCGTGGCCCGCCCTGAGCTCCATCGGGCGCTGCGCCACGTCCTCGGCGTTCTGGGCTGGATGCCGGCGCGCCTGATGGCGTTCGGTTACGCCATTACGGGCAGTTTCGAGCACGCGATCGGGCGCATGCGCGCGACCCGGACGGGGGCGTGCGATGTACTGACGGACAACCAGTGGCTGCTGATCAATACCGGTACGGGCGCACTGCGGGGGGATGATGAACTCGAGCGCGACAGCCCCGCCAGCGACGGCGACCGCCGCTCCCACCACCCGGCCACGGCCGCTGATGGTGCGCGCCGGCTGGCGCTGCGTACCGGCGTGCTGTGGCTGGCAGCGCTCGCCCTGCTGACGCTGGCCGGCTGGTTGAGCTGAGCGTGTCTACAATCTCAGAGTGATTGCGCGATCGCCTTGCGCACGGTAAAGAAGCGGTAACCGTTGATCTCGAATTCGACCCGTTTGCTCTTCGCGTCGCCGTAGTAGCGCACGACCTCGACGTCCATGCCTTCGTGCAGTTCGATGCAGCGGCCCTGATTGACCCAGCGCTCGTAGCGTTCCGTACTGCCCGCATCCTGGAATTCGAGCATCGCCTCGAGCCAGAAGGGTTTGCCGCAGGCGGGGAAGTCCCCGGTGGTCTTGTCGGCAAGGGCGGAACCCACGGGCGCCGCGAGCAGCATCGCGGCCATGGCCGCAGTGGTGGTGGCTTTGTGCATGTTGCCTCCTGGCCATCGTGGCCTTGGACCGGCGGGCCGGTTGCGGTCGTCCGCGCCCCTGCCCGAATGCGAACCATTATGGCAAAGCCGTTGTCTCAGCGCGAAATCCGGTGCGGGCGCGCATTGACAGGCCGCAAAACGGTACAGTAAAAGGCCGACCGCGCCCGCATGGGCCCGCGAGCGCAGCGCAAGGAGATTGCCGTGGTATCCGCAACCGATTCGCGTGACCAGCAGGCCGCCGCACCCGAGGACGCCCCCCTTCGCAAGGACGTGCGCCAGCTGGGGAACCTCGTCGGCGAGATTATTCAGGACCAGCTGGGCGGCGAGTTCTTCGAGACCGTCGAGGCGGTGCGCCGCGCCGCCATCCGCCGCCGCCGCGGCGAGGCGGATGCGGCCGACGATCTGCGCCGGCGGCTGCACACGCTGTCGGCCGCGGATGCGGGGGAACTGGTACGGGCATTCGCCACCCTCTTCCAGGTCGTCAATCTGGCCGAGGAGGTGCATCGGATCCGGCGGCTGCGCGAGCGCCAGGTGCGCGGCGAATCGCCGGAGATCGAGGGTCTGCAGCAGGCCTTCGAGGAACTGCGCGCCGCCGGTTTCGACCGTCAGGGGCTGCAGACGCTGCTCGATGATGTCCTGATCGAGCCGGTCTTCACGGCCCACCCGACCGAGGCGACACGGCGTACGATCCTGGAGAAGCAGCAGCGCATCATCCGCGCGCTGACCGATCGCCTCGATCCATCGATGACGCCGGCGGAGGACCGGGTGGCGCTGAACGTCGTGCGCTCCGAGGTCGCCTCCGCCTGGCAGACCGAGGAACACCCCAGCCTGCGCCCGAGCGTCGCCGACGAGCTCGAGCACGTGCTGTTCTACCTGACGGACATCATCTATCGCATCGTGCCGCCGTTCTTCGAGGAAGTGGAGAACGCGCTGGAGCAGGTCTTCGGTGACGACGCCGAGGCCGTGGAGCTGCCGACCCTGCTTCGGTTCGCCTCCTGGGTCGGCGGCGACATGGACGGCAACCCCAACGTCGATGCCGATACCCTGCGCAATGCCCTGCATCAGCAGCGCACGAGCATCCTCGCGCGCTACCGCAGTGAGTTCACGCAGCTCGCGCGACGCCTGTCGCAGTCGACTTCGCGCATCGGGGTCGATGCCGCCGTGACCGACCGGGTCGCGGACTACATGGAGCGCTTCCCCGCGGCGGCGGGCCGGATCCCGCCACGGCATCGCAACATGCCCTACCGCGAACTCTGTCACCTGATGTCGGCGCGCCTGCAGGCCACCGTCAATGACGAGGCCAACGGCTATGCCACGCCGGACGAGTTCATTGATGACCTCCGCGCGATGGCGGACAGCCTGCGCAACAATCGCGGTGAGCACGCCGGCATGTTCAGCGTGCAGCGCCTGCTGCGCCGCGCGGAGACCTTCGGCTTCCATCTGGCGACCGTCGATGTCCGCCAGGATGCGCGCGTGCACCGCGCGGTCATGGGCCGTTGCCTCGGCGACGAACAGTGGGCGGAGCGTGATGCCGCCGAGCGCACGGCCATCCTCGAGCGCGCGCTGGCGGAGGGCCGCGAGCCCGAACCGGTGACCGATGAACAGAGCACGAAGACCTTCGACGTCTTCCGCGCCATGGGCGAGCTGCGCGAGCGCTACGGCCCGCGCGCGATCGGCTGCTACATCATCAGCATGACCCAGGGGCGGGACGACCTGCTCACGCTGCTGCTGCTCGCGCGCTGGGCCGGACTGACCAC
>CAJXKK010000048.1 GCA_913055615.1 uncultured Ectothiorhodospiraceae bacterium
TTCGCCCTTCGCCCTTCGCCCTTCGCCCTTCGCCCTTCGCCCTTCGCCCTTCGCCCTTCGCCCTTCGCCCTTCGCCCTTCGCCCCGCTTGAACTACCCTCCACCCGCACCTATCTATCAGGAAGACGATCGAATCAAGAACCACGGCATATCAGCGAGGGAGGTCCCGGGTACTCGTGGAATACAAGGACTACTACAGCATCCTCGGTGTCGAGCGCGATGCATCCGCCGATGACATCAAGCGGGCGTATCGCAGGCTTGCGCGCAAATACCATCCCGACGTCAGCAGCGAGACCGATGCCGAGTCGAAATTCCAGGAACTGCAGGAGGCCTACGAGGTCCTGAAGGATCCGGAGAAACGGGCGGCCTATGACCAGCTTGGCCAGGGCTACCGCCAGGGCCAGGACTTCCGGCCGCCGCCTGACTGGGAGCAGCATTTCGACTTCGGCGGTGGTGGTTTCACCGGCGGCGACGCCGGGGCGTTCTCGGATTTCTTCGAGAGCCTGTTCGGCCGGGCGGCCGGTGGCGGCGGCACCCGCGGCTTTGACGGCTTCGGTGGCCGCGGTGCGGCTGGCGGTTTCCATGGGCGTGGGCAGGACCATACCGCGCGTGTGGAAATCCCGCTGGAGACCGCCTACACCGGAGGCCAGCACACGATCACCCTGCAGTCGCCGGAAGCGCCCGCACGTGGCAATGTGCAGTCGCGCCCGCGCAGCCTCAACGTGCGGATCCCGGCCGGCGTGACCGATGGCCAGCAGATCCGCCTGTCCGGTCAGGGCGGCGGCGGTGTCGGCGGCGGCGAGGCCGGCGACCTCTATCTGGAGATCCATCTCCGCCCGCATCCGCTGTTCCGCCCGGATGGACGCGATATCCACCTTGATCTGCCGATCGCGCCCTGGGAGGCCGCTTTGGGCGCCACGGTCAACGTGCCCACCCTCGGCGGGGAAGTGGATATGCGCATCCCGGCGGGTGCCCGCAGCGGCCAGCGACTGCGTCTCAAGGGCCGCGGGCTGCCCGGCTCACCACCCGGTGACCAGTATCTGCAGCTGCGGATCGTGGCGCCGAGCCCGAAGTCCGACGAGGATCGTGAACTGTACGAGCGGATGCGCGATCAGATGGCATTCGATCCCCGCGCCGGGATGTACGGGAGGGCCGCATGAAACGGGACGAGCCAGCGATCGAGGCCGAACTGCTCGAGGCACTCGAGCCGGTTGGCCTGAGAGAACTCTGTCGGGTCTGCGATATCGAAGCGGAGTACGTGATCGATATGGTCGAGGTCGGGGTAATAGAACCGCACGCGGGGCGGCGTCCGAATGAATGGCGCTTCCCGCCGCACGCGCTGATACGTCTGCAGCGCGCCGTACGCCTGCGTCGTGATCTCAGCGTAGAGCCGGCCGGGGCGGCACTCGCGCTAGACCTGATCGACGAGGTCGCCGAACTGCGCCGTCGGTTACGTCGTCTGGAGGGCGATCCCACGATCTGAGCGCCGTCGGATCCTGCTTGTGCATGGCGTCGCCACAGGCCCGCCTGTCGGTAATCAGTATCGGTTGTCGAACCAGCCGGGGACCTGTTTTACGAGCTCCGCCTTCAGGGCGACGGCCGGTCCGGTCAGCACGAACCCACGGGCCTGCCCGTCGCGGTCCTGGAACAGGCCACGGATGCCGCCGCCATCGAGCTCTTCCTCGTGCCATGCGCCGTCGACGCCGGCCGGCGGTGCGTAGAACTGGATCGGGCAACTCGGTGTTTTCACGATCACGGGCATGACCGGGTAGTGCACCTCGGTCTCCGTGCCCGCGAGTGTGGGGCCGAGCGCACGCGCGGCGTTGCTGATCGGCATCACGAAGGGCAGCACGAGGCCGTCGACCTCGGCGCAGTCACCGAGCGCGTATATTCCCTCGGCCGAGGTCTCGAGCCTGCGGTCCGTGAGGATACCGTGCCCGACCTCGATCCCGGCCTCCTCGGCCAGCCGGGTGCGCGGTTTGAGGCCGAGCGCGCGCACTGCTACCTCCGCCGGATGGCGTTCGCCGCCGTCATCGACGACCACCAGGCGCTCACCGTCGCGCTCGACCGCTGTCACCCGGCGTCCGGTCACCACGTTTACACCCGTTCCGGTCAGCGCCGAGCGCAGGGCGGCGCCCGCCTGCGGCGGGAGCGCCCGGCCCATCGGGTAGTCGAGTGCCTCGATGATGGTGACCTCATAACCGGCGTTCACCCAGTCGTTGGCGAACTCGCAGCCGATCAGACCGCCGCCAATGAGTACGACCCGGCGCGCGTGCTCCAGGGCCTCGCGGGCCTGCGTGTAGCTGTCCAGGTCGTTGACGGCGAGCACGTCGTCGGCGCCCTCGCCGGGCAGGTGCGGGTCGATCTGGTTCGCGCCGATCCCGAGGACGATCTTCGCCGCTTGCAGTTCGCCGCCATCGCTGAAGTGCAGCCGGCGATCCGCCGCGTCGATCCGGGTGACGCGCGCGTGCGTGATCATGCGGGCGCCGAGCTGTTCGCCCATTTCGGCGGCGCTCGCCTGGGCAAGCTCGGCTGCAGCCTTCCCGCGCGCCATCGCGTTCGACAGCATCGGCTTCGTATAGCTCGTGCCGTCGTCGGCCGTGACCATCACCAGCGGGGTCGTGTTGTCGTGTTTGCGGAATTCACGGGCGGCGGCGTAACCGGCGTGACCGGTACCGACGATGACGACGGGCTGCATGCGGTGCTCCTCGTGTTGGCTGCGATCGGGCTACGGCCGCAGCGGGCGGCCGCGAGCCGGCGCGCCATGGTGAGCCGTGGCGTGCCGGGGCGCAATACAGTGCCCGTGCGCGCCATGCACGGGAACAATCGGAGCCCTGAGCCGAGGGCATGGATCGCGCCTGTACGTTGTCGCGGGATCGTAACAACCGGGCCGGCTTCCGGGGCTCCTCGTTGCGGATTTTCGCGGATGCACGTCCCGGGTTCTCGCCAGGGCGCCAGGAAATGCCGGGGAAATCGAAGTAAAGGCGATCTCTGCGGCTCTGCGAGAGATCGCTTTTTCTTTAAAAAGTTCTCTTGGCGTCCCTTGGCTTCCTTTGCGCCTTGGCGAGAACCGCCCTGCACACGCCTCAGCAATCCCCAATCCCGAGCCAGTCCCGTGGCGGCAGAAACCGCTCGTACAGCTCGGCCTCGGGCGTGCCGGGTTGTGGATGCCAGTCGTAGCGCCAGCGCACTTCCGGCGGCAGCGACATCAGGATCGATTCAGTGCGGCCGTTGGACTGCAGGCCGAACAGCGTGCCGCGGTCGTATACGAGATTGAATTCGACATAGCGCCCGCGGCGGTAGAGCTGGAAGTCGCGTTCGCGCTCACTCCAGGAATACACGCGGCGGGCGTCGACGATCGGCAGATAGGCATCGAGGTAGCCCTCGCCGACGTCCTGCCAGAAGCGATGGCAGGTGGCGAAGTCGGGGCTGTTCAGGTCGTCGAAGAACAGGCCGCCGATCCCGCGTGCCTCGTTGCGGTGGCGGATATGGAAGTACTCGTCACACCAGCGCTTGTATTCACGGTACGCGTCGTCGCCCAGCGCGCGGCACGCGCGGCGGGCGGTGGCATGCCAGTACATGCAGTCGGCCTCGAAGGGGTAATACGGCGTCAGGTCGAAACCGCCGCCGAACCACCACGCATCGGGCGCATCCGGATCGCCGACGATGAACACGCGCACGTTCATGTGCGAGGTCGGTACGTACGGGCTGCGCGGATGCACGACCAGCGATACGCCCATGACCTCGAACGGGCGGTCGGCCAGCTCGGGGCGCTGCGCGCTGGCCGACGGCGGCAGCGCGTCGCCCATCACATGGGAGAAATTCACCCCGGCCCGTTCGAACAGGGCACCGTCGCTCAGGACACGGCTGCACCCGCCGCCACCGGCCTCGCGCTGCCATTCATCCTGATCGAACGGGGTGCCATCGCGCCGGCCGAGGGCGTCGCAGATACGATCCTGCAGGTCCAGCAGCCACGCGTGGATCGCGGCGCGCGGAATGGTTTCGCTCATCGGTTTACTCGCGCAGGGTTCGCCCGGTGCGGGCGTCGCGGATCGGGGTTGGGCGGTCAAGGTCACCGACCGCGCCTTCCACCACGGCATCGACACCGGCGCCGAACAGTTCCCGGGCGGATGCGGCGTCGCGTACCGGCTCGCCCCCGCTCCGGTTGGCGCTGGTCGACACCAGGGCGCCGCCCCACGCCCGACAGAGCGCAGCGGCGATTGGATGCGCGGTCACCCGTACGGCCAGGGTTTCGTGTTCACCGCGCAGGAATTCCGGGCAATCCGCGGCGGTCGGGAGCAGCCAGGTCGTCGGTCCCGGCCAAGTGGGGCCGATACGTGCCTCGGTTGTCACGTCGATTGGCACCAGCCAGGGCTGCAGCGCCGCTTCATCGGCGGCGATCAGGATCAGACCCTTGCGCTGCGGGCGCTGTTTGAGGTCCAGCAGACGGGCGACCGCCGCGGCATTGGCCGGGTCGCAACCAAGGCCGTACACCGCTTCGGTGGGATAGGCGATGATGCCGCCGCGGCGCAGTGCCGCTACTGCCCGATCGTACGCCGGCGTGTCCGTCAAAGCCCGTGCTCAGCCGCCGGAGGCCTGTTTGCGAGCGGCCGCCACGCTGGTGCCGCCGGCATTCGCCGCCGTTTTCTTCTTGGCGGCAGCCTTTTTCTTCGAGGCGCTTTTCTTTTTGGCGGCCGACTTCTTCTTCGCACTCGACTTCTTTTTCGAGGCCGCTTTTTTCTTCGAGGCGCTCTTTTTCTTCGAAGCCGTTTTCTTTGCCGCGGCCTTTTTGGCCGCCGCTTTCTTCTTGCCGCGTTTGCGATCGGGTGCGGCGGCGATCAATTCCTCGCAGCGTTCCAGGGTGAGTTCCGCCGGCACTTCTTCTTTCGGCACGCTGGCGTTCTTCTGGCCATTCGTGACGTAGGGGCCGAACCGCCCATTGAGGACCTGGACGGTGGTGCCATCGTCGGTCTCGAACGTGTTGATGATGCGATTGGCGTCGGCGATTTTCTTCTCGCGCACGAGTTCGCGCGCCCGTTCCGGCGTGACCGTATAGGGGTCGTCATCGCCCTTGAGCGAAACGAAGCGGCTGCCGAAACGCACGTACGGCCCGAAGCGGCCTATGCTCGCCTGCATCTCTTCACCGTCCTCGGTCTCGCCGAGGTCGCGGGGCAGGTCGAACAGCGGCAGCGCCTCGGCGAGGGTGATGGTGTCCATTTTCTGGCCGGGGCGCAGGCCGGCGAACTTCGGTTTCTCCTCGTCGTCACGCGTGCCGAGCTGCACGATCGGGCCATAGCGGCCCATACGTGCGCTCACCGGCCGCCCGGTCTTGGGATCGGTTCCAAGTTGTCGCGCCTGGATCGCCTCTTCGCGCGTGACGCTCTCCTGCTTCTCCGCGATGCGCTCCTCCAGCGGCTCCCAGAAGCGTTCCAGCAGCGGGACCCAGTCCTGCTCGCCCCGGGCCACGGCGTCGAGTTCGTCTTCCAGGCGGGCGGTGAACTCGTAATCCACGTAGTCGTGGAAATGGTTGGTCAGGAAACGCGCGACCACCCGGCCGACGTCGGTCGGGAAAAACCGGCGGCTCTCGATCTCGACGTACTCGCGGTCCTGCAGCGTCGAGATGATACTGGCGTAGGTCGAGGGCCGGCCGATACCGTATTCCTCCAGCGCCTTCACCAGACTCGCCTCCGTGTAGCGCGGTGGCGGCTCGGTGAAGTGCTGCTCGAGCACGACGTCGTTCAGCGGCAGCCGGTCGCCCTCGGCGATCTCCGGCAGCCGGCGCTCGGCATCGGGATCGGATTTGCTGTCGTCGCGGTCCTCACGATAGACGGTCATGAAGCCCGCGTGTCGGACGACCGAGCCGGTCGCGCGGAAGGCGTGGTCCCGCTCCGGCGGCACGTCGGGTGTGCCGGCGTTGCCAGCGGGGACCAGCTCGACGGCGACCGTGTCCATGGTCGCGTGGATCATCTGACAGGCGACCGTGCGCTTCCAGATCAGGTCGTACAGGCGTGCCTGATCCGAGGTCAGCCGATTACGGATCGTCTCCGGCATGCGCTTCGCGGAGGTCGGGCGGATCGCCTCATGCGCCTCCTGGGCGTTCTTGGATTTGGTCTTGTAGCGGCGCGCCTTCTCGGGGAGGTTGTCGGCGCCATAGCGCCCGGCGATCAACTCGCGCAGCTCGTTGAGCGCGTCTCCTGCCAGCGTGACCGAGTCGGTCCGCATGTAGGTGATCAGGCCCACCTGGCCCTCGCCGGTGTCGACGCCCTCGTACAGCGACTGGGCGACGCGCATCGTGCGCGAGGCCGAGAAACCGAGCTTGCGCGAGGCCTCCTGCTGCAGCGTGGAGGTCGTGAACGGCGGTGCCGGATTGCGCTTGCGCTGTTTCTTCTCGACCGACCGTGCGATCAGCGCGCCATCGGCGGCCTCGATGATGCGGCCTTTGGCAGCCGTCGCGCCATCCTCGTCGGTGAGCGTGAACTGTTCGAACTTCCTGCCGTCCAGGCGTACCAGTTTGGCGCTGATCGGGTCTTCGCCCTTCGTGAGCGCGGCCTCGACCGACCAGTACTCCCGCGCCACGAACGCCTCGATCTCCGTCTCGCGCTCGGTGATCATGCGCAACGCCGGGCTCTGCACGCGCCCGGCGGAGAGGCCGCGCCGGATCTTCTTCCACAACAGCGGCGAGAGCTTGAAACCGACCAGGTAATCGAGCGCGCGCCGCGCCTGCTGCGCGTTCACCAGTTCCATGGAGAGGCCGCGCGGGTGCTCGACCGCCTGCTGGATGGCGCCCTTGGTGATCTCGTGGAAGACGACCCGGTCGACCGCCTTGTCGCCGAGGCTGTTGCGCTCGCGCAGCAGTTCGGTCAGATGCCAGGAGATGGCTTCGCCCTCGCGGTCCGGGTCAGTCGCCAGCACCAGGCGGTCGGCTTTCTTCAGCGCCCGCTCGATCGCCTGCACATGGCGCTCGTTGCGCTCGATGACCTGGTAATGCATCTCAAAGCCGTGCTCGGGATCGACCGCGCCCTCTTTCGGTACGAGGTCGCGTACATGGCCATACGACGCCATGACCTCGAAATCCTTGCCGAGGTACTTCTTGATAGTCTTGCCCTTGGCGGGCGATTCGACGATGACGAGATTGCTGGCCATGGGTACCGTTCAACAGTGGTCGCGCGAGCGCGGATCCGGACACGTGCGGGACGCGACGGGGCCGGAAGTGGTGGTCAGTCTAGAGGCGTAAATGCGGATTTCCAATCCCGGCCGCCCGAGGGGGCCGTCAGGCACGCTGGTACAGTCCGCCCGGGGCGACCCGTATCACCCCCTCGAGTTCCAGCCGCAGCAGCATGGATGCCGCCGCCGATGCGTCCACTCCGCTGGCCGCCGCGAGCTCATCCACACCGCGCGGTTCCCAGTCGATACAGGCGAGCAGATGGCCGTATTCCGGGTCGTCGGCGAGCGATGCGGCGCGCCCGTCCGCCGGGCCGTCTCCGGCGTCTGCTGCTGGTGGAGCGAGCCATTTATCGCCGAGCAGGGCGGCGATCTCCTCCAGCACGTCGTCGCCGGTCTCGACCAGTTTCGCCCCTTGGCGGATGAGCCGGTGGCAGCCGCGCGCGACCGGGTTGTGGATCGAACCGGGGATGGCGAAGACCTCGCGGCCCTGCTCCAGCGCGAGCCGGGCGGTGATCAGCGAACCGCTGCGCACCGCCGCCTCGACCACGAGGGTGCCGACGCCCAGCCCGGCCAGTATCCGGTTGCGGCGCGGGAACGCCTCGCGCGACGGCCGGGTGCCGATCGGCAGTTCCGATACCAGCGCGCCCTCCTGAGCGATGCGGCGGGCAAGGTCGGCATGGCGGGCGGGATAGACCCGGTCGAGGCCGGTGCCGGCGACGGCGAAGGTGATGCCGCCACCGGCCAGCGCACCCTCGTGGGCGGCGCCGTCGATGCCGAGTGCGAGGCCGCTGGCGATGACGAGGCCCGCGCCTGCCAGGTGGCGAGCAAAATCATGGGCCGTCTCGCGGCCCGCGGGGGTCGGGTGGCGCGTACCGACCACCGCGAGGCCGGGGAGATGCAGTACCTGCGGGTCCCCCTGCACGTACAGCACCGGCGGCGCGTCACCGATCCCCGCGAGTGCGCTCGGATAGCGCGGGTCGTCGAGCGCGATCAGGTGCCGGGCGTCATCGCCCGCGGCCCATTCCAGGTCGCGCTCGATCCCGGCCGGCGTGGTCTTGCCCCGCAGCACCTCGATCGCCGGGGCCGGAATACGGGTAGCGCTAAGCTGGTCGCTCGATGCCGCGGCGATCCCGGCCGGGGTGGCGAATCGGTCCAGCAGTTCGCGCGTGCGCACGGGCCCGACGCCCGGTGCATGGACCAGCCGCAGCCAGCCGTCGACGCCTTCCATGGAGTCTCCGGGATCAGGGGTTGGTGACGCTGTCGTTGAGCCGAATCGACTGCGTGGCCTCCAGGATCAGTGCGTAACTGACGCGCTCGAAGGTGCGGAAGATCATCAACGTGCCGACGCGTTGCGGCGGCAGTTCGACGGTTTCCGTGCCGGACTCGCTGGCGTAGGGGTCCTGCACGGTGCCGCCGCTCTGCATCACCCCCAGCACCTCGGCGACCTCGGCCCCATCCGCCTCACCGTGATTGAGCACCACGACCTGGTTGGTCCCCACCTGGGAGATGGCATCGAACAGCTGGATGATCCGGGCGTCGACGCGCTCGTCGGGTACCTGCGGGATGTATTCGCCGCGGCTGGTCTGGCGGTCCGCCGGCATGAGGCGATCGCCCCGCAGGATCTCGCGGGTCGACGAGGTCAGGCGCAGTCGCGCCGGGTCGCCGCCCTGGCGCACGGCCCCCTTGCCCACGTAGATCGCCTCGTAGCCCAGGACCTCGCCGGTGTCCGGATCGGTCAACGGGTCGCCCGGTCGATAGATGTTGTAGCGGTCCGCGTCCGGCTCTCCGCCCTCGAAGCCGCGCGCGAACACGTCGTTGCCCTCGCCGCTGATCAGGCGTCCCTCGTAGTTGCCGACGATGTAGGGGGCGCGCTCGAGTTCCTCTTCGGTCACCACCCGGGGGCGGTTCAGGAACTGGCGGATCGCGTCGGCGGGTATGGCGGATACGGCCTCGTCGAGCGAGCGCTCGCGGACCTCGGGTTTGAGTTTTTCCCGCCCGCCGTCTTCCTCCGCCATGCCGGGGCGCTCGACGAGCAGGCGGGCCTCGCCGTCGCGGAAGGCCAGCGTAATGATGTCGCCGGGGTAGATCAGGTGCGGGTTATCGATCTGCGGGTTGACGCTCCAGATCTCCGGCCATACCCATGGGTCCCTGAGGAACATGGCCGCGATATCCCAGAGCGTGTCGCCGCGTTTCACGGTATAACGCACGGGGTGCGAGGGTTTGACGTCCTCGCGGGTGACTCTGGTCTCCTGCTCGGGTTCCGGCTCGGGTTCGGATTCGGATCCGGTGGACTCGGTCGCCGGTTCGTCGGCCGGCTCCGGCGTCTGTGATGCGCAGCCGGCAAGCAGTGCCAGGGTCAGGGTCAGCAGGGCGGTACGCAACGCATCGATGGACGGTCGATCGGTCACCGGTTTCTCCCTCGCGCCGTGAATTCGAGCGCATTTTTGTTCAGAATACCGTTGCGGCCGTGGGCGCGCGAGCGGGCATTGTGTGCCCGTGATGAGCCGTTGCGGTATCCTGCAGTTGAGTATTTGACCTCTAAATCTACCTTAAATTCGGCTCGGAACCCATGGCCACGCTGGAAATTCTGCAGTATCCCGACCCGTATCTCCGTCACAAGGCGGCTCCCGTGGAGACCGTTGACGACGAGGTGCGGGCGCTCGTCGACGATATGCTGGAGACGATGTACGCGGCGCCGGGGATCGGTCTGGCCGCGACCCAGGTCGGTATCGACCGGCGCGTCGCCGTCATCGACGTGTCCGAGTCGAAGGACGAACCGCTGGTGCTGATCAACCCGGAACTGGTCTACCCCGAGGGCAGCGGGACCTGCGAGGAGGGGTGCCTGTCGATACCGGGCGTGTACGAGAAGGTGACCCGCCCGGCGTGCGTCACCCTGCGCGCGCTGGACCGGGACGGAAACCCCTACGAACTTCATGTGGACGACCTGCTGGCCGTCTGTATCCAGCATGAGGTGGACCATCTCGACGGCCGCCTGTTCATCGACCGCCTCTCCATGCTCAAGCGTCAGCGTATCGAAAAGCGCCTGCTGAAGCAGCGGCGGCGCGACGGCGACAGCCGCCGCGCCGCCGGCTGACTGACAGGCCCCCCGGTATGAGTACCCCTCTGCGGATCGCCTTCGCCGGCACCCCCGAGTTCGCCATGCCCGCCTTCCGGGCGGTGCTCGACTCAGGGCATGAACTCGTGGCCGTGTTCACCCAGCCCGACCGCCCTGCCGGTCGGGGCCGGCGGCTGACCGCTCCGCCGGTCAAGCAGGCCGCGGTCGAGGCGGGTGTGCCGGTGCGCCAGCCCGAGGACCTCGCGGTCACCGATCTGGAAGCGGTCGCCGGACCGGCCGGTCTCGACCTGCTGATCGTCGTCGCCTTCGGACAGATCCTGCCGCGCGCAGTGCTCGATTACCCGCGCCACGGCGCGATCAACGTCCATGGTTCGCTGTTGCCGCGCTGGCGCGGCGCGGCGCCCATCGCCCGGGCTCTGCTCGCGGGCGATGCGCAGACGGGTGTCTCCGTGATCCGGATGGTGCCGGCCATGGACGCCGGTCCGATCGCCCTCGCGCAGCGCTGCGTGATCACCGCCGACGAGACCGCGGCTACGCTGCATGATCGTCTCGCGGTGCTCGGGGCCGAGGCGCTGGCGAAGGTGCTGCAGGACCCGCCCGTTTATCTCGCGCAAGCGCGCGAGCAGGACTCCACACGGGTGACATACGCGCCCAAACTGAATCGGGCCGAGGGGCGCATTGACTGGTCCCAGCCTGCCCCCACGATCGCGCGCGCCGTCCGCGCGCTGCAGCCCTGGCCGTGGGCCTGGACAACGCTGGAGGAGGGCCCGATGCGCGTGCACGTCGCCGAGGCCCTGCCGGAACGGACCGGGGATCAGCCGCCCGGCACCGTTGTGGCCGCTGGCCGCGACGGCATCGATGTGGCTACCGGCGATGGCGTGCTGCGGTTGCTGCGCGTTCAGCCCGCCGGGCGGCGGGCCATGCCGGCGGCCGATTTCGCCAATGCGCGGAGGCTGCAGGGATGCCGGCTCGACAGCGACTGATCCCTGCCCGTGCGGGCGCCGCGCAGGTGCTGGCGGCCATCGCGGATGGGCGTTCGCTGGACGCGGCGCTGGAACGGACCCGGCCGCGGGTCGCGGAGGCCGAACGCGCGCTGCTGCAGGAATTGGCCTATGGCGGTGTCCGTTTCCGGCTGCGTTTCGAGCCCGTCCTGCGAGCCCGCCTGCGCCGCCCGTTCAAGCCGCGCGATCGCGACCTCGAGGCCCTGCTGCTGGTCGCCCTCTATGAACTCGCCATGATGCGTACGCCCTCGCACGCCGCGGTCAATGGCGCCGTGGAGGCCGCCGGTGCGCTTGGCAAGGGCTGGGCGCGCGGCCTGATCAATGGCGTGCTGCGCGGCGTGCTGCGCGACCCGCGGGCGCTGGCGGCGCCCGCCGATCCGCGCGGGGCGCATGGCTGGCCCGCCTGGCTGGCGGAGGAACTGGCGCGGGACTGGCCACAGGAGTGGGCCGACATCGCTGCCAGCGCCACCGCACGCCCACCCATGACCGTGCGCGTGAATCTCGCCCGCGTCTCACGCGATGCGTACATCGAGCGCCTGCGAGCGGCCGATGTCGAGGCGCGCCCGGGCAAGGCCCCGGGCGCGTTGATCCTCGCTACGCCGGTCGCCGTGGAGCGCCTGCCCGGTTTCACCGAGGGGCTGGTATCGGTCCAGGACGAGGCCGCCCAGTGGGCTACCCTGTTGCTCGGGGTGCCGGCGGGCGGGCGCGTGCTCGATGCCTGCGCCGCGCCCGGCGGCAAGACGGGTCATCTCGCCGAAATCCGGCCCGCGCCCGGCCATATCGTCGCGGTGGAATCCGATTCCGGGCGCACCGAACGCCTGCGTGAGGGGCTCGCGCGGCTGTCGGTGCAGGCCGAGGTGATCTGCGCGGATGCGACCGACACCGCCGCGTGGTGGGATGGCCGTCCGTTCGACCGCATCCTGCTGGATGCCCCGTGCTCGGGGACCGGCGTGATCCGGCGCCATCCGGATATCAGACTCCTGCGCCGGCCGACGGACATCGACGCCCTCGTCCAGACCCAGGCACGCCTGCTCGATGCCCTGTGGCCGCTGCTGGCACCCGGCGGTATGCTGATGTATGCGACCTGTTCGATCCTGCGGCGCGAAAACGCGCGCCAGGTCGAGGCGTTTCTCGAGCGTCAGGGCGACACCGTGGCGGTCCCGGTCGACCCGGGCGCGGGGCGCGCGGATGGCGCGGGCCGACAGATCCTGCCGGGGGAGTCCGGGATGGATGGATTCTTCTATGCGTGTCTACGGGCCGGCGGGGCCGAGCGATGAGGGGGGCCGGGCGGCTGCTGTCGTATATCGCCCTGCTGGCGGCCATGGCCTTGACGCCGTTCACGCCTGCCCGCGCGGCGGAGGGCGGCATCAGCCTGCCGAGCGCGAGTGTCCGGGTTGTCGATGGAGTCTATCTTCTCGATTCCGTCACCCGTATCGAACTCACTAAGCCCGTGCGGGACGCCCTCGACAGCGGGGTCGCGCTGACTTTCGTCTGGGAAGTCGAGATCGGCCGTGAACGCGGCTGGTGGTGGCCCGAGGGCGAGGTTGCCTACGTCACGCAGCGCTACCGCCTCGAATACCACGCCCTGAGTCTTCAGTACCTGGTCACGAACCTGAATACCGGCGAGCGCCGCAGCTTCACGCGCCTGCCCACCGCGCTCGACTTCATGGGCCAGCTGATCGGCTTCCCGATCGTCGATCGCGTGCTGCTCGATGACCCGAGCCGGCACATCGGGCACGTGCGCCTGCGGCTCGAACACAATACCCTCCCGTGGCCGCTGCGCCCCGCCGCCCTGTTCTCGGCGGCCTGGTACCTGGAGACGGACTGGCGCACATGGTCATTCGAGTGATCCAGCGCCTGGCGACCGGGTTCTGGCCGATGGTCGGCCTGTTCGTCCTGCTGCTGATTTCACTCTATGTCCTCGGCAATTTCGCCGAGAGCTATGAACGTTTCGGGCGCTTTTATGTCCTGATCCTGTTCATCAATATCATCGGGCTCGCGTTCATCGGCCTGCTGGTCGGTGTCAATATCTGGAACCTGGTCCGACAGTTCCGTGAACGGGCCGCCGGGGCGCGGCTCACCGGCAGGCTGGTGACCATGTTCATCGTGCTGGCGCTGGTGCCGGTGACGATCGTGTTCTCGTTCTCCCTGAAGTTTATCAACTCCGGTATCGACTCGTGGTTCGATGTCGAGGTCGAGCGCGCCCTCGATGACGCGCTGACGCTATCCAAGGAATCGCTGGGCCTGCAGATGCGTACGCTGCAGCGCGTAACCGAACAGATGGCGGGGCGTCTCGATAAGGTGTCGGATGAGGGTACCGTGCGCCTGCTTTCGGGTATCCAGGCCGGATCCACCGCGAATCAGCTGACCCTGCTCTCCGACAGTAACCGCGTGATCGCGACCAGCAGCGACGACATGGCACAGGTGGTTCCGGTCCGCCCGACGCCGGATATCCTCGCCCAGCTGCGCCAGGGACAGCCCTATGTGGGCCTGGATCCCGTACGCGGCAGGGGGCTCCATGTCCGCGTCGTGGTCCCGGTCAAGCCCGGCAGTCCGGGCGGTGATCCGCGCGTGCTGCAGGCGCTGTACCCTGTCCCTGACGAACTCGATGCACTGGCGGAGAACGTGCAGGCGGCGGTCGGCAAGTACCGTCAGTTGACCTTCCTCCGTGAGCCGCTGAAAACGAGCTACATCGGAACGCTGGCGCTGGCGCTGGGGCTGTCCGTGCTCACGGCGATCTGGGCGGCGTTCTACTCCGCGCGCCGCCTCATGCTACCGATCCACAATCTGGGGGAGGGCACCCGCGCGGTGGCCCAGGGCAATTACGCGACCCGGTTGCCACCCTCGGGCCGCGATGAACTCGGTTTCCTCGTGGAATCGTTCAACGAGATGACCCGGCGGCTGTCGAATGCCCGCGATCAGACCCGGCGCAGCCGGCTCGAGGTCGAAAGCCAGCGCGCCTACCTCGAGGCCGTGCTCGAGCGTATCTCCACGGGCGTGCTCACCCTCGATGCCGAGGGCACGCTGCGCACCGTCAACGCTGCCTCGACGCGGATCCTGGGGGTCGACCTCGCGCCGCTGTCGGGGCGGCCGCTGAGTGAACTCGCGGCGGAGCACGCCGCGCTCGGTCAGTTCCTGAGCGTGGTCATGCCGCATGTAGAGCGCGGCGGCGGCGAGTGGCGCGAGGAGTTCGAACTGCCGGGACAGCGAGGGCGCAAGATCATCGTCTGCCGCGGTACACGCCTGCCGGACCAGCAGGACCTCGCGGGTGGCTGGGTGGTGGTGTTCGACGACATCACCGCGCTGGTGCAGGCCCAGCGTGAGGCCGCCTGGAGCGAGGTCGCGCGACGCCTCGCCCACGAGATCAAGAACCCCCTGACGCCGATCCAGCTGTCGGCCGAGCGGCTGCGCCACCGCTTCCTGTCCACCCTGCCGCAGGAAGACGCCGAGATCCTCGATCGCTCCACCTGGACGATCGTCCAGCAGGTAGAGGCGCTCAAGGCCATGGTCCGTGCGTTCGCGGATTACGCGACCACGCCCGCGGCCGATTTCACCGTCGTCGACCTCAACGCCCTGGTGCGCGAGGTGGTCGACCTTTACGACAACGGCGATGGCAGTCGGGTCGTGCTGGCGATGGCCGACCCGCTGCCGCCGATCGATGCGGATCGATCGCGCCTGCGCCAGGTGCTGCATAATCTCATCAAGAATGCACTCGAGGCCCAGAGCGCGGTCGAATCGACTGGGCCGGTTACCGTGACGACCCGGCTCATGCCCGCGGACGACCAGGATGCGGCGGCCGTCGAGCTGCGGGTCAGCGATACCGGGCCGGGGATACCCGACGACATGCTCGATCGTCTGTTCGAGCCTTACATGACCGGGAAATCGCGCGGCAGCGGTCTGGGGCTGTCGATCGTGCGTCGGATCGTGCAGGAGCACGGCGGATCGATCGAGGCCGAGAATCGACCGCAGGGTGGGGCGTCGATCCACATCCGCCTGCCCGCCCGGGTCACGCACACCGCCGATGGAGCGATCGTATGAGTCCCTCACGCGTTCTCGTGGTTGATGACGAACCGGATATCCGCGATCTGCTGCGCGAGATCCTCGAGGAGGAGGGCTACGCGGTCACTGTGGCGGGCGACGCCGAGCACGCCCGGATTGCCCGCCGCGAGGATCACCCGGATATCGCCCTGCTTGATATATGGATGCCCGATGTCGACGGGATCACGCTGCTCAACGAGTGGCACGGCGGGGAGGCGCCGGGATTCCCCGTGATCATGATGTCCGGCCACGGCACGATCGAGACGGCCGTCGAGGCGACCCGGCTCGGGGCCTTCGATTTCGTCGAGAAACCGCTTTCGCTGGCCAAGCTGCTGGTCACCGTCCGCAATGCGCTGGGCAGCGTGACACCGCGTACCGGCGACGGTGGTCGGGCATCGCTCGCGCCGCGCCGCGACCTGATCGGCACGAGCCGGAGCGTCGTCGATCTGCGCGAGCGGGTCGCGCGCCTGGCGCACGGCGCGGCACCCGTGCTTGTGCGGGGAGAGCCGGGCACCGGCAAACGCACTGTCGCCGCGCTCCTGCACGAACAGGGGGGGCGGGCGCGGCAGCCCCGGATCGAGTTCGATCTGGGGGCCGTCGGCAACGCCGCGGCGGTCGAGGCCCTGTTCGGCAAAGACGGGGCATGGCAGCGGGCCGTTGGCGGTGTGCTCGTGCTCAATGACCTCGCCGAGCTCCCGCCGAGGGGGCAGGCGGCGCTGTTCGAGCGGATCGAGCAGGGCAGCGGCCCCGGCGCCCCGCGCCTGGTCGCACTTACGGCCGAGGACCTGCCCGCGCTGGTTGAGGCCGGCCGGTTCCGGGCCGATCTTTACCACGCGCTGAATGCGGCCGCCATCCACGTGCCGGCCCTGCGTGACCACGCCGAGGACCTGCCGGAACTGCTCAGTCATTTCGTCGACCGGATGGTCGCCCGCGAAGGTCTCGTCTACCGCCATTTCACCGTCGCCGCCCAGAATCGGCTGCGCCATTACGACTGGCCGGGCAATGTCGCCGAACTCGCCAGCCTCGTGCGCCACCTGCTCACCCTCGGCGAGAGTGCCGACATCGATACCCGGGCCGTCGAAGAAGCCCTCAGCGAGCTGCGCCCGCGTGTCGATGTCGCCGCGACCACCATGGCGCTGCCGCTCGATCTGCCCCTGCGCGAGGCCCGCGAACAGTTCGAACGCGCCTACCTCCAGCACCAGCTGCGCGCCGTCGGCGGCCGCATCGGCGACCTCGCCCAGCGCGTCGGCATGGAGCGCACCCACCTCTATCGCAAGCTCAAGAGCCTCGGCATCGAATACGGCGCCAAAGACAAGAATTAGCCCGGGGTATGCGGCGCGTTGTTCGTTTCTCTCGCAGAGGTGAGGAGGTCCCGAATAGAGTCAAAATCGGTATCTCGCCAAGACGCGGAGCGCGCCAAGAAAAGGCGAGAAAGAAAATGACGGAGTCCGGTTTGCGGCCGAACGGAGCCAACCGGTTTTGATATCTGTTGCGCTCTCGACATCGTTGGTTCCTCGCGCAGAGGCACGGCGACGACCGATGATTATCCGACGTTGAATACTTGACCGCGAACCGAGTCGTAACCGCCGGCGCTAGTGTTTTCTTGATTTCGCCTTTCCTTGGCGCGCTCCGCGTCTTGGCGAGATACCGATTTTGACTTTGGCCGCGCCCCGGCGCGACTTTCGGCCCCGGCACTGGTAACGTCCCCACAGCCACAAACAGGTACAATCCCGCGCCATCCGCGGCGGCGGCGATCGGAATCCAGGCGGTAGCCATGAAGATCATCATCCTCGGTGCAGGTCAGGTAGGGGCCTCGGTCGCCCACAACCTCGCGAGTGAAGACAACGACATCACGCTGGTGGATATCAATCCCCAGGTCCTGCAGGGACTGCAGGACAAGCTCGACCTGCGCACGGTCACCGGGGTCGCCTCGCACCCCGGGGTGCTGCGCCAGGCGGGGGCGGACGATGCCGATCTGATTCTCGCCGTGACCAACAGCGACGAAGTCAACATGATCGCCTGTCAGGTGGCCTATACGCTGTTCCATACGCCGACCAAGATCGCGCGCCTGCGCAGCGCCCAATACCAGACCGAGCCGAAGCTTTTCGCCCAGGAGGCGATCCCGATCGACGTGCGGATCACGCCGGAGCTGCTGGTCACGAACTATGTGCGGCGGCTGATCGAGTTCCCGGGCGCGCTGCAGGTGCTCGATTT
>CAJXKK010000049.1 GCA_913055615.1 uncultured Ectothiorhodospiraceae bacterium
CAAGCGGACGACGAGTGACGCGTCGTGGCACCGACCGGAACGGATATGGCATGAGCGGACC
This sequence comes from uncultured Ectothiorhodospiraceae bacterium, assembly GCA_913055615.1. Taxonomy (GTDB): domain Bacteria; phylum Pseudomonadota; class Gammaproteobacteria; order XJ16; family Halofilaceae; genus Halofilum. Next base: position 62 of record CAJXKK010000049.1, read on the forward strand.
GCCCCTGCATGAACCCGATTTCGCCCTCCACGTGGAGGACCTCACGGTCGCCTATGAGGGCAAACCGGTCCTCTGGGACATCGATCTCGACATCCCGCCCGGGGTGATGGCCGCGATCATCGGGCCGAACGGCGCCGGCAAGAGCACCCTGCTCAAGACGGTGCTGGGCGTCCTGCGCCCGACCGCCGGGCATATCCGCGTCCACGGCGCGCCCCCGCGGCAGCGCCTGCGCCGGATCGCGTATGTACCCCAGCGATCCGCTGTCGACTGGGACTTCCCGACCAGCGTACTCGACGTCGTCATGATGGGCCGTTACGGCCACCTGGGCTGGCTGCGCTGGCCTGGCCGGCGCGAGCGCGAGCGTGCCTTCGCCGCCCTCGAGCAGGTCGGGCTCACGGACCTGGCCGGGCGCCAGATCAACCAGTTGTCGGGCGGCCAGCAGCAGCGCGTGTTCCTGGCGCGGGCGCTGGTCCAGGAGGCCGATGTCTATTTCCTCGACGAGCCGCTGGCCGGCGTCGACGCGACCACCGAGCGCACGATCGTGCAGCTGCTCCAGCAGCTGCGTGACGCCGGCAAGACCCTGATCGTGGTCCACCACGACCTGCAGACCGTGCGCGACTACTTCGACTGGCTGGTCATCCTCAACGTCCGCGTGGCCGCGCAGGGCCCGCTCGGATCCGTCTACACGGCCGAGAACCTGCGCCGCGCCTACGGCGGCAAGATCGCCCTGATCGAGCGCGCGGCGACGGCCCCCGACACGCCGGAGCGGCCACTCGACGGACCGCGCTGATGTCACTGCTCGCGGCCCTGACCAACTACACCGTCCAGAACGTCCTCATCGGCGCCGTCCTGCTCGGCTGCGTCAGCGGCCTGCTAGGCACCTTCGCCGTGCTGCGCCAGCAGAGCCTGCTCGGTGACACCCTGGCCCACGCCGCCCTGCCCGGCGTCTGCATCGGTTTCCTGATCGCCGGCGGCCGCCATCTCGGCTGGATACTGGCGGGCGCGCTCGCCACCGGGGTGCTCACCGCGATGTTCGTCGTGCTCATGGTCAAACGCAGCCGCCTCAAGACCGACGCCGCGCTCGGGATCGGCCTCAGTGTCACCTTCGCGGCCGGCGTGGTCCTGCTGACGTACATCCAGGGCACGGCCGGCGCCTCCCAGGGCGGGCTCGACAGTTTTCTGTTCGGCCAGGCGGCGGCCACGCGGCGCAGCGACCTGTGGGTCATGGGCGCGATCACGCTGGCCTCGCTGGTGCTGGTCCTCGCCTGCTGGAAGCAGTTCAAGCTGGTGGTCTTCGACCCGCTGTTCGCCCGTTCGATCGGCCTGCCCGTCGTGGTGCTCGAGGTCCTGCTGACGGCCATGATCGCGCTGGCCGTGGTCGTGGGGCTGCAGATGGTCGGTGTGGTGCTGATGACCTCCATGGTGATCGCACCGGCGGCCGCAGCGCGCCAGTGGGTGAACCGGCTGGAGCATATGGTGCCACTGGCCATGCTGCTCGGGGTCGTCGCCGGCGTCTTCGGGGCGCTGATCAGCGCCTGGGGCAACAACCTCGCGACCGGGCCGCTGGTGGTCCTCGCCGCCTCGGCACTGGTGCTGGTATCGCTGCTGGCCGCCCCCCGGCGCGGGATCATCCGCGAGCGCATCGACCGCTGGCACGCGCGCCGGGCACTGGGCCAGCGCCAGATCCTCGCGACGCTCTACAAGCTCGCCATCAAGCACCGGGACCGCCACTATCCGGTCGAACTCGGCATGCTCGACAGCTTCTTCGGGCTGGCGACACGGCGCGCGCTGCAGCGCCTCGAGCAACAGGGGCTGGTCGCCCGGGTCGGCCACATGCGCGAGGAAGGTCCGCACTGGACGCTGACCGACACCGGCTACGCCGAGGCCGAGCGGTTGACTCACTTCATGGCCTCGGACGACGGACCGACGCGACCAGGGCCGCGGGGGCGTGGAACGCCGGAGCACGGATGATGGCGGCGCTCTTCAACAACCCGACCCTGATGATCATCCTCACGGGCATGCTGGTGGGGGTCTCGGGCGCCCTGCTCGGCACCTTCCTGATCCTGCGCCGCAACGCCATGCTCGTGGATGCCATCAGTCACTCGATCGTCTTCGGCATCGTCGTCGTCTGGCTGATCACGTGGGCGACGAGCGGGCCCGTACAGATTCTGGGTGCTGCCCTGGCCGGGCTGCTGACGGTATTCCTGACGGAGCTGCTGGCGAGCACACGCCGGGTCCGCATGGACGCGGCGATCGGGCTCGTATTCCCGGCGCTGTTCGCGGCCGGCGTGCTGCTGCTGAACATCTACGCGCGCGACGTCCATCTCGACACGCACACGGTACTGCTTGGCGAGATCGGGTTCGTCTGGCTTGATACCATAGTGATCGGCGGCATCGAGGTACCGCGCTCGGTCGTGTGGATGGGGCTCGTCACGCTGGTCAACGCGGCGTTCGTGATCGCGTTTTTCAAGGAGCTGAAGGTCTCGACCTTCGATCCGGGCCTCGCCACCGCGCTCGGTCTGGCCCCGACCGCGATCTTCTACGCGCTGCTGAGCCTGACCAGCGCCACCGCCGTCGCCGCCTTCGACGCGGTCGGCGCAGTGCTCTATATCGCCTTCGTCATCGTCCCGCCCGCCGCCGCGTACCTGCTGACCGACCGCCTGATCCCGATGCTCCTGATCGCGGCCGCGATCGGTATCGTCTCCAGCATCAGCGGCTATGCCGCGGCGATCGCCCTCGATGTCTCGATTGGCGGCATGATGGCGTTGATGACGGGCGCCTGCTTCGGCCTGGCCTTCCTGTTCGGCCCGCGCTATGGGCTCGCGGCCCAGGTCTGGCGCCAGTACACGCGGCGGTATGCCGACGAAAGCCGGGCGCTGGTGGTGCACCTGTACGAGCACGAGGGCAGCCCGAACGCGGGGCGGGAGAATATCGTCCCGGCCCTGCAGCAACACCTGGACTGGGATGCCGCCAGGGCCGAACAGGTACTCCGCCGCAGCCTGCGGCGCGGCCTGGTTCTGCGCGAGGGAAGTACACTGCATCTAACGCGGCGCGGGCGCGAGGCCGCGCGCGAGCTGCTGGAATACTGAGGCGGGTTCGAGCCGTTCCGGGAGGAACCGGCGCTCAGGCCTGCGACCAGTCCGGATCCGGGATGGTGATGCGGAACACCGTGCCGTTCGCGTCGCTGCGCTGCAGGGTGACATCGCCGCCGTGATTGCCCGCCAGCTCCCATGCGATCGCCAGGCCGAGACCGGAGCCTTTTTGACCTGCCTCGGGAGGCTTTTCCGAGAACAGGCACTCGCGAACCCTGAGCGGGACCCCCGTACCGTCGTCGCGGACATCAATCCGGACGACGCTCCCGTCGCGCTCCCCATCGACGGTAACGCTCCGCGCCCCGGCCGTCAGCGCATTGCGGACCAGGTTGAGGAGGATCCGGAACACCTGGTCGTAATCGGCATCCAGCACCACGCGTTCCGACCCCGGGGCCTCGAGCGTCGCCTCCAGCGCACCCCCCGGCCCGACCGCGGCCTCGATCTCCCCGACGACCTCGCCCAGCGTGAAGCGCTCGCGGCGCGGCTGATGATCCGCCGCCGTGCCCGCGCTCAACGCGCCCTGGCACATCCGAACCGCCCGGTCCACCGAGCGGGTGATCAACTCCGCACTGCGCTGCACCATGGGATCGGAGTGCTGGCGCATGCGGTCGCTCATGACCCGCGAGGCCACCATGGTGTTACGCAGATCGTGGGTCAGGCGGCGCAGCGAGCGTCCCAGTTCGGCGAGCTCTTCTTCGCGGCGATCCCGGAAGATCGCCAGTACATACTCATAACCGTCGATGCGCACGACCGAGGCCCGCACCTGCGCGGGGATCAGCGCCCCGGACTTGGGTCGGCAGGACAATTCGTCCGAGGCCCAACGGCTGTTGCGGCGCACCGACTGCAGAAAGGCCTCGAGGCGCGGGATCTCGTGGGGATGGATATCGGCCGGGGTCAGTGCCGCCAGTTCATCCGGCTCATACCCGAGGAACCGCAGGGCGGCCGGATTCGCCCCGACAAAACACCCCTGGTCCGGGTCGATCAGGAACGCGGGGTCATAGAGCTCTTCGAAAACCGCCGCCAGACTGTCCGGCTCACTGGAATCGATCAGGATCATTCGCCGCCTGCCCCCCGGCATTCCCTGCTGTACTGGATGCCACCCGGCACCTATCATGGTGGGCCGCCGTCATCGTGGCGGAATGGGGCGGATTGCGCCCCGTCGCGGACTCGCCTGAAAGGGCGCAACTGCGTAAAAATACGTATATTCAGCCTATTCCACGCCCGCTGTAATACGCAAGCATCATGACGGCGGTATGGCCGGCCCCGTGCTGGTATCACGGGGCCCCTGGCGACCACCAACCGACACAGGGCTTACAGATGGCTGTCGACACGGACGACGGGAACCAGGAGAAGGCGATTCTGCGCCGGGTCGCGCACGAATTCGACAACCGCGTGCCCAATGTGTACGCGACCCTCGCCCGCCATACGGTGGCGCTGAAGGCCTTCGTGCAGATGGAGGAGGCGCTGGAGCGTCACGGCCATCTGAGCCGGGCCGAGCGGGCCCTGATCGCACTGCAGGTCGCGCTCGAAACCGGCTGTGAGTACTGCCAGCAGGTCTTCCGGCTGGAGGCGCGCGAAAGCGGCGTGGAGCTGGCATCGATCGACAGTATCCTCGCCGGCCGATCGCCGCGGGAACCACGCCACGCGGCCCTTCTGGATGCGACCCGGCGGGTGATGAAGCACCACGGCACGCTCGGCAAGGCCGAACTGAGCATACTCGAGGAACGCGGTATCGCGCTGGAGGAGTTGCTGGAAATCACCACGATCATCAGCGCCTACACGCTGGCCAGCTATGCGAACAACCTGGCCTCGACCCGCATCGATCCCGAATACCGTGGCGACGGCGATACCGGCAGTTAACCGTCGGGCACCGCGGCCGGTTCCCGGCGCGCCGTCCGCCGCTCCTGCTTGACCCGGTACATGGCGGAATCGGCCTGCGCGATTACCTCTTCGCAGATCCCGCTCCGATGGTCGGCGGAAACGACGCCGACGCTCGCGCCCGGGTATTCGAGTGTCACGGTCCCGAGCGGGAACGACCCCGCCCTCAACCCCGGGAAGATGACTCAACAATCTGCTGTTTTTCACCGCGATCCCGATGCTCGGTGCCTGCGTCGCCCTGTTCCTGATGCGCGAAGATGACAATCTCTTCAGCCTTGGCGGGCGGTGACAGCGGCCCGGTCTGTACATCAAGGGCAGCGCCGAGCAGGATGCGGCAAAACCTGCACGGGTGTGGTTGATCGCCGGCCCTGTGCACGTTGCCCCAACCCTGGAGTGTGTCCATGAGCCCGAATCAGCGACCGCAACGGATCCGGCGTTTCCGCGAGGAATGGAACGAGCCGCTTGCGTTTTCCCAGGCCGTGCGGGCCGGCAACCAGTTGTGGATCGCCGGGCAGGTCGCGGTGGACGAGGATGGTGCGCCGGTCGGCCTCGGTGATGGCGCGCACCAGGCCGAACAGGTCTGGCGCAACCTGGCCGGCGTACTCGAAGCGGCCGGTGGCAACCTGGACGACCTGGTCTCCACGACCACGTGGATCGTCGATCGGGCCTACCGTGATGCGGCGACCGAGGCGCGCCAGCGCTGGCTCACCGGCCCGCATTATCCGACCAACACCCTGCTGATCATCGATGGACTGGGACGTCCGGAGTATCTGCTCGAGATCGCGGCGGTGGCGATCCTGGAGGGGCGATGATCCGGCTATGCTCACGCCCACAGGCGCCCATCGGGTGCCCGCGGATCCCCCGCCATGGCTGAAAAGCGGGCCCGATTCCGCATCATCCCGATGCCGGTCATCATCGCACTGCTCGCGGTCGGCCTGATCTCCAGTCTCGCCTTCCGCGCGATCATCGTCGCCGAGCATGTCGAGCCCGGCTGGGTGCGCCCGCTGTGGTACCTGGGTGTGCTGCTGAACGCCGCGTTCTTCTCCTATCGGTACTGGGTGTCGCTGCGCCGGGTGCGCGCGGTCGTCGGCGGAGACCTGGACCGGAAGATGCGTTCACCGGAACCATTGAGTGAAGGCGATCGCGAGCAGATCGCCGCGATCCTGTATTCGATCCGGATCTCGCCGGAACGATTCAATTACCTGGTGATCTTCATCCTCTCCGCCGCGGCGATTGCTGCGGATCTGTGGTTGATCGGGTAGCGCCGGCAATCGGTCACGGCGTTGCCGGGAGTCCTGATCGGGTGAGACAAGCCGCTACTCAACGGGCACTGATCTGTCGGGTTAAAACCCGACCTGCGGCTGGATCAAGACCCGACCTGCGGATCGAATCGGGCGTTCGCGGGAGCGTTGGTTGGCGGCGCCGGCCGATCGCGGCGAAAACGCCCTCACGGGCCTATTGGGCTTTGATTCCGCGTGTATCGGGAGGCCGGTTCTGTTATAGTGCACATCGCTGATGCGACCGGTCGGCATCACGTTTTCGCGGTATTTCTCGGCATCTTTTCAGGGACGCACCCCGAATCCCCTTTTCTTTTTTTGCCTGGACCGGACCCGGGCGAGCGGCAATGGCCGTGCCCGGACAGGCTCCAGGAGCAATCCCAATGTCTTTCTCGAATCTCGGCCTTTCGGCCGCGCTGCTTCGTGCGGTCGAAGATCAGGGCTACACCACCGCCACGCCGATCCAGTCACAGGCCATCCCGACGATCCTCGCCGGCGGCGACGTCATGGCCGCCGCCCAGACCGGCACCGGCAAGACCGCCGGCTTCACGCTGCCCATCCTCGAACGGCTCATGCGCGAGAAGCCGAAATCCGGCGGACGGCCGATCCGGGCGCTGGTGATCACGCCGACGCGTGAACTGGCCGCGCAGGTCCAGGAGAGCGTCAAGACCTATGGTCGCCATCTGCCGCTGAAGTCGACTACCGTTTTCGGCGGCGTCGGCATGCAGCCCCAGGTGCAGACGCTGCGCCGCGGGGTGGACATCCTGGTCGCGACCCCGGGCCGCCTGATCGATCATCTCCAGCGCCGCACGGTCGACCTGTCGCAGGTCGAGACGCTGGTACTGGATGAGGCCGATCGCATGCTCGACATGGGCTTCATCAACGACATCAAGAAGTTGATCGCGGCCGTCCCGAAGCAGCGCCAGACGCTGCTGTTCTCGGCCACCTTCTCCGACGGCATCCGTGATCTCGCCCAGGGCCTGCTGACCCGGCCGACCCGGCTCGAGGTCGCCGCGCGCAACGCGGCCGTGGATACCGTGACGCAGAAGGTCCATCCGGTGAACCGCGATGGCAAGAAGACCGTGCTCAGCCACCTCATCCGTGACGGCGACTGGCAGCAGGTACTGGTGTTTACGCGCACCAAGCGCGGTGCCGACCGGCTCGCCATGCAGCTCGACCGCGACGGCCTCAGCTCCGCCGCCATCCACGGCAACAAGACCCAAGGCGCGCGCACGAAGGCGCTCGGGCAGTTCAAGAAGGGTGGCGTGCGCATCCTGGTGGCCACCGACATCGCCGCGCGCGGCCTCGACATCGACCATCTGCCGCACGTGGTCAATTACGATCTGCCGGAAGTGCCGGAGGATTACCTCCACCGGATCGGCCGTACCGGCCGCGCGGGTCGCGATGGCCAGGCCGTGTCGCTGGTCTCCGGCGACGACCGCAAACTGCTCAAGGGCATCGAGCGGATGATGAACCGCAACATCCACTCCGAGCCGGTGCCCGGCTACGAGCCCGATCCCTTCGAGGAAACCGCGGTCGCGGCGAAGCGCCGTAACAATCCCGGCGGCGGCCAGGGCCGGAACCAGGGACAGGGACAGCAGCGCAACGCCGCCGGCAAGGGCCGACCGGGCGGGCGCCAGCAAAAGGGCAATGGCGGCGGCCGTCCGCATGCCGGCAATCCGGGTCGCCGCGCCCGCTGATACCGGTCCGCTGTGCATCCCGGTGGTGCAATCCATTGAGCGCCGGCATCACGAAGGTGCGATGGCGGCGCTATGCCGAGATCCGGATTTTCGGACACCACACACAAGAATCCCGGCGTGACACCGTTCGCCGACGCTTGCGCGCGCCGGTGAACCGGATGGCACGGCGATTGCGTTTCAGGGTTCGGGAAACAGCGCCCGGACACGCCTGGATGCCGCAACGATGAAATACCGCACACGCAAGATGGTCGCCGCGAAAGACCTTAACTCGAACGGCCGCCTTTTCGGGGGCCGCGTGCTGGAGTGGATCGATGAGGAGGCGTTCGTTTACGCCACCTGTCAGCTCGAATCCACCTCCGTGGTGACGCGCAGTATCTCGGACGTGCATTTCCTGGCCGGAGCGCGCCAGGGGGACATCGTCGAGATCGGCACGGAGGTCGTGGAATTCGGCCGTACATCGATCACGATCGAGTGCGAGGTCCGCAACCGCCGCACGCGGCAGTCGATCACCCGGGTCGAGCGGCTGGTATTCGTGCGCGTGGACGCCGACGGCGAACCGAAACCCCACGGCATCACGCCCGGCAAACCGACCCGATCGGACCCCACGCCCACCCCGGACGAAGCGGATCCGGAAGCGGTAACCACGTAGGCCGGTTTTCGCCCGCAACGAAGTGGAGGGCGAATGCCGGCATGACGTGTCCACCGGCGAACGCTTCGGGCATCCGAAACCATCCGCCGGCATTGCCCGGCGCGAGTCATGTCGACAGCCGAACGGCCACCGCATTGCCGGGCAAAGCCGGCCTACGGTTCCGCCGGCTTTGTCGTTTGCTCCCGAGAAGGCGCAGAGAACTGCGATCAGCCGAGGTCGGGCTCCGTTCGGCGGTAGCTCTCCAGCTGCTGGAAGCGATCCCACCATTCGTGGAAGCCCGGCACGTCGAAGACCTGCGCGGCCTCGTCGGTCAGGCCGACGTAGAAGCAGGCGGGTGCGAGGTAGAAATCGGCCAGCGTCGGCTGGTCGCCGGCGATATATTTCGAATCGCCCCGGATCTTCATCAGTTCGGTCAGCACCTTGCGCGCGTCCTCGATGGACTGCTTGAGGAACGCCTCGTCCGGATTGCCGATAAAGTCCGGGAACAGGTGATAGCCGGCTACACCGACCAAGGCCCCGTAACCGTAGGAATCGAACAGGCCGATCGCCATGTCCATGCGGGCGCGGTCCCTGGGGTTATCGGGGATGAACGACGGCCCGTCGAGCACGTCGTTCAGATAACGGGTGATCGCGCTGGTCTCGAGGATACGCATGCCGTCGTGATCGAGCACCGGCACCTTGCCGAACGGGTGGCGCTGAAGGTGTTCGGGCTGGCGCGGCTCGCCCTCGAGCACGTTCACGGGGACCTGATCGTAATCGGCGCCCTTCTCGGCGAGCAGCATACGTACGGTCCGTACATAGGTACTCCCGTCGAAACCGTAGAGAACGATGTCCTTGCTCATGGTGCTACCTCCGGGTATTGCCGGTGGCCATCCCGATACCGGAACGGCGCGAGGCGGATCCTCGCTGAGTGGAAGATTCGCACACGATCCAATTGTGTGCAATCATTCAAATGGAGCGGGTACCCGCCGCCCGCAACGCCGATCCGACGCCGCGCATGTCGGTCGGTGGCCCGAAGGAGGCATTTTGGCAAATGGCTGCAACCGCAAAGACCCGCTTCAGCTCGACAACCAGCTCTGCTTCAGCGTCTATTCCACCGCACACGCCTTCACCCGGCTGTATCGGGGCCTGCTTGATCCGCTCGGGCTGACCTACACCCAGTACATCGTCCTGCTGGCACTGCTGCCCGAAGACGGGATTTCGATCAAGGCACTCGGCGCCCGGCTGTCGCTGGATTCCGGCACGCTCACGCCGGTCCTGCGCCGGCTGGACATGGCGGGCCATGTCGAGCGCAGGCGCGATCGGCACGATGAGCGCATCGTGCGTGTGCACCTCACCGACGAGGCCCGGGCGCTGCGCCCGGAACTCGAGCGCGTGAACGCCACGATCGCCACATCCACGGGCCTCGGCGCCGATGAACTGGCACGGCTGCAGCGACATCTGCAGACCCTGCAGGCCGGGCTCGAGTCCGGGCTGGCACAGCTGTACGGAACATCGGACGAGTAAAACCGCAGGCGCACGCTGCCCCGCCCACGCGCCACCCGGCACGCCGACGCCCCGCCTGACGGGCTGGCAAACGCGGGCTGCACACACGAGAATGCTGGCCATCCGCCCCGCGCAGGCCGCGCGGCGTTCGCGGTCCGAAAGGACGGCGCACACGTGGAGCCGCGGCCGATGGAGTCCGCAGCGATGTCGGCACACGCCCACTTCGACCCGCATTGTTCCGCCTCGCGGAGCCGCGCCCTGTTCCTCGCCGCCAGCCTGGGCCTGGCCGTACCCGCACCGGCGGACGACGGCGCCATGGAACCGATCGTGATCACCGCTCCGCGCATGGAGCGCAATCTCCTCGACGTCCCTGCGGCGGTGGATGCGGTCGACCGCGAGGAGATTCGCAGCGGCCGCCGGGGGCTCACGCTCGACGAGTCGCTGCAGCGCATACCAGGCCTGTACTTCCAGAACCAGTACAACTTCGCCCAGGGGCTGCGGATCTCGACCCGCGGGTTCGGCGCCCGGGCGCCGTTCGGGATCCGCGGCATCCGGCTTCGGGTCGATGGCTTCCCCGAGACGCTGCCCGACGGCCAGTCGCAGACCGACGCCATCGACCTGGAATCGGCCGAGCGCATCGAGGTGATCCGCGGGCCCGCCGCGGTCGCATACGGTAATGCCGCCGGGGGCGTGATCGACGTAACCACGGCCGATGGCCGGGATATGGCGTACAGCCCGACCATTTCCGCCCAGGGCGGCAGCGACGGCTATGCCAAGGGGGGTATCCGGGCCGGCGGCAACAACGGCCGTTGGGCATACCATATCAGCGGTTCCGCGCTCCGCTTCGACGGCTTCCGCGAGCAGTCGCGGGCGCAGCGTGACCGCGTGAACGCGAAGGTGACCCGTTCCTTCGACGGCCAGCGCGAACTGCAGACGGTGCTGACGCTGATGGACAATCCGGTCGCCGAGGACCCCGGCGGCCTGACGGCGGAGCGACTCGAGCGCGACCGCAGCAGCGCAGCCGAAGGCGCCCGAAAGGTCGATTCCGGACAGGACGCCTCGCAGCAGCGACTGGGCGTACGCTGGCGCGATGGCGATTGGGCCGGTGGAGCGCTGACCGTACGCAGTTTCTACTCACATCGCGATTTTGAACAGCAATTGCCCTTCTCTCCAGGCCCCAGTCTGCTCGGTTATGAGCGCGATTTTTTCGGATTGGGCACGGAATTCACCAGTTCGGTTCGAGTTGCGGATGTGCCGGTTCAGTACACGATCGGCGGCGAAGCGGACCGACAGATAGACGATCGATTCCGATTTGATGTCGATGGAGGAGGAACGCCTACAGCGCAAGTAGCTGACGAGCGCCAGCAGGCCACCGCCAGCGGCCTGTTCGCCCAGGCCGATCTCGGCGTCACCGACGCCCTCGACCTGAGCGCCGGTCTGCGCTTCGACCGCGTCCGGTTCGCGATCGACGATGAGCTCACCAGCGACGGGGATGATTCGGGCTCCCGCCGTTTCGACGAGACCAGCGGCAGCCTGGGCGCGCTGTACGCCCTGTCGCCCGACCACCGCCTGTACGCCAACATCTCGACGGCGTTCGAGACCCCGACCTTCACCGAGTTCGCCGACCCGGACGGGACCGGCGGCTTCAATCCCGCGATCGAGCCGCAGCAGGCGCTGAACCGCGAGATCGGCGCCCGCGGGCGCTTCGGTCGTGACCTGCGCTATCAGATCGCGCTCTTCCGGGTCGATGTCGACGACGAGATCGTTTCGTTCTCGTTCGAGGGCAACGAGCGAGACTTCTACGAGAACGCCGCCGAGACGCGGCGTGACGGCGTCGAGCTGGGCCTCGACTGGATCGCCAGCGAGCGCCTGTCGATCGCTGCGGCGTGGACCTGGTCGGACTATCGCTTCGAGCGCTTCGTCGACCGCGAGGGCAACGATTTCACCGGCAATCGCCTGCCCGGGCTGCCCGAGCACAAGCTGTTCATCGAGGCCGACTGGCGGGCCGCGGACGGGCGCTATGCGCGCGCCGGCATCCGCTACGTCGATTCGGTATACGCGGACAACGCCAACGAGGTGCCGGTCGACGACTACACGACGCTCGATCTGCGCGCGGGGCGCGTGTGGGGCGCCGCGGGGCGCCGCGTCGAGGCCTGGTTCGGCATCGACAACGCCACGGACATCGACCATGTCGCCAATGTCCGGGTGAACGCTAGCGGCGGGCGTTTCTTCGAGCCGGCCCCGGGGCGGACGTTCGTGGCGGGGCTCGAGGTCGGGTTCTGAGCGGCGATCGGGCCAGCGGCGGCCTGGCGCCGCCGGCTTACGGGCGTCCTTCGGGCGATGGCCCGCGCGGTCCCGGATTCCGCTTCGCTGCAACCGGGCTACGGACGCGGGCGGCGCGCCGAGGCGCTCAAGCGGGCCCCAGGCGGGCGTCAAGCGGGGCCGTGCGTGGGGTCGCAACCGGCGCCCATCCGCCCCCCCCTCTTTTATAGTGAGACGCGATCCGGGTTAGACTGCCCGGCGTCGGCCCGGCCAGATGCGGCCGGCCTTTTACGATTCCACGACCAGAGGAGCGACGATCGATGACACAAAAAATCGTCGTCGAAGATGTCTACAAGATCTTTGGCCCCAGGCCCGATCAGGCGAAACAGCTGATCGAGCAGGGGCTGAGCAAGGACGAGATCTTCGCACAGACCAGCGCAACGGTCGGCGTGCAACGGGCAAGCTTCGGCATCGAGGAGGGGGAGATTTTCGTCGTCATGGGGCTGTCGGGCTCCGGCAAGTCCACCATGGTGCGGATGCTCAACCGCCTTATCGACCCGACCTACGGCGCGGTCAAGATCGACGGCAACGACATCACGAAGATGTCCACCGAGGATCTCATCCAGCTGCGCCGCCGCGACATGAGCATGGTGTTCCAGTCGTTCGCGCTGATGCCGCACCAGACGGTGATCGAGAACGCCGGCTTCGGCCTCGAACTCGCCGGCGTCGACAAGGCGGAACGGGATCAACGCGCGCTCGCCGCGCTCGAGCAGGTCGGCCTGAAGGCGAACGCCAACAGCTACCCGAGCGAACTCTCGGGCGGCATGAAGCAGCGCGTCGGCCTCGCCCGAGCACTCGCCGTCGACCCGACCATCCTGCTGATGGACGAGGCCTTCTCGGCGCTCGATCCGCTGATCCGCACGCAGATGCAGGACGAGCTGATCCAGCTGCAGAAGGAGCACGCCCGTACGGTCGTGTTCATCTCGCACGACCTCGACGAGGCCATGCGCATCGGTGACCGCATCGCGATCATGGAACAGGGCATGGTGGTGCAGATCGGAACGCCGGACGAGATCGTCACCAACCCGGCCAACGACTACGTGCGCTCATTCTTCCACGGCGTCGACGTCACCAAGGTGTTTACCGGCGGCGACCTCGCGCGCAAGGATTTCGTCTCGGTGATCGACGACGCGAACGCGGATCCGGGCTCGGTGCGCGAACAGCTGCAGCGCAACGGCCATGACAGCGCGGTCCTGATCGACGGATCGGGCAACGTCACGGGCGTGATGACCGAGAAATCACTCGCCGCGGCCAACTCGCTGAACGACGCCTTCATCAAGGATATCGAGCCCGCCGGGGCGGACATGTCACTGAGCGAAGTCCTGAGTCGCGTGGCCCACGCGGGAGCGCCGGTACCGGTCGTCGACGATAACGGCCAGTACCTCGGCAGCGTGTCGCAGACCCACCTCCTCAAGACGCTCGATCGGACGGGATAATTCATCATGGCTGATCCAGAGAACTATCAATTCCTCAATATCGACCTCGGCCAGTACGTCGAAGACCTCGTCGACTGGATCCAGACCAATCTCGGTGGTCTGCTCGACGCGATCTCCGCCGCCATCGAGTTCGTCGTCGCCAACCTCGAGGGCTTCATGCTCTGGGTGCATCCCCTGGTCATGGCCGCGGCGATTATCATTCTCGGATTCCTGCGCGTCGGCTGGGGCTTCGGGATCTTCTGCATCGTGGCGATGATCCTGTTCTTCGAGATGACGCTGTGGCCGGAGACCATGTCGACGGTGGCGATCGTGCTCAGTGCCAGTTTCGTCGCCCTGCTGATCGGTGGGCCACTGGGCATCGCGATGGCCCGCAGCGACAAGGTCGAGGCGCTCGTGCGCCCCATCCTGGACTTCATGCAGACCATGCCGCCGTTCGTGTACCTCATCCCGGCCGCGATCTTCTTCGGCCTCGGCAAGGTGCCCGGCACGATCGCGACCGTGGTGTTCGCCATGCCGCCGGCGGTGCGCCTCACGAACCTCGGCATCCGCCAGGTGCATGAGGAGAACATCGAGGCCGGTCTGGCATTCGGCTGCACGCCACGCCAGCTCCTGACCAAGGTACAGCTGCCGCTGGCCATGCCCACCATAATGCAGGGCGTGAACCAGACCATCATGCTGTCGCTGTCGATGGTCGTCATCGCCTCGATGATCGGCGCGGGCGGCCTCGGCAACGTCGTGCTCACGGGGATTCAGCGCCTCAACGTCGGCCTCGGCTTCGAGGGCGGTCTCGGCGTGGTCCTGATCGCGATCCTGCTGGACCGGGTTACTCAGACCTTCGGTCAGAGCGGCGCCAGTGGCAGCCCGCTGTACAAGTACCTGAAGGCCATGTGGTGGACACGATCCGACAAGGATACGGCCACCTCAGGCTGATCAGCGTGCATGCCGGGGTGGCGGTCGATAGACCGGTCCCCGGCCTCCCCGCACGCGACAATCACCCCGTACGCCGCCCGCCGCGGCTACGGGGTTTTTTATCCGTAACTCGAGCGTGCGATAGTCAATGCGTGGCTGCCCTCTGTCCAGGCGCAGCCGCCAAGGTCCAGAGCGAGGCCGGCGATCAACAGACAGCGATACCCGGGTGCCGGGGACGTTCCCGGCCTGCAGGGGGGGGGTGAGACGACATTGCTCGATATCCCGTCGGATGGCTGGCGGGTGCTGCGACCAGCGGGAATGGCCCGGATTCCTTGTCCCGGATAAGCGGCGCCGCGAGGCGCGCAATCCGCGTTCTGCTCATGCGACCGGCATTTACACTGCGCATTCCCGGCGCCCAGGTGCATGGGCATACCAGGTGGCGCTGGAGCGCGCCCGGTTACGGACTCGTCAGACAGGTCGCTTCACGGCCCGGCGATATCCACAGCCGTGTTCGGGGCGGCTGAATGGACAACACGATGATAGCGCGCCAGATTGCCCGCAACCGGGAATCGCGGATCGCGCCATTGACATCCACGTCCGGTCATCCACAGCCTTACCGGCAGCCGCCGACCGCGAAGGGCCGACGATGACTGCAGCAACGACTCATGCCGCAGGATGTCACGCCACCCTCATCAGGCGAGATCCCGACTGCTGCGGGCCGGCACCATGAAGCTCGCTCGGCTCTCCAGCGTCAGTATTGCCTCCTGCGCCGCCGGCCTCGCCGCGCTGGTATCCATCGGCCTGATGGCGCATGGCGACATGCGCGCCAAACAGGCCGAAATGGCGGGACTGATCGAGCTGCAGAACCTACTCGACTCCCTCTCCGCCGAGAGTGACCGCCTGGTGCTGTCCGGTGGCGACGCGGAGACCGCGGCGGCCTTTCGCTCGGAAGCGGCGTCGCTGCAACGGCAGTTGCGCGCCATCGGCGATGAATACCCGACGGCGCGGACGGCACGGCTTGAGATCGATCGCCTGATCGAGGCGCTTGAGGATGCGAACGCGCTGCCCACTGAGCCGGCAGGCGAACCATCGGATTCCAGGACCGAGGGACCGCTGGATATTCCACAACGCGCCCGGGCCATCATTAGCCGGGTCGCCCGTCAGGGCGTCGCCCTCGACACGGCCCTGCACCAACTGCTGCGCGAACGCCAGCAGGCCATCGCCACGGACGCGACCTGGATCGCCGGCAGCTTCGCCGCCGCGGCGCTGGCGTTCGGCGTCCTGTCGCTGCTGGCGTTCGGCCTGATCCACCGCCGCATCGGTGGCCCCGTACACGAACTGGCGACCACGATCGACCGGATCCGCGCGGGCGAGTCCGACCTGCGCGCCGCCAGCGGCGGTGACAGCGAACTGGCGCGGCTCGCCGACACCCTCAACCGTCTGCTGGACGAGCGTGACGCCAGCGACCGGCGCATCGCGCATCAGCAGCAGGCCCTCGAGGACCGCGAACGGATGCTGACCGACTCGCAGCGGATCGCGCGTGTCGGCAGCTGGCGTCTGGATACCCGCGAGGAACGTCTCGAATGGTCGGATGAGACCTTTCGGATTGCGGGAATCGACCACGCCGCGGGCGAGCCGACCCCGGAGGGATTCCTCGCGATGGTGCACGCCGAGGATCGTGAGCACCTGCGCTATATACAGGCCCGCGCCCACTACGAAGACACCCGCCATGACCTCGAGTTCCGTATCGTCCGCCCGGATGGATCGATCCGCCGGGTCCATGAACTCGCCGAGACCGGGCGCGATGAAAAGGGCCATATCGTCGCGCTGACCGGGACGATTCAGGATATCACCGAACGCCACGAGGCCGAACAGCGGTTGCGTCAGTACCACCACCTGATCGAAGCCGGTAGCGATCTGTTCTGCATCGTCGATGGCGACCATCGCTACGTGCTCGCCAATGACGGCTACGCGGGGCTCTATGGCCTGACCGCCGAGACCCTGGAAGGTCGGCACCTGACCGACGTGCTCAGTAACGACTCCTATCGCGACGAGGTCGCGCCGCGTATCGATCGTGGCTTAGCGGGGGAATCGATCAGCTTCGAGGGCGAGCGTACGTACCCGGACCTCGGCACACGCCGGTTCCTGATCCGCTATTTCCCCGTCCCGGCGGTCAAGGGCACGCAATGGAATGTCGGCGCGGTCATGACGGATATCACGGATATCCAGCAGGCCGAGGAACAGCTGCGCGAGCAGGCCCGTGTCCTCGATATCGCCGGCCGGGTTGCCCGTTTCGGCGGCTGGTGGGTGGACCTGGACGCCAACCGGGTCCACTGGTCGGACATGGTCGCCGAGATCCACGCCATGCCCCGCGGCTATGAGCCCACGGTCGAAGAAGGGATCTCGTTCTACGCCCCCGAGTACCGCGATGCCATTCGCCAACGCTTCACCGCCTGCGCCGAGCAGGGCATCCCCTACGACGACGAGATGCAGATACTCGACGCGCATGGCGAGCGCCTCTGGGCACGAGTGGTAGCCGAGCCCGTCAGGGACGCGAACGGCCGGATCCATTCGGTCCAGGGCGCGTTCCAGGACATATCCTCACGCAAGGAGGCGGATCGCGAAGTCGAACGCCTGAACGCCAGGCTCGCCAA
>CAJXKK010000050.1 GCA_913055615.1 uncultured Ectothiorhodospiraceae bacterium
AGCGCGACACAGCCGAGCAGCATCAACAGGGTCTGGAAACCCACGGTCGGTGAGAGGCCGACGAACACACCGACCGCGACACCGCGGGCGAGCGTATGCCGATCGGGGTGCAGGCAGCCGGCACGATCCAGCAGGGCCTCGGCGACCGGGTGACGCCCGAGCCACGCACCCGTGCGCTCGCATGACGCGCGCCACCGTTGCCTGGCACGGTCGATAACCCGCTGCGAGACCGACATGGACCGATTCACGATATTATTGCGGCCACTGCGTCTGCGCACCCTCCGGCGACCCGTAACCGCGATCTCGGAGCGATGCGGAAACCGCCGCCGCGCGGGCAGGTGGTGTGGTGGGGCAAACAGCCCCACCACCCGCGGCGTTCGCGCTTACTCCGCCAGCGATTCGAGTTCCTCGGCCACATCGGGATCGTTCTGTGCGGCCTGCGCGATACGGTTGAACTTCTCCACCGTAATCCCGGCGTCCTCCACCGCCGCGGCCATCTTCTCCCGGACCTCCGACTGGAGATCCGCCACGGCCTGATCGTCTTCCGCCGACTGCAGCCGGTTGGAGTACTCCTCCTGGATGTCGAGGACATCGGCCCGCGCCTGCAGGAATGTCTCAAGTTCCTGGCGCTCGAAATCGCTGCTTGAGCTGTCCTCGGCGAGCGCCGCCGGCATCGCCATGAACGCCGCGACCAGTATGAGGATGCTTACGTACCCAGTGCGCATATCGCGCCTCCTTTTGACGGTTTGCGTGAACCGCGGGCCGCGCCGCTTGCCGCGCCCACACCCCGTCAACAATCCGGGGCCGTCAAAAGTTCCATCGCGCCCCATCGGATTCTGGCGCGGCGCGGATTACGCGACACTTTCCCCTCCATTACGGGGCAGTCATTACAACGCGCCCGGCAGCGGCAGGCTATTCCAGCGTCTCGACCTCATCGGCCTCGATCGCGCGGCCCTTGTCCCGTGAATACCGGAATCGGCCAATCACGCGGACACGTTCACCCACCAGCGATTTGACCGCACTGTCCGGGTGCACGGCCACACGATTCAGATCGTCGTCCTCGAGCCAGTAATGCTCCGGATCCGGGTGCGAACGGACATGGCCGATCGTGCTGACCCATTCCCCGTCGTACTGACCGGTAAAGCGGGCGAGGTCGACCAGTTCCAGGCGTGTCGGCGTGGACTCGCCGCTGCAACCCGCGAGGACGAGCAGGCATAACGCGAGCACGGCAGCCCGGCGCCAGGGTGCGGTCGCCTGCCCTCCCACCCGGGCAGATTCCCGGAGTTTCCATGGTTTTCGCGGGTCATGCATGAGGATCCTCCCGGGGTCGGGCCGGTCAATGGTCGCCTCAGAATATCAGCACTCGCCCGGGCAGCCGAGCGCCCCGCATGGCACACCAAAGGCACGGCACAACCCCGGCTTCGGGTTTACAATCCGGGCATCCGATCGGCACCGGCGCGATCCCGCACCGGTCCACGGCATGAACAGGCGGAGACAACCATGAAATCCGGAACCCGAACGACGGCTGGACGCGGGCGGCTGTATGACGACATCCTGGAGACGGTCGGCAATACGCCCTGTGTCCGGATCAACAACCTCGCCCCGGACCACGTTACGCTCTACGTGAAAGCGGAATTCTTCAATCCGGCCGGATCGGTCAAGGATCGACTCGCTCTGAGCATCATCGAGGCGGCCGAGCGCGACGGCAGCCTCAAGCCGGGACAGACTGTGGTGGAGGCCACCAGCGGCAACACCGGGATCGGCCTGGCCATGGCCTGTGCCGCGAAGGGCTACCCGCTCGTGGTAACCATGGCCGAGAGTTTCTCGATCGAGCGCCGCCGGCTGATGCGCTTTCTAGGCGCGAAGGTCGTTTTGACGCCGCGCGAGCTCAAGGGTTTCGGCATGTATGAGAAGGCGCGCGAACTCGCCGAGACCCACGGCTGGTTCCTGGCCCACCAGTTCGAGAGCGAGGCCAACGCCGACATCCATGAGGCCACCACAGGCCGCGAGATCCTCGCCGACTTCGATGGCCAGCGACTGGACTACTTCGTCACCGGTTATGGCACCGGCGGCACGATCACCGGCATCGGCCGGGCACTGCGCCGCGAACGCCCGGACGTGAAGCTGGTCCTCAGCGAGCCCACCAGCGCCCAGCTGGTCGCGAGCGGCACGCCACAGGAACGCACGGCGGAGAATGAACCCGCCGCCGGCCACCCGGCCTTCGAGCCGCACCCCATCCAGGGATGGACTCCGGACTTCATCCCGTGGGTGCTCCAGGAGGCGCTCGATCAGTCCTACGTCGACGAGCTGATCCCGGTCGCCGGTCCGGACGGCATCGCATGGTCGCGCAGACTGGCGCAGCGGGAAGGCATTTTCACCGGCGTGTCGGGCGGCGCCACGGTCGCGGTCGCGATGGAGCTCGCCGAGCGGGCACCGGCGGGTTCCGTGATGTTGGCCATGCTGCCGGATACCGGTGAACGCTATCTTTCCACACCGCTGTTCGAGGACATCGGCGCCGAGATGGATGCCAGCGAGATCGAGGTCATGGAGTCGACCCCAGGTTTCCAGATGCCGCGCTGAAGCGGGCGAATCAAGCAATCACCGCCACGAGCGCGGCCTGACCGCCCTCATCGAGCAATGACGACCTGCTCCCCGGCGCTGAGACCACTCATCACCTCGACGCGGCCATCCGGGGTCGTTTCGCCGGTCCGGACGTGACGCCGAACCGATCCCCGTTCGGAGACCACACGGACGAACTCGAGCTGGCCCACGCGCTCGATCGCCGCCGCCGGGACCTCGACCCGCTGCTCCGAACCGGTCACGATGATCAGGCGCCCGAACATGCCGGGATAGAGATTGGCATGCCGCGGTAATCCTGCACGCACGATGAACGTTCTGGACCCGGGCTCCGCCGAAGGCACGATTTCATCGATCGTGACCTCCAGAGTCGTGTCGATGGCATCGATCCGCGCGGTCAGCGACTCACCGCGCTCCAGCCGCGCCGCGATCGACTCGCGGACATGCGCATCCAGCTGGAGACTGCCCGGGTCGTAGATACGCAACAGCGGCACGCCCGGGCGCGCGGTATCACCCGGCTCGGCAAGGCGGTCGACCACGCGCCCCGCCATGGGGGCCTGGATCGTCGCGTGGCTGAGCGCGGTACGCGCCTCCTCAACGGCATCGCGAGACCGCGCCAGTTCGGCCTGCGCCGCGTCCCGGTCCGCTTCGGCTCGATCCAGATCGGAGCGTGGAACCACATCCCGTTCATAGAGATCCTGGATACGCGCAAAATGGCGCTCCGCCTCATCGAGGCGGGCCTGCGCCGCCGCGGCCCTGTCACGCCTCTGCCGCACCCGCGACTCTAGATCGCGCTCGTCCAGTTCCACCAGCACCGCTCCCTCGTCCACCGCGTCGCCCGCACGCACATTTACGGCCGTGATCCGTGCGGTGATCCGGGGTGACAGCACGGCCTCTCGCTGGGCTTGCACTGTACCGGGCGCATTGGCCTGCACCTTCGTGCGCACGGCCTCTACCGCGACGATCACCCCTTCGATCGGCTGCGATTCAGCCGCCACCGTGCCGGGCTCGATGTTCCGCGAGAACGTGCCGGCGAGGAAGGCCATAACGGTCCCGAGCACACCAAGCGCCAGCACCGCGCCGCCGAGCCGGAGAACGGATTGCCTGTTCATGACGGTCCCTCCGCGAGCGTTGCCGGTTGCACCGCGTCCTCGCGGTCATAGACAAGGAAGTACACGAGCGGCACCACCGCCAGCGTGAACACGGTGGAAGCGACGATGCCGAAGATGATGGCCCAGGCGAGCCCCGAGAAGATCGGGTCCAGCGTGATGACGAGATTGCCGAGCAGCGTCGTCGCCGCCGTCAGCAACACCGGTCGCATGCGGACCGCTCCGGCCTGCACCAGTGCCTCGCGCAGTTCAAGGCCCTGCCCCCGCGCCAGTTGTATGAATTCGACGAGCACGAGCGCGTTGCGGACCACGATGCCGGCGAGCGCGATCATCCCGATCATCGCCGTCGCGGTGAAAAAGACCGGATCACCGAACCCGTCGATACGGCGATCACCGATCTGATTGAGCAGCCAGAACCCCGGCATGATCCCGATCATCGACAGCGGGATCGAGAGCAGAATGATGCCCGACAGGGCAGCGATACCGGTCTGCAGGTAGATCACCAGAAAGATGCCGATCACCGCCACACCGAACGCGATTCCCAGATCACGGAACACGCGCAGGGTGATAAACCATTCGCCCTCCCCCGTCCATTCCGCGCGAACATCCGGCGGCAGATCCCATCCGCTCCCGCCCCCTGGATTCAGGTACGTACGCGCATCGACGGGGCGGTTGTCGTTATCCCCCGCCGCTCCCTGATCCGCCACGAGATCCTGGATTACCTCGGCGGGCGGACGACCCGCCACTTCCGCGAACACGTAAGCGACCCGCTCGAGATCCTTGTGCCGGATGGTCTGTTCCCGGGTCGTGCGCTCGAACTGCCCGAGTTCGCCCAGTCGGACCAGCGGCGTCGGCGCATCGCGCAGGCCACCATTCTCGCGCTGCTGCACGATACCGGCGCGGCCCTTGATATACAGTGCGGCCAGGTCGTCGGGACCACCCCGGCGTTCCACCGGCAGGCGCAGTTCGATCGGCAGCGGATCGGCCTCGGTCGGGATCTGCAGATAGCCGGCATTCATGCCGCCGGTGCCGAGACGCAAAGTGCGTGCGACATCGGTGGTGGATATACCCGACAGAGCGGCTTTCTCCTTATCGGTCCTGAACCGATAGCGGGTCTGTTCCGCCGCAGCCGAGGTATCTACATCAACGACCCCTGGCTCCGATCGCATCCGTTCAGCAAGGCGTTCCGCCCCTTCGAGCAGGCGCGCATGCGGTGTTCCGGGTTCACCCCGGATCTGCGCCGTGACCGTGGCGACGACGGGCGGACCGGGCGGCACCTCCACCAGCTTGACGGCCACGCCGTGGCGATCGGCGATGGCCTGCAGATCGCGCCGGATTCGCAAAAGGAGTTGATGGGACTGCTGTGACCGACGCGCCCTTGGAGCCAGGGTGATCCGCAGATCGGCCTGGTGCGCTTCCTCGCGCCGGTAGTACTGGCGGATCATCCCGTTGAAGTCCATTGGTGATGCGGTGCCGACATAACCGGTAAAGTCCTCGACCTCGGGTACGGTGCGGAGGTAGCCGGCGAATGCCCGGGTGACCGCGTCGGTGCGCTCCAGCGTCGTCCCCTCCGGCATATCGACAACGATCTGGAACTCGTCCTTGTTGTCGTACGGCAGGAGTTTGAGCGGGACCATGCGGAACGCAGGCAGGGAGACCGCGATGACGAAAAGCACCGCCACGACGCCGAGCACGCCCCAGACGCGGCGGCGATTCGCCAGCATCCAGCCCAATATCGGCGCGTAGAAACGATACACACCGGTTTTGTGGACATCGTAGCCGCCCGCCTGCGGTTCATGGCGCAGGAGGTGGTACGCCAGCCAGGGCGTCACCAGGAATGCAACGGCAGTGCTCGCGATCACGGTCACCGGCACATTGAACGCCATCGGCGCCATGTACGGCCCCATCATCCCCGTAATGAAGGACATCGGCGCGAACGCGACGACGATCGCAACGGTCGACATGATCAGGGCACCGCGGATTTCCACCATCGCGGCAGCGACCGAGTCGCGCGCGCGGTGCACGCCCATCCGGAACCAGCGCTCGATGTTGTCCACGCCCGTGATCGGATCGTCGACCAGCAGACCGAGCGCGAGAATCAGCGCGAACAATGTGACCCGGTTGATCGTGTAACCGGTCAGATAATCGAGAAAGAGCGTGATGCCGTAGCACACCGGCACGGCCAGCCCGACCACCAATGCTGCACGCCAGCCGATGAACAGGGCCAGGAAGATGGCTACGGTGAGTATGGCAACACCGAGGCTGGAGATAAGCTGACCGACTTTGTCGTCCGCGGTACGCCCGTAGTCGCGGATGATTCGATAGTGGACTCCCTCGGGGAACAGGTCCCGCTCGAAGGTGTCCAGCCGGGCCTTGATATCCTCGGAAACCCGCACGGCGTTCGTGCCGTGCTTTTTCGCGACCGCGAGCGTGACCGCCGGGTAAGTCCCCGCCTCCGCCCCGCGGTCGGAAGCGGGACCGAAACCGATCCAGGAATAATTCCCGGGCTCCGATGGGCCGTCGAGCACCCGGGCCACATCCCGGAGATACACCGGTACGCCATCGACGACGTTGACGACCAGGTCCCGGAGTTCGCGCGCGTCCTCGATGAACAGACCGCCCTCGACGATCGCGGCGCGATCCAGTTCCACCACGGAACCGGACTCGATCTGTTCATTGGAGACGCCGATCGCGTCCGCGACCTCCAGCGGCGCCGTGCGCCTTGCCGCGAGGGCCTCGGGATCGAGTTCGACCCGGATCCGCCGGGGTCGCCCGCCGGTCACGGTGACCCGATTGGTGTCATCGACCGACTGCAGCCGCTGATCCATCTCCTCGGCCAGGCGCCGCAGATCATGATCGTCGACCTGCGCCCGATCTTCACTCCACAGGACCGCCAGGACGATCGGGACATCATCGATGTCGACGGGTTTCACGACCCACGACTCGACCGCGGCCGGCACCCTGTCGGTATTCGAGCGGACCTTGTCGTAAATATTGACCAGAGAGCGCTCGCGGTCCTCACCCACGTAGAAACGGACCGTTACTACCGCCCGCCCGGAGGCGGCGTTCGAGTAGACATACTCGACGCCATCGATCTGGTGAAGCAGCTTTTCCAGCGGGGTGGCGACCTGGCGCTCAACCTGCTCAGCGCTCAGGCCCGGCGCCCGCACGTGGACATCGGCGACCGGCACGACAATCTGCGGTTCCTCTTCGCGGGGTGTCAGCACCAGCGCAGCGATACCGGCGGTAATCGCAAACAGGGCGAGCAGCGGGGGAAGCGGATTGGTGACGAGCCGTGCGATCACGCCGGCCATACCGCCGCGGGAGCCCGATCCGGCGTTCATTGCGCTGCCCCGTGCGTAATGGTGGCCGTGGGGCCATGCCGGTCAGCGCATCGGCTTGTGCCCGCATCGGTGCGGACACGGAAACGTATTCTGGCTACCATGCAACGATGCCTTTACCCACCCGAGCGCTTGCAAAGCCACGCACAGCCGGCCTCTCACAGGGGATTGCGCCAGGTTACCGGAATCGCGCACCAGGCGCTTGATCAGGATCAAGTGCGGGGCGGGAGGACGGGCGTGGGGATGGGGAGTTACAGGTCGTCGCGCTGATCCAGCGGCTGCTGGGGTACTTCTCGCAGCTGGTCGATGTCGTAGCCGAGTGAGTCCACGCGTTCGACAAGCCCCTCGTATTCACGCTCCGGGATCTGCGGTGTGCGGGCCATGATCCAGACCCAGTCGCGTTTGGAGCGGGCAACGATGGTCGTGCGGTAATCCGGATCCACGTAGCTGATCGTATTTTCGAGACGCAGCGGCCAGAAAGGCTGCATCGCCCAGATCGCGTTGTTCGTGCCCGGCTGTACGAACCCCGTCATCTCCATGCGCTCGCGCTCGCCGTCGAAACCGCCTTCCCGATACGTGAACACTGTCCGGATTCGATCCGACTCCACGCGTTCGTAGTGTTCGACTGAATTCCAGGCATTGCTCGTGGCGCCGGGGGGGATATGCGCGATCACGAACCAGGTCCCGACAAAGCGCTCGAGATCGACCCGTTCGGCGCGGGGGAAATCCTCGGGCGGCATCACGCTGCAACCGCCAATGAGTGCGGCAATCAATACCGCCACGAGGTATCCGAACAGTTTCCGCATAATGGCACCACTGAGTCGTGAGTTGTCGGCCTTTCGCGAGACAACCGAGGCGGGATTCAGATCGCCCACCGGCTTAGCACCGGCGACACGGTGTTTGAGTCACCGCCGCCGCCGCTCGACAATGTCCCGAAAGATCCCGGGCCGATGGACATGATAGCGCGTACCCTGCCGATTCGCTGCGACTGCGGTCATATCCGGGGCCATGCCGATCTGCGTGATCATCAGGCCCGGCGCGCCGTGTGCTACTGCCGTGACTGCCGCATGTTCGCGCACGTCCTCAAGCGCGCCGACGCCATCCTTGACCGGCACGGGGGTACCGAGGTCGTGCAGATGTCGCAGGGCCGGCTGCGGTTCGAGGCCGGCCACGAGCGGCTTGCCTGCATGCGCCTGACAGCAAACGGCCTGCTGCGCTGGTACGCCGGCTGCTGTCATACAGCGATCGGCAATATCCCGGCGAACCGCCATCTCCCCTATCTCGGGCTGATCCATACCTGTATCGACCATAGGACCGCCGGGCACAGCCCCGAATCCCTCCTCGGGCCGATCGACTGCCGCGTCAACGCCCACGACCCGGAGCTGCGCCGGATGTACGTTGACGCCCATGAACGGATACCGGCCCGCACCCTGATCCGTATGGCGGCCCGCGCACTCGGCTGGCGCCTGCATGGTGATCACCTGCATTCGCCGTTCTTCGATCCGGACTGCGGCGCACCGATCACGAAACCGCGGATACTCGGCGCGGATGAGCGTGCGGCCCTGGCGGCGTCTATCCGCGCGTAGGCCGGCTCCTGCCGCAGGCAACACCCGGCGGATCCGAGCGGAAGTTGACGCGGGGGGGACGTCTGACGAGACTGCCCCTCATCAGCGTCCGACCAACGCAAGGGCCCCGCCATGAACGCTGTCATCGATTTCCTGAACACCGTTTTCCGGGGCTACGTCCTCATCTATGGCCTGCTGGCCGTGGGCGTTTTCTCCACGCTGCGCCTGGGGTTCGTGCAGTTCCGTCATCTCGGCGAGATGTGTCGCCTCTTACATCGTGCCGTTCATGGCGATCGCGTACCTGCTCCCTGGGCTGGTCGTGCTGGCGATGGTCGTGTGGGGCGAGATGCAGACCGTCGCGACGGTATTCAACACCGCCGATGCCTCGATGGGGCGGATGGCGACCATCAACCTGATTGCGATCGCCCTGCTGTCCGGCACCGTCGCCAAACTGGCGAGGGACTATTCCATCCAGCGAAAGGCCGGGGAGGAACCCCGATTCCGGGGCAACGATTACCCGGAACCGGCGGACGGGGTGGACACGGACATCTGGCATCGCGACTGAACCCGGCCGGCTCCGCTTGAACCGTCGATCCCGCAGCGGCGCGCATGCCGCCCCGTGGCGCGCTCCAGCCGGCGCCCGCGGATGAACCGGGCAATTGCGATCGTCGGTGCGCTCATACTGCTCGCTCTGGCCGCGTGGACGGGGTGGCTGCTGTATGAGGGCGGCCACCTGTCGCGTGAGGGCCTGATCGCATTGGCCGAGCGCAGCGGCCCCTGGGCGCCGCTGATACTGATCGGATTGATGATCCTCGCCGTCGTCGTTGGCCCGATCCCGACCGTACCGATCTCGCTGGCGAGCGGCGTCGTATTCGGCCCGGTGACCGGATTCCTGTACGCCATGGCCGGGGCCCTGGTAGGCGCGGGCATCAGCTTCTGGATCGCGCGCATCGTGGGCCGCCCCTTCATGCACCGCCTGTTCGGCGACCATATCCTGTTCTGCACCGGATGCAGCAACCGCCTCCTGTTCGGCGTCATACTCACCGCAAGGCTTGTCCCGGTGGTCTCATTCGCCCTGGTCAGTTACGGCGCCGGGCTGACGGCGATGAGTACCGGTTACTTCCTGCTGGCCACCGCCATCGGCATGATCCCGATGACCGCCCTGTACGTCGTCGCCGGTGTGACGCTCACCGCCGGCCAGGGCATTGCTGCGATCGGGGGGCTGATCGTCGTCACCCTGATCCTTGTGCTGCCGATCCTGGTCGAGCGGTACGATCCGCTCGGCATCCGATCCTGGCTGGTCCGCGCGACGCATGGTCATCCGGACCGCCCGAGCGGCCGGGACAGACCCGCAGAGTGACGCCATGCGGGCATCCGTATTGATGAATCCCGTCTCAAAAGCGAAAGTACACGAACACACGGCCGTGGTTCTTCGCGTCCTTGTCCACGCGGGCATAGCGCGCCTTCATATCCGGACGTTCCAGAAACTTCAGGACGCGCTTTTTGAGCTGCCCGGATCCCTTTCCGGGGATAATCTCCACGGTCTTGATCCGTTTTCTTTCGGCCTCGTCCATCACCCGGTTCAGTTCCGATTCGATCGCATCACCGTTGCGCGCGATCGGATGGAGGTCGAGTTTGAGTTTCGCCATGAGGGGCCAGTGGAATGCCAGCCGCAGAGTTCGACCATCCTGGCAGTCTGTCTTTGCGTTCTTTGCGCGTTCTGCGACCGGGCGTGACGCTTTACGCACCGCGGCTTGCTCTGCGGGTTTGTTTCCGCTTTCATGACTCGAAGCTTCCCGACCAGGTGGCGAACATGCAACACGAAGAACGCAAAACCGGCCCCGCCCGCAGCCGCGATCATGGCATTCGCGCTGATCCTCATGGCATCGACGGCCCTCGCCGGCAAAGCCGATGTCCTCGATGCCACGATCGAATCGACCGGCGATGCCACCTGGCGGGTGGAAGCGACCGTGCGCCATGCCGATGAGGGCTGGGATCACTATGCGGACGCATGGCAGGTAGTCGGCCCCGATGGCGGCGTCCTCGCCACGCGTGAGCTCCATCATCCGCACGAGAGCGAACAGCCGTTCACCCGGGCGCTCACCGGGGTCCGCATTCCCGAAGCTGTGGAACGCATCGAGGTACGGGCCCGCGATTCGGTACATGGCCATGGCCGCGAGACCGTGACGATCGACGTGCCGCGTTGATCGATCGGTAAACCGACAGCCGCGCCCCGTCAGGCCTGGCGCTGATTGACCCGGCGTGACAGTTCCTCGGCCGATTCCTTCCTTTCGCTGTAACGGTCGACCAGATACGCGCTGCGATCGCGGGTCAGCCACGTGAACTTGACCAGTTCCTCCATCACATCGACGACCCGGTCGTAATACGCCGATGGCTTCATGCGGTCGTTGTCGTCGAACTCCATGAACGCCTTGGGCACGGAGGACTGATTCGGGATCGTGATCAGGCGCATCCAGCGCCCGAGCAGTCGCAGTTGGTTGATGGCGTTGAAGCTCTGCGATCCGCCACTGACCTGCATGACGGCGAGGGTCTTGCCCTGGGTCGGCCGGACCGCGCCGAGCGACAGCGGTACCCAGTCGATCTGGGCCTTCATGATGCCCGTCATGGCCCCATGACGCTCCGGGGAACACCAGACCATGCCCTCGCAGGCGATGACCTTTTCCCGCAGTTCCTGGACCTTCGGATGGTCGCCATCGGCATCGTCCGGTAACGGCAGGCCCGAGGGATCGAAAGTCATCGTTTCGGCGCCGAAGCGGCGCAGGATACGGGCTGCCTCCTCGGCCAGCAGCCGGCTGAACGCGCGCTTGCGCAGCGACCCGTAAAGCAACAGGATCCGGGGCGGGTGCGAGGCGCGCTCCGCGGGGAACAGCTGCTCCTCATCGATCGGTTCGAAGCAGGCGTCACCGATGTTCGGCGTGTCGTCCATCCGCTCAGGCCACCCGTCGCCCATCGACATCGATCACCGGTTCGCCGTCTTCCTTGTACACCGGCCCCATCGGCAGATCATCCAGCAGATCGAGCACCGCCTCGCTGGGCCGGCACAGCCGTACGCCACGCGCCGAGCAGACGATCGGGCGATTGACGAGGATCGGGTGCTCGGCCATCGCGGCAAGCAGGGTATCGTCGTCGACGGACAACTCAAGCAGCCCCAGTTCCTCGGCTGGCGTTTTCTTCGTTCGCATGGCCTGGCGCGGGGTGATGTCCGCGGCCGCGAACAGGCCGATCAGTTGCGCACGCGTCCAGCCGGTCTCGAGATACTCGATGACCACGGGCTGGATACCGGCGGCCTCGATGATGCGCAGGACATTGCGCGAGGTGCCGCAGTCGGGGTTGTGATAAACGGCGATGGTCATGAACGACGGGCTCCATTGTCGCAAACGGGGCGTATAAGCGCCTCGGGAGTGTACCGGGATCGGATGACAATTCGGCGACAGGGACGCAGCCGATTGATTCGGTTTCGCGGTGGTCACCCGCTGGGATCGATATGGACGTTTTCGGACAAAGGTTCTCGCAGAGGCCCGCCTTTGATTCAGACGAACGGGTGCCGCCCCATCCAGGCGGCATGATCGGCCACCGCGCCGGCCTCGAAGAAGCGCCGGCGGAGGCCGGTGTTGCGTTCGCTGTAGTTGTCGAGGACCGCAAGTGGCAGGACGTCCTCGCTGCCCGTGGCGATCGCCTCCGCGGCGGTCTGGCCGAACAGCGTGCCCGGGCCGATGCCGCGGCCGGAGTAGCCGAAGATCATGAGGCCATTGTCGTTGAGGCGCACGATCTTCGGCAGATGATCGGCGGTCATGGCGATGCGGCCGTGCCAGGCGTATTCCAGCGGCTCGCTCTTCAGGTCGGGGAACAGCGCGGCGAGCTTTTTCCGGGCCCAGCCGCGGTGCACGGAGGAGCCCGCGTGATCGAGCGCGCCGAGGCTGCCGACCAGCAGGCGGCCCTCGTGATCGCGACGGAAGGCCGACATGACGGTACCCGTGTCCCAGCAGCCCTCGCCGCCCGGGAGTATCGACTCCAGGCGTTCGGGCGGCAATGGGCGGGTCGCGAACTGGAAGAAATGGACCGGCGTGAACACCGGTTCGGCCATGCCGGTATCGGTATCAAGCTGGTGATAGGCGTTGGTGGCCAGCAGCAGCGCCCGCGCCGTCACCGAGCCGGTCGCGGTCTGGACATGCCAGGCGTTGCCGTCGTGGCTGATCGACGTGACCGGAGAGGACTCGTGGATGCGCGCGCCCTGCTCCACGGCGGCGCGTGCCAACCCCTGGCAGTACGCGAAGGGCTCGATCGTGCCGGCGCGCTCGTCGAACAGGGCCCCGTGGAAGACGCCGGTACCGGTACGGGCGCGCGTGTGCTCCGCATCCAACAGCTCGACCGGCGCGTCGCGTGAGAGCTGCTGCGCGAGGCGGGAGCGCAGTTCGCGGAGCCCTTTCTTCGAGTGCGCGCAGTGCAGCGTACCGTTGCGCGCGGCGTGGCAGTCGATGCCGTGGCGTTCGATCAGCGAGAAGACGAGATCGGGGGCGCGTGCGAGCGCGCGGTTCAGTTTCGCGCCGGCCTCGCGCCCCAGTAGTTCGCCGATGTCGTCGGGCGGCATCCAGAGGCCGGCGTTGACCAGGCCGACGTTGCGACCGGAACCGCCGTGGCCCACCCGCTCGGCCTCCAGCAGACGCACGTCGACGCCCTGCTCGGCGGCGTGCAGCGCGGCCGAGCAGCCGGTGAAGCCGCCGCCGACGATCGCGAGATCGGCGACGCGGTCGCCCTCGAGCGGATCGCCCGCGAAGGACTCCGCGGCGGTTTCACACCACAGGTTGCGCTCGACGTACGCCGACATGGACGCCCCCCCTCGTTAGCGACCGGGACAACGGTCAGGAAAGTCTGGCGACCGCGGATTCGATTCGATCCAGCGCCCGCCCGAGATGCTGTTCGGATGCAGCGTACGAGATACGGAAGTACGGCGACAGGCCGAAGGCCCGGCCAGGGACCACGGCGACCTTCGCGTGTTCCAGCAGATAGCGGCAGAAGTCGCCATCGTCGTCGATCCGGTCGCCGTCCGGGGTCGTTTTCCCGCGCACGCCGTCGCATGAGGCGAATGTATAAAAAGCGCCCCGCGGGCGCGGACAGTCGATCCCCGGGATGGCGTTGAGGCGATCGACCACCAGGTCACGGCGGTGGCGGAAGACCTCGCGGCGCTCGCGCACGACCCCTTGCGGGCCATTCAACGCGGCCTCCGCCGCGGCCTGGGAGATCGACGACGGGCACGAGGTCGACTGGCTCTGGACCACAGCCAGCGCGCGAATCAGACGGACGGGGCCGCCGGCGTAGCCGATGCGCCAGCCGGTCATCGCGTAGGCCTTGGACACGCCGTTGACCGTCAGCGTGCGCTCGCGCAGGCGCGGTTCCATCTGGGCAGGCGTCACGAAATCGAAGTCATCGTAGACGATGTGCTCGTACATGTCGTCGACAAGCAGGCCCACCCGCGGTGCATCGAGCAGGACGTCGAGGATCGGGCGGTAGTCCTCGCGCGCGTAGGCGGCCCCGGATGGATTCGACGGCGAGTTGAGAATGATCCAGCGGGTCCGCGAGGTCAGGGCCGACTGCAGGGCCGCGGCGGTGAGCCGGAATCCGGTCTCCATCGGGCACGGCACGAATACCGGCACGCCGCCGGCGATGCGGACGATGTCCGCGTACGAGGTCCAGTACGGGGTCGGCACGATGACCTCGTCGCCGGGCTCGACCGTGGCCATCAGCGCGTTGAACAGGATCTGCTTGGCACCGGCCCCGACCGTGATCTCGTCCAGCGCGTAATCGAGACCATTGTCGCGCAGAAACTTGTCCCGCACGGCCTGCTTCAATGCCGGTTTGCCGTCGAGCGGGGTGTAGCCCGTCTCCCCCCGATCGATAGCCGCCTTCGCCGCCGCCCGGATCGGTTCCGGCGTCGGGAAATCCGGCTCACCGGCCCCCAGCGTGATGACGTCATCGCCCCCGGCGTTCATGCGCGCCGCCCGGGCACCGATCTCAAGGATCTCCGAAACCTCGATGGCGCCCAGGCGCGATGCGCGTGCGAACGGATCGTTCGTGTCGGTTTCGCCGTGCTCTGTCATCTGACACCTTCCCCTGTCCGGCGGCATGCCGACACCGATCGGCGGTTCTGCCGGCTGTTGCCTTCGGCAAAAGCCGGCCCACGCACCCTCAGCCCTTGGCCCTTGGCCCTTGGCCCTTGGCCCTTGGCCCTTGGCCCTTGGCCATTTGGCCCTTGCCGCCTGCCGCCTCAATCGATATCGAACGACACCCCTTGCGCGAGCGGCAGCTCGGTCGAGTAGTTGACGGTATTTGTCGCCCGGCGCATGTACTGCTTCCACGCATCGGAGCCGGATTCGCGGCCGCCGCCCGTTTCCTTCTCGCCGCCGAACGCGCCGCCGATCTCGGCGCCGGAGGTGCCAATATTGACGTTGGTGATGCCGCAGTCCGAACCGGCCGGGCCCATGAAGCGCTCGGCCTCACGCACGTCCGTGGTAAAAATCGAGGCGGACAGGCCGGCGCCGACGTCGTTGTGCATCGCGATCGCGTCGTCGAGCTCGCGGTACTTCATGACGTAGAGGATCGGTGCGAAGGTCTCGCGTTTGACGACCTCGGTCTGCTCCGGCATCTCGACCAGCGCCGGGCGCACGTAATGCGCGTCCGGTTCGCCAACATCGACGGCCTCGCCGCCCGTGACCTTGCCGCCGGCGGCCTTTGCCTCTTCCAGCGCGGTCTGCATGGACTCGAACGCGCGCCCGTCGATGAGCGGCCCCACGAGCGCATCCGTGGTCAGCGGGTTGCCGATGGTGACGGTCTCGTAGGCCTTGCGCAGGCCGTTGACCAGATCCCCGTAGATGTCCTCATGCACGATCAGCCGCCGCTGCGTGGTGCAGCGCTGCCCGGCCGTGCCCATCGCGCCGAAGGCGACCGCGCGCCGGGTCATGTCGAGGTCCGCCGAGGGGCAGACGATGCCGGCGTTGTTGCCGCCGAGCTCAAGGATCTGGCGCGCGAAACGCTGCGCCAGCCGTGGCCCGACCTGACGCCCCATGTTCGTGGAACCGGTTGCCGACACCAGCGGGATGCCCGGATGATCCACCAGCGTGTTGCCGACCTCCGGTCCGCCGATGAGCACGGTCAGCAGGCCCTCGGGCAGGTCGCCGTCGAAGCGCGCGACCGCGCGCCGGAACAGCGCCTCACAGGCGAGCGCGGTCAGCGGCGTCTTCTCCGAGGGCTTCCACACGACCGGATCGCCGCAGACCAGCGCGTTCGCGGCGTTCCAGCACAACGGTGCCAGCGGGAAGTTGAACGCGGTGATCACCCCGACAGCGCCGAGCGGATGCCAGGTCTCCATCATGCGGTGGCCGGGGCGTTCGCTGGCGATGGTCTTGCCGTAGAGCATGCGCGACTGGCCGACCGCGAAATCGCAGATGTCGATCATCTCCTGGACCTCGCCGGCGCCCTCGGCCGGGATCTTGCCCGCCTCGATCGAGACCATGCGCCCGAGATCGTCCTTGTGGCGGCGCAGTTCCTCGCCATACAGGCGCACCAGCTCGCCACGCTGCGGCGGCGGGACCATGCGCCATTCAAGGAAGGCCTCATGGGCGCGCTCGATCGCGCTGGCCGCGGCATCGGCGTCGTGCTGGGGGACCGAACCGACCACGGTGCCGGTGCAGGGCGAGACGACATCGAGATCGCCGCCGGTGAATGCCGATTCCTCGACGCCCATCCGGGTCATTGCTTCGCGTGTCTCCGCGCGGATATCCATGGTATTGCTCCAGTACCTTCAGTCGTTGTCGTGTCCGTGGCCGAAGCGGGCGGCACCCGTCTCCGCAATGCCAAGCGCCGCGGTGAATCGGTCCGTCAGCGTCTTCAGTGCGTCCGGGGTATAGCGATCGTAGTAGCGCTGGTTGGCGCGGCCGATGGCGTGCTCGCCGCTGAAGCTGCCGC
>CAJXKK010000051.1 GCA_913055615.1 uncultured Ectothiorhodospiraceae bacterium
TGGGGCGCGAAGGAACTTCGCGAACTCCTCCTCGAGGCCGGCTTCTCCCGCACCCGCATGTACGTCCAGGCCTTCGATGAAGACACCGACGAACCCATCGACCAGTTCGACGAAGCCGAAGAAATCCCCGACTACGCCTCGTGGATCGCTTACCTCGTCGCGGAGAAGTGAGTGTAAAGAACCACGAATGGATACGAATGCTGCCGCGCGAGGTTCATGGCTCCCGGGAGCTTCGCTGAAGCGTGTTCGGGGTATGGATGGTCTTTTTAAACCACAGATGGACACAGATAGAAGTCAAAGTCGGGTGATGGCATTGCGTGAGCGTGCGATCCCAACCCATCGATGGTTTTGACCTCATCTGTGCTTATCTGTGTTCATCTGTGGTTCTTTTGCAACGGTTCCGTTGAGACCACCTTTCAGCATAGCTCCCGAGAGCCATGAACCTCGCGCGGCAGCACTCGTGTCCATTGCGAGGCGCGTCCATGCGCCTCGCCCCTTCGGGGCTGGCGCGGAGATTCGCTCCCGGCGAATCTTTCGTGTTCGCTCGTGGTTCTAACCGGCGTCCGCAGCCGCCGCGTTCGCCCTGGCCGGGTAGGTTGGTAGAATCGGGATGGAGGTGGTTTGATGACGCTTGATCGTACGCTCAGTATCGCGCCGATGATGGACTGCACGGACCGGCATGACCGGTATCTGCTGCGGCTGATCTCGCGGCGTGTGCTGCTGTACACCGAGATGATCACGGCGAACGCGCTGATCCACGGCGATCCGGCGCGGTTGCTGGCGTACGATCCGTTCGAGCATCCGGTGGCCCTGCAAATCGGCGGCAGCGAGCCGGAGCGCATGGCCGCGGCGGCGCGGATGGCCGAGGACTTCGGCTACGACGAGGTCAACATCAACGTCGGCTGTCCGAGCGATCGGGTGAAGAACGGTGCGTTCGGGGCCTGTCTGATGGCGGAGCCCGATATCGTCGCCGAGTGCGTGCGCGCGATGCGCGCGACGGTCTCGATCCCGGTGACGGTCAAATCGCGCATCGGGATCGACGACCAGGACAGCTACGAACACCTCAGCCGCTTCACAGCGGCCGTGGTCGAGGCGGGTACCGAGGCGCTGATCGTGCACGCCCGCAAGGCGTGGCTGCATGGGCTGTCGCCGAAGGAGAACCGCGAGATACCGCCGCTCGACTACGAGCGCGTATACCGGCTCAAGCGCGACTGGCCGTGGCTGGCGATCATCATCAATGGCGGAATCCGCACCCTGGATGAGGCCGCCGGGCATCTGTCGGCGGTCGACGGCTGCATGCTCGGACGGGGCCCCTACGGGTCGCCGTGGTCGCTGGCCGGGGCCGACAGCCGGTTCTGGGGTGCTCCGGACCCGCTGGACTCGCCGCGCGCCGCGGTCGAGGCCTATATGCCCTATGTCCATGCGCGCCTCGCCGAGGGCGTTCCGGTACACCACATGACGCGCCACATGAGCGGCCTCTTCCAGGGACAGCCGGGCGCGCGGGCGTGGCGGCGCACGCTCGCCGAGGGCGCGGCCGCGGGCGGCGGCGCCGAGATCATTGGGCGGGCGCTCGCCCGCTTGCCGGAGCCGGAAGCCGAGCGGGCGGAGGCCTGAAGGCCGCCCCATGAGTGTGCGCGTGCGTTCCCCGTTTTCTGTTTTTTCACCGCGCGATCTTCCATCGTGACCGCGGATATGCAGGCCCTGCGCACCGAGCGGCCGGCTGGCGGTACGGATGCCGCCAACCTCTGGCGCATGCTGGGTTACCTGCGCCCATGGCGGGGCCGGGTGTTGCTGGCACTCGGGGCGCTTATCGTCGCCAAGCTGTCGGTTGTCGGTGTGCCGCTGCTGCTCAAAGAGGTCGTCGACGCGCTCGATACGGATGGCGACCCGGCCCTGGCCGTGCCGTTGGGTCTGCTGGCCGCTTACGGGGCCCTGCGCCTGGCGAACTCGGGCTTCTCGGAGCTGCGCGACGCGCTGTTCGCCCGGGTCCGCTATGCCGCGATGCATCGCCTGTCCACGACGGTGCTGGCGCATCTGCATGCGCTGTCGCTGGCCTACCATCTGGAGCGGCGCACGGGGGCCGTCTCGCGTGATCTCGCCCGCGGCACGCGCAGTGTCAGCAATATCCTCAACTACCTCGTACTGAACGTGATCCCGACCGCGGCCGAGACGCTGCTGGTCATCGGCATCCTGTTTTTCAGTTACAGCTGGACCTTCGTGGCGACGACGGTGCTCGCGGTCGTGATCTACATCGGCTTCACGCTGTCGGTGACCGAGTGGCGCATGGAATACCGTCACCGCATGAATGCGCTCGAGTCGCGCGCGAATGATCGCGCCGTCGACAGCCTGCTCAATTACGAGACCGTCAAATACTTCGGCAACGAAGATCACGAACTGCGCGAGTACGACCATACGCTCGACGAGTGGACCGATACGGCCGTCCATACCCAGGTGTCGATGGGGGTGCTCAACTTCGGCCAGGGGGCGATCATCGCACTGGCGGTCACCGCGATCATGGTCCAGGCGGCGCTCGGGGTCGCCGCGGGGGACATGAGCCTGGGCGATCTGGTGATGGTCAATGGCCTGCTGCTGCAACTGTTCATGCCGCTGAACGTGCTTGGCAGCATCTACCGGGCGCTGAAATACGCCCTGGCGGATATGGACCTCGTCTTCCGGCTGCTGGATACGCCCGCCGGCGTGACCGACCGCGCGGATGCGCGAGCGCTGCAGGTGACGGCGGGGCGCGTGCGCTTCGAGGGCGTGTCGTTCGGTTATCAGTCGGCCCGCCAGGTGCTGGCCGCGATCGACTTCACGATCGAGCCCGGGCAAAAGGTCGCCGTGGTCGGCCCGTCAGGAGCCGGCAAGTCGACGCTGGCCCGGCTGCTGTTCCGGTTCTGGGATCCCGATGAGGGCCGGATCACCATCGACGGCCAGGACCTGCGCGACTGCACCCAGGACAGCGTGCGGGCGGCGATCGGGATCGTTCCCCAGGACACGGTGCTGTTCAACGACACGCTCGCCTACAACATCGGTTACGGCGCCCCGGACGCGACCCGCGCTGATATCGAGCGCGCCGCGCGGCTGGCGGATATCGACCGCTTCATCGCGTCGTTGCCGGAGGGTTACGACACGGTCGTGGGGGAGCGCGGTCTGAAGCTGTCGGGTGGCGAGAAACAGCGCGTGGCGATTGCGCGGGTGATTCTCAAGAACCCGCCGGTGCTCGTCTTCGATGAGGCGACCTCGAGCCTCGACTCGCGTTCCGAAGGGGCGATCCTGAGCGCGCTGAACGAGGTCGCGCGTGAAACGACGACGCTGGCGATCGCACATCGCCTGTCGACGGTGGTGGACGCCGACGAAATCCTCGTCCTCGAGGACGGCCATATCCGCGAGCGCGGCCGTCACCCGGATCTGCTGGCGCAGGGCGGGCTCTATGCCCACATGTGGCAGTTGCAGCAGGCGGAGCGCGACGCCGATCCGGCGTGAGGCGCGCAGCCCGGCTCTTGCCGAAGGCGACGGCCGGCGGTTCGGCTGCCCGGATCCCGTGATCGTTGAAACCGGCCGCGATGACGGTCTCGCTTTCAGGAGCACTTGATGGATCCCGTTGATCTGCGCAATGAAGGGCCCGCCGCGGTGACCCACGGTCTGCTCGCCGGGGAGGGCGTGGCCGAGCGGTCCTGCGACGCCATTCCGCAGGCCCAGTGCACTGCCGTGCCCGGCAACTACCTGCGCAATCTCGCCAATGGCACCGCCACCAGACTCGCGGAACAACTGGCCGGGGCGAATCTGGTCCTCCCCTGGCTGCTGGCGGGCGTGGGGACCCCGGCGGCCATCATCGGTTTCCTGGCCCCCGTGCGACAGGCCGGTGCGCTGCTGCCGCAGTTGGCCTTTGCCGCCGCTATCCGCCGGCTGCCGCAGCGCAAATGGGCCTGGAGCGCCGCCGCGGCGGTCCAGGCGGTCTGTCTGCTCGCCATGATTCCGGCGGCGCTCGGACTGCCGCCCACGGCGGGCGGCCTCGCCGTGCTGGCCTTGCTGGCGGTGTTCGCGGTGGCCAGCGGTCTGGGTTCGGTCGCCTTCCAGGACGTGCTGGGCAAGACCATAGCGAGGGGCCAGCGTGGCCGACTACTGGGGCAGCGGGCCCTGCTCGGCGGCGGACTGACGGTGATCGCGGGTGCCTGGCTGTACGGGGCCCTCGGCGATGCGGAGGCGACCGCGATGTACGCCGCGCTCGTTGGGGCCGCGGCGCTGCTCTGGGTCATGGGAGCCATGCTGTTCGCCCAGATCGAGGAAGTGCCGGGCGTGACCGAGGGCGGCCGCAATGCATTGGGGGAGGCGCGGCGGGGACTGGCCCTGTGGCGGTCGGAGCCCGGGTACCGCCGCTATCTGATCGCGCGCGGCCTGCTGGTGACGGTCGAGATCGCCGCGCCGTTCTACGCGCTCTACGCGCGCGAACTGTACGGCGGGGCGCTGTCCGCGCTGGGTGTATATATCCTTGCCGTCGGTCTGGGCAATGTACTCGCGGGTCCGGTCCAGGGCCGCTTCGCGGATCATTCCGCGCGCCGGGCCATGGGGGTGGCGGGGCTGCTTGCGGCTGGCCTGGCCTTGGCGGCGCTGCTGCTTGGCCAGCCGAACGCCGGGGTGCATTCGCCCTGGATCTTCGCGCTGGTATTCGTTGGCCTCGGTATCGCGGAGAGCGGTGCGAGGATCGGTCGCAATACCTGGCTGATCGATGCCGTGAGCGCGGCCGAACGGCCGGTGTACGTGGCCTTCGCCAATACGGCGATGGGCGTCATCACACTCGCCTGGGGCGTGCTGGGTCTGGTCGCCCAGTTGGCCGGGGTCCCGGTGCTGCTCGCGTTGCTGGGTGTATTCGCCCTCGCCGGTGCCATCTTCGCCTCGGCCATTCCGGAGGCGGATGGCCGACGGTAGGCGGCGCTTCGGCATGCGCTGACGAGAAAACCGGTTTCACGCAGAGCCGCGGAGAGCGCGGATGGACAAGAATGTGCGGCGGCAGCACGCGTCACCGGCCGACGGTCCTTCGGTATCGGGAAATGTTTGCCGGCATTGCCCGGCGCCAATCCTGTCGGCCATTGAACGGTTTACCGATCGCCGGGCAAGGCCGGCCTACGCGCCTGGGTTTTTCTCTCTTTGCGGGCTCTGGGCCTCTGCGTGATCCCGACTTTTCGCCAATCAAGCCCGGGAACGCAACAGGTTGCGCAGGTCGTCGAGATTGCGGGTGTTGATGATGTCCCCGGCCGTCGCGCCGGCTCGCCGGGCCTGGTCGATGCCGTGGCGGAGCAGGTCGAAGTGGCGGGTAGCGTGGGCGTCGGTGTCGACGGCGATACGGCAGCCCTTTTCGAGCGCGAGCCGCGCGTTGGTGTCGGACAGGTCCAGGCGTTTGGGCTGGGCGTTGATCTCGACGGCTATGCAGCGCTCGGCCGCCGCTTGGAGGCAGCGGTCCATATCGATATCGATGGGGTCGCGCCGGTTGATCTCGCGCGCCGTCGGATGGCCCCAGATCATGAAATGCGGATTCTCCATGGCCCGCAGTACCCGCTCGGTCTGTTCCGCCCGGGAGCGGCGCAGTTCGTAATGGATCGAGCAGACGATGATATCGAGCCGCGCCAGTACCTCGTCCGGCAGATCGAGCGAGCCGTCGGCGAGTATGTCGACCTCGCAGCCCTTGAGGATCGTGATGTCGTCGTATTCGGCGGCGACCGCATCGATCGCGTCGGCCTGTTCGGCGAGGCGTTCCGGCGACAGTCCGTTCGCGATCCGTACGCGCGGCCCGTGATCGGTGATGGCGATGTATTCGTGGCCGCGTTCGCGCGCCGCGTCGATCATCGCCTCGAGCGTATCCTTGCCGTCGCTCCAGTCCGTGTGGCCGTGCAGGTTGCCGCGGATCGCATCCACGGTGACCAGTTCCGGCAATGAACCGCTCTCGGCGGCAGCGATCTCGCCGTGGTCTTCGCGCAGTTCAGGCGGGATCCAGTCGAGTCCCAGGCGGCGATAGATGGCCGCCTCCGAGGCCGCCTCCAGTGGTTCGTCGCCGTCGTAGAGTCCGTACTCGTTGAGCTTCCACCCCCGGTCGACAGCGCGCTGACGCAGGGCGACGTTGTGGCGTTTCGAGCCGGTGAAGTACAGCAGCGCCGCGCCGAAGCTGTCGGGCGCCACCGCGCGCGCATCGACCTGCAGGCCATCGCCGAGGATGACCGTGGAGCGCGTGGCGCCGTGCGACACCACGCGCTCCACGTCGTCATCCTCGACGAGCCGTTCCATGACCGCTTCACCGTTGTCGCTGGCCACCAGCAGATCGATGTCGCCGACGGTCGCGCGGCGGCGGCGGTAGCTGCCTGCGATGGTTACCTCGGTGACCCCGGGTATCGCCGCGAGGCGGTCGCGCAGCGGAGCGGCAACGGGTTCCGCGTCGGCCAGGCGGGTGCGCTGCTCGCCGGTCGCGCGCAGTTGCCGGATGCCGTCGAGCAGCGCCGCTTCCTTCCTGGCGCCGAACCCGGACAGTTCGCGCACGCGGCCCTCGCGTGCTACCCGTTCCAGGTCGTCCAGCGTGTGCAGCTGGAACTGCTCGTACAGCGCCTTGACCCCCTTCGGCCCGAGGCCCTGGACCTGCATGAGATCGGCGAGTTCCGGCGGGACCCGCCTGGCGATCTCGTCGAGCGGGGGTAGATGCCCGGTGGTGACGAGAGTGCGGACGCCCTCGGCGATATCCCGGCCGATATGCGGATATTCGGTGAGATCGATGTCCGATTCGACCAGGTCGGCCACGCTCTGCGACAGGCCGGCCATCGTCTCCGCGGCGTTGCGCCAGGCACGCACGCGGAAGGGATTGGCGCCATCGATCTCGAGCAGGTTGGCCAGGCGTTCGCAGTACCCGGCGATATCCCGGTTCCGCATACGTTTCGCCACGTTGATCTCCAGTGTCCGGGGTGGTCAGGCAGGCCGTTCACCCGCTCCGGGGAGGCGATCGGGATGGCCGGGTATCATCCTGCGACGGTTATGTTCCGCATGCGACAGGAAATCCAAAAGTCATTGTTTTGTCCGCAAAAACCCATACTCTAACAGGGCCGGTCGGGTTGACCGGTCGACCCGCTTGACGGGTCGGTTGATGACGCGCGCGAGGTGTAACGAGAGATGATAGTGCTGCCGCTTGGCTGGACCCACCATGCCTACAATGTACCAGTGCTCTCCGGGTTGGGCTCCCGGAAGCGCCGCGACGTTCCCGCTCCGGCGGTTACGCCCCGCAAGGGTGTGACCCGCAACAGCCGGGATGAGCACCGGGATATTGCCGTACCGCTGGGATGGACCGGCAACTCCTACCGCCGGTCGGGGAAACCCGTACGCGGATAACGCCCACGGGGGCTGCTGTTCCCGTTGTTATCCAGGAGGCGCTCCCGTTCGGGGGGCGCCTCTTTTTTTGCGCTGGAGGCCGGCGTTCACCCCGCGATGTAGTGCTGCAGTGCCTCACGCTCGCGTTCAAGTTCCTCGATCCGCGCCCGGACCGCGTCGCCGATCGAGATGATGCCGATCAGGCGGCCGTCGT
The DNA here is from genome assembly GCA_913055615.1 of uncultured Ectothiorhodospiraceae bacterium. Taxonomy (GTDB): domain Bacteria; phylum Pseudomonadota; class Gammaproteobacteria; order XJ16; family Halofilaceae; genus Halofilum. The sequence goes on from CAJXKK010000051.1 coordinate 7,556, forward strand.
CGAGGATCGGCATATGGCGGAACCGGCCGTCGGACATCTCGCGCATGACGTGGTTGATGTCCTGATCGGGGGCGCAGTGCTTGACGTCGCGGGTCATCAGATCGGCGGCCGTCAGACCGGAGAGATCGGGGCCGTGTTCGTCGAGCGCGCGCACGATGTCGCGCTCGGACAGGATTCCGGCCATCTGCTGTGCCTCATCGAGGACGATGACGGCGCCGATGTCGCGCTGGCAGAGCATGGCGACAACGTCGGGGATCGAGCGGTCGGGTTCCACGCTGGCGATTTCGCCCGCCTTGCGCTGCAGAATCCGGGATATCTTCATTGATTCACCTCCGGGCAGTGCCGCACGGCCGATGAGCCTCCAGGCTGTCGGCCACAACCATTACATTAGTCGGTCCGGGCGCCGTGCGCGAATGGCCCCGGCCGCCCCGCGGCCCGTGATCGGCCATGCCATTCAACCGCCGATATACGACATCTCCACTTTCGGGCGGATGACGGTCTCGCTGGAGCGGAGCTCGGAATAGCGATCTTCGCGCCGCGTCCAGATTGAGCGCACCTCCTCGGCGAGGCGCGCGTCGTCCACGCCGGAGCGCAGCAACCCCCGCAGATCGGTGCCGACGCCGGCGAACAGGCAGGTGTACAGGGCGCCTTCGGCCGACAGCCGGGCGCGCGTGCAGCCGCGGCAGAACGGCTGCGTCACGGACGCGATCACGCCGATCTCGCCGGTGCCGTCGCGGTAGCGCCAGCGGCGCGCGACCTCGCCCGGGTAATTGGGCTCCAGGCTCTGCAGCGGCCAGACCGCGTCGATGCGGTCGCGGATCTCGCGCGCGGAGACCACGTCGTCGAGCCGCCAGCCGTTGGTCGTGCCAACGTCCATGAACTCGATGAACCGGAGCACGTGGCCGCTGCCGCGGAAGCAGCCCGCGAGCGGCAGGATCTGGTCCTCGTTGACGCCGCGCTGCACGACCGTATTGATCTTCACGTTGAGGCCGGCCGCGTCGGCATTGGCGATGCCGTCGAGCACCTTGCCGACGGGGAAGCCCACATCATTGATCGCCATGAACACGGCATCGTCGAAGGCGTCGAGGCTGACCGTGATGCGGTCGAGGCCGGCGTCCGCGAGCGTGCGCGCGCGCTTCGAGGACAGCAGCGAGCCGTTGGTGGTGAGCGCGATATCCTCGATCCCGTCGACGGCGGCGATGCCCGACACGAGGTGTTCGAGTTCCGCCCGCACGAGCGGCTCGCCGCCGGTCAGGCGGATCTTGCGCACGCCCTGGTCGGCGAACACGCGCACCAGGCGCACGATCTCGTCGAAATCGAGCAGGCTGCTGCGGGCGAGGAAGTCATGGTCGGAGCCGAACTGCTCCTTCGGCATGCAGTAGGTACAACGGAAGTTGCAGCGGTCGGTGACCGAGATGCGCAGATCGCGCAGGGGGCGATCGAGGGTGTCACTTACCATATGCAGGCCCAGCCGGTGCGTGGCGGTCGCGGTTCCCAGAATACCATTTTCGCCCGGATTGTCTCCCCCCGGGGCCACCAGGTGCGTATACCCTTATAACGACCGGATCGGGTGACGGGCGCGGTGACATGGGATAATGCGACCGTTGAAACCACCCCGCCGAGCGCGATCGAGATGGACTACTACCCCGTATTCATGAACCTGCGCGGCCGGCGCGTGCTGGTCGTTGGCGGTGGCGAGGTGGCGGCGCGCAAGGTCGACCTGGTCTATTCCGCCGGTGCGCATGTCGTCGTCGTGGCGCCGTGGCTGGGCGCGGAACTCGAGGCCCGTCTGGGGCGCGGCGAGATCGAGCACGTGGCGCGGCGCTGGGTGTCCGGCGATGTCGCCAACAGCACTCTGGTGGTGGCCGCGACCGACGACCCCGGGGTACACGAGTGCATCTCGGTCTACTGTCAGCGGCTCGGCATCCCCGTCAACGTGGTCGACGACACGCCCCTGTGCAGCGTGATCACTCCCGCCATGGTCGACCGCTCACCCATCCAGATCGCGATCTCCTCCGCGGGGGTCGCACCGGTGCTCGCCCGGCGGCTGCGGGCATGGATCGAGGCGGCGGTGCCGCCGGGCTACGGACGGCTCGCCGGCCTGGCCGCCCGCTTTCGCGACACGGTCAAGGCGCGGTTCGCGAGCGTCGACGAGCGCCGCAGGTTCTGGGAACGGATCCTCGAAGGGCCGGTGGCGGATCTGGTGTATGCCGACCGCGATGACGACGCGGCGGCACGCCTGGCCCGGGAGATCGAGGCACCGCACGCGCCCGGGGACACGGCCGGGTCGGTCGCGCTGGTCGGGGCGGGGCCGGGGGATCCGGACCTGCTGACGTTCCGGGCGCTGCGGCTGATGCAGCAAGCCGATGTGGTGCTCTACGATCGCCTGGTCTCCGACGGGGTGCTCGAACTGACCCGCCGTGACGCCGAGAAGGTGTACGTCGGCAAGCGCCGTTCGAACCATCACCTGACCCAGGACCGGATCAACGCCGAGTTGATCCGGCTCGCGCGCGCGGGCAAGCGCGTGGTCCGCCTCAAGGGCGGTGACCCCTTCATCTTCGGGCGCGGCGGCGAGGAGATCGGCGAGCTGATGGAGGCCGGTATCGATTTCCAGGTCGTGCCCGGCATCACCGCCGCCGCCGGTTGTGCCGCTTACGCCGGCATCCCGCTGACGCACCGCGATCATGCCCAGTCCGTGCAGTTCATCACCGCGCATCTGCGCGAGGGGGGCGTGGATCTGGACTGGTCGGGACTGGTGCGCCCCGGCAATACGCTGGCGGTATACATGGGGCTGTCGGGGGTGCGTGAACTGTGCGCGCGCCTGATCGAGCATGGCCGCGGCGCGGATACCCCCGCGGCGTTGATCCAGCAGGGGACGCTGCCCGATCAGCGCGTGTTCGTCGGCTCGCTGGCCTCGCTGCCGGACCTGATCGATGCGCACGACGTGCAGGCGCCGACGCTGATCATCGTCGGCGAGGTGGTGAGTCTGCACCGGCAGCTGCAGTGGTACCGGCCGGAGGAGAAGGTCGAGGCCGCCGATGCGCCGACGGGACCGGGCGATGGCGGGGTGCGTGTGGAGTCCGTGGCGGAGCCGGCGGCGAGGCCCGGGCGCATGGCCGGCTGAGCGCCGCATCGATGTGCGTCGTCAGTCCTCGCCTTCCGTGGACGCCGGCGTCGTGTAGCGATCCTGGAACGCCTCGACGGCCTTCTCCACGTGCGTCGGGCGCTCGACCTGGGCGACGTGGTAGGCCGCGTCACCCTCATTCAGCAGCGGGATCTGCGACATCCCGATCACGATACCGCTGAGATGCGCGGTGATCGCGGCCTCCGGCTCGCCGAACGGACTCACGACGGTACCCAGCGTATCGCCTTTGCGCACGCGGGCGCCGAGGCGGACCCGGGAGCGGAAGATACCGCTGTCCGGGGCGCGTACCCAACTGCTGTCGAGGGCCGTGGTCGGCTCCGTGCGCCGGCGGCTGCGCGATTTCGGCAGCATGCCGAGCTCGCGCATGACCGAGATCACTCCGCGCACGCCGGCGCGGATGGACACCTCGTCGAAGCGCAGGGCCTCGCCGGCCTCGTAGAGCAGCATCGGGATCCCGCGTGCGTGGAGCGCCGCGCGCAGGGAGCCGTCGCGCACGCGCGCGTCGATGATGACGGGCGCGCCGAAGGACCGGGCGAGTTCCAGCGTGCGCTCGTCGTCCAGGGTCGCGCGGATCTGCGGCAGGTTCGTGCGGTGGATCGCGCCGGTGTGCAGATCGATCCCGTAATCGCAGTGCTCGACCACCTCGGTCATGAACAGGTTCGCGAGGCGCGCGGCGAGCGAGCCGCTCTCCGAGCCGGGGAAGGAGCGGTTCAGATCGCGCCGGTCGGGGAGGTAGCGGGTCTGCTGCAGGAAACCGAATACGTTGACGACGGGTACGGCGATCAGGGTGCCGCGGATCCGGCCCAGCGCCGACTGTTTCATCAGCCGGCGAATGGTCTCGACGCCGTTGAGCTCGTCGCCGTGCACCCCGGCGCTGACACAGAGCACGGGCCCCGGGCGGCGGCCGCGCACGATCTGTACGGGCATATTCAGATCGACGTGACTGAAAACGCGCGACAGCGGCAGCTCGATGGTACGGCGCTCGCCCGGCGCCACCGATTCGCCGCCGATCGTCAGGCTCGCGGGTTTGTCAGCCTTGGCCACGGGTCTTGGTCTTGCCCTGTTTCTGGTTCTTCTCGATGAACTGGATGATCTGGCCGGCGACATCCTTGCCGCTGGCCTTCTCGATCCCCCGCAGCCCCGGTGAGGAATTGACCTCCATGACCACAGGGCCGTGATTCGAGCGCAACAGATCGACCCCGGCGACATTCAGGCCCATGACCTTGGCGGCGCGTACCGCGGTCGAACGCTCTTCGGGCGTGATCCGTATCAGCTGGGCCGAGCCGCCGCGGTGCAGATTCGAGCGGAATTCGCCCTCCGCGCCCTGGCGTTTCATGGCGGCGATCACCTTGCCGCCGACAACAAAACAGCGGATGTCGGCGCCCTTGGCCTCGCGGATGAACTCCTGGACCATGATCTCCGCCTCGAGGCCCATGAAGGCCTGGATCACCGATTCGGCCGCCTTGTAGGTCTCGGCGAGGACCACGCCGACGCCCTGGGTGCCCTCCAGCATTTTCACCACCAGCGGCGGTCCGCCGACCATCTTGATCAGATCGTTGACGTCGTCGGGCGAGTAGGCGAAGCCGGTGACCGGCAGGCCGATGCCGCGGCGCGCCAGCAGCTGGGTCGCCCGCAGCTTGTCGCGTGAGCGTGAGATGGCGACCGACTCGTTGACCGGGAACACGCCCATCATCTCGAACTGACGGACCACGGCCGTGCCGTAGAACGTAACCGAAGCGCCGATACGCGGGATCACCGCGTCGAATCCCTCGAGTACTTCCCC
>CAJXKK010000052.1 GCA_913055615.1 uncultured Ectothiorhodospiraceae bacterium
AGCAGCACGCGCGGCTCCATGGCCAGCGCGCGCGCGATGGCCGTGCGCTGCTGCTGGCCGCCGGAGAGGAACGCGGGATACTGATCGCGCTTGTCCGACATGCCGACCTTCTCAAGGTAGGCCTCGCCGCGGGCAATCGCCTCCTTCTTCGACATGCCGAGCACATGGACCGGGGCCTCGATGACATTGCCCAGCACGGTCAGGTGAGGCCAGAGGTTGAATTGCTGGAATACCATCGCGACCCTGGTGCGCAGGCGCTGCACCCTGCTGCGGTCCGAGGCGACGGCGAGGCTGTCCTGATCGCGCTCGAACCGCAACCGTTCGCCAGCGATCAGCAACTCACCGTGATCGGGGATCTCGAGCAGGTTGAGGCAGCGCAGAAGCGTACTTTTGCCCGAGCCGCTGGCGCCGATGATCGACATCACACCGCGCTCCTCGGCGGACAGTGTGACGCCGCGAAGCACCGATAACGGCCCGAACTTCTTCTCGAGGTCGGTGACGCGGACGGCCGGCTCCTCGGCGGGAGTATCCCCGCTTGCGGGGGCCGGTTCGTCCGGGGTGGTTCCATCCTTCTGCGGCATGTTTACCCCCTTTGACACGGATAGACTCGCACACAGTTGAACAACTGTTCAAGCGCTATCTCGGGCTCGCGGCCTCCCGGTTTACCTCCCGCCCGGCGCCGACGCGGGCGCCCCGTCCGCCGACGCGGTCGGCGACAGGCCGGTCGCGAGCAGGCCGTCGAGGCAGGCCTCGCAGATACGCACGGCCTCCGCGGGTGAGAAAGTGCGCGGGTTGAGGCACCACTCGACCCACAATCCGTCGAGGACCCCGGACAGGCCGATGGCCGTGAGCCGCACGTCCAGCGCACGGTTCGGGCGTTCGCTTGCGAGTTCCGCGAGGAGTCCCTCGAGGGTCTGCAGATACATACGGTAGGTGCGGTCGTGCACTGCGGCAACCGAGTGCGACTGATGGGTCATACTCCAGAACGAGAGCCAGACCCGCAGCAGGCCGGCATCGAGATTCACTGATGAGAATGAGGCCTGAAAGAAACCGGACAGGCGAGTGCGTGCATCGCCGCCCGCGCGGTCCATCTCATCGCGCAGGGTCGCGAGCAGATCGTTCGCCACGCGCTCGTAGACGTCGGCGATCAACGCCTCCTTGCCGCTGTAATAGTGGTTGATGAGGCCAACCGAGACATCCGCCTCCCGACAGATCGTGCGGATGGATGTCTTCTCGGCGCCGTGCTCGGCAAGGCAGCGCAGGGTCGCCTCCATGAGCGCGTGGCGGCGCTCGTCCGGGCTCTGTCGTCGGAACTTGCGCAGGGGGCCGTCCGCGGCAGTCTCGTCATTGGTCATCCTTCGCCGCTCCCGATGGCCGAGCCTGATAGGCGGCCCGACCGCATTTGTTGAACGATTGTTCAGTAGCCGGTTAGAATGCCGCTCGAAGGGCGCACCGGAGATCATACCGCATGGAGTACTCACCGCTAGTCGATCGCATCGCGGGAGAGGGCGCGGCTGCCTGGGATATCCACCAGCAGGGCGTCGACCGTCAGGCCAACGGGGAAGACGTCATCGTGCTCAGCGTCGGGGATCCTGACCTGGATACGCCGGCTCCGATTGTCGAGGCGGCGATCGATGCGCTCCACGCCGGTGATACCCACTATCCGCCCGCTCTCGGTGAATGGCCGCTGCGCGAGTTGATCGCCGAGCACTTCACGAGCACCGGCGCGCGTGTCGGCCCGGAGAATGTCGCCGTCGTCTCCGGTGCACAGAATGGTCTGTGCTTCGCCTCCATGTTGCTGTTCCAGCCGGGCGATGAGGTGATCGTCCTGCAGCCGAACTACGTGACCTACGAGGCCACGATCGCTCTCTCCGGCGCAACACAGGTGGGTGTGGCCACGCGCGAGGCGGACGGTTTCCGCCCGGACGCCCGGGCCATCGACGCCGCCGTCACGTCGCGCACCCGGGCGCTGCTGATCACCAATCCCAACAACCCGACCGGCGTGGTCATGACGCCAGCCGAACTCGAGGCGATCGCCGATATCGCCCGCCGCCACGACCTGTGGGTGGTAAGCGATGAGGTCTACTCGATGCTTACCTTCGACACGCCGCACTCCAGTATCGCTGCGTTGCCGGATATGGGCGATCGCACCGTTACCGTTTCCAGTCTGTCGAAGTCGCACGCCATGACCGGCTGGCGCAGCGGTTGGATCATCGGCCCGGCCTCGCTGATGAGGCATGCCGAGAATCTGTCGCTGTGCGTTCTGTACGGGCTCCCGGGCTTCATCCAGCGCGCGGCGATTGCGGGCCTTCGGCAGGCGAATGAGATCGCCGCCGACATGCGCGCCATCTACCGGTGCCGCCGGGACCAGGTCGTGGAATCCCTCGCGGCGGTGCCCAACCTGCGGGTGGTCCCCCCCGATGCCGGCATGTTTGTGATGCTGGATGTCCGTGACACCGGGCTCTCCGCGGCGGACTTCGCCTGGCGCCTGTTGCGCGAGCACGGCGTGTCCGTACTCGACGGCACGGCCTTCGGGCCCAACGCGGCCGGCTACGTGCGCCTGTCTTACACGCTCGATGAAGCCCGGCTCGCCGAGGGCTGCCGGCGGATCGAGGCGTTCGCCACTGCACTGGCCACGAACAGGGAGCATGCCGATGTCTGACAATGCGCGTCCTGGACCATGGATCCTCGGTTTGCTGGAATCCCGCGGCGTCGAGCGCGTGTTCGGGGTCCCCGGGGTGCACACGATCGCGCTCTACGACGGCCTCGCCGACAGCCCCATCGAGCACGTGACGCCGCGCCACGAGCAGGGCGCCGGTTTCATGGCGGATGCGTACGCCCGTGTCTCCGGCACGCCCGGTGTGTGTTTCGTGATTACCGGACCCGGGATGACCAATATCGCCACCGCGATGGGCCAGGCGTATGCCGATTCCGTGCCCATGCTCGTGCTCTCGAGCGTCTCCGATCGACGCCATCTCCGGCGCGGCCTGGGCCAACTCCACGAACTGCGGGATCAGCGGGCGCTGGCGGCCGGCGTGAGCGCATTCAGCCAGACGCTGCATTCGCTCGCCGATCTGCCCGCCGCGCTCGACCGCGCGTTCGCGGTGTTCACGGGGGAGCGCCCGCGCCCGGTCCATATCGAGATCCCGCTCGATCTATGGCACGAAGCGCCGCCGCCGGGCGCGCCATCCGCACCCGCCGTGCCGGCCCGCATCCAGCCGGCACCCGGACTTATCGCCGATGCCGTAAGCCGGCTCGCGGGCGCGGAACGCCCGCTGATCCTCGCCGGTGGCGGCGCGACCCGGGCACAGTCCGGACTGCGCGCGCTTGCCGAGCGGCTCGATGCGCCGGTGGTCATGACCGTCAACGGCCGCGGCCTGCTGCCGCCGGAGCATCCACTGGCCGTGCCGGCGAGCCCGTCACTGGAGGCAGTCCGGGAATTGATGGCGGCGAGCGACGCCATCCTTGCCGTCGGCACCGAACTGGGGCCCACCGATTACGATATGTATGAACGCGGCATGCCGGACCTGCCGGGGTCGTTGATCCGCGCCGATATCGATCCGGTGCAGATGACCCAGCCGCGCGTCGCCGATGTACCACTGACCGGCGATGCGGAAATCACGCTTCCCGCGCTGCTGGAAGGCGTGCGGGGTGAAACGGTGCGAGGGCCTGATGGCGCCGGCCGCGCGGAGCGGACGCGTGACGCCGCCAGGCGCAGCCTCGACGCGCCGATGCAGCGCGGTATCGCGTTCCTCGAGACCGTCCGGGATACACTGCCGGAGGCGGTCCTGGTCGGTGATTCGACGCATCCGATTTACGCGGGGAATCTGTATTTCGCCGCCAAACGCGCCAACAGCTGGTTCAATTCAGCGACCGGTTACGGGACCCTCGGTTACGCCCTGCCGGCCTCGCTGGGCGCCGCGCTGGCGGCGCCCGAGCGCCCGATCGTGTGTATCGTCGGCGACGGCGGCCTGCACTACACCCTCGGCGAGATCGCCTCGATCCGCGACCAGGACCGCCCCGTCATCGTGCTGCTGTGGAACAACGCCGGCTTCGGCGAGATCCGGGTGGCAATGGAGGCCGAGCACGTGACGCCGATCGGCGTGGATCTGTTCGCACCGGATTTCGAGGCGCTCGCCAAAGCCTATGGTTACGCCTTTGAAGCGCCCACCGGGATCGAGCAGCTGCCGGAGGTGCTCACGGCCGCGGCCAACCGCCGCGCGCCGACGCTCGTTCGCCTCGATGAGGCGCGCATGTTCACCACCGAGGCATGACCGTTGGCGCGTTTCGCCGAAGGCGAACGCGCGCGGCATTGTCTGGGGCGGTAGAGCGAAAAGCAACGTATGTAGGCCGGCTTTCCCCGGCGCCCGTTGCGTTTCCGGCATCCACGATCATCGGCCGCCGGGGGATGCCGGCGTTGCGCGGTGATGCGCCACGACCGGTATCCACCGCCGCGGCGCCGCGCAAAGCCGGCCTACATATTGCCACCTTTGCCCTGGCACGCCGCTGTTCGGCGCGATCCGGCAAACAGGCGCGTGTTTGGATCCGTACAGTACCCCGCTTGATCCCGAAACCGAACACGACTGGAGGTACAACGATGCAGACCGTGGCCTTTACGCGCATGGAAGACGGTACCCGGGCGGACTATGAGTTCCTGGACCGCCTCGCCGAGCAGCAGAAGGAATCGCTGGTCGACAACATCATGAAAGAACTGCACGCGCTCTCCGGGTCGTTCGAGGGCTACCAGATCGATCGCCTTGAACACGTCATCCAGAGCGCGACGCGCGCCTACCATGATGGCAAGGACGAAGAGTACGTTGTCTGCGCACTGCTGCACGACATGGGCGATCATCTGTCGCCCGACAATCACAGCGAATATGCCGCGGCGATCCTGCGCCCGCACGTATCCGAGGCGAACTACTGGATGGTGAAGCACCACGGCGCCTTCCAGATGTACTACTACGCCCACCACCTGGGCGGCGACCGTCACGCCCGCGAGGCCTTTCGCGACAGCCCGTATTTCGACCGCACGGAAGAGTTCACGTATCACTACGACCAGAACTGCTTCGACCCGGCCTACGAAAACCTGCCGCTCGAATTCTTCGAGCCCATGCTGTGCCGCATCTTCGCGCGTGAGCCGTTCGGGGAGCATGTGCACGCGTAATAAAAGGCGCCTCTCACCAAGGCGCCGAGCATTACCGAAAAATCCGCATGGCCCACTAGGAGCCTGTCCGGGAAATCTGCGCCGTAGCGAGCGCGTGGCACAGCGAGTGTATTTTCGCGATCGTGAAACGAGCATGGTGGGTGCCATGTGAGTTGAGCGATCGCGGAAAGACGCCGCTGTGGTACGCGCGCAGTAGGTACATGGTTACCCGGACAGGCTCCTAGCGCTGCACGCGACCGCCCTGCCAACCACGGGCGCACAGCAATACACGCGGAATTGATCCATTTCGCCTTTTCTTGGCGCGCCTGGCGTCTTGGCGAGATAATGATCTTCCTCTGCGGCTCCGCGAGATGCGCCTTCCCCGAACAAACTTGATGGAACAAAAAAATCCGCCCGGCGGGAGACACCGGGCGGTACTGCCAAAACGGGGTGTTGGTGTCGCGCGGACCGGCTGATCAGCGCTGCCCGTGTTCGCGGGCGAGGACCTTGCGGCGGCTGCCGACGCTGTCGCGGTCCATGTAGCACTGGCGCATGTGGCGGTGCCCGGTGCCGGGCTTGTAGCCGGCGCGGCCATGAAACAGCCGGTAGTTGTCCATGATCAGCAGGTCGCCCGGTTCCAGCTTGAAGTGGAGCTGGAAGGCCGGATCGTTGACCAGGTCGGTCATCCGGCGGCGTGCGCGGTAGTAGCGATCGAGCAGATCGGGGTCCCCGGCGTCGACGGCATCCGTGCGGTTGGACATGCGCACCTGGCGCACGCGCCCGCGGTCGTCGAGTTCGATCAGTGGACCACTGTTCTCCAGGATCGTGTCGTCATCGACGTACGTGAAATCCGGTCGCACCTGCGTCAGTGCCTCGAACTCTTCCGGGGCGGTCCGCTGCACTTCCTCGGCGATCCGGAAGCCATCGGTCACGGTCGAATCGCCGCCTTCGGCATCGTTGACCAGGCAGTGCAGGAAGATGTAGCCGGGCACGGGCTCGCGGTAGGGATTATCCGTATGCGGCTCGAGGGCCCGGGTCGTCATGGTCAGGTCGAACGCGTCGGGGATGGCCTTGACGTCGGCCACGCCGCCCCAGTTGGTGCGGCGCATCGGTCCGATGCGCTCGACGACCTCGGTAACGGCGTCTATCTCCGGCGCTACGTTGCGCACGACGACGAACGCGTGGCGCCGCAGCTGCTCGAGCATATCGTAGAGCGCCGCGCTGTCGTCCTTTGCCACCGACCAGTCGGCCTCGGGAATCGGGTCGAGGCTCGCATCCCAGGTGACGATGTCGTCGCGTTCGTCTCGCTTGCGCGTGGCGAGTGCCGCCTCCAGCGCATCCAGCGCGAAGGGCGCGACATGACCGTCGGAGAATGTCACCTCGATGCGGTCGCCATCGGCCTGCGCATCGGTCACCGCGGTGTCCAGCGGCAGCGACCAGGCGTCGAGCAGACGCTGGCCGGTCTTTGGATCGTGGCATTCGGCACAGGGGCAGCGCTCGCGCAGCCACAGCGGATGCAGTTCGCGCACCGATCCGTCGCGCAGCGCAACCGTGAGGCGGCCATTCGCGACCTCGGTACGAGTCGCTGTTGCGGTCATGAGCAATCCTCCTTTCTCAGCGTGAACGGGCCTCATCATAGAGGCGGCGGCGGGGCTGCTCTTGTCTTTTATTGCCGACTGGCGGCAGGATGGGTCAATGATGTCGAGCGGGATCCGGAGTTCCATGCTGCAGCCCCATGAGGCGGAAAGCCCCCGGCGGATCGGTTTTCTGCTGCTGCCGAAATTCTCGCTGATTGGACTCCTGTCGGCGATCGAGCCGCTGCGGGGCGCGAACCGCACACTCGGCTATAGCGCCTACAGCTGGCATTTCTTCTCGGTCGATGGCGCGCCGGTCGCCGCCAGTAACGGCATCCCGATCGCGCCGGAGGCCGGGATCGAGGCGATCGATCATTTCCCGTGCCTGAGCGTGCTCGCCAGTTACGATCCGCTGGCCGCGGTCAGCCAGCCGCTGTATCGATGGCTGCGGCGGCTATACCGGCAAGGGGCCGAGCTCGGCGGGTTCGAGACGGGTGCGGTCGTGCTCGCCGAAGCGGGGCTGCTCCCCGGCCGCCGCGTCACGCTCCACTGGGAAACGCTCGAGGCCTTCCGCGAGCGCTGGTTCGACATCGATGCCCGCGACTCACTCTATGAGATCGATGGCCCGATCTTCACGTGCTCCGGCGCCACCGCCGGTATGGACCTGATGCTGTACCTGATCGGGCTCCACCATGGAGGGACGGTCGCCGCCGACGTCGCCGACCAGTTCCTGCACACCGAAATCCGATCCGCCGGCGCCCATCAGCGGATGGCGGCGGATACGCGCGTCGGCACCTCGGACCCCGATCTCGTGCGGGCGACGGAGACGATGGAGGCCCATATCGAGAATCCGCTGCCCCTCGACGCCCTGGCCTCGGCGTGTAATCTGAGCCGGCGGCGCCTGGAGCGATTGTTCAAGCGCCATCTTGGTGAGCCGCCCCAGCGCTGGTATCTCCGGCTGCGGCTCGAACGCGCCCGGCATCTGTTGCGCTATGGAGACCTGCAGGTGAACGAGGTGGCCGTGGCCTGCGGGTTCGGTTCGGCGGCGTATTTTTCCCGCGCGTACCGTGGCCGGTACGGCCAGACTCCAGTCAACGAGCGCCGTCGTGCCAGTGCCAGGCAGGGTTGATCCGCATGGCCCGCTATGGGTCCGCTTCGCGAAGCCTGCGTCTTGGCGTGAGAAACGGGCGGGACGTCATCCGGCTGACGGTCAATCGTCCTCCGGCAGGTCCAGGATCGGCTCCTGGCGCCCCTCGAGCAACGGGTCCGCGCGCGGGTCGGTGGGGGCGGGTTCCAGCCAGTGCCGCAGGGCATCGTGCAGCGCCTCCACGGAGTGGCGCTGCTCCGGGTCGAGGCGCATCAGGCCGAGGCCGGCCGCCGCGCAGGCATCGTCGATGAACTGGCGTGACCTCTGGCGGCGCTGGTCGGTCTCCCCCTCGCTCATAATCGCCACCAGCGGCCGGGTATCGTCGGGCGCGCATAGCAGGAAATCGAAGCGGCGATCACCGAGTCTGGCGAGTGCCTTGCGTTTCTGGCCGCGCCGCAGTGTACCGCGGGGGGCGAGCGCGTTGCGCAGCGGTACCTTGACCAGAACGATCGCCTGCTCGCCGGCGGCATGCTGCAGGCCGCAGAGCAGGGCTCTGTCGGGCGCGGCCAGCACCGCCGGGCGGCGTATATACGGCGGCGCGGCCTGACGGCGTCGCGCGCGCAACACCAGCCAGAACAACAGCAGGATCGCCAGCGCTGAGATCGTCAGTACCACGGGGTTGTACAGCAACGCGGTCGCGTCCATCGGGCAGGTGCTCCAGTACAGCGGGCGGATGGAGCATTGTCCCCGTTAATGGTGCCCCGGGTCCAAAACACGCGCGTTTCCGTGCACTCCGGTGCCCTCAAACCCGATCTCGACGCTGGGGAGGCGGCCTGCCCGGCTTGTATCGGCGGGCCATGCGGGATCATGCAAACAATAAGGGATGATCCGATGAACCGGAAACTCACACTGTGCAGACTTATGGTGCTCAGGACCGTAGCCCGGATGCAGCGCAGCGGAATCCGGGGAGGTTCTCGACCAGCGTCCCGGAGCCCGGCTGGCTGCATCCGGGCTACGAGGGTGCGCATTTTCGTGAGGGGGAGCGTGTGGGTCAGAGGCGACCGTTCACGGCTTGGACGAAGATGCTTTCCAGGTCGGTGGCCTTTACGGGTACCGGGTTCTTCGCCGCCGGTGGATCGATCTCGCCAAGTCGGCCGATCTCGTCGGCGCGGTTATCGTCGACACCGAGGTCTGCCAGCGTATGCGGCACGCCAAGCCGCTCGCGGAACTGCAGCACCCAGTTGAAGACCGCGTCGAATGACGTGTCGACCAGACCGAGCGCCTGCGCGACCGGCCCCATGCGGTCGGCGATCGCCGCGTGGTTGAAACGCATCACGTACGGCAGCATGACCGCGTTCGTCAGCCCATGATGGGTGTGGTAGATCGCGCCCACCGGATGCGAGATCGCGTGTACCGCGCCCAGGCCTTTCTGGAAGGCTGTCGAACCCATGCTGGCGGCGGCCAGCATGTGTGTGCGCGCCTCGATGTCCTTGCCGTCGTCATAGGCGCGGGGCAGGGCGGTGCCGATCAGGCGCAGGCCCTCCAGCGCGATGCCATCCGCCATTGGATGGAAACCGGGCGCGCACCAGGCCTCGAAGCAGTGGCTCAGGGCATCCATCCCGGTCGCCGCGGTGATCTGCGGCGGCAGGCCGACCGTCGTCTCCGGATCGAGGATCACCGCCGCCGGCAGCATGCGCGGGTGGAAGATGATCATCTTGCGGTGGGTCTCGTCGTTGGTGATCACGGACGCGCGGCCCACCTCGGAACCGGTACCCGCGGTCGTCGGGATCGCGACACAGGGCGCGATGCCGTCGGCGTGGGCTCGCTTCCAGTTGTCGCCGACGTCCTCGAAGTCCCAGATCGGCCGCTCCTGGCCGACCATCAGGGCGATCGCCTTGGCCGCATCGAGCGCGCTGCCGCCGCCGAACGCGATCACGCTGTCGTGGTGGCCCGAACGGAAGACCTCGACGCCGGCATCGACGTTGGCGCCGTTCGGATTACCGCGGATATCGGCGAACAGCGCCACCGGCAGGCCCGCGTTGTTCAGCGCGTCCATGGCCTCGCCGATCATCGGCAGGTCTTTCACGCCCGGGTCGGTGACCAGCAGTGGCCGCTGGAAACCGAGTTCGCGGCAGATCTCCGGCAATTCCGACAGCCGGCCGGGGCCGACCTTGATGTCGGTGGGGAAACCCCAGTTGGCGGTCACTTGTGCGGGCTCGAATGTGTTCATCAATGGTCCCCTCAGTTATTCAGGCGTAGATGGAAGCTCTTGGGCCGAGTCAGTGATTCGTAGCCAACGACGGACAATGTGCAGCCGCGGCCGGTGTGCTTGACCCCGGTCCAGGCGAGTGCCGGATCGAGATAGTCGCAGCGGTTCATGTAGACGGTACCGGTCTCGATGCGCTGGCCGAGCCGGTCAGCGGCGTCGACATCGCGCGTCCAGATCGCGGCGGTCAGGCCGTACTCGCTGTCGTTCATGAGCTCGATGGCCTCGTCGTCGTCGTGAACCTTCATCACCCCGACGACTGGACCGAAGGTCTCTTCGGTCATCACGCGCATCGAATGATCCACATCGACCACCACCTGCGGCGCCATGTAGGCGCCACCGTCCGCGGCGAATTCCGCCGGATCGATCAGCGCGCGCGCGCCGGCTGCGACGGCGTCATTGACTTGGCCGCGGGCGAAATCCGCCGCCTCCGGTTTGACCATCGGTCCGAGGGACGTCGCCGGTTCCAGCGGGTTGCCGAGGTTCAGGCCACGGACCTCGGTGCACAGGCGTTCGACGAACTCGTCATACACCGACGCATGCACGTAGACGCGCTCGATGCCGCAGCAGGATTGACCCGAGTTGAAGAAGCCGCCGTCGGCGATGCCCGCCGCCGCGTGCCCGATATCGGCATCGGCGCGGACATAGGCCGGGTCCTTGCCGCCGAGTTCCAGCCCGGCACCGGGGAATCCATCGGCCTCGGCCAGCGTCCGCTGTACCGTGTGACCGGCGCCCACGGAGCCCGTGAAACACACCATGCGCACCGGCGGCGCCTGCATCACGGCCGCGGCGATGGCGTGGTCCATGTGCAGCGCCTGGAAGACCCCGTCGGGCAGCCCCGCCCCGGCCAGCACTCGTGCCATGCGCTCCGCGGCCAGCACTGTCTGGGCCGCGTGCTTGAGGATCACCGCATTGCCCGCGGCGAGCGCCGGCCAGATTGAATTCACGGCGGTCATGTAGGGGTAATTCCAGGGCGCCACGGTCAGGACGACACCGACCGGTTCACGCCGCACATAGCGCCGGAATCCGTCCTTCTCCGCCGGTACGATATCCTTGAGCGCCTCGGGGGCGGCCTCGATCATGTAGCGTGCGCGTTCCTCGAAACCACCGACCTCGCCGGGCCCCGCCGAGACCGGCCGGCCCATGGTCCAGGCCAGCTCCTCGGCGATCGACTCCTTCTCCGAGATCATACGGTCGACCCCATCGGAAAGGATCCGCTGCCGCTCCGCGATCGGCGTTTCGCGCCACGCCTTCTGTGCCTTCTCCGCCCGCTCGACCGCGGCCCGCGCCTCGTCCGCCGAGGCCAGTGGCCGTTCGGCGTATACCGAGCCGTCTACCGGCGTAACAATCTGCAGTTGCTTCGACATTTCTGTGTCATCCACTAGTTTGAAGAGAACCACGAATGGATACGAATGCTGCCGCGCGGCATTTATGGCTCCCCGGAGCTTCGCTGAGAGCCTGGCGTTCCTGACACCGGAATGAGAACCACAGATGAACACAGATGGACACAGCTGGTCTCAACTTTGCAGTGCAACACTTTACCCGATCGGGATATGGGAGGTGTTGCATGGGAAGTTACAGC
>CAJXKK010000053.1 GCA_913055615.1 uncultured Ectothiorhodospiraceae bacterium
AGCTTGAACGGGATCAGGAACGGCGAGGCGACGTCGATCGCGATCATGCTCGTGCCCTCGGGCATGTGCACGAGCAGAGGGCCTGCGAGCCAGTTGTAGAGCGTCTCCGAGAACGGGAACAGCACCCCGAAGATGATCGCCACGCACAGCACGATGCGCAGCAGGCGCGTGCGCAGTTCGAACAGGTGCGACAGGAAACCGCCGCCCTCCTGATCCGCTTCCTCGCCTCGATCGGTCTGCGGCGTGCTCATCGCGTGCCCTCTTCGCGATCCCCGGTATCACCCCGGTTACCGTGGGCTGCCCCGGTGGACGCCTGCGTCGATGAATCGGCTTCGTTGTCTGCGTGCGAAGCGCCCGGATCGGCCTGACGCACCTGTTCCTCGGCCTCACGCACCGAGTCCCCGGCCTCGCGCACCGAGTCCCCTGCCTCGCGAACCGAACGCTCGGTGTCGCCGCGCACCGCGTCCACGTCACGCCGGAGCTCGTTGATCTCGCGATTCTGTTCCGCCAACAGGCTCTTGAGGTGCTCGGTCTCGAGTTCCTCGTTGATCTCGTCGCGCATGTTGCGCACGAAACGCCGGATGCGGCCGATCCAGTGACCGGCGAACACGGCCACGCCGGGCAGGCGCTGCGGGCCGACCACCAGCAGCGTCACGACGCCGATCAACAGGATTTCCCAGAAACCGATATCGAACATGGGTGTATGCGGACCAGGCCCGGATCAGTGGCCGTGACGATCGGCGATTGGATCGGTTCCGGTCGACCGGCGCGCTCGCATGGTCGTCATCGGGGTGGCGATGCCGACGCGAGCGCCCCAGTCAGTGGAACGGCAACGGTGAAGACCCACGGCTGGGCCATCGAAGTGCCGATCACGACCGTGCGGATTACTTGCGTGAGCCGGCGTCTTCGCTTTCACGCTCGCCCTCGAAGCGATGATCGCCCGAGGTGTCATCCTTGCTGCCGAGCCGCCCCGACCCGGCCTCGCCGTCGTCCTTGTGCTCGTCCTTCGGCTCGTCTTCCTCACCCTCGCGCATGGACTGCTTGAAGCCCTTGACCGCACCGCCCAGGTCGGTCCCGAGACTGCGCAGGCGTTTCGCACCAAACAGCACCAGCACGATGGCCAGCACGATCAACAGTTGCCAGATACTCGGAGACATAACGTTTGCTCCAGCGCTTCAGCCCTTGCGAGCCGCTTTTTCGGTGTGACCGGACACGCCGGCGCGGCGCTCCAGTTCCGTCAGAACATCCTGAGGCCCGAGCCCGCGCGCGGCGAGCAGGACCAGCGTGTGGTACCAGAGGTCGGCCACTTCGTGGACCAGCGCGGCATCATCATGACCGCCGCCGGCGATCACGACCTCGGTGGCCTCTTCGCCGACCTTCTTCAGGATACGCTCCGTTCCACCCTGAACCAGCGCCGCCGTATACGAATCGTCGGGGTCGGCATGCCTGCGCTCGGCGAGCGTTGCCCCGAGCCTTTGCAGCGTGTCTTCAGTCATGGGCGGACTCTATCACAGCGTCGGGCACGGGTCGGACGGGGATCCTCTGACGCGCCATCTCGGCCTTGGCCTCGGCGATGGTGTATTCGGCGAAATGGAAAATGCTCGCGGCCAGCACGGCATCCGCATGACCCTCGGTCACGCCGTCGCACAGGTGCTGCAGCGTACCGACGCCGCCCGAGGCGATCACCGGCACGCTCACCGCATCGCTGACCGCGCGTGTCAGCGGGTTATCGAAACCCGCTTTGGTGCCATCGCGGTCCATGCTGGTGAGCAGGAGCTCGCCCGCGCCCAGCGCCACCATCCTGCGCGCCCACTCGACGGCGTCCAGCCCCGTGGCGCGGCGCCCGCCATGGGTGAACACCTCCCAGCGGGCCGGGTCCTCACCGACCTGCTTCGCGTCGATCGCCACCACGATGCACTGGGAACCGACCCACTCGGCCGCGCGCCGCACAAGCTCGGGCTCATGCACCGCCGCCGTATTGATCGAGACCTTGTCCGCCCCCGCGTT
This sequence comes from uncultured Ectothiorhodospiraceae bacterium, assembly GCA_913055615.1. GTDB lineage: Bacteria > Pseudomonadota > Gammaproteobacteria > XJ16 > Halofilaceae > Halofilum. The sequence continues at coordinate 2,008 of CAJXKK010000053.1, forward strand.
CAGCATCGTACGCACATCATCGACACTGCGGATGCCGCCACCCACGGTCAGCGGGATGAAAACCTCCGCGGCGACCTGCTCGACGACATGCACCAGCGCCGCGCGCTCGTCGCTCGAGGCGGTAATGTCGAGGAAACACAGCTCGTCGGCACCGGCGGCATCATACCGCCGCGCGATCTCCACCGGATCCCCCGCATCCCGTATCGACTCGAACTTCACCCCCTTCACGACCCGGCCGGCGTCGATGTCCATGCAGGGAATGATGCGTTTCGCGAGAGCCATCAGGACGGGATCCCGGTGAGCGAAAAACCGGGAACCACAGATGAACACAGATGAACACAGATGAATTCCGGGATGCGCTCACGCGGAATCAGCCGCCGAGGGAAAATTCCACGCACACCATCAGCAAGCCCGATGCCTCGCTTTTCTCTGTGTCCATCTGTGTCCATCTGTGGTTCTCGCATTCGATCAAACGGCCTGTAGCGCCAGGGCATCGGCGAGTTGCTGGGCCTCGGTGAGGTCGATGGTGCCCTCGTAGATGGAGCGGCCGAGGATGGCGCCGGTGATGCCGGGTTGGCGGGCCTCGGCGAGGGCGCGGACGTCTTCGAGGCTCTTCATGCCGCCGGAGGCGATGACGGGCACGCCCGCCGCGCGGGCGATGCGCACGGTGGCATCGACGTTGACGCCCTGGAGCATGCCGTCACGGCCGATATCCGTATAGATAATGGCACTGACACCGGACTTGGCGAAGCGCCGGGCGAAGTCGACCGCGTCGAGTTTCGATCCCTCGGCCCAGCCCTCGACGGCCACACGGCCGTCGCGCGCGTCCAGGCCGACAATGATATGGCCCGGGAAACGCTCGCAGGCCTCGCGCACGAAGTCCGGATCGCGGACTGCCTGGGTGCCGATGATCGCCCAGCTGACACCGGCGTCGAGATAGGCCTCGATCGTCGACATGTCGCGGATGCCGCCGCCCACCTCCAGCGGTAGTCCGGGGAGCGCCGTCGCGATCTCCGAGATCACCTCCGCATGACGGGGGGAGCCCGCGAAAGCGCCGTCGAGATCGACCAGATGCAGGCGACGCGCACCCGCCTCATACCAGCGGCGCGCGACGGCGACCGGATCATGCGAGAACACGGTGTCCTCGTTCATCCGCCCCTGGCGCAGACGCACGCAGCGGCCTTCCTTGAGATCGATCGCGGGGATCATCAGCATCGGTCACTGCCTCCGGACGGCCGTGGGTTGGTCACGGCGACCATTCAACGAAATTTTTCAGCAGCCGCAGACCGTCACGGGAACTCTTCTCCGGGTGAAACTGGCATGCGAACAGGTTGGCGTCGGCGAGCACGGAACAGAAGCGCCGTCCATAGTCGGTGGTACCCGCGACGACATCGGGTTCCTCCGGCGCCGCGTGATAACCATGCACGAAATAGAAACACGCCGTCTCCGCGATCCCGTTCCAGAGCGGATGGGCACGTGTGCGGTGCACGCTGTTCCAGCCCATGTGCGGGATCTTCAGACGACGGCCGTGGCCGTCATGCAGGTCCCGCGGGAACGCGCGCACGGTGCCCTGGAAGAGGCCCAGGCAGTCGGTCCCGCCGTTCTCCTCGCTGTGCGCCAGCAACACCTGCAGGCCCATGCACATGCCGAAAAACGGTCGGGTCCGCGCGGCCTCCAGCAGCGGCTCGCGCAGGCCGTGCGCGTCGATCGCGCGCATGCAGTCGCGCGCGGCGCCCTGCCCCGGGAATACGACCCGCTCGGCGCCGGTGATGTCGTCCGCCCGATCGGTGATGCGCACGCGCGCCCCTTTCGGCGCGACATGTTCCAGCGCCTTGGCCACGGAACGCAGGTTGCCCATGCCATAGTCGACGACCGCGATCGTGCCCATCTCAGGACACACCCGGCAGCGGCGCCGCAAACCGACGGCGGAGGAAGGATTCGGCCATTCGGGAAGTCACCGCGTCAGAGGCTGCCTTTGGTGGAGGGCATCACATCGCCCGCGCGCGGATCCGCCTCTACGGCGTTGCGCAACGCCCGGCCAAAGGCCTTGAAGATCGTCTCGATCATGTGGTGCACGTTGTCGCCGCGCAGATTGTCGACATGCACCGTCGCACGGGCATGATTGACGAAACCCTGGAAGAACTCGCGCACGAGATCGACGTCGAAATCGCCCACGCGCGGGCGATGGAACGTCGCGTTGAAGAACAGGCCCGGCCGTCCGGAGAAATCGAGCACCACACGCGACAGCGATTCGTCCAGCGGCACGTAGGCGTGGCCATAACGGGCGATCCCGCGGCGATCGCCGAGCGCCTGGGCGACGGCCTGCCCGATGACGATGCCGACGTCCTCGACCGTGTGGTGCGCATCGATCTCCAGATCGCCCTCAGCCTCAACGGTCAGATCGATCAGGCCGTGGCGCGCGATCTGCGCGAGCATGTGCTCAAGGAAGGGCACGCCGATCCGCAGATCCTGCTCGCCCGTGCCATCGAGATCGACGCGCACGCGGATCCGCGTCTCGAGGGTGTCGCGACTGACTTCGGCGATTCGTGCGGACATGACGCGGTTCCGGCAGCAGGGGGAGCAATGATACTGCGCCGGGGCTACTGAAGGCCACCGGTCAGGCGGCAGGGCCAAGGGCCAGGGGCCAAGGCATCGAGGCGGGCGTCCGGCAGCTTGCCACCGGCACGCAGCGCGTCGAGGACGGTCTCTTCCATGCCGGCCTGTTTGGGGCGTCCCGAATGGGCGGCAACGCAGAAGTGACAGCGGTTCTCGACGCTGGTCGCGAGCAGCACGACCTCGCGATCGACTGTTCGCCAAGGCGTTCGCCCAACATTTCGGCTATGGGCCCGGCACCGCCCGCCGGAGCAAACGCCTCAGTTCGCGGATGGCGGCACCCGCAAATGGAAGGTGACCGGGCCGTCGTTGACCAGCTGCACCTGCATGTGGGTGCCGAACACGCCGGGCTCCACGGGAACGCCACCGGCGCGTGCATGCCCCACGAGTTCCTCGAAGCGGGCCGAACCGGTGTCGGGATCGGCGGCTGACCCGAAACCCGGCCGCATGCCCTTTGCGGTGTCCGCAGCCAGGGTGAACTGCGGCACCAGCAGCAGTGCGCCACCGATATCGCGAACCCCGAGGTTCATTCGGCCCTCCTCGTCGGGGAATACGCGATAACCGAGCAGGCGCTCGGCCAAACGCTTGGCCTGGTCGCCGGTGTCGCCGCGTTCGACCCCGACGAGCACCAGCAGGCCGCTATCGATACGGGCGACCGTGGCGTCATCGACGACGACCGAGGCCCCGGTCACCCGCTGCAGCAAAGCGATCATGCACCCCCCCCCTGACACGGCACCGGGCCGGACGCCGGCACGCCATGCCGGTATCGTCCGCACACGATCGCGCGCATGCAACTATTGCGCTCTGTAGGACATATCCTACAAAAGATGTCCGCAATGCGGACGATGGATTATGGTCCATCAGGACATGACGCCCTCGGGCGCACATGGGATCGTATGAGCCGTCAGAGGACGACTCGCAGGAAGCGAACAAAAAAGGGGCCGGATCCCCCCGAAAGGATGCAGACCCGCGGGGGTTAAGGAATACGCGGCCACGACGGCCGAGCGAGGGAAGCGATCAGCGGATGATCGCACGGGACAGGGACGTCCCCCATGGAGGGTCCGTAAGGACAGCAGCGTCTGGACAACGTCACCGCTTCACCTCGCGCCATCGGACGGCGCTGGCCCGGCTTATCGCCGGGCTTTTTTTTGCGGAACCACCCCCTTGCGACGCGAACGCATATTGCCGTCAGGGGTCCCGGCGTCTACGGTAAAGCCCCATGCTCTCCCCGCTACGCTATTGGCCCGGCCATCGATGAAAGCGCAACTCGCCCGCGCGATGCTGTGGTGCATGGGCGCCCTGCCGTTCCGGCTGAATCGGGCCCTGGGCACCGGGTTCGGTCTGCTGCTGTGGTACCTGCCCAATCGCAGCCGCATCCACTCCCGGGCGAACATCGACCGCTGCTATCCGGACCGGTCCCCCGCCTGGCGGCGAAAACTGCTCCGCACCAGCCTGATCGAGACCGGCCGCACCTTCACCGAGGCGGCGTGGTTCTGGCAGCGCTCCCAGCAGCGGGTGCTACAACTCGTACGCGAGGTGCATGGGCTCGAGCACGTCGATCAGGCCCGGCACGAGCGCCGAGGCATTATTTTCGCCACCCCGCATATCGGCGCGTGGGAGCTCGCGGGCTCGTATGTCGCGAGTTGCGCCCCACTGACCGTGCTGTACCGGCCACCGCGGATCGAGGCCCTCGACCGGGCGATCCGGCGCGGCCGGGAGCGGCTGGGCTCCATTCCGGTACCGACCGATGGCAGTGGTATACGCGCGCTGCACCGTGCCCTGCGCAAGGGCGAGGCGATCGGTGTCCTGCCGGATCAACAGCCACGCGGCGGCCAGGGCGTCTACGCCCCGTTCATGGGGCAACCGGCGCTGACCATGACCCTGCTGTCGCGGCTGGCAGCCCGCAGCGGTGCCAGCGTCCTGTTCGTTGCAATGCTGCGGCGTCCGGAAGGCGGCTTCGCCATGCATATCTGGCCGGCGGGCGAAGACATCGCCGACGACGATGCGCGAGTGGCCGCGACCCGGATCAACCGCGAAACCGAGCGGGCCATCGCGCTGGCCCCCGCCCAGTACATGTGGAACTACCAGCGCTTTCGGCAGCGCAATGCGGAGAAGAAGGCGGAAGCGCAGCCGGCGATGACGGAGTGAGCCACCAGAGTGACGGCCCCATTGGCGATCAACGCCGGCGGGCGCGTTTCGGATAGGCCATACGGCTGCCATCGGGGCGGCTGAGAAACAGGCGCTGGTTCCACAGATACTGCGCCGGGCATTGCCGGATACTCTCTTCCAGCGCGGCGTTCATCACGCGTGCATCGGCGTCGTCATCGCCACTCGGGAAATCGAACAGCGCCGGTCGCAGATTCACCTCGTAGCGGCGCTGTTCGACGTTGTAGCAGGCCATGATGGGGACCACTTTCGCCCGCGCCAGACGGGCGAGCCGGCCAAGGGAAGTCAGGGTCGCCTTCTCCATGCCGAAGAACGGCGCAAACACGCTGTCGCGCGGCCCGAGGTCCTCGTCCGGCATGTAGTAAAAAACCGCGCCCGCCCGCAAAGCCCGGACCACCGGCCGCAGACCGTCCTCGCGCAGGAATACGTTGCCGTGGCGGGCTCGGCCCAGATGCACGGCCCACTGCAGAACAGGGTTGTCCAGTCGGTTGACCATGGTGGACAGATCGGCGTGCGGGGTCAGCGCGAGGCCGCCGAAATCGACCGCCGTGATATGGGGACTCAGAAGGATAACCGCCGCCCCCTCCGCGTGCGCCGCCTGCAGATGCTCCAGACCGGTCACGCGGCAACGACGCGGGACGCGGCGTCCGGAGAGATCCCACCACGACAGCGGCTGGTCGGCGATCGCCCGCGCGTACGACCGGAAGTGCTCTCGGGCCACCCGGCGGCGCTCGTCCTCGCTCCAGTCCGGGAAGCAGCAGGTCAGATTGAGCTCGACCGTCTCGCGCGCCTTCACATGCCGCCGGTACTGCCGATCGCCAACACGCGCGGCGATCGCGTCGCGCCAGCGCCGTGGCAGCAGCAGGCCGAGGCTCAGCAGCCCGAGACCCAGCCAACTGGGCCAATGCCGGGGCCGCAACAGCTCGCGCGGCGGTCCGCTCATGTCCTGCGTTTCTCGATCCGCCGGTGAAAGACGCGCATCTCCTTCGCCGCCTGTTTATCGCCGCGGCGTTCGGCGGCCTCGATCCCGTCCCGCCAGGCCGCCATCGCCGCCGAGTCGTCGCCGGCCCGGTCGAGTGCGGTGCCGAGCGCCTTCCAGGCGGCGGAGTAGTCCGGATCGTGGTTGACGGCCACCCGCAGATGCTCCGCCGCCCGCGCCGGTTCGTCCGCGGCGAGGTACTCATTCCCCAGGGAAAACCGCACCAGCGGGCCGTCCTGCCCACTCGCCAGCATCTTCTCGAACTGCTCGATTCGACTCATCGTACGACTCCACTCGCGCGCTCGCGCCCATCGAAGGCACTGTACGAATACAACCCGAGACCGATCCAGATGCAACCGAAGGTGATCGCGTGCTGCGGGGTAAAAACCTCGCCGAACAGGAACACGGCCAGCAGCATCTGCATGGTCGGCACGATGTACTGGAACAGGCCGACGGATGCGAGACGCAGCCGGCGTGTCGCCTGCGCGAACAGGATCAGCGGGGTCGCAGTCACCAGACCCGCCGCGATCAGCAGCAGATCGAAGCCGAAGCCGTGTACCCCGAACTCACCGGTGCCATCGAACCCGAGCCACAGGAGCCAGGCGAGCGCTGGCGGCCCGACGATCAGCGTCTCCACAAACAGGCCGGGGATGGCCGGTACGTCCGCGAGTTTGCGCGCCAGACCGTAGCTGCCGAAGGTCGCGGCGAGCCCGAGCGCGACCCAGGGCACCACCCCGACCCCGATCAGCATCCAGGTGACCCCGATGCCGGCGAGCAGGACCGCCAGCCACTGCAGGCGGAACAGGCGCTCGCCCAGGACGAGGCGCCCGAGCAATACGCTGACCAGCGGCGTGATGAAGTACCCCAGACTCGCCTCCAGTACGCGATCGTGGGCGACCGCCCAGATAAAGATCAGCCAGTTGGTCGAGATCAGGAGTGAGGAAACGAGGAGACGGGAACGCCGGCCGGGGTCGCGGAGGATCGCACCGACCGTACTCCACTGGCGCACCAGCAGCAGGAGCAGCCCGACGAAGACCACGGACCAGACCACGCGATGCGCCAGCACCTCGGGGGCGGGGACGGAAGACACGGCCTTGAAATACAGCGGGAACAGGCCCCACAGGCCAAACGAACCGAGCGCATAGGCGACCCCCGGCAAAGCCGTTGGCACGCTCACGGCCACCACCCGCCAGCGATGGATCTGCGGGCCAGAATACTCACCGGCGCCAGAAATCAGGGGTCAGCAAGACCAGTATCGTGAAGATCTCCAGCCGCCCCAGCAGCATCGCCGCGCATAAAACCCACTTGGAAAACGCGTCCAGTGAGCGGAAATTGGAAGCGACCTCTCCGAGCCCCGGACCCAGGTTGTTGAGTGTGGCGGCCATGGCCGAGAACGACGTCACCTGGTCATGGCCAGCCGCCATCAGCAACAGCATGCCGATGGCGAAACAAAGGATATACGTGGCGAAGAAGCCCCATACGCCCTGCACGACCTGATCATCGAGCGCCTTGTTGCCGATCTTCACCGCCACCCGCGCACGCGGGTGCACCAGGCGGGTCAATTCGCGCCGCCCCTGTTTGAAGAGCAGGAGCACGCGGATGACTTTCAGCCCGCCACCGGTCGAACTCGCGCAGCCGCCGATAAAACTCGCGAATATCAGCAGCACCGGCAGGAAATCGGGCCAATCGGCGAAGGACGCGGATGTGAAGCCCGTGGTCGTGGCGATCGATACGACCTGGAATATGCCGTGGTGGACCGCTTCCGGGAACGACTCGAAGGTACTCTCCAGGCCGAGGTAGCCGACGGTGATGACCGACACCACGAGCAGCAGCCTCACATACGTGACGAACTCCGGGTCGAGCGAGTAGGGCTGGAGGCTCCGGCGTCGCATCGCCGCGAAGTGCAGGGCGAAGTTCGTACCACCCAGTACCATGAACACGACCGCGACCATCTCGATCAGGGCGCTGTCGAAGTGCCCCATACTGGCGTCATACGGCGAAAACCCTCCGATCGAGACGGTCGAGAAGCTGTGCGCCAAGGCATCGAACGGACTCATGCCCGCAAGCCAATACGCGATCGCGCAGGCGGCGGTCAGGCCGACGTAGATGATCCACAGCGCCTTGGCGGTCTCGGCGATCCGCGGCGTCAGCTTGTTGTCCTTCACCGGCCCCGGCATCTCCGCCCGGTACAGCTGCATACCACCGATGCCGAGCATCGGCAGGATCGCGACCGCGAGGACGATGATGCCCATGCCGCCCAGCCACTGCAGTTGCTGGCGATAGAACAGGATCGAGCGCGGCAGGTCGTCGAGACCGACGATCACGGTCGACCCGGTGGTCGTGAGCCCGGAGATCGCCTCGAACGCGGCGTCCGTGACCGAGAGGTCGGTCGCCGTCGACAGGATCAGCGGGAAGGACCCCGCCAGACCGAGAGCGCTCCAGAACAGCGCCACGACGATGAACCCTTCGCGCAGACGCAGCCCCTGGCGTGCCCGCGAAGCCGGCAGCCACACCACGATACCGAGCAGCAGGATGATCCCGAACGACTGCAGAAACGCCAGCCAGGAGCCATCGCCATCGACGAGCCCGACCAGCGCCGGCGGCAGCATGGTGGTGCTGAACAGGATCAGCAGGCCACCGAGGATTTTCTGGACGACAGCGAAATGCATCGATGCGGGCCGGAATCAGACGAACGTCACGCTGACCTGGAACAGACGCTCCACATCCGGGATGCGGGTCTTGTCGATCAGGAACAGGATCACATGGTCCTCGGTGTGGATGATGACGTCGTCGTGGGCGATGATCACCTCATCGCCGCGCACCAGTGCACCGATGGTCGTGCCCTTGGGCAGCGGCACCTCGCAGATGCGCCGGCCGACGACCTTCGAGGTGTGGCGATCCCCGTGGGCGATCGCCTCGATGGCCTCGGCGGCACCGCGGCGCAGCGAGTGCACCGCCACGACATCGCCGCGGCGGACATGGGCCAGCAGTGAACCGATCGTCACCTGCTGGGGCGAGATCGCGATGTCGACGATGCCGGACTCGACCAGATCCACATAGGCCGGGCGGTTGATCAGGGCCATCACCTTGGTCGCGCCCATGCGCTTGGCCAGCATCGCCGAGAGGATATTGGCCTCGTCATCGTTGGTCAGCGCGCAGAAGACATCCATATCATCGATGTTCTCCTCCAGCAGCAGCTCGCGGTCCGCCGCATCGCCGTGGAGAACGATCGTGCGCTCGAGCGTCTCCGCCAGATACCGGGCCCGGTCCGGATGCGCCTCGATCAGCTTGACCCGGAATTCCTCCTCGAGCCGCTCGGCCAGATTACGGCCGATATTGCCGCCGCCGGCCAGCATGACCCGCTTGACCGGTTTGTCGAGCCGCCGCAGCTCCGACATGACCGCCCGGATATTGCGGCGCGCCGCGACGAAGAACACCTCGTCATCGGCCTCGATCACGGTATCGCCGGTCGGGATGATCGCCCGGTCCTGGCGATAGATCGCCGCGACGCGGTTATCCACGTTGGGCATGTGCTCTTTGAGCGTGCGCAACTCGTGCCCGACGAGCGGCCCACCATAGAACGCCTTCACGCCCACCAGCCGCACCGCGCCGCCGGCGAAATCGAGCACCTGCAGCGCGCCCGGGAACTCGATCAGCCGCCGCACATAGTTCGTGACCAGCAGCTCCGGCGTGAT
>CAJXKK010000054.1 GCA_913055615.1 uncultured Ectothiorhodospiraceae bacterium
GTACTGATCGGGGCGGCGATGATGTTCTCGTCGACGATCATTGGCCTCAAACTGCTGCCGACCTCGGCGCTGCATCATCAGCGCATGGGCGAGATCATCGTCTCGATCCTGCTGCTGCAGGACGTGATCGCGATTGCCATTCTCCTGCTGATCCAGGGGTCGGGCGGCGGTGACACGCCCGGGCTGGACCTGCTGATCAGCCTGGGCGCGGCGCCGCTGTTCGTGGTGTTCGCGTTCGTCTTTTCGCGCTACGTCATCACGCACCTGTTCCATCGCTTCGATGCCATTCGCGAGTACATTTTCCTGCTGGCGATCGGCTGGTGTCTCGGGCTGGCGGAACTCGGTTACGCGCTCGGCCTGTCGTACGAGATCGGCGCCTTCGTCGCGGGCGTGTCGCTCGCGACAAACCCGGTCGCGCGTTTCATCGCAGAGAGCCTGAAACCGCTGCGCGATTTCTTCCTGATCATGTTCTTCTTCGCGCTCGGCGCGAGCTTCGACCTCGCCATGCTGCCGGACGTGTTCTGGCCGGCCCTGACGCTGGCCCTGGCGGCACTCGCGATCAAACCGTGGGTGTTCGACCGGGTGCTTGAGCGCCAGAAGGAGGCGCACGATCTCTCGCGCCAGATCGGCGTTCGACTCGGGCAGATCTCGGAGTTCTCGCTGCTGGTGGCGATCGCGAGTTTCGAGAACGAGCTGATCTCGGAATCGGCGAGTTACACCATTCAGGCGGCGACGATCATGACGTTCATCGGTTCGTCGTATTGGATCGTGTTGAGATATCCCACGCCGGTCGCGGTTACGGAGCGGTTGCGGCGGGATTGAGTACGCGGGATGTTCGAGTCAACCTCCGCGTTGTGTAGAAGGCGAGGTGGAAACGGTGTTCAGCCAGTAGCCCGGATGAAGGCAAAGCCGGAATCCGGGGCGCACCCGCACGGCATGACCGGGGTTGTCCGGTGGACACTCGGCCCCCGGATTCCGTTTCACTTCATCCGGGCTACCGATGCCCTTCGGCGACTGCGCCAATCCCGCGGGAGACCAGCCTGCGTCAGGTCTCGATCGGTACGATGTTCTCGGTGCGCCGCGGCACGCGCTGGCATTCGTTGAAGATCCTGGCGGTGCAGCGCTCGCAGATGTCGCGTTCCAGGCGCTCGAAAATGCCGGCGATGGCGTTCTCTTTGCGCGAGAAGATATTTTCGCGGCCGAATTCCTGGGCATAGCCGCTGCGGCGCAGGAACGCCATCTGCTCGAGACGCACATCACACAGGTACAGCCCGCCTCCCATCCGCTTCAGACGCCGGGCCTCTGCAACGAGCATCTGGGCGCCGGCGCTGTCGATATAACTGATGTTGCTGCAAACGATCAGCAGGTGCTTGCGCGCGTCCGAGCCCTCCGACAAGCGCCCGAGGGTCTCGGAGATCGGCTGCACCGAACCGAAGAACAGATGCCCATCGATGCGCAGGATCTTGAGCTGCGGGCACTCGGTCAGGTGTTTGCGGCGCAGGTTGGAGAAACGCCGCTTGGGATTGTTCGGATCGGGCGCGAGGCTGAACACGGACGGGTTGGCCGCTCGGTTAAGGAACAGCACCAGTGACAGCAGCACGCCGGCCAGCACCGCGAACGCGAGGTCGACCAGCAGCGCCGTGAAGAACGTGACCATCAGCACGGTCGAATCCTGGTAGCTGGACCGCCAGATCTCGCGGATGTACTTCCGATCGATCAGATTCCATGCGACCAGCATGATCATGCCGCCCATCGCCGCCGTCGGCAGGTAGGCGGCCAGCGGCCCCACGCCGAAGAGGATCAGCATGAGGAAGGCGGCCGAGAACAGCGCCGACAGCGGAGTGCGCGCGCCCGCCTCATAGTTGATCCCGGAGCGGGTGAACGAACCCGAACTGGCGTAGCACGACGTGAACGCGCCGACGACGTTCGACAGCCCCTGACCGATGAACTCCTGGTTGCCGTCGATCCGCTGCTGTGAACGCAGGGCGATCGCGCGTCCGATCGACACGGCCTCGATCAGGCCGAGTAGAGCGACGGCCAGCGCCTGCGGGGCGAGGTCGCGCAGCACGCCCGGATCGAGCGTCGGCAGGCTGAGCTGCGGGATGCCGCTCGGGAGACTGCCGACGACGGCGACCCCATGCTCGGCCGCGTTGAGTCCGTAGCCGGCGACTGCGCCGGCAAGCATGGCCAGCAGCAGGTACGGCCATTTCGGGCGCAGCATGCGGATCACGATGGCGACAATGAAACTCGTCGCGGCAATCGCAACCACGCGCGGCTGCACGGCCCCCAGGTGGGTCAGGGCGTAATACCAGACCTCGAGGAAGCTGCCCCCACGCGGGATCTCGAGCCCAAGGACATGGCGCAGCTGGCTGGTCACCACAAGGATCGCGGCGGCGGCGGTAAAACCGGTGACCACCGCCGGCGATACGAAATTGACGAGCGTACCCAGACGGGCGAGACCGAAGCCGAACTGGTAGAGCCCGGCCAGCAGCGTGAGCGTCAGCGCCAGCGAGATGTACAGATCGGTCCCCGGCTCCGCGAGTGGCGCCAGGGTGGAGAAGACCATGATCGACAGCGCCAGCGTCGGCCCGGAGATCAGGTGCCACGAGGAGCCGAACAGCGCGGCGATGATCGCCGGCACGATCGCGGTATAGAGACCGTACTCCGGCGGCAGGCCGGCCAGTAGTGCGAAGGCGACGCCCTGGGGAAGTACGACCACGGCATTGGTGAGACCGGCCCAGGCATCCGCGCGCGCGGTGGCCTTGTCCACCCGTGGCCACCAGCGCATGAACGGCAGGAAGCGACGCCACGGGAGCGCTCGCTGGATCATGCCTTGTCCATTGCTGCGGCGTTGGCGGGCATTCGCCTCCCGGGGTTTATGGTGCACCGACCAGGCACGAGCCGGCCAGCAAAATGGATTGCTTCGTGACCATGCCGCGCTGCGTGCGGCGCCACGAACCGCTCGACTATGGATTATGAACCATGCCGCGCCACATGCGGAATTGCATGCCCTGGTGATGTTTCGCCTGGCCTGTTGCACAACCTTTGCGTTGCGCACGCGTACACGATTGCGCGTTCGTCTTCGGCGAAGGCCGGTCTGGCGCATACTGCCTCACGACAGCGGGGCGTCGAGGACTGTTAAGGCCCTTGCAAAACGCGTGAGGCTGGGAACCATGGTTGCCGGAACAGCCGCGTTACCCGACAATCATGCGCTGCCGCGCCCCGGTGCCACCGCGGATCAACTGCCACGAATGTCTCCCCGCAAACAATATGAACGCGCCCTCGCCGAGCGGACGCTCTCGCACGACCCCGCGCAGGCCGCGGCGATCGAGCGGCTCGACGATCTCCATGCGCGCCTGATCGCCGCCGGCCAGCGGCGCACGGGGCTGCGCGCCCGGATCGGACGCGCGTTCGGCCGCCACCACGGACCGGTCCGGGGGATATACCTGCACGGGGGCGTCGGCACGGGCAAGACCCACCTGTTCGATCTGTTCTACGACACGCTGCCGTTCGACGACAAGCTGCGGCTGCACTTCCACCGCTTCATGTTCCTGGTCCACGAGCAGCTGCGCGAACTCGGTGACCGCGAATCGCCGCTGGAAGAGGTGGCCGAGCATTTCGCGGCACGCGCGTGCGTGCTCTGCCTTGACGAGATGCACGTCAATGACATCACCGATGCGATGATGATGGGGGGGCTGCTGCGCGGGCTGTTCGCGCGCGGCGTGACGCTGGTGACGACCTCGAACGTGACGCCGGATGGCCTCTATGCCGACGGCCTGCAGCGCGAACAATTCCTGCCGGCGATCGAATTGCTGAAAACGCACACCGAGCTCGTACCCGTTGACGGCGGTACCGACTGGCGCCTGCGCAATCTCGGCAATGCGAAGCACTGGATCGTCCCGCACGACCGCGAAGCCGACATGGAGTTGGTCGGCATCTTCGAGCGATCGGTGGCCGTCAACCGCCGCAAGCGCGACTGGGTGACGATCAACGGCCGACGGATCACGGCCGTGTACTGGGCCGATGGCGTCGTCTGGTTCGATTTCCTGTCGCTGTGTCGCGGCGCGCGTTCATCGAAGGACTATCTGGAGATCGCGCGCTTCTTCCACACAGTGTTGCTGCGACGCATACCGGTCATGGACGCCTACGACGACGATGCCGCGCGCCGGTTCATCAACCTCATCGACACGCTCTACGACCGCAATGTACGCCTGTTCGCTTCCGCTGAGGCGGCACCGGAATCGCTGTATACGGGCGATCGGCTCACCTTCGAATTCCAGCGCACCACCAGCCGCCTGCGCGAGATGCAGACGCACGAGTACGCGGCTTTGCCGCATCTGGCGTGAAACGGGTTCGCTTGTGGCTGGATTGAGGTGGCCGGTGTTTTGGGCACAGCGGTTCGCGGGCAAGCCCGCTCCTACCGGGCAGGGACCTGCCAAAGACCGCTGCCGCGACAGTAGGCGCGTTTCCGCCGACGGCGAACGCACGCCTCCACGGAGAAACAAAACCGCCGACGCCCGCACATCAAGTTCACGTAGGCCGGTTTTGCGCGGCCCGTGCTGATGGATTCCGGGCGGAGCGTATCACCGCGCAATGCCGGCATTCCCCGGCGGGATACGGCGGTGCACGACCGAAAGGCGACGGATACCGGGAAAACCGGCTTACCGTGTATCCGGGCAACGGACTCGCTGTCCAACGCGACCGCGGATTCGGCGTTATTCCAGGTTCTGCACCTGCTCCCGCATCTGCTCGATCAGGACCTTCAGCTCGACGCTGGCCTGGGAGCGTTCGGCGTCCGCGGACTTCGAGCCGAGGGTGTTGGCCTCGCGGTTGAGTTCCTGCATCAGGAAATCGAGCCGGCGGCCGACCGGTTCTTCGCTGTCGAGTGCGTCGCGGATCGCGGCGATGTGGGTGTCGAGGCGATCGAGTTCCTCGCTCACATCGAGTTTCTGCAACTGATACGCGAGTTCCTGCTCCATCCGGCCCTCGTCGACGTCAACCTCCAGCGCATGCAGGCGCTCGAGCAGCCGCTCGCGCAGGCGTTCGGTGACGCGGTTCGCGTGGCGGCGCTCCTCGGCCACCAGTTCGCTGACGCGTTCGCACCGGTCGAGCAGCAGCGCCTTGAGACGACGCCCCTCTTCGGCGCGGGTAGCGGCGAGTTCGTCCAGGGCGCTGTCGAGCAGATCGAGCGCGGGTTCGCTCAGCGCCTCGCGGTCCGGCTCCGCGGAGCGCACGACGCCCGGGTAACGCAGCAGGTCGAGGGAATAGAGCCGATCCGGATTGGTGATATGGGCGTCGATGGTGTGGCAGGCATCGACCAGCGCGGAGACCAGCGCCTCGTCGACCTCGATCGAATCGGCGCGATCGGCCGGCGTGAAGCGCAGCATGCATTCGACGCGCCCGCGACCGACGGCGCCACCGACGCGCTCACGCACCTGCGGCTCCAGCGCACGCAGCGTCTCGGGCAGGCGCGGCTGCACGTCGAGATAGCGGTGATTCACCGCGCGCAGCTCCCAGGTGAACGTACCGGCCTCGGTCGAGGCCTCACGCACGGCGTACGCGGTCATGCTGGCAGGCATCGGCACATCTCCGGGGACAATGGAACGCATTATGCCCGCGCGGCGGGGACGGCGGCCACCGCAGCACGGGTTGCATGAGACCAGCCGTGGTCGTTCGGCAAGGTATAGGTTGAAAATGCGCCTCTCGCCAAGTACGCCAAGCGCGCCAAGAATAAAGAAACAGCGGGTTCACGCAGAGGCGCGGAGGCCGCGGAGGGATTTAACGGAGGAAATGGATCGAGGTCGATGCCTTGCTGGATTGATCTGGTTCGGTTCGGTGGTCAGGCCCCACCGTGCACGCCGGTGGATTCCTGTGGACCCTGGCATCAGCCCGATATTCGGAAGCCCGGATCCGTCGGCGCAACGCCCGACCTACCGAAATCCTCCACGCGCCCGGTTTCATTAGCCTCTGCGCTCTATGCGGCTCTGCGTGAACCCGCCTTTTCGCCCTTGGCGCGCTTGGCGTGCTTGGCGAGAGGCGCCTTCAAACCACGCCGGCCAACCCCCGCACCCCACCCGCATCGCGTACAATGCTCGCCCCGTTTCGCTTTCCGGAGAAGTGCATGCGCCCCAGCGGCCGCAACCCCGATCAGATCCGTCCCGTGCGCATCACCCGCAACTTCACCAAGCACGCGGAAGGGTCCGTGCTGGTCGAGTTCGGCGACACCCAGGTGATCTGCACCGCCAGCGTTGACGAAAGCGTGCCACGCTTCCTGCGCAACAAGGGCCGCGGATGGGTGACAGCCGAATACGGCATGCTGCCGCGCGCCACCGGCAGCCGCTCGAACCGCGAGGCGACGAGCGGCAAACAGGGGGGGCGCACGGTCGAGATCCAGCGCCTGATCGGGCGTTCGCTGCGCGCAGCCGTCGACATGGAGGCCCTCGGCGAGCGCACGGTGCAGATCGACTGTGACGTGATCCAGGCCGATGGCGGCACGCGCACGGCCTCCATCACGGGCGCCTTCGTCGCGCTCAGCGATGCGATGGAGACGCTCGTGGAGGCGAAGAGGATCCGCACCAATCCACTGCACGGGATGATCGCGTCGGTCTCGGTCGGCATCGTCGACGGCGAGGCGGTGGTCGACCTCGATTACGCCGAGGACTCGACCGCGGAGACGGACATGAACGTCGTTATGAACGATCAGGGTGCGTTCATCGAGGTCCAGGGCACGGCCGAGGGCCACGCCTTTCGCCGCGAGGAACTCGACGCGATGCTGAACCTGGCCACCAGCGGCATCGGCGACCTCGTGAGCGCGCAGCGCCAGGCGCTGGCCTCATGAGCCGGGTGGTCCTCGCGAGCGGCAACGCGGGCAAGCTGCGCGAGTTCGCGGACATGCTCGCGGATGCCGGCATCGAGCTGGTGCCGCAATCGGACTTCGCCATCAGCCAACCCCCGGAAACGGCGGTGACGTTCATCGAGAACGCGCTCGCCAAGGCACGGCATGCGGCTCGCGAGACCGGCCTGGCGGCGATCGCCGACGACTCCGGGCTCGAGGTCGATGCGCTCGGCGGCGCACCCGGGGTGCATTCGGCCCGTTTCGCCGGTGCCCATGGGGACGATCGGGAGAACAATGCGCGCCTGCTCGGGGAACTCGACGGCGTGCCGGCAGAGCGGCGAACGGCGCGGTATCGGGCGGTACTGATTCATCTGCGCAGTGCGGACGATCCGGCACCGATCGTGGCCGAGGGCACGTGGGAGGGCCGCATCGCCGCCGGCCCGCGCGGTGACGGGGGGTTCGGTTACGACCCGCTGTTCGAACTGCCGGATGGCCGGACCGCGGCGGAGCTGCCCACCGAGGAGAAAAACCTGCTGAGCCACCGCGGCAAGGCCCTGGCCGAACTGCGGCGGCGGCTCGACGCCCTGCACGACCGCGCTGGCAGGGGCTGACCGTCCTCTGCCGGGGCGGCCCGGTGCAGCCGCCATGCGCGGGGCCCCACCTCTCGCCAGAACCGGCCCTTTATGGAATTTTCGTCTACCCTTAAGTTCTCATTTAGTAATTCTTTCGTTTTTCTCGCCTCACATTCGAATGATCCCCCGACATGTTGCCGAATCGGTGGTTTTGCGCTTAAGTAGCGACTTGGCAGCTTCCGGACGTCGCGCGTTCGCGGCCCGATCCCTGCCCTCCTCCGCACCCCGGGAACACAATGAATCGCCTCGACCTTACCCGGCATGGGATTGATTCGGCCGCCGCTTTGCGTAATGCCACACCGACGGAACTCTACGAATCCGCGCTCACGCATGAGACCGGTACGGCGGTCGCCGACAGCGGCGCACTGATCGCCTTTTCCGGCGAACGCACCGGGCGCAGCCCGCTCGACAAACGCATCGTCGACCGCCCGGAGATACACGACGAGGTGTGGTGGGGTGAGGTCAACATCGGACTCCATCCGGATGCCTTCGAGCGCCTGCGCGCGCACGCGGCCGCGCACCTGGACAGCCTCTACCACGTCCACGTGGTCGACGGCTTCGCCGGCTGGGATCCGCGCTACCGCGTCCGTGTCCGCGTCATATGCGAGCGCGCCTACCACGCCCTGTTCATGCGCAACCTGCTGATCCGGCCGACGGACGAGGAACTCGAGGACTTCGGCGAGCCGGACTACGTCATCTACAACGCCGGCGCGATCGCGGCGCCGGACGATGTCCCCGGCGTGACTCCGCCCACGAGCGTGAGCCTATGCCTGGCCTCCGGCGTGATGGTCATCCTCGGTACGGAATATGCTGGCGAGATGAAGAAGGGCGTATTCACGATCATGAACCATCGCATGCCACGTGACGGCGTGCTGCCCATGCACTGCTCGGCGACCGCGGGCCCACAGGGCGACGTGTCGGTGTTCTTCGGCCTCTCTGGCACCGGCAAAACGACGCTGTCCGCCGATCCGAAACGCCAACTCATCGGCGATGACGAACACTGCTGGACCGACGAGGGCATCTTCAACATCGAGGGCGGCTGCTACGCCAAGGCGATCAATCTCTCCGCCGAGGCAGAGCCCGAGATCTACGGTGCCATCCGGCGCGGCGCGGTACTGGAGAACGTGGTCCACGACACCGAGACCGGCGCGGTCGATTTCGACGACGCCTCGATCACGGCAAACACGCGCTGCGCGTATCCGATCGAGCACATCCCGAACGCGCGCGTACCCGGCACCGCCGGCAGCCCCGACAACGTGATCTTCCTGACCTGCGATGCCTTCAGCGTGCTGCCGCCCGTGAGCCGACTGACGCCCGGACAGGCGATGTATCACTTCATCAGCGGCTACACGGCCAAGGTGGCAGGGACCGAGATGGGCGTCACCGAGCCGGAGGCGACCTTCTCCGCGTGTTTCGGCGCCCCGTTCCTGGTGTGGCATCCAGGCGTGTACGCGGATCTGCTCGCCGAGCGTATCCGCCGGCACGGCGCGAGCGTATGGCTGGTGAATACGGGCTGGATCGGCGGGCCGTACGGCGTCGGCCGGCGCATGGCGCTGGGCCATACCCGCGCCATCATCGACGCCATCCATGACGGGTCGCTGGAGGATACGGAGAGCGTCACCGAGCCGGTGTTCGGCCTGGCCGTGCCCCGGAGTTGTCCGGGCGTCCCCGATGAGCTGCTGATGCCGGAGGCGACCTGGTCGGATCCCGCCGCGTATCGCAAAGCCGCCGCGGATCTGGCAGCCCGTTTCCGGGCGAACTTCGATGCCTACCGCAGCGGCGTGGAAGCCGAAGTCGTCGCGGCGGGGCCGCGGGTGGCGTAGGGCCGCACGCTTTCGCCGCAGCCCGCCGATCGCGAGCAAGCTCGCGATGATCAGCGGACTGGGCCGATCATCCGTTCCGGCCCAACACCCCCGCCATCGCCGCGCCCAGGTCGGACGGGCGTTCGCATACGGTGACGCCGCAACCGCGCAGGATCTCGGCCTTCTCCAGGGCGCTCTCGCCGACACCGGATACGATCGCGCCCGCGTGCCCCATGGTGCGGCCCTTTGGCGCGGTCAGGCCGGCGATGAAGGCGACGACCGGCTTGCTCATGTGATCGCGTACGTACTCGCCCGCCTCGGCCTCCTGCGGCCCGCCGATCTCACCGATCATCATCACGGCGTCGGTCTCCGGGTCGTTCTCGAAGCGCTCCAGGATCCGCTGGAACGAGCAGCCGTTGATCGGATCGCCGCCGATGCCCACCGAGGTCGAGATGCCGATATCGCGTTCCTTGAGCTGACTGGCGGCCTCGTAGCCGAGCGTGCCCGAACGCGCCACGACGCCGACCCGGCCGGGCAGGTAGATATGGCCGGGCATGATGCCGAGCATGGACTTGCCGGGACTGATGGTGCCGGCGCAGTTGGGGCCCGTGAGGATCATGCGCCGTTGCTCGGGGAACTGCTTGAGGTAGCGCTTGACGCGCATCATGTCCTGGGCCGGGATGCCGTCGGTGATGGCCACGCAGTAGTGGATGCCGGCATCGGCGGCCTCGCAGATGGAGTCCGCGGCGTAGCCGGGCGGCACGAACACGATGCTCGCGGTCGCCCCGGTCTCGCGGACGGCTTCTTTCATGGTATCGAACACCGGCCGGTCGAGATGCGTCTGCCCGCCCTTGCCGGGGGTGACGCCGCCCACCACCCGGGTGCCGTACTCCATCATTTCCTGTGCGTGGAAGCTGCCGATGCGGCCGGTGAAGCCCTGCACCAGCACCTTCGTGGTTTCGTCGATCAGGATCGCCATGGTCTTCTCGAATTTCCTCGTCAGTCGGTTCAGGCGGCTTCGTTGCGGGCGGCCACGACGCGCTCGGCCGCCTCGGCCAGCGTGTCGGCGGTGACGATCGGGTAGCCGCTGTCCTTCAGGATCTGCTTGCCCTGTTCGACATTGGTCCCGGACAGGCGCACCACCAGCGGCACATTGAGTTCGATCTCGCCCAGTGCCTGGACGATGCCCTCGGCCACCCAGTCGCAGCGGTTGATGCCCGCGTAGATGTTCACCAGCATCGCCTTGACGTTGTCGTCCGACAGGACGAGGCGGAAGGCGTTGGCCACGCGCTCGGGCGAGGCGCCGCCGCCGATGTCGAGGAAGTTCGCCGGCTCGCCGCCGCAGTGCTTGATCATGTCCATGGTCGCCATGGCGAGACCGGCGCCGTTGATCATGCAGCCGATGTCGCCCTGCAGGCCGACGTAGGACAGCCCCTGGTCGGCCGCCTCGGTCTCGCGCGGGTCTTCCTGGCCGCGGTCGCGCAGCTCGGAGATCGCCGGCTGGCGGAACAGGGCGTTGTCGTCGAAGCCGAGCTTGGCGTCGAGGGCCCGCAGCCGGCCGGTGTGGGTGATGACCAGCGGATTGATCTCGACCAGCGTGGCGTCGTGATCGCGCATCACGCGGTAGGCGCCGCGGAAGGTCTTGACGGCATCGGCGAGCTGCGACGCCGGGATCCCGAGCTTGAAGGCGAGTTCGCGCGCCTGGAAGTCGAGCAGGCCGATGGCCGGATCGACGAGCTCGCGCAGGATGGCGTCGGGGTTGTCGCACGCGACGTCCTCGATCTCCATGCCGCCTTCCGTGGAGGCGACGACGACGATCTGCTCGGAGGCGCGATCGAGCACCATCGCCACGTAGAGTTCCCGCTCGATCCGGGTCGCGGATTCGACATAGACCGCGGTGCAGATCTTGCCCTCCGGACCGGTCTGGCCGGTCACGAGCCGCTTGCCGAGCAACTCATTGGCCGCGTCGCGGACCTCCTGGTCGCTCGTGCAGATCTTCACGCCGCCGGCCTTGCCGCGGGCGCCGGAATGGA
>CAJXKK010000055.1 GCA_913055615.1 uncultured Ectothiorhodospiraceae bacterium
ACCACGGCCGTGCCGTAGAACGTAACCGAAGCGCCGATACGCGGGATCACCGCGTCGAATCCCTCGAGTACTTCCCCCCGGTAATGGACCGATGGGCGGTGCGAGGTCACGTTGTTGTAACAGCGGAGCGTGTTCACGACGCGGATATCGTGGCCACGGGCCTTCGCGGCCTCGACCAGCCGGCGGGTCGAGTACAGGCGGGGATTACGCGAGAGCACGCAGAGTTTCATGGCTGGATCGGCTCCTCGGCCTTGAATCGAGTCAACGATACCGTGCAGCGGCCTGTTTCGGGGTCAGTGATCGGGCCGCGAGGAATGAGGCATCCGGTACGACGCGCAGGCCGTGCATCGCCTGACGGCCGAGCAACATGCGGAATAACATCGTATCACGGTCGGTCAAAGTGATTTCGATCGGCCAGCTCCGATTCCCCAGCGTGATCGTCGTCTCGATGACATACCGGCGCTCGCGGTGGCCGCCCGAGTCGCTGACCATGCGCCGGTCGTGCACCGGTGCGTGGCACACCCGCGACAGCTTTGTATTGCGCTGCAGCGGGTGCAGCCGGAAGGCGACCCACGGGGCGCCGCCGGACGCGTACGCCTCCACGCGCCAGGCGTGCAGTGCGGACGTGCGCGCGCCGGTGTCGACCTTCGCCTTGATGGCGGGGAGATCCAGATCCGGCAGTGCGATCCACTCGCGCCAGCCGACATCGATCCGTTCGTTTTCGCTCATGGCAGGGGCAATGACTGGCATGGTGGAATCCGGGCGACAGCCTACGCGATGCCGGCGCCGGTGCAACAAGGGCGCGTGCCTGTACGAAGGATTTGCGCGCAGGACGGTAGCGACCTATCGTTGATGCGCGACAGACGCCCGTGGCGTCCAGCGGCCCCATCGCCGCGACGCCCTGAAACGCGCCCGGGCCGTGCGGGAATCCAGTGGGTGGCGCGTGCCCCGAGACAGGAGACGGATACGATGGCATGGATCATCTGGCTGCTCATCATCGCCGGCGTGCTGATCGCGCTGGCCAGACTGCAGGCGTCGTTCCGCGCGTGGTCGATCGGTGTCGCCGCGGGCCTGATCGTGCTCGGCGCGACCGGTCTGCTGTCGTTCTGGCCCGGCGTGGTGCTCTGGGCCCTCTACCTCGCCATCGCCGTGCCCCTGAACGTCCCCGAGCTGCGCCAGCGTTTGCTGTCGGAGCCGCTGCGTGCTCGCATCCGCAAGGTCCTGCCGCCGATGTCCGATACCGAGCGCGAGGCGATCGAGGCCGGCACCGTGTGGTGGGAGGGGGAGCTGTTCCGCGGATCGCCCCAGTGGCGAGCCCTGTTGAGCGTGCCGGAGCCGCGCCTGACGGCGGCCGAGCAGGCCTACCTCGACGGCCCGGTCGAGGAACTGTGCCGGATGCTGGACAACTGGGAGATCTGCAACCAGCGCAATGATCTGCCCCCCGAGGCCTGGGACTTCATCAAGCGCAACCACTTCTTCGGCATGATCATCCCGGAGAAGTACGGCGGCCTCGAGTTCTCCGCCTATGCCCATTCCCAGGTCGTGATGAAGGTCTCCAGCCGCAGCCCGACCGCCGGCGTGACGGTCATGGTGCCGAATTCGCTGGGGCCGGCG
Source organism: uncultured Ectothiorhodospiraceae bacterium (assembly GCA_913055615.1). GTDB lineage: Bacteria > Pseudomonadota > Gammaproteobacteria > XJ16 > Halofilaceae > Halofilum. The sequence goes on from CAJXKK010000055.1 coordinate 1,615, forward strand.
GAGCTGCTGCTGCAGTACGGCACCGACGAACAGAAGAAATACTACCTGCCGCGGCTGGCGGATGGCCGCGAGATCCCCTGTTTCGGTCTGACCGGCCCCGACGCCGGTTCCGATGCCACCGCCATACCCGATTACGGTGTCGTCTGCGAGGGCGAGCACAACGGCGAGCGCGTGCTCGGCCTGCGCGCCACCTGGGACAAGCGTTACATCACGCTCGGGCCGGTCGCCACCGTGCTCGGTCTGGCCTTCAAGGCCTACGATCCCGACGGTCTGCTGGGCGACGAGGAAGAACTCGGCATCACCTGCGCGTTGATCCCGACCGACACTCCCGGCGTCCATATCGGCGACCGCCACGATCCGCTCGGCACGGCGTTCCAGAACGGCCCCAACAGCGGCGGCGATGTCTTTATCCCGCTGGACTGGGTCATCGGTGGCCGCGACGGCGTCGGTCACGGCTGGACCATGCTGATGGAATGCCTGTCCACCGGGCGCGGCATTTCACTGCCGGCGCTGGGCGCCGGCGGGGGCAAATTCTTCACCCGCATCACCGGCGCGTATGCCCGTATCCGCCGTCAGTTCCGCCTGCCGATCGGCCGTTTCGAGGGTATCGAGGAACCGCTGGCGCGGATCGGCGCGCGCACCTACATGATGGATTCGGCGCGTCTGCTGACCCTGTCGGCGCTGGACTCCGGTGAGAAGCCCGGGGTCGTCTCCGCCATGCTCAAGCACCACAACACCGAGGGCTATCGCGAGATTGTCAACGACGCGATGGATATCCACGGTGGCCGCGGTATCTGCGAGGGGCCGAACAACTACCTCGCGATCCCGTACCGCGCGACCCCGGTCGCGATCACGGTCGAGGGTGCCAACATCCTCACGCGCAGCATGATCGTATTCGGTCAGGGCGCGATGCGCTGCCACCCGTATCTGATCGGCGAGATCCTTGCGGCCCAGAACGAGGACCAGGTCCAGGCGCGCAGCGATTTCGACGCCGCGCTGTTCGAGCACCTCGGTTATACGACCGGCAACGCCGCACGCGCATTCGTGTACGGGCTTTCCCGGTCGCGCCTGGCGGCGACGCCGGTGGATGGGCCGACCGGCAAGTATTACCGCCGACTGGCGCGCATGTCGGCGGCGTTCGCGTTCGTCGCCGATATGACGCTGCTGATGCTGGGTGGCGAACTCAAGCGCAAGGAGAAGCTCTCCGGGCGCTTCGCCGACGCCATGATCTACATGTTCGTCTGCTCGGCCGCGCTCAAGCGGTTCGAGGACAACGGCCGTCCCGCCGAGGATCTGCCGCTGGTGGAATGGTCCGCGCGTTACTCGCTGTACCAGGTCCAGCAGGCACTCGACGAGATCCTGCGCAATTTCCCGGTGACCCCGGTGGGACTCGCCCTGCGCTGGATCGTGTTCCCCCTCGGGCGGCGCTTCCGCTATCCGAACGACCGTGCCGGGCATGCGGTGGCGCGGCTGCTGCTCGAACCCTCGGCCGCGCGCGATCGCCTGACGGCCGGGATCTATGTCGACCAGCGGCCCGACGATGTCACCGGGCGCATGGAGCACGCGCTGCGCCTGGCACTGGAGGCCGAGCCGATCGAGGAGCGCCTGCGCAAGCGGCGCCTTTCGAAACCGCCGCTGCAGTCGCAGGAGGCCTGGCTCGAGGAGCTCGTCCGCGACGGCGTGATCGAGAGCGGCGAGGCGCAGACGCTGCGCGATTGGGAGGCGGCGCGACGCGCCGCGATCGATGTCGATGATTTCGCGCCCGATCCGTCCGCGGGCGGGAACAGGGAGGCCACGGCGAAGAAGAAGGCGACCGCGAAAAAGAAGGCGGCTTCGAAGAAAAAGGCGGGCTCGAAGAAGAAGGCCGCATCGAAGAAAAAGGCCGCCGCCCGGCAGTCCGCGGATGACGGCAGTGACGCCGACGGACCGTCAGCCGACGAAACGGCGTCTTCCCGGTCCGGGACGTGATGTGATCGAGTCCGGGCGCAGAATCCGACGCGCCGCCGTACTCGGCGCCGGCGTCATCGGTTCGCAGATCGCGGCCCAGTTCTCGAATGCAGGCATCCACGTCCTGTTGTTCGAACTCACCCCGGAAGGGGCGGACGATCCCCGTGCCGGCGCCCGGCGGGCGATCGCCGGCCTGACGCGCCTGCATCCTGCCCCGATTGCGGCCGGCGATACCATCCGCGCGATCGAGCCGGCCGCCTGGGACCTTGATCTGGATCGGCTCGGCGCGTGCGATGTCGTGATCGAGGCGGTGACCGAGCGCCTGGACGTCAAGCAGGCCGTGTTCGAGCGGGCCGCGCCCGCGATCGGCTCGCACGCGATTCTGGCGAGTACCACCTCCGGACTGCATATCGCGACGCTGGCGCGGGGGCTGGCGCAGCCCCTGCGGACCCGGTTCTGTGGCGTGCATTTTTTCAACCCGCCGCGCTATATGCACCTGGTCGAACTGGTCGCACATCCAGGCACGGACCGCACGGTGCTCGATCGCCTGGAGGGCTTCCTGACAACCTGCCTGGGCAAGGGCGTGCTGTACGCCCGGGATACGCCCGGGTTCATCGCCAACCGCATCGGCGTGTTCGCGATCGCGACGGTGATGCATCACGCCGCGCGGCTCGGCCTGGCGTTCGATCTGGTCGATCGCCTGACCGGAGTCGGAGTGGGGCGGCAGAAATCCGCCACCTTCCGCACGGTCGACGTAATCGGCCTCGATACGTTCGTGCACGTCCTCGATCATCTCTCTGAGACCCTCGAGGATGATCCGTGGCGGGAGGTCTTCCGGGCACCGGACTGGCTGCGCGAGCGCGTCGCCGCGGGGGCGTTCGGGCAGAAAACCGGGGCCGGCTGCTACCGCAAGGGCGCGCACGGTATCGAGGTCTTCGAGCCGGAGCAGGGCGACTACCGCCCGGTCGCCCGGCAGCTGCACCCGGACGTGCGCGCCGCGCTGATCGAGCCGGACCCGGTCCGCAAGGAGCGCCTGCTGGCCGATATCGACCATCCGCAGGCGGAACTCATACGGGCGAGTTACCGCGATCTGTTCCATTACTGTGCCGTGCACCTGGCGACCCTGGCGCCGAGCGCGCGCGAGGTCGATCTCGCGCTGCGCTGGGGCTACGGCTGGAGCCACGGCCCCTTCGAATTCTGGCAGCTGCTTGGCTGGCAGCGGGTCGCCGCAGTGCTCCAGTCGGCCGTGGACGCCGGCGAGGCGCTCGCGGACGCGCCACTGCCGGCATGGGCTCGGGAATCGCGCCGGGGCGGTGTGCATGGCCCGCGCGGCTCCTGGTCGGCCGAGCTCGGCACGCCGCTGCCGCGCTCGAATCACCCGGTCTACCGGCGGCAACTCTTCCCCGCCAGACTCGTCGGGGAACCGCGGCCGACGACGCCGACGCTCTGGCAGAACGAGGCGGTTCGGCTCTGGGACAATGGCGACGATATCGCCGTGCTGTCGTTCCGCCGCCGGCGACATACCGTAGATGGCCTGCTGCTCGATGGCATGCTGGAGGCGATCGACCAGGCCGAGCGCGAGTTCCGCGCGCTGGTGCTCTGGCAGGAGACCCCACCGTTTTGTCCGGGCGCCGATCTGGGCATGGTGCACACGGCCCTCGAGGCCGAGGATTACGCGGCGATCGAGTCGCTGGTGGAACGCTTCCAGCAGGTCACGCAGGCGATCCGTGAGGCACCGCTGCCGATCGTCGGGGCCGCACAGGGCATGGCGCTCGGTGGCGGGCTGGAGTTCCTGCTGCATTGCGATCAGCGCGTGGTTGCATTCGAGACCTACGCCGGGCTGGTCGAGTCCGGCGTCGGGCTGATGCCGGCCGGTGGCGGGTGCTGCGCGATGGCCCGGCGGGCGGTCGATCTGTCGCCGCGCGGCGATCCGCTGCCGTGGATCCGGCGCTGGTTCGATGAAATGCTGTTCGCCCGGGTGACGGGCAGCGCCGCCGAGGCCATCTGGTGGCAGCCCGGCGATCGGGTCGTCATGCATGCCGGGGAACTGCTGTTCGCCGCCAAATCCGCGGCGCTGGCGCTGGCGGACGCGGGTTACCGCAGTCCGCGGCCCGCTGCGCCGGTCACGGTCGCCGGCGAGAACGGCATGGCGGCGCTGTTCGAACGCCTCGATCGCCTGTCGGAGGAGGCGCCGTTGTCGGCCCACGATCGACTGATCGGCGAGAAGATCGCGACGGCGCTCTGCGGCGGTGAGGTCACGGCGGGATCCGAGGTTGACCCGGAGGTGATCCTGCGTCTCGAGCGCGAGGGCTTCATGGCGCTGGCGCATACCGAGGCGACCGCGGCGCGCATCGAGCACATGCTGGACACGGGACGGCGGCTGCGCAACTGAGCGCCAAGCGAAACAGGACACGTCGTTGCGCGCGGGCGCAGCGGCTTTGACGAATCCGAGCGGGCGGAGGCGAAGGCCCATGGAACGAGTCTGGCTGAGTGAGTACGAAGAGGGCGTGCCGTCCGATATCAATCCGGAGGCCTATGCCTCCGTGGCGGCGGTGTTCGAACAGAGCTGCAGCCGTTTCGCGGCGCGCGAGGCGTTCCGCAACATGGGTAGTTCGATCACGTTCGCCGAATTCGACCGTCTGGCGCGCGATTTCGCCGCCTACCTGCAACAGGGGCTCGGTCTCGACAAGGGCGATCGGATCGCCCTGATGATGCCGAACGTCATGCAGTACCCGGTCGCGCTGTTCGGGGCATTGCGGGCCGGTCTCGTGGTCGTGAACGTCAATCCGCTGTATACGGCCCGCGAGCTCGAGCATCAGTTGATGGATGCCGAGCCGCGGGCGATCATGCTGGTCGAGAACTTCTGCCACACACTGCAGGAGGCCCAGAAGAAGTACCCCGTCGACAACGTCATCGTGACGGGGCTGGGCGATATGCTCGGGACCCTGCGCGGCGCCTTCATCAATTTCGCGGTCCGTCACATCAAGCGCATGGTGAAGCCGTGGTCGATCCCCTGGTCGGTGCGCTGGGGGACCGCACTGTCCACGGGGGCAGAACAGGTGTTGCAGCCCACGGAGATCGGCGGCGACGATAACGCGTTCCTGCAGTACACGGGCGGCACCACCGGCGTCGCCAAAGGCGCGATGCTCACGCACCGGAACATGGTCGCGAATCTGGAGCAGATCTCCGCCTGGCTGCAGTGTGACGAAGGCACCGAGGTCATCGTCACACCGCTGCCGCTTTATCATATCTTCAGCCTGACGGCGAACCTGCTGAACTTCGTCAAACACGGCGGCACCAATGTCCTGATCACCAATCCGCGCGACATACCGACGTTCGTCAAGACGCTGAAAAACACGCCGTTCACGGCGATGACCGGCGTCAATACTCTGTTCAACGCGCTCGTGCACAATGAGGACTTCCGCCAGCTCGACTTCAGTCACTTCCGGTTGACGGTGGGCGGGGGTATGGCCGTGCAGCGTCCCGTGGCCGAGCGCTGGCAGGAGGTTACCGGTACCGTCGTGGTCGAAGGCTACGGCCTGACCGAGACCGCACCCGTGCTGTGCGCGAACCCGATCCACATCCCGGGGTTCACGGGTACGATTGGTCTGCCGGTGCCCTCTACCGAGATCAGTATCCGCGACGACGATGGCGAGCCGGTCGATTTCGATGAACCGGGCGAACTGTGCGCGCGCGGTCCGCAGGTCATGGCCGGCTACTGGCAAAGACCCGAAGAAACCGAGCGTTCATTTTACGAGGGCCGCTGGTTCCGCACCGGCGACGTCGCCACGATGAGCCCGAAGGGATGGGTCAAGATCGTCGATCGCATGAAGGACATGATCAACGTCTCGGGCTTCAAGGTATTCCCGAACGAGGTCGAGGCCGTCGCCGCGGAATGCGAGGGCGTACTCGAGGCCGGCTGTGTCGGTATCGACGACCACGAGTCCGGCGAAGTCGTGAAGCTGTACGTGGTCGCCGAGGAGAACGCCACGGTCGATATAGAGGCGCTGCGCAGGCATTGCCGCGAAAACCTCACGGGCTACAAAGTGCCGAAGGAGATCGAAATCATCGACGAACTGCCCAAGAGCAATGTCGGCAAGATCCTGCGGCGTGAGCTGCGCGGTCGGAACGGGGAAGCGGCGGATTCGTGAGTGTTGTTTTGGCCTTGTTCGTTTCTCGCAGAGGCGCCGAGAGCGCTGAATACGGGACTGTAGGAGCGAGTTTGCTCGCGAAAGCAACATCGAAAACGGCGCGATAGACTGCCCCCGATATGTTGCTGGCCGGATTACAGGGCAGGGTAACGATTCGGCGTTGTTTGCGTCTCTCGCAGAGGCGCGGAGTGCGCGAAGAAAACCAATGATGTTCATCTTCAGCGCTCTCCATCTATCGCCTTTTTCTACGTCTCCTCCGTGCCCTCCGCGCCTCTGCGTGAGAAAAGTGCAGCGCTCCATTTTCCCGGATGAACCTCACCCGTACCACTGCGACAAAACCTTCTGTACGGTCTCGTTCCAGCCCACGTAGACTCCGCCATCGGGCGTCTCGATCACCGGCCGTTTGATCAGCATCGGCTCGTCGATCAGCAGGGCACGCAGGCCGGCTTCATCGCGTTCCTGGTCCTCCGGCGACAAGCGCCGCCAGGTCTGACCGCGGCGGTTGATCAGTGTGTCGGTATCGAGCCGGGCGCACCACGCCTCCACGCGCCGTGCATCGAGGCCGTCGCGACGCAGATCGTGGAAGCGGTAATCGATGCCCTGGTCCTCGATCCATTTCCACGCGCGCCGGCAGGTATCGCAGTTGCGTATGCCATAGAGCGTCACGGTCGCGGGCGTATCGGTCACGGCTTACTCCGCGTTGCGCAGCAGTTCGTTGATGCCGACCTTCGCGCGCGTTTTCTCGTCGGCGTACTTCACGATGATCGCGGCATAGAGTGAGCACTTGCCATCGCTTGAGGGCAACGTGCCCGGGACGACCACGGCGCCGGCCGGGACGCGCCCGCGCAGTACCCGGTCGTTCTCGCGATCGTAGATGCGCGTGCTCTGGCCGATGTAGACGCCCATCGAGATGACCGCGCCTTCCTCGACGATTACGCCCTCGACGATCTCCGAACGGGCGCCGATGAAGCAGTTGTCCTCGATAATCGTCGGGTTCGCTTGCAGCGGTTCGAGCACGCCGCCGATGCCGACTCCGCCGGACAGGTGGACGTTGCGGCCGATCTGGGCACAGGAGCCGACAGTCGCCCAGGTATCCACCATCGTCCCTTCGCTCACATACGCGCCGATATTCACATACGAGGGCATGAGGACGACGTTCGGCGCGATGTAGCTGCCGTGGCGGACCACCGCCGGCGGCACGACCCGCATGCCGGCCTCCTGGAAGTCTTCCTCGGCCCAGTCGCCGAACTTCAGACCGACCTTGTCGTAGTACTGGGTGAAACCGCCGTGGATCGGCTGGTTCGGCTGCATCCGGAACGACAGGAGCACGGCCTTCTTGAGCCACTCATTGACGTGCCAGTCGCCGGTGCCGCGCGGTTCGGCGACCCGGTCCGCGCCGCGGTCGATGCGCTCGAGCGCCGCCTTCACGGCATCGCGCACCTCGGCGGGCATGGTATTCGGGGTGAAATCGGCCCGGCGCTCGAACGCCTGTTCAATGACGGTCTGGATATCGGTCATGGGAAACTCCGTATCAAGGTCCTGTGTCGAAAGGCGCGTACTCTGCGCCGCTGTATTGCTGCAAATGTTCAAGATCGTCATCGCGAGGAGCCGGCAGGCGACGCGGCGATCCAGCCGTGGGCCGGCTTTTGCCGTCAGGCAACAGCCGGCCCCCTGTGTCCTGGGCCGACGCCTCGTCCGGCCGGCTGGCTCCCTTCGGTCGCAAGCCGGCCTACGCGGATTGCGTGCCGACTGCGCGTGGCGGCAGTGGCGCAGCCGTAGGCCGGCTTCTGCCCAGGGCAACAGCCGGCATGCCCGTGCACGGCGCGGGAGCCCGTCCACGACTCGACCGCCGGCTGGCTCCCTGCGGTCGCAAGCCGGCCTACGCGCCTTGGCTGTCGCGTCGCCTTCGGTCCCGTGTTCAGTCGCCGCGCACGAAACGGCGGATGCGCCACGCGGCCTCGATGCAGTCGGCCTGCTCCGGCACGAGCGCCATGCGGACATGGTCCCGGCCCGGATTGCCGTGTTCGATATCCCGGCCGAGGTAGGACCCGGGCAGTACCCGCACGCCCTCCGCCGCCAGCAGCTCGCGGGCGAAGGTCTCGTCGTCGGTCGGCGTGCGCGGCCAGAGATAGAACCCCGCGTCCGGGCGCTCGACGTCCATGACGCCGTTGAGGATCGACAGCACCGCGTCGAACTTCTCACGGTAGGCGGTGCGATTGGCCTGCACATGCGCCTCATCGCCCCAGGCCGCGATACTGGCGGCCTGGGCCGGCGGGGCCATGGCGCAGCCGTGATAGGTCCGATAGCGCGCGAATTCGGCGATCACCTCCGCGTCCCCGGCGACGAAGCCCGAACGCAGGCCCGGCAGGTTTGAGCGTTTCGACAGGCTGTGAAACGCCAGGCAGCGGTCGAACCCCGGGTAGCCCGCCCGGGCGGCCGCCTCCAGCAGCCCCGTCGGCGGCTGCGCCTCATCCGGATAGATCTCCGCGTAACACTCGTCGGCGGCGATCACGAAGTCGTGCCGCCGGGCGCGCCCGATCAGCGCGGCCAGGGTCTCCTGGTCGAGCACGGTGCCGGTCGGATTGCCCGGGCTGCACATGTAGAGCAGCTGGCAGCGGTCCCAGACCGCATCTGGGATGGCGTCGAAATCGGGGGCAACCCCGGCCGGGTAATACCACGGCGACGCGCCGGCAAGCAGCGCCGCGCCCTCGTAGATCTGATAGAAGGGGTTCGGCAGCACCACGGTCGGCTCGGGTGCCGTGCGATCGACCACGACCTGGGCGATGGCGAACAGCGCCTCACGCGTGCCGTTCACGGGCAGGACCTGACGCTCCGGGTCCACCCATGCCCCCGGATAACGCCGCTGCAGCCAGCCGGCGATCGCCGTACGCAGCGGTTGCGATCCGCGCGAGGCGGGGTACCGCGCCAGTCCGTCCAGCGCGCCCGTCAGGGCCTCCGCCGCCAGGGCCGGCGGCGCATGCCGCGGCTCGCCGATCGACAGCGCCACCGTCGGCCGGTCCGCCGGCGGTTCCACGCCTGCATTGAGCGCCGCGAGGCGCTCGAACGGGTAGGGCTGGAGACGATCGAGATCGGGATTCATGACAACAGCGGCGCCGGCCCGGGGAAAGCCGGCGATTGTAATCCCTGGACCCACCCCGAAGCCACGCCGCCCCGATTTGACAGAACCCCGCGGGGTAGTGCTCAACCCGCCCCCGATCCGTTACAATCCGCGCCACGGTCGCCAGCGACCCGCACAACCCGGAGAGGTACCGAAGCGGTCATAACGGCACCGACTCGAAATCGGTGGGGCATTGTGCCCCACGTGGGTTCGACCGGTTCGCCGGGAGCGAACCGGCGCGAGCGAAGCGAGTCCGAAGGACGCGGCCCATGGATGGGCCGCGCAATCCCACCCTCGGGGGTTGGGAGTGAGAACATGGATAGAACGAGCACAGGAGAGGTACCGAAGCGGTCATAACGGCACCGACTCGAAATCGGTTGGGGGCATTGTGCCCCACGTGGGTTCGAATCCCACCCTCTCCGCCATA
>CAJXKK010000056.1 GCA_913055615.1 uncultured Ectothiorhodospiraceae bacterium
CGAATGGCTCGCATCGCAGGCATCAACATCCCGGTGAACAAGCACGCCTGGGTGGCCCTGACGTCGATCTACGGGGTCGGTCCCACGCGCTCGCGCCAGATCTGCGACGCCGCGGGCGTACCCGCGGATACGCGCGTGCGGGATCTCTCCGAGGGAGAGGTTGAGGCGCTGCGCACTCAGATCGGACAGTACAGCGTCGAGGGTGACCTCCGGCGTGAAGTCTCCATGAACATCAAGCGTTTGATGGATCTCGGCTGCTATCGCGGCCTGCGCCATCGGCGCGGCCTGCCGCTGCGGGGCCAGCAGACGCAGACGAACGCGCGCACTCGCAAGGGCCCGCGCCGGCCCATCAAGCGCTGATCGCGTAACCAGTCAACGAGCGGGACACCGAGGCAATGGCGAAGACCAAGACCCAGACAACGCCAAAGAAGAAGGTGCGTCGCACCGTCTCCGACGGCATTGCGCACGTGCATGCATCGTTCAACAACACGATCATCACGATCACCGACCGCCAGGGCAACGCCCTGAGCTGGGCGACGTCCGGGGGATCCGGATTCCGCGGGTCCCGCAAGAGCACGCCATTCGCGGCGCAGGTCGCCGCCGAGCGGGCCGGCACGGCCGCGAAGGATTATGGTCTGCAGAATCTGGAAGTCCGCGTGAAGGGCCCCGGCCCCGGTCGCGATTCGGCCGTGCGTTCGCTGAACAACGCGGGTTTCAACATCAACAGCATCACCGACGTTACGCCGATCCCCCATAACGGGTGTCGGCCGCCGAAACGTCGGCGCGTCTAAGCCGGGAGGGCGAACGTGGCCAAATATACCGGTCCCAAGTGCAAGCTGAGCCGCCGGGAAGGTACCGACCTCTTCCTGAAGTCCGGTGTCCGCAGCCTTGAGTCGAAATGCAAACTGGATCGTCCGCCGGGTCCCGCTACGGGTCGTCGCGGCCGGGCTTCCGATTACGCCCTGCAGCTGCGCGAGAAGCAAAAGCTTCGGCGCATGTATGGCGTGATGGAGAAACAGTTCAGCAAGTACTACAAGAAGGCGACCCAGCGCAAAGGGTCGACGGGCGAGAACCTGCTGCAGTTCCTGGAGCAGCGGCTCGACAACGTCGCCTGGCGCATGGGCTTCGGCAGCACGCGCGCCGAGGCGCGCCAGCTCGTGAGCCACAAGGCGATCACGGTGAACGGCGTTGTCGTCAACTGCCCTTCGTATCAGGTGCAGGCGCACGACGTCGTCGCGGTCCGCGAGCGTGCGAAAAAGCAGAACCGTCTTTCGGAGTCGGTGGATCTGGCGCAGCAGCGCGGGATTCCCGAATGGATCGAGGTCGACTCGACCAAAATGGAAGGCGTGTTCAAGTCCGTCCCGGTTCGTAGCGATCTCCCGGCGGAGATCAACGAGTCGCTGGTCGTCGAGCTCTACTCGAAGTAACGGAGGGCGTCAAACCGATGTCCGGTAACGTCAATGAATTTCTGAAGCCGCGGATCGTCGATATCTCGACGCTCAGCGATTACCGCGCCCGCGTCTCGCTGGAGCCGCTCGAACGCGGTTTCGGTCACACGCTCGGCAACGCGCTCCGGCGCATCCTCCTGTCGTCGATGCCCGGGGCCGCGATCACGGATGTGCAGATCGAAGGCGTCGTCCACGAATACACCAGCATGGAGGGTGTGCACGAAGACGTCATGGACGTTCTGCTGAACCTCAAGGGGGTCGCGATCCGCATGCACGGGCGCGACGAGGTCTCGTTGTCCGTGCAGAAGAAGGGCGAAGGCGTCGTGACCGCCGGTGATATTCAGGCGGATCATGATGTCGAGATCGCGAACCCGGATCACGTGATCGCGCACCTCACCGATCGAGGCGAGATCGAGGCCACGCTGCATGCCCGCAAGGGTCGCGGCTATGAACCTTCGACCGCGCGCGAGCAGGAAGAGGGCGAGAGCCGGACGCTGGGGGCGCTGCAGATCGACGCGACATTCAGCCCGGTACGGCGCGTGTCGTACAGCGTCGAGAGTGCGCGTGTGGAACAGCGCACCGACCTCGACAAGCTCGTGTTCGATATCGAGACCAACGGCACGATCGACCCGGAAGAGGCGATCCGGCGTGCCGCCTCGATCCTTCAGGAGCAGCTCTCGGTGTTCGTCGAGCTCAAGGGCGACGATCAGGCGAAGACCGACGAAGGCGCTTCCCAGATCGATCCCGTCCTGATGCGCCCGGTGGACGACCTGGAGTTGACGGTTCGCTCCGCGAACTGCCTCAAGGCCGAGAACATCTACTATATCGGTGATCTGATCCAGCGCACCGAGGTGGAACTGCTGAAGACCCCCAACCTCGGCAAGAAGTCCTTGACGGAGATCAAGGACGTGCTTGCATCGCAGGGGCTGTCGCTCGGCATGCGTCTCGAGGGCTGGCCACCGGCCGAACTCCAGCGCCAGGACAAGGCTACCTCGGCCTGACCGCCAACCGGATATTGGAACTGCAGTCATGCGTCATCGCAAAAGCGGTAAGCAGCTCAACCGGAACAGCAGCCATCGCTCGGCGATGTGGCGGAATATGTCCGCGTCGCTGTTCGAGCACGAACTGATCAAGACCACGCTGCCGAAGGCGAAAGAGCTCCGCCGCCACGCCGAGCCCCTGATCACGCTCGCGAAGGAAGACAGCGTCGCCAACCGTCGTCTGGCCTTCAATCGCCTGCGCGACAAGGCCGGTGTACGTAAGCTGTTCGAGGAACTGGGCCCGCGCTACAGTGAGCGCCCGGGCGGCTATGTCCGCATCCTCAAGTGCGGTTACCGCGAGGGTGACAGCGCGCCAATGGCGCTCGTCGAGCTGGTCGATCGGCCGGACGCGCCGTAACGGTCTTCCAGCGTTCCGCAACGGTTCCGCAGAAAAAGGCGATCGGTTCCCCGGTCGCCTTCTTTCGTTATGGACCCCCATCCCCGTGTGAATCCGCCGGTGCCGACCGGTGAGGGGATTCCGGCCGGAGCCCGGATTCAGGCCAAGCCGGAATCCGGGCCAACCACACCTCAATGGCCCGTATCGAGACGGCTCCCGCCGGGAGCCCCGTAGTTTCGGTTGAGCGTAGCGGCAAGAGCCAAAAACCGGCATACCTCCTGACTCCCACATAGCAGCGCGACCAGGTGAAGCCAGCCCGGCGCCGTTTTGCGGATGAAACGGACCGGTAAGCCGCGCCGACGACGCCCCGCGTTTCGCCCACGGGCTGGCGACATGCGCCCCGACACGGCGGCCGATATCGTCGACCCATCCGGGTTCGGCCACTCAGAAACGTCTGATTATCAGGAGTGCTGTAGGTCGGGCTTATAGCCCGACACTCGCAAGCGCTTGATCTGTCGAGCTATAAGAGCCTGTGTAAAAACCTCGACGCCTACTGCGAAAGCGCCACAGCGGGCGCTTTTGCCGAGCCTTGTCGTTACATAAGACCCACTATGTTCCTCGAGTGATCGGCAAAATCGCCTCGCTGCGCCACTTCCTCGCTACGACGCGGGGTTCTTACACAGGCTCTATAAGCCCGACCTACATCATTCTTCAATCGACCGGCGGGTTTTAATCAAAGTGTCCCTGAACGACTGGTAGAATATAGTCAGTCCCCAGTATCCGAACCGGCAGCCGTCGCCGTGCAACTGCTCCTCCCTTATCATTTCTACCCGGAGGTGGTCGCGTTCTGCGCGCTCGCCGCTGGGGGCTATGCCCTCGGCCTGCGGCGCATGGTCCAGGCCGGTGAGCGCCCAGGCGTGGGCGCGGCGATCGCCTGGTTCACCGGGGTCGTGCTGACCTATGGGGTCATGCACACGTATCTGGACTACCTGTCGCAGTACATGTTCTGGGTCCACCGCGGGCAGCACCTGGTGCTGCATCACCTCGCGCCGTTCCTGATGGTGCTGGGCGCGCCGCACCGGGTCCTGCCCTACGCCTTCCCGCCGGCCGCCCGAGCGCGCCTGGGGGCGGTACTGCGCCACCCCGTGCTGCGCTGGCCCTACCGCACGGTCCAGCATCCGCTCATCGCGCCGGTTCTCTTTGTTGGCCTCATCTTTTTCTGGTTGGACGCCGAAATCCATTTCGACGCGATGCTGAGCATTGACCTGTATCGGGTCATGAACGCCTCGATGGTGATCGATGGCCTACTGTTCTGGTGGCTGATCGTCGACCCGCGCGGGCGCCACGCCGGTGGCCTCGGGTTCGGCGTGCGGATCCTGCTGCTATGGGCGATCATGATCCCCCAGATCATGCTTGGGGCGCACATCGGCCTCGCCGACGGCGTACTCTATGATGTCTATGCGGTCTGCGGCCGCGCATGGCCGATCAGCCCGCTCACCGATCAACAGATCGGCGGTCTCATCACCTGGATCCCGGCCGCGATGATGAGCGTCATCGGGGCCCTGGTCGTGTTCCGGCTGTGGTTGCGCGAGAGCATGCAGCCGGAACCGGCCGTCGCCAATGGAGCAAAAGCATGAAATATCCCGCGCGCATCGCGGCCGCCGCCCTGCTGGTGATCGGCGCAGTGCTGTTGAACGGCTGCGCGGAGGAGGAGCCCTGGAATCTGCGTGACGTCAGTGGCCTGATGCCGGAACTCGAGTTCGAACTCACACGGGCGGAAGACGAGCAGACCGTCACCGAAGCGGCGTTCGACGACAAGATCAAGGTAATGTACTTCGGCTTCACCAGCTGCCCGGACGAATGCCCGATGACGCTGGCCCGCCTGTCACAGGCGCTGGGGCAGATGGATGAGGAAGACGCCGACCAGGTGCGCGTGCTGTTTGTCTCGGTGGACCCGGAACGCGACCAGCCCGAGCGGCTCGCGAAGTACGTCGACAGCTTCGGTGAACGATTCGTCGGCCTGCGCGGCGGGATCCCCGATCTGCGCGAGCTGACCAAGCGTTACCGCAGCACCTTCGGCCACGGCAAACCCGACGACAGCGGCTTCTACGACGTATCCCACTCGAACGCGACCTACATCTTCGACCGCGACGGCGAAATCCAGCTCCTGGGCCGCGAAGACGACGACATCGACGGCATCGCCGCGGACCTCGAGCGGTTGGTGGAGTCGGACGGCTGGTGAGGCCAAGGGCGAAGGGCGAGGGGGCAAGGGCGAAGGGCGAAGGGCGAAGGGCCAAGGGGCGAGGGACGTAGGCCGGCTTTGCGCGGTCCGAGGCGCTCGATCCCGGCCGGATGCATCTCACCGCGCAATGCCGGCACTCCCCGGCGGCCAATGCCTCCGCACATCCGAAACCTGCCGGACGCCGGGCAAAACCGGCCTACACACCTTCGCCCTTCGCCCTTCGCCCTCACCCACGCTTCTCCCCCCGCTCCGCCCCCTCAACCCGATCGGCCAGGATCTCGCGCAGATAGCGCCCCGTATGCGAGCCCTCGACCGCCGCTACTGCCTCCGGCGTACCGGTCGCCACGATCTCACCACCTTTCTCGCCGCCTTCTGGCCCAAGATCGATCACCCAATCCGCCGTCTTGATCACATCGAGGTCGTGCTCGATCACCACGATCGTATTGCCGTGATCGCGTAGCCGGTGCAGCACCTTCAGCAGCTGATCCACATCATGGAAATGCAGCCCCGTCGTCGGCTCGTCCAGGATATATAACGTCCGCCCCGTATCGCGCTTCGACAGCTCACGCGCGAGCTTCACCCGCTGCGCCTCGCCGCCGGAGAGCGTGGTCGCGTTCTGGCCGAGCGTGATGTAGGACAGGCCCACATCCATCAGCGTATCGAGCTTGCGCTTGAGCACCGGCACCGGCGCGAAGAATTCCCACGCCTCCTCGACCGTCATCGCCAGTACGTCGGCGATGCTCTTGTCCTTGTACTGGATGTCGAGCGTCTCGCGGTTGTAGCGCGCCCCCCGGCAGACCTCGCAGGTGACGTACATGTCCGCCAGGAAGTGCATCTCCACCTTGATCACGCCATCGCCCTGGCACGCCTCGCAGCGCCCGCCCTTCACGTTGAAGCTGAAGCGCCCCGATTTGTAACCGCGCGAGCGCGCCTCGTGCGTACCCGCGAACAGCTCGCGGATGGGCGTGAACAGGCCGGTGTAGGTGGCCGGGTTCGAGCGCGGCGTACGCCCGATCGGGCTCTGGTCGATGTCGACGACCTTGTCGTAGTAATCCAGCCCCTCCAGGGATTCCAGCGGTGCCATTTCGCGGGTGGATCCGTACAGGTGGTGGGCCATGTGCGGATAGAGCGTGTTGTTGATCAGCGTCGACTTGCCCGAGCCCGAGACGCCGGTCACGCAGGTGAACAGACCGCAGGGGATTTCTGCCGTCACGTCCCGCAGGTTGTTGCCGCTGGCCGCGCGCAGGACCAGCGCGCGCTCGTCGCGCGGATGGCGCTCCGCCGGGATCTCGATGCGCCGGTGGCCCGAGAGGTACTGCCCGGTCAACGAGGCCGGGTTGCGCTCGACCTCCGCGGGCGTCCCCTCGGCCACCACGTGACCGCCGTGCACGCCGGCACCCGGGCCGATGTCGACGACGTGATCGGCCGTACGGATCGCCTCCTCGTCGTGCTCGACGACGATGACCGTGTTGCCCATATCGCGCAGATTCGACAGCGTCTGCAACAGCCGGTGGTTGTCGCGCTGGTGCAGCCCGATCGAGGGCTCGTCGAGCACGTACATTACCCCGACCAGTCCGGCGCCGATCTGGCTCGCCAGACGGATGCGCTGGGCCTCGCCGCCGGACAGCGTCTCGGCGCTGCGCTCCAGCGTCAGGTACTCGAGTCCGACGTTGACCAGGAACTCGAGGCGCTGACGGATCTCCTTGATGATCGTGGCGGCGATCTCGCCGCGGTGGCCGGGCAGGGAGAGCTGGCCGAACCACTCCGCGCCCGGACCGATCGGCATGCGCACCACCTCGGGCAGGGCGGTGCCGTTGATGAACACATAGCGCGCCTGCTGGTTCAGCCGCGAGCCGCCGCAGTCGGGGCAGACCTGGTGGTTGATGTACTTCGCCAGTTCCTCGCGCACGGCCATCGCGTCGGTCTCGCGATGGCGCCGCTCGATGTTGTGGACGATGCCCTCGAACGGCCGCCGGCGACTGACCGTCTGGCCGCGCTCGTTGACGTACTGGAATTCGATCTCTTTGTCGCCGCTGCCGTAGAGCACCAGGTCCTGGACCGGCTGCGGCAGTTCCTCGAATGGCGTCTCCGGATCGAAGTCTGCGTGCTGCGCCAGCGACTGCACCATCTGGTAGTAGTACGCGTTGCGCCGGTCCCAGCCGCGGATGGCGCCACCCGCCAGGCTCAGGTGCGGGTGGGCGACGATCCGCTCCGGGTCGAAGAACTGCCGCGTGCCGAGCCCGTCGCAGGTCGGGCAGGCGCCGACCGGGTTGTTGAACGAGAACAGCCGCGGTTCCATCTCCGCGACCGCGTAGCCGCATTCCGGGCAGGCGAATTTCGAGGAGAACGTGATCCCGGCCGCATCCGGATCGTCCATCCAGGCCAGGCGCGCGATGCCGTCGGCGAGGTTGAGCGCGGTCTCCACCGACTCCGCGACGCGCAGGCGCTGATCCTCGCGCACGCGGAGGCGATCGACGACGATCTCGATCGTGTGCTTGCGCCGCGGGTCCATCTTCGGCGTCGCGTCGAGTTCGAAGATCTCGCCGTCGATGCGCGCGCGGATAAACCCCTGGGTGCGGAACTTCGCCAGCAGCGCCGTGTGCTCGCCCTTGCGGTTGTCCACCACGGGCGCCAGCAGCATCAGCTTGCTGCCCTCCGGCAGCGCCAGAATCTGGTCGGTCATCTGGCCGACCGTCTGCGCCTCGAGCACGGTGCCGTGGTCCGGGCACTGGGGCGTGCCGGCGCGGGCGTAGAGCAGGCGCAGGTAATCGTAGATCTCGGTGATCGTGCCCACCGTCGAGCGCGGGTTGTGCGAGGTCGCCTTCTGCTCGATCGAGATCGCCGGCGACAGCCCCTCGATACTGTCGAGCTCCGGCTTTTCCATGACCGACAGGAACTGCCGCGCATAGGCCGACAGGGACTCGACGTAGCGCCGCTGCCCCTCGGCAAACACCGTGTCGAAGGCGAGCGAGGACTTGCCCGAGCCCGACAGCCCGGTCACGACGATCAGCCGATCGCGGGGCAGGTCGACATCGATGCCCTTGAGATTGTGGGTGCGGGCACCGCGAACGCTGATACTGGCCATGAAGAATTCCGGGGATGTCTACTGCAAAGAACTGAATAATGGCGCGTTGCCACCGTAGGCCGGCCTTGCGCGGTCCACCGCGCTGGCTATCGGCCGGAGGCATCTCACCGCGCAATGCCGGCATTCCCGGCGTGCAGGGAATGCGCGCGTTCGCCTCCGGCGAAAACGCGCCTACGCGCTGCCGGAGACGTAGGCCGGCCTTGCTCGGCTCACCAGGGCAAATCCCGGCCCAACGCATGGCACCGCGCAATGCCGGCAATCGCCGTCGGCAAATGCCGCCGCCTGCCCGAAACGCACCGAGCGCCGGGGAAACTCGGCCTACACACGGGATCACTCCGTTTCAATCCGTCCAGGCGACGACCGCCCCTGTAGGAGCGAGCTTGCTCGCGAACGGGTATCGCGGAGCCCCGAGGCTCGATCGAAGGCCCACCCGGATGCGCCCTTACTCCTGCGTCGGAAACGCGCCTGCGCGGCGCCCGGCACGTAGGTCGGCTTTGCGCGGTCCGCCGCGCTGGATATCGGCCGGGGGCTTCACCGCGCAATGCCGGCATCCCCCGGCGGCAAATGCCGCTGCACATCCGAAACTTGACGGACGCCGGGCAAAACCGGCCTACACTCTGCCACCTTGGCCCTTGGCCCTTGGCCCTTGGCCCTTGGCCCTCGACCTGTCGATGCGCGCGGCCAACCTGCTAATATACGCCGTCCCCGCGGTACCAGGCAAAAACACATGCACTTTATTTCCCCGTGTGCGATGCCGCTCCGCGTGCCGTCTATACCGATACCTTTTCACGGGGGCGACCGATGCGGATGATCGCCGCGGAATGGCGCGCCGCCGGTGCGCTCGCGGGCATCTACGCCCTGCGCATGCTGGGCCTGTTCCTCGTGCTGCCGGTGCTGGCGCTGGCGGCGCGCGATTTCGGCGGCGCCACGCCGCTGCTGATCGGCGTCGCCGTCGGCATCTACGGGCTGACCCAGGCGGCACTGCAGATCCCGTTCGGCTTCGCCTCCGACCGCTTCGGCCGCAAGCGCATCATCGCGATCGGGCTGCTCCTGTTCGCCGCCGGCAGCGCGCTGGCTGCTGTCGCGGAGACCATGACCGTCCTGATCCTGGGGCGTGCGCTGCAGGGGGCGGGCGCCATCGCCGCCGCCCTGATGGCGCTGGCGGCCGATCTCACCCGCGACGGCGTGCGCACGCGGGTGATGGCCATCATCGGCATCAGCATCGGTGCCTCATTCTCTCTGGCGCTGGTCGTCGGCCCACTGGTCAACGCCTGGTTCGAGCTCTCCGGCCTGTTCTGGCTGGCCGCGGCATTGGGGCTGCTGGCGCTGGTCCTGCTGTACACGGTCGTGCCGACCCCGCGCGTGCAGCGGGTGCACCGCGACGCGCGCCCCTCCGGGGCGCAGCTGCGCGCCGTGCTCGCGAACACCACGCTGCTGCGCCTCAACGGCGGCATCTTCGTCCTGCACATGATCATGACGGGCACCTTCGTCGCCGCGCCGCTGGCGCTCGAGGCCACCGGCCTCGCCGCGGCCAGCCACTGGGAGGTGTATCTGCCCGTTTTCGGTGGCTCCCTGGCCCTGATGGGGCCGCTGGTGATGCTCGCCGAGCGCCACGACCGCACGCGGCCGGTATTCCTCGTCGCGCTGGCGCTCATCGCCGTCGCCCATGCCGGGCTGGGCGTGTACGGCGACACGGTCTTCGGGATCGGCCTCGCGCTGCTGCTGTTCTTCGCCGGCTTCAACGTCCTCGAGGCGAGCCTCCCGGCGCTGGTTTCCCGGGCCGCGCCCGTCGCCCAGAAGGGCACGGCGATGGGCGTGTACTCCACCTGCCAGTTCCTCGGCGCCTTCATCGGCGGCGTCGGCGCCGGCCTGCTGGAGGGCATCGGCGGCCCGCCGCTGGTATTCGCCGCCCTCGGCGTCGCCGCCGCCGCCTGGCTGTTCGTCGCCCGCACCATGCGCGTGCCGCCACCCGTCGCCAGTTACGTCGTACCGCTCAACGGCCAGGCGCGCACGGATGCCGAGGACACCGCCCAACGCCTCTCGGGCCTCCCCGGCGTCGAAGAGGCCGTGGTCGTCGCCGAAGAAGGCGTCGCCTACCTCAAAGTCGACCGCCAGACCTTCGACCAGGCCGCCCTGCAACGCGCCGGCTTCGAGACGTAACCCGCCAACCGGACGTAGGCCGGCTCTGCGCGGCCCGCGAAGCCGGATCCTGACCGCAACATCCCGCCGCGCAATGCCGGCATTCCCCGGCGACCGATGGTGATGGATCCCCGAAACGCAACGGCCGCCGGGAAAAGCCGGCCTACGATCTTCGGCCGGTGGCCCGCAGTCCGTAGCCCGGATGCAGGCGAAGCCGGAATCCGGGATGGGCGCCGGATGCCCCGGATTCCGTTTCACTCCATCCGGGCTACGGTGATGCCGGACTCCGCCCAGGGCACCTCACCCCGCAATGCCGCCCGTCACCGGCATGCAGGCGATGCGCGCGTCCGCCTACGATCTTCGGCCGGTGGCCCGCAGTCCGTAGCCCGGATGCAGGCGAAGCCGGAATCCGGGATGGGCGCCGGA
>CAJXKK010000057.1 GCA_913055615.1 uncultured Ectothiorhodospiraceae bacterium
TCGAAGGCCTGGACGTACATGCGGGTGCGGGAGAAGCCGGCCTCGAGGAGGAGTTCGCGAAGTTCCTTCGCGCCCCACAGGCGCCAGTTGTACGAGAACGCGCGCTCGAGGCGGGAGCCGTCCGGGAAGCGGAAGTGGATGAAGCAGACCATCTCGGCGGCGATCGGGTTGTAGGCCGCCTGCTCCCAGATATAGGTGAAGCCGTCGAGCTCGGTCTTCTCCTTCTGGCAACGATGCGCTTCGTAGCCGCCGAAGGCGTCGAAGAAGGCGATGCCGTCTTCGGCGAGCGACTCGCGGATGCGCTCGAAGTAGCGCTTCATGGTCGCCCGCTCCTGGAAGAACCAGTAGCTGAAGTTGAACGCCTGGACGATGTCGAACGGCCCGGCGTCGACGGTCAGCACATCCTCCGGCAGCAGATCGATGCGCTGCTTCTGATCCGGGCTCAGTGGCGCGACATTGTTGTCGAAACCCCAGCCGAGGACCTCGGGGTCCACATCGACGCCGATGGCGCTGTTGTCGGGGCGGCGGCGGACCCATTCACAGGCGGACAGCGCCGTGCCGCAGAAATCCTCGCGGATCGACTTTGGCCGCCGGCCGCGCAGGTCCTGGAAGGTCTGTTCCACGAAGTCGAGTTCGAAATCCACCCCCTGGACGGCGAGCTGGTAGAGCTCGTGCGGATCGACCGAGTCGGCCATGCGGGGGGTGGTGGCCGATTTGTTCTTTGCCTTTGCCATGAAGCGCTGGACTCCGTTGCGCGGGCGCTGCGCCGGGCTCGGCGGCAGCGCCATTACGGTTCGCGGGCAAGCCCGCTCCTACAGTGTCTGCGGAGCCGCTGGCTCAGCTTTTGATGCCGGTGCCGCGGTTGAGCAGGTGCAGCGCCCAGCCGCCCAGCCCCACGATAAAGACCACGATCAACGCGAAGGCGACGGCGACCGGGATGTCCGAGACCCCGAGGAAACCGTAGCGGAACGCGTTGACCATGTAGAGGATCGGGTTCAACAACGACGCCCCCTGCCAAAACGGGGCCAGCAGCGAGATCGAGTAGAACACGCCGCCGAGATAGGTCAGCGGTGTCAGCACGAAGGTCGGCACGATCGAGATGTCGTCGAAGCTCTTCGCGTAGATCGCGTTGATGAAGCCGCCGATCGCGAACACCGTCGCGGTCAGGATCGCGATCAGCACCACGAGCAACGGATGCGCGAGCTCGAGATCGGTGAACACGGCGGCGACGATCGTCACCAGCACGCCGACCGTGAGGCCGCGCGCGACGCCACCGCAGACGTAGCCGGCAAGGATCAGCCAGTTCGGCACCGGCGCGATCAGCAGTTCCTCGATGTGGCGCTGGAACTTGGTGCCATAAAACGACGACACCACGTTGCCGTAGGAGTTGGTGATGATCGACAGCATGATGATGCCGGGCACGATGTAGTCCATGTACGTAAACCCGTCCATCACGCCGATCCGGTCGCCGATCAGGTTGCCGAAGATCAGCAGGTACAGGCCGGTCGTGATCGCCGACGGCAGAATGGTCTGGACCCAGATTCGGGCAAACCGATGCACTTCCTTGATGAGGATGGTCTGAAAGGCGACCCAGTTGCGCCACCAGGTGGTCGGTATCGCGCTGTCACCGTATGCCATCAGGCCGCATCCCGGCGCTGGTCCTCGACCAGGCGCATGAAGAACTCCTCGAGCCGGTTGGTCTTGTTGCGCATCGACAGCACCTCCACACCCTGCTCGGACAGCGCCTCGAACAGGCGATTGATGCCCGTGTCCTTCGGCACCTCGACCTCGAGTGCGCCGTCGAGACGCGCCGTCATGCTGTAGCCCTCGACCGGCTCGAGGCCGGTCACGCTGCCGCGGACGTTCAGGACGAAGGTCTCGTAGTTCAGCTTGTGCAGCAGTTCGGACACCGTGCCGTATTCCACGATCCGGCCATGATTGATGACCGCCACCGTGCTGCAGAGGCTCTCGGCCTCCTCGAGGTAATGCGTGGTCAGGATGATCGAGATGCCGCGCCGGTTGATGTCCTCGAGGAAACGCCACATCGAGCGCCGGATCTCGATATCCACGCCCGCGGTGGGCTCATCCAGGATCAGCAGGCGCGGCTCGTGAATCAGTGCGCGCGCGATCATCAGGCGCCGCTTCATGCCGCCCGACAGCTCGCGCGAGACCACGTCGCGCTTCTCCCAGAGACCGAGCTGCTTGAGGTAGCGCTCGGCGCGCTCGCGCGCCCGGCTTCGGGGGATGCCGTAGTAGCCGGCCTGATTCAAAACGATCTGGATGACCGTCTCGAACTGGTTGAAGTTGAACTCCTGGGGGACCAGCCCGATCGATGCCTTCGCGCCGGCCAGATCGGTATCGAGGTCATGGCCGAATACGGATACCTGACCGGCGGTCTTGTTCACCAGCGAGGCGATGATGCCGATGGCGGTCGACTTGCCGGCGCCGTTGGGGCCCAGCAGCGCGAAGAATTCGCCTTCGGCGACATCGAGATCGATCCCGCGCAGCGCATAGACGCCGTTGGGATAACGCTTTTCGAGATTGCGGATACTGAGCGCGTTCATGGGATTCGACTGGTTGACGGCCCCGGCGGGCGCCTGTTCACGGGCCCGGGGCGCTGATGACGGTGCGCAACCGCGCGAGTCTACGCGATCGGGGCGGTTGGTGTAAGGCCGCAGGTCGTCGTGGTTGGATACGTGGTCCAATCAGGGTTCTCGCCACGGCGCGGAGGGCGCCGAGGGACGCGAAGAAAATCCGGCATAAAGCCCCAGCCGTCGGATCAAGGGGCTTACGGCGTCCTGGATCGCTCAAACCGCGCGCGTGCGCTTCGCGCAAACGCGCCTACGGGTCACGTCCTCCCCAGAACGTAGGCCAGCTTACCGTTTTCTTCGCGTGCCTTGGCGCGCTTCGCGCCTTGGCGAGAACCCTTACTGCACTTCCACGCCGAGGCGACATCCAGGTCGCCGCACGCATCACACGGCGTTACGGTCGCGCTGCCAGATGACCTCGGAGCCGCCCTCAAGGCGGGCAAGCACGCGGCCGAAGACGAACAGCAGGTCGGAGAGGCGGTTGAGATACGCCAGGCCCTGCGGGTTCACTTCTTCCTCGCGGCCGAGCGTGTGCACGCGGCGCTCCGCGCGGCGGCATACGGTCCGCGCCAGATGGCACACCGAGGCGGCGTGGCCGCCGCCCGGCAGGATGAAGTCCTTGAGCGGCGGCAGGTCCGCATTGTGCTCGTCGAGCTTGCGCTCCAGCCACTCCACCTGGGCCGGCACGATGGCCGAGTACCCCGGGACGCAGAGTTCACCCCCGAGATCGAACAGATTGTGCTGCACCTCGGTCAGGATCCCCGTGATCGATTCCGGCAGATCCTGCGCCAGCAGCATGCCGATCACGCTCGACAGCTCGTCGACCGTGCCATAGGCCTCGACCCGTGCGGCGTCCTTCTCGGTGCGCGAGCCGTCGCCGAGACCGGTGGTGCCGGCGTCGCCGGTGCGGGTGTAGATTTTCGAAAGGCGATTGCCCATGAGCGGGCTCCCGAGTGATTGCGGTGGAGGTGTGCCGGCGCCGGCCGGCATCGTCACGCCGCCGGCGACAGCCCCAGGATTTTCCATCACGAGTGCCGGTCGGCACAACATCCCGTATCCTGAACCACGGGTATTGCGGACGCGTTTGGGCGCGCACGCCAGGGCGGGTATCATGGTGGCCCGGCCCGGGCGTGGGCCCAAAGCGCAGGAGTGAACCAAACCGTGTCGATCGAACGCGTCATTACCGCATTCGAGATGATGCCGAGCTGGCAGGACCGCTATCGCCTCATCATCGATATGGGGCGCAAGCTGCCGGAGCTGCCGGAGGAGCGCTATGCTGACGACAACCTGCTCGACGGCTGCATGAGCAATGTCTGGATGACCGCCGAGCGCGATGACTCGAGCGACCCGCCGATCATGCGTTTCGAGGCGGACAGCGACTCCCAGATCGTCAAGGGCCTGATCGCGATCGTCTTCGAGGTGTTCAACAACCGCCCGCCGGAGGAGGTCGTGACCACCGACATCGAATCGGTATTCCAGCAGCTGGAACTCGAGCAGCACATCTCCAGCGGCCGCCGTAACGGGTTGTCCTCCATGGTCCGGCGCGTGCGCGAACTGGCCCAGGCGGAACTGGCGGCCTGAGCCTGGTGAAAAACGCCCTCCTCTGGGTTGCCGCCCTCGCGCTGGCGCTCGCGGCGGCACCGCTGGCGGCGCGTGAACCAATCCGCATCGGCTGGACGGCATGGGCCGACGGCGTCTTCGTCACCCGGCTCGCCGCCCGGATCATCGAGGCCGAACTCGATCAGCCGGTCGAACTCGTGCGGGCGGGGATCGCCGAGCAGTATCAGGGGGTCGCGTCCGGGCGTCTGGACGCCATGCTCATGTCGTGGCAACCGCAGACCCACGGCCCGTATATCCGCCGGGTCGCCGGCCGCGCCGAGGACCTCGGTGCCCTTTACACCGGTGGGCGCCTCGGCTGGGCGGTACCCGCCTATGCACCGCGCGATGTGATCGCATCGATCGCGGACCTGGACAGCGCCGGCGTGCGCGAGCGCCTCGACGGGCGGATCACCGGCATCGAACCGGCTTCCGGTCTGATGCGGCTCTCCCGACGGGCCGTGGACGCCTACGGCCTCGAGGACTACACGCTGGAGCCTGGCGGGGGCCCTGCCATGGGGAAGGCGCTCACCCGTGCGATCGAGGCCAACGAATGGATCGTCGTCACCGCGTGGAGCCCACACTGGATGTTCGCCGCCTTCGACCTGCGCTACCTCGAGGATGAGCGCGGCATCCTTGGCGGCAGCGAGCGGATCCACGCCCTGGCGCGGCCCGGTTTCCACGCCGACCACCCTGCGGTCGCCGAACTGCTGGGCCGCATTTGGCTGCCGCAGGCCGAACTCGAGGCGGCCCTGCTCGACGCGCACGAAGACTCCACCACCGCGGCCGTCGACCGCTACCTCGAGGCCCACCCGGACCGGATCGCCTACTGGGTCAGCGGCGACCACTGAGCCCGCAGCGGCCCGCTGGCCATCGCCCTCTGCCTCCAGGCGACGCCTTCTGCACCCTGCGCGCCACCGCCCGCCACGCCGCCCGTATAGCGCCTTGTGGCCGTTTTTCGGCGCGTGACATAATCGATCGCCGTTCTACGGCCGCCGGCCCTTTGCGTATGTATCCGTATACGCTCGGCGCACGACCGACACGGCCCGCCCGTACGCCGCACATGCGCGCCCCGAAGGAGTGACCATGAAGATCCTCTTCGCAGACAAGTTCCAGCAGGTATACCTGGGAGACCTCAAGGCCCAGGGCCACGACTGCGATGTCCAGCCCGACCTGTCCGCCGACGACCTGCCGGCGAATGTCGCCGGCGCCGAAGTGCTCATCGTGCGGAGCACGAAGATCACGCGCGCGACCATCGAGGCCGCCGACCGCCTGAAACTGATCATCCGCGCCGGGGCCGGCACCAACACCATCGACAAGGACGCCGCCGCCGAGATGAACATCCCGGTCTGCAATGTGCCCGGCAAGAACGCTGTCGCCGTCGCCGAGCTCGCCTTCGGCCTGCTGCTGGCGATCGACCGCAACATCCCGGACAACGTCGCCGACCTGCGCCAGGGGCAGTGGAACAAGAAGAAGTACTCGAAGGCCGAGGGCATCATGGGCCGCCACATCGGCATCGTTGGGCTGGGCGGTATCGGCCTCGCGCTCGCCGAACGCGCCGCGGCGTTCGGGATGCACGTACACGTCGTGCACAAACCGACCCGTGACGAGGAAACGGCGCGTCGCCTGCAGGCGCTCGAGGCGAAGGAACTCGACGACCTCCATCAGCTGGTCGCGGAATGCGACGTGGTCTCCTTCCATGTACCGGCGACCGGCGAGACGAAGGGCATGATCAACGCCGACCTGCTCGGCCATTTCCAGGATGGCGCGATCCTGCTCAACACGTCGCGCGGCGAGATCGTCGACGAGCCCGCGCTCATCCAGGCGATGGACGCCAGGGGCATCCGCGCCGGCCTCGACGTCTACAATGATGAACCGGGCGCGGCCCAGGGCGAGTTCGACTCCGCGCTCGCGCGGCATCCCAACGTCTACGGCACGCACCACATCGGCGCGTCGACGGAGCAGGCGCAGAATGCGATCGCCGCCGAGGTGGTCCGCATGCTCGAGGAATTCGGGCGCGGCAACGTGCTGCACTGCGTCAACCTGTAAAAGAAACCATCGCGCCGGCCCCGCCAGCGGCCGGCTCGAGGCAAGGGAAGAGAACCATGACCAATCGCGTGTACAACTTCTGCGCCGGACCCTGCACGCTGCCCCTCGAGGTACTCGAGGAAGCGCAGCAGGAGTTCGTGGACTACCAGGGCACGGGCATGTCGCTGATCGAGATGACCCACCGCGGCCCGGAATACGAGGCCGTGCACAACGAGGCGGTCGAGCTCGCGCGCGAGATCTACGGCGCCCCGGACGACTTCGATGTCCTGTTCCTGCAGGGCGGCGCCACGCTGCAGTTCGCCATGATCCCGATGAATATCCTCAAGGCCGGCGAGAAAGCCGCGTATATCGGCTCCGGCGCCTGGGCCACGGGCGCGTTCAAGGACGCCCAGAAGTACGGTGAAGCCTACCTCGCCTGGGATGGCAAGGAACAGGGCTACACGCGCATGCCGGCATCGAGCGAGATCGAGCTGCAGCCCGGCACGCGCTACCTGCATATCACATCGAACGAGACCATCGGCGGCATCCGCATGACCGAATGGCCGGAAGTGGACGTTCCCATGATCGCGGACATGTCCTCCGACTACATGTCGCGCCCGATCCCCTGGCAGAAATTCGACCTCGTGTACGGCGGCGCCCAGAAGAACCTGGGCCCGGCCGGCGCCGCGCTCGTATTCGTACGCAAGTCCGTGCTCGCCGACTGCAACACCGACATCGGCGAATACCTGCGCTACTCGGTGCACGCCGAGAAGAACTCGCTGTTCAACACGCCGCCCGTGTTCACGATCTACATGATCGGCAAGGTCCTGAAGTGGATGAAGGCGAAGGGCGGCCTGTCCGTGATCGAACAGGAGGCCGCGCAGAAGGCCGCGCGCCTGTATGACGTGATCGACAACAGCGGCGGCTGGTACAGCTGCCCGGTCGCGACCGAGAACCGCTCGCACATGAACGTCGTCTTCCGCCTGCCCAGTGAGGACCTGGAGAAGAAGTTCATCAAGGAGGCCGACGCCGCGGGGATGAAAAACCTCAAGGGTCACCGCAGCGTCGGCGGTTGCCGCGCCAGCATCTACAACGCCATGCCGTACGAGGGCGTCGATGCATTGGCGCAATTCATGGAGCAGTTCCAGCAAGACAACGGTTGAGGTACCGCCGGGAGGCGGCACGGGAGCGAACGGCATGACGGCGATCCGACCCTTTCAGTGTTACTACGCCAGCCCGGATCTGGCCCACGATGTCGCCTGCCCGGCGTACGACGCCATGACGCCGGGCCAGCGCCACGAGTTCGCGCTCGCCAACCCGCTGAACTACCTCAACGTCATGCGCTCCACCGAGGAGTATCCCGAGGAGCAGCGCCCGCCGTTCGACGAGAACCTGCAGCGCAATTCGGAGAAGCTGCAGCAGTTGATCCGCAACCGGGTATTCGTGTTCAACGATCGCCCCGGTGTGTATATCTACCGTCTCAGCAAGGGCGATCACGAGCAGACCGGACTGATCGCGGAGATCCCGGTGGACGAGTTCGATTGCGGCGGCATCAAGAAGCACGAGCACACCCGCCGCGACAAGGAGGACGTGCTGATCCGTTACCGCGATGAGGTGCGCGCCAGTTCGACCCCGATCAGCCTGACCTACCCCTCCGACCCAACGGTCGGCGAGGTCGTAGCCCGGGCGAAGGAAAAGCAGCCGCTGATCGATTTCACCTCCGACGACGGCGTGCACCAGACCATCTGGTTCCTGGGCGACCCGGAGGAGATCCGGCGACTCCAGCAGGCGTTTGGACAGCATCAAGCGCTGTACCTGACCGACGGCCACCACCGCACGGCGGTGTGCCAGAAATGGGCCGCCAAACGCCGCAGCGAGAATCCAAACCACACGGGCGATGAACCGTACAACTTCGTGCTGACGGCGATGTTCCCCGATGACCAGATGCGTATCCTGGAGTACAACCGCCTCGTTCACGACCTCGGCGGGCTGTCGCAGGACGAACTGCTGGCGCGGATCAGTGAGTACTTCACGGTCGAGCCGCTGAACGTGGTGGCGGCCGACGAGGCGCGGCCGCAGGAGCGCCACCAGTTCTCGATGTACATCGGCAGCAAGTGGTACGCGCTGACGGCGCCCGACGGCCTCGTGCCGGAAGAAGACCCGGTCCGTTGCCTCGACGTCTGCCTGCTGCAGGATTACATCCTCGGCCCGATCCTCGGCATCGAGGATCCGCGCGGCGATCCGCGCATCGATTATGTGCCGGGGGCGTTCGGCCTGGACGAGATCGAGCGGCGCGTGTTCGGGGGCTGGGCCGTCGGCTTCGCCTGTTACCCGACTTCGGTGAAGGAATTGATGGCGATTGCCGACGCCGGCGAAGTGATGCCGCCGAAATCCACCTGGTTCGACCCCAAGGTGCGCTCCGGCCTGCTCGTTCGGCTACGCTGACTTACCAGGCTACCACGTAGCCCGGATGGAGGAGAAGGCGGAATCCGGGAGATCAGCCCCGAACGTCGGCCGTATTGCACCCCCCGGATTCCGGCTTCGCCTCCATCCGGGCTACATCAAAGCCGATCAGTCCCCGTTGCCGGCGGCCTCCACCTGTACGCGGACGCAAGCCGGATCATCGTTCTCCGGTCGATTCACCCGGCGGCTCACGGGATCGACGGACAGGGTGCCCGCCTCGGCCGACGCCACGGCGTCGATCGCGTCCGCCGGCGTCGCCGCCTCCAGCCAGACCGCGGCCGCCTCATCGGAAGGCACCACCACCGGCATGCGCTGATGAATCGGCGCGCAGCGCGCGTCCGCATCCCGGGTCAGGATCGCCAGCGTCGGCTGGTCGTTCGCATCCCGCGCGGCCAGACCGGCAAAAAAGAACGGCGTGTCGTCCGGGCGGTGAAACAGATACGGCTGCTTCGGCCCGGTCTCCGCCGCCTGCCATTCGTACCACCCGTCCGCGGGAACCAGGCACCGGCCGGCAGCGCAGGCACGCCGGAACAGCGGCCGCTCGGCCGCGCCTTCGATGCGCGCATTGATCGGGGCGCGCCGCCCGACCGGCAACCAGTGCGGATGAAACCCCCATAGCGCCAGGCGGGTCACCCGTTCGCCTTGCCGGTCACGGCCCAGCGTCAGGACCTGTTGCCCGGGCGCGATGTTGTACCGCGGCGGCAAGCCACCCGCGATCTCCCGATCGATCCAGGGATGGCCTGTAGGGTTACGGAGTGTGTAGCGGCCGCACATTGGCACAGGTTAGCACTCGCGCCAGCCATTGCGGCAGGCCTCGTTCTGATGAATCTCCCGGTTTCGGCGGCCGGCCCGGGCGTAGGCCGGCCTTGTGCGGTCCATGGCGCCGGATACCGGCCCGGGCACCCCACCGCGCAATGCCGGCATTCCCCGGCGACGGGAGACGGTGCGAATCTTCAACCCCGGAGGCGCCGGGGAAGGCCGGCCTACGGCCGTAGGTGCACGATTGCCACCGCCGGTTTCATTTACGCGTCGCAACCGCCTCCGACAACACACACAACAACTCGAACATCATGGTGGCGCCGGTCAACGCCGTGATCCCCGCGCTGTCAAAAGGCGGCGAGACCTCCATGACATCGGCGCCCACCAGGTTCAGCCCCCGCAGCCCACGGATCATACGCTGGGCCTCGACCGAGCTGAAACCGCCCACTTCCGGGGTCCCCGTGCCGGGCGCATAAACCGGATCCAGGGCATCCACATCGAACGTCACGTAGGTTGGCGCATCGCCGACTACGGATCGGATTTCCCGGATCGCACCTTCCGGCCCCAGGTCGAAATACTCCTCGATCTCCATCACCCGGATGCCCTGCCCGTGGGCCCAGTCGAGATCGCTCGCCGAGTACATCGAACCACGGATTCCCACCTGGATAATCCGCTTCGGGTCGAGGATCTCTTCCTCGATCGCCCGCCGGAACGGCGTCCCGTGCGTGTAGGGGTTATCGCCGAAATAGGTATCGTTGGTGTCCGAGTGCGAGTCGAACTGGACCATCCCCATGGGCTGATCGCCCGCGATACCGCGCAGGATCGGCAGCGTACCGAGGTGGTCCCCGCCCGCGGACAACGGCACAGCACCCGCCTCATGGATCCGCCGATAGAAATCCCGCCCACGGTCCAGCGTGTCGCGGAGGTCGATCGGGTTCACGGGCACGTCCCCGAGATCCGCGATCCGGCACAGATCATACGGCGCGATCCGACTCGCCTGGTGGACCAGGCGCATCATGGTCGAATTGCTGCGGATCTCGCGCGGCCCGTGGCGCTGACCGACCCGATTGGTCGAGCCGCTGTCCCAGGGGAAACCCACCAGGGCGATATCGACTTCGGCCGGATCCTCGATCTGCGGCAGCCGCATAAAGGTGGAACGGCCCGCGAACCGCGGCAGTTCACTGCCACCGATCGGGCGGAA
>CAJXKK010000058.1 GCA_913055615.1 uncultured Ectothiorhodospiraceae bacterium
ACCGTGGGCTCGTCGAGGATGTAGAGCGTGTGCGGTTGCTTCTGGCTGCGCAGGTCCGGGCGTGCCTTGGCCAGTTCGGTGACGAGTTTGATGCGCTGGGCCTCGCCGCCGGAGAGCGTGGGGCTCGGCTGACCGAGAGTGAGGTAGCCGAGACCAACCGCGCGCATGAGTTCGAGCGCGTGGTGGATCTTCGGATGCGCGCTGAAGAAGTCGACGCCCTCGTCGACGCTCATCTTCAGCACGTCGCCGATGTGTCTGCCGGCGTAGGTAACGGCGAGCGTCTCCGGCGTGAAGCGGTTGCCGGCGCAGACCTCGCAGGGGACGGCGACATCCGGCAGGAAGTTCATCTCCACGCGCTTCTGGCCCTGGCCTTCGCAGGCCGGGCAACGGCCCTCCTTCGTGTTGAAGGAGAAGCGCCCGGCCTGGTAGCCGCGCAGGCGCGCCTCTTCCGTGCGGGCGAAGAGTTTGCGGATCTCATCCCAGAAGCCGATGTAGGTGGCCGGGCAGGAGCGCGGGGTCTTGCCGATGGGCGTCTGGTCCACCTCCAGCACCCGGTCGAGGGCCTGCCAGCCTTCGATGGCGGCACAGCCCTGCGGTTTGGGTTTGCGGCCCTTGCGCTTGGCGGTCAGGCGCTTGAGGTTGTCGTGGAGGACGCCGCGCACCAGCGAACTCTTGCCGGAGCCGGAGACGCCGGTGACGCAGACGAGGCGCTCGCGTGGTACGTCGACATCCACGCCCTGCAGGTTATGCAGATCCGCCGCGTGAACCGAGATCGCATGTTCCGGTTTATCGGTGCGGCGACCTTCCAGCAAAGGGTGGCGGATGGGATGCGCGAGGCAGCGGCCGGTCGTCGACTCGGGGTTGGCGCTCAGATCGGCCACCGTGCCCTCGGCAACCACCCGCCCGCCGCGCACGCCCGCGCCCGGGCCGAGGTCGATGACGTGGCCGGCACGGCGGATGGTGTCCTCATCGTGCTCGACCACGAGGATGGTGTTGCCCTTGCCTTCCAGCCGTCCGAGCGTGTCCAGCAGCATCCGGTTGTCGCGCGGATGCAGGCCGATCGTAGGCTCATCGAGGATGTAGCACACGCCCTGCAGGTTGGAGCCGAGCTGGGCGGCGATGCGGATTCGCTGGGCCTCGCCGCCGGAAAGCGTGGGGGCGGCGCGGTCGAGGCTGAGATACGACAGGCCCACCTGCTGCAGGAAATCCAGGCGCGCGCGGATCTCGGGCAGGATGTCGCGCGCGATTGCCGATTCCGGCTCCCTGAGCTTCAGCCTGCCGAACAGTTTCTCGGCCTGCCTGACCGGTAGCTCGGTGTAGTCGGCGATGGACCAGTCCTTGAAGCGTACCGCCAGCGCCTCCGGCTTCAGCCGCCGGCCGTGGCAGCTCCGGCAGGTGCGTGGTTCGCCGTTTTCCTCGTCCTCCTCCAGCCAGGCGCTTTCCTCGCCGGTCTGATCCGCGTCGAAACCGGCCAGGGCCAGGCCCGTGCCATAGCAACCCGGGCACCAGCCGTGCTTCGAGTTGTAGGAGAACAGGCGCGGATCGAGTTCCGGGAAGCTGCGTCCGCAACCCGGGCATGCGCGCTCGGTGGAGAAGATGGTCTCGTCTTTCGAGGTGACGAGTTTCATCGTGCCCTGCCCATGCTCCAGGGCCTGCGCGATCAGCGCATCCAGTTCGTCCTCGTTGCCGGTGGTGACCTTGAGTGTGCCCACCGGCAGATCGATGTCGTGCTCCTGATGGCGCGCAAGGCGCGGCCAGTTGTCCGTCGGCAGGTACTCGTCGTCGACGCGCAGGGTCTCGAAGCCCTTTTTGGCCGCCCATTGGGCCAGATCGGTGTAATAACCCTTGCGTGCGACCACCATGGGCGCCAGCAGGGTCGCCTTGCGGTTGCGCACTTCGCGCATGATGCGCGCACGGATCGCTTCCGGCGTCTGCTCCTGAATGGGTACGTCGCACTCGGGGCAATACTGGGTCCCGAGCTTCACGAACAGCAGCCGCAGGAAGTGATAGACCTCGGTCATCGTCGCCACGGTGGACTTGCGCCCGCCGCGGCTGGTGCGCTGCTCGATGGCGACCGTGGGCGGGATGCCGAACACCGCGTCCACGTCCGGGCGCGAGGCGGGCTGGACGAACTGGCGGGCGTAGGCGTTCAGCGATTCGAGATAGCGTCGCTGCCCCTCCTTGAAGACGATATCGAAGGCGACGGTCGACTTGCCGGAGCCGGACAGCCCGGTGAGCACGGTCAACTGATCGCGCGGGATGCGGATGTCCGCGTTCTTCAGATTGTGCTCGCGGGCGTGATGGATGGTAATCGCCTGCGGCAGGGTTGCGGGCGCCGGTGCGCGGGAGGTGCTGGCGGCCGGGGAGCCGTCGCGGGCCAGGGCGGCGGTGCCCGTATGCTTTCCCCGGTTGGCGCTCGCACCGGCGTGCTCGCGCACATCCAGATACTCCCGCAATGCCCGACCGGTGTGGCTGGCCGGCTCATCCATGACCGCGGCCGGCGTCCCGGTCGCGATGATCTCGCCACCGCGGTCGCCGCCCTCTGGGCCCAGGTCGATGAGCCAGTCGGCGGCCGCCATGACGTCCTGGTTGTGCTCGATGACCGCCATGGAATGCCCGGCGTCGAGCAGGCGGCGAAAGGCCTTGAGCAGCGTGGCCACATCGTCCATATGCAGGCCGGTGGTGGGCTCATCGAAGAGGAACAGCAGCTTCTCGCTGGCGCGGCGCCCGCCCGCCTTTGCGAGATGCCCCGCGAGCTTCAGGCGCTGGGCCTCGCCGCCGGAGAGCGTCGGTACCGGCTGGCCGAGCGCCATGTAGCCGAGGCCCACCGCCTGCAAAGGCTCCAGCCCGCGCAGTACTTCCGGGTAATCGGCGAAGAATTCGACGGCCTGGGCGACCGTCATCTCCAATACCTCGGCGATCGAGCGCGGCCCGGTTTCGCAGTCGACCGATGGCGCCAGCGTCACCTCGAGGATCTCCGGGCGGAAGCGGCGGCCATCGCAGTCGGGGCAGCGCAGGTAGACGTCGGAGAGGAACTGCATCTCGACGTGCTCGAAGCCGTTGCCGCCGCAGGTCGGGCAGCGCCCGTTGCCGGCGTTGAAGCTGAAGGTGCCCACCGTGTAGCCGCGCGCCTTCGCCTCGGGCTGCGCGGCGAAGACTTTGCGGATGACGTCGAAGGCCCCGACATAGCTCGCCGGCGTCGAGCGCGTGGTGCGGCCGATCGCCGACTGGTCGACCAGCACCGCATCGTCGATGCCCTCGTGGCCGGTGATCGCCTTGTAGGCCCCGGGCACCTCGCCGGGGTGACCCTTGATCTCGCACAGCGCGCGGTAGAGCACGCCCTCGATGAGCGTGGACTTGCCCGAGCCGCTGACGCCGGTGACCACCACCATGCGGT
Organism: uncultured Ectothiorhodospiraceae bacterium; assembly: GCA_913055615.1. Classification (GTDB taxonomy): domain Bacteria; phylum Pseudomonadota; class Gammaproteobacteria; order XJ16; family Halofilaceae; genus Halofilum. Next base: position 3,398 of record CAJXKK010000058.1, read on the forward strand.
TCAGGGGCAGGTCGACGTCGATGCCCTTGAGGTTGTGCTCGGCGGCGCCGCGAATGCCCAGGCAATTTCCGGGCTCCGTCTGCCGCGACTCGGCTTTGTCCGCCGCTCCTTCAACCACGTGGCGGCGGCCGGTGAGGTAGTCCGCCGTCAGCGATTGCCCGTCACGTACGAGTTCACCGGGCGTGCCCTGGAAGACGATCTCGCCGCCGCGCTCGCCCGGTCCCGGCCCGATGTCGAGTACCTGATCAGCGGCGTGCATCACCTGCGGATCGTGCTCGACCACCAGCAGGGTGTTGCCGGCGTCGCGCAGGCGGTGCATGACGCCGATGATGCGGTCCATGTCGCGCGGGTGCAGACCGATACTGGGCTCGTCCAGCACGAACAGCGTATTCACCAGCGAAGTGCCGAGCGCCGTGGTGAGGTTGATGCGCTGAACCTCGCCGCCCGACAGGGTACGGGACTGGCGATCCAGCGTCAGGTACTCCAGCCCCACCTCCACCAGATACCCGGTGCGCGCGCGGATGGCATCCAGCAGCAGATCCGAGGCCTCGTCCAGCGGCGCCGGCAGATGCAGCCGCTGGAACAGTTCGCGCATGTGCCCCAGCGGCAGGCCCATGATGTCGGCAATGTTCAGACCCGGCTGCGACTGCAGGGTCGCGTCCGGGAACTTCGCCCCCGTAGGCCGGAACCGCTGCGCCGGCTCCAGCACGGCGTCGGCATCTTCCTTCGAACCCACCCGCCACAGCAGCGCCTCGGGCTTCAGCCGCGCGCCGCCGCATGCGGGGCATTCGTCGTACGAGCGGTAGCGCGACAGCAGCACACGGATGTGCATCTTGTAGGAGCGTGACTCCAGCCAGTCGAAGAAGCGCTGGACGCCGTACCAGCCGCCCCGGTTCGAATCCCAGCTCCAGTCGGCCTCGCCCTCGATAACCCAGTCCCGGTCCGCCTTTTTGAGCTTTCTCCAGGGCCGGTCCGTGGGCACGCCGCGGCGCTTCGCGTGACGCATGAGGTCGCGCTGGCATTCTTCGTAGCTCTGGGTCTGCCACGGTTTGATGGCGCCGTCGGCGAGCGACCTGTTGTCGTCCGGGATGACCAGCCGGTAATCGATCCCCATGACGCGGCCGAAGCCGCGGCATTCGTCGCAGGCGCCCATGGGGGAGTTGAACGAGAAGGAATTGGGGATCGGATCGCTGTAGTCCCGGTCGCAGTCCGGGCAGTGCAGCCCTTGCGAGTAGCGCCAGTGATCGGTCGGCTCGCGCTGATCGTTGAGCGGCAACACGCTGATGTGCCCCTGCCCCGCACGCAGGGCCGCTTCCACCGCCTCGGTGATGCGATCCCGGCGGTCCGCGTCCAGGCGCACCCGGTCCTGGGTGACGCGCAGCGTGGCGGCGTTCACCTGCTCGACCCGGCTGTAGCCCTGACGGTCCAGTTCAGCGCGAACCTTGTCCTCGGCCACATCGCCGCTCAGGGAAATGTCGAAGGCGATTACCGCGCGCGTCCCGTCACCGCGCTCGAGGAGTTCGGCGACGATGTTGTCCGAGGTATCCCGGCGCACCTCGCGCCCGCAGCCCTGACAGAACAACCGCGCCGCACGCGCGAACAGCAGCTTCAGGTGATCGTTGAGCTCCGTCATCGTGCCCACGGTGGAGCGCGAGTTCTTCACCGGGTTGGTCTGGTCGATGGCGATCGCCGGCGGGATGCCCTCGATCGAATCGACCGCCGGCTTGTCCATGCGGTCGAGGAACTGGCGGGCGTAGGGCGAGAAGGTCTCGACGTAGCGGCGCTGGCCCTCGGCGTAGATGGTGTCGAACGCCAGCGAAGACTTGCCCGAGCCGCTCGGCCCCGTGATGACGGTGAGCGCCCCCAGCGGCAGGTCGACGTCCAGGTTCTTCAGATTGTTCTGGCGCGCGCCGCGCAGGCGGATGATCTCGTGCGTCATGGGTACTGTCCGCGAGGGGGAGGCAAGGATAGGGGATTCACCCTTCTCCGTCTAAGCGTTCCGGGATTCAGCGGGTCGGCTCTGCATGGTTCGGTGCAACCAAAAATCACCTCTCGCCAAGCACGCCAAGCGCGCCAAGAAAGAATGGGAAAGACCGCATCATCATTATTTCGCCTTTCCTTGGCGCGCTCCGCGTCTTGGCGAGAGACGCCTTTTCACGACATCGAATCAACCCGAGGAATCTCTGCCAGCCAAGGGTATGACCAAGTCATACACGCCGACCAAACGTGCGAACTGCATGCACAATGGTCGGCAGGTCGTCACGCGGGCGGTCGGCCATGAGGGTGATGAGGGTCTGTTCGATGCCCGCCAGCAGGGCGACCGGGGCGCCGATGTGCAGCGGCCAGGCGGGGCCGCCGGCGAAGAGGACGAGGAACCCGATCGAGAGCAGCCCGACGGCCAGTTTGGCCGACCAGGTGTGGTAGGACGACAGGCAACGAAAGCGCAGCAAAGCGACCGCACCCGGCAGCGAATAGCCGACCACGACCAGCCCGAACCAGAACGCCTCGCGCTTGACCAGTTCCGGCCACAACCACCAGCCGCCGAGCGGGACGGTGATGTAAATGGCATAGTCGGCCAGTGAATCCAGACGCACACCGAGCGCACTGTACGCATTGAAGCGACGGGCGATCCAGCCGTCGATGCCGTCGGAGAGAATGGCCAGCAGCAGTACGATGAGAAACGCCGTGGCTTCACCGAGCCACGCGAGCGCGAGCAGCGGCACCGTTGCCGCCAGGCGCAGTCCGCTGAGGATATTGGGCAAGTACTTCATTCGACCACTCACCGCGACCGGGAGCGCCCGATCCGCAACGAATTGTAGTCTGTAGGCGGCGCCCGGGCACGCGGAAAGCGATCGCGAGCAAGCTCGCTCCTACAGTCTTCATGATGCCGCGACGGTTTGCTGGCATGGCAGGAGCGAGCTTGCTCGCGATCAGCGCGGACCTGAACGGCTACCACCACTGTAGCGATCACCGCATATGATGCACGCATCGGCCACTCGCGCCGCGAATCCTTCCCACGAACACGGAACGAACGCAATGTTCCAATGGGCACGGACTCGACAAAGCACACGGGCATGACGGCTATGGATCCAATCGTCGTATTCGGGGACGTCCACTACGGCTACGTCGAGGCCGGTCGGCGGCACGAGGTCCTGCACGGCATCGACGGCACGATCGGGCGCGGCGAGACCGTCGCCCTGCTCGGGCGCAGCGGTTCCGGCAAATCCAGCCTGCTCAACCTGACGGCCGGGCTGGCGCAGCCGGGCCTGGGTCGCATCCGCGTCGCCGGCGAGGACATCGCCGCGCTGGACGAGACCGCCCGCACGCGGCTGCGCCGGCGCCATATCGGTTTCGTGTACCAGTTCTTCAACCTCATCGACACACTGAGCGTCCGCGACAATGCGCTGCTGCCGCTGGAACTCGACGGCCGCGTCGATCAAGCCGCCATTGAACGCGTCGATTCGCTGCTGACCGAGGTCGGTCTGGCCGATCGACTGGAGGCCCGCCCGGATGCCCTGTCCGGCGGCGAGCAGCAGCGCGTCGCCCTGGTCCGCGCGCTCGCGCACGCACCGGCACTGGTGCTGGCCGACGAACCGACCGGCAACCTCGACAGCGAGACCGGGGCGAAAGTCCTCGATCTGCTCGCCCGGCTGGTCCGCGACGCCGGCCACAGCCTGCTGCTGGTCACCCACAGCGGCGAGGTCGCCGCCCGCGCGGACCGGGTGATGCATCTGGTCGACGGGCGCCTGCAGGCACCGGAAGCGGTTTCGTGATCCCCCGTTGGCGCCGTGCCAGCCTGCGCTGGCTGCTGCGGCATCCGTGGCAGCTGGGACTCGCCTTTGTCGGCGTCGCCCTGGGCGTGGCCGTCGTGGTCGCGGTGGACCTCGCGACCGGCAGCGCCGGCCGTGCGTTCGAGCTGTCGATGGAACGCGTGACCGGCGACGCGACGCATCGCATCGTCGGCCCGCCTCGCGGCCTCGACGAGGCGTTCTACCGCGAACTGCGCATCGAGCACGGCGTGCGCTCGAGCGCCCCGGTCATCGAGGGCTTCGCCGATTTCCGCGGCGAGACGCTGCGCGTGCTCGGGATCGATCCGTTGGCCGGCACGGGGGCGGCGGGCCGCCTGGCGGATGTCCGCGGCGACGATCTGGCCGCGCTGGTCACCGAGCCGGACACGATCCTGCTGGCCGCGCCGACCGCCGAGCGGCACGACATTGCCGCGGGTGACACGATCACGCCCCGGATCGCCGGGCGCACGCACGAACTGCATGTGGTCGGCCTGATCGAGGGCGAGGGGCGCGACGCGGCGGCACTGGACGGCATCGCGGTGGCGGATATCGCCAATGCACAGAGCTGGTTCGACCGCGCCGGGCGCATAGACTACATCGACCTCGCAATCGAGGCCGGCGCGGCCGAGCGCGTCGCCGACGATCTGCCGGCCGATCTGCGCCTTGAATCGACCGCCACGCGCAATCGCCAGGCCCGCGAGATGACGTCCGCGTTCCGCACGAACCTGACCGCGATGGGTCTGTTGGCGGTCATCGTAGGCGTCTTCCTGATCTACAACACGATGACCTTCACGGTCGTCCAGCGACGGCGGCTCATCGGCACCCTGCGCGCGCTGGGGGCGACCCGCCGCATGATCTTCGGCCAGATCGTGCTCGAGACGCTGCTGCTCGGCGCGGCCGGCACCCTGGTCGGCCTGCTGGCCGGTATCGTCCTCGCGCACGGGCTGGTCCACCTGGTTACGCGCACGATCAATGATCTGTATTTCGTGCTGACCGTGCGCGAGCTGTTCATCGATGCCGGCGTGCTGGCGCAGGGCGCCCTCGTCGGCCTCGTCGCCGCGCTGGCGGGTGCGCTGGGACCCGCGGCCGAAGCGGCCGGCTCACCGCCCGACACCGCCGGTCGCCGCTCGGTGCTTGAGCGGCGCACGCACGCGCTCGTGCCACGGCTGGCGCTCGCCGGCGTCGCGATCCTGTTCCTCGGCGGTATCGCCCTGCTCCTGCCAAGCGGCGGACTGCCAGCCGGTTACTTCGCACTCTGCGCGCTGATCGTCGGCAGCGCCTGCGCGATCCCCTTGCTGCTCCGTGTCACCATGCCGCCGATCGCGCGTGGGCTCGGTCGCCTGTTCGGCCCGCTCGCCCGCATGGCCGCCGCCGGCATCCCGGCCGCGCTGTCGCGCACGGCCCTCGCGGTTATCGCGCTGACCATCGCGTTATCGGCCACGGTAGGCGTGGGCGTAATGATCGACAGCTTCCGCGGCACGGTCGCCGCCTGGCTGGAACGCACGCTCGCGGCCGATCTCTATCTCTCCGGACCGGACCGCGTGGCGGCCCGTCACTCGGCGCCGCTGCCGGAGGGGCTCGCCGATCGCGTCCGCGACGTCGATGGGGTCGGCGGGCTCTCCACCGGCTGGCAGGTCGAGGTCGAGTCGGCGCGTGGACCGACGCCGTTGATGGCGCTGGCCCCCGCCCCGGACAGCCTCGACGCGATCCGCCTGCGCGACGGCGAGCCGGACCGCGTCTGGCCGCGCTTCACCGCCGGCGAGGCCGTACTCGTGACCGAACCCTGGGCACGCCGCAACGACGCCGGCGTGGGCGACACGGTCCGGCTGCAGACCAGCGACGGCTGGCGCGAAGCGCCCATCGCCGGCGTCTATTACGACTACAACACCGATCGCGGCATCGTACTCATGCACCGCGACCACTATGACCGCTGGTGGCCCGACGGCCCGATCTCCTCGATCGGCGTCTTCCTGGCCGACGGGGCCGACATCGACGCCGTCACCGAGCGGATCCGGACCGTGCTGCGCGACACCGGCCCCGTGGATCTGAACCGCAGCGCCGAGATCCGGCGCCTGTCGCTGGAGGTATTCGACCGCACCTTCGCCATTACGGGCGTGCTCCGCGGCCTGGCGCTGGTGGTCGCCTTCGTCGGCGTACTGACCGCCCTGCTCGCCCTGCAGCTCGAACGTGGCCGCGAGCTCGCCATCCTGCGCGCGACGGGCGCCACACCCGGCCAGATCCGCGCGCACGTCCTCGGCCAGACCGGGCTGATCGGCCTCGCCGCCGGCCTGCTGTCCATCCCGCTGGGGCTTGCGCTGGCCGAAGTCCTGATCCACGTCATCAACCAGCGCGCCTTCGGCTGGAGCATCGCGACCAGCATTCCGCCCATGGTCCTGATCGAGGCCCTGGCGCTCGCCGTCGTCGCCGCACTGCTGGCCGGCGCCTGGCCGGCCTGGCGCGCGGGCCGGGTCGAACCAGCCGCGGCGCTGCGGGAGGAATGACCATGCGCGTCCTGCTCGCCGTTTTCGTACTGGCACTCCTGCTGCTCGCCACCGGCTGCGACCGCGTCGACGAGGCAACCGATGCCGACACGGATACCCTTGGCGACGCCCTTGGCGGCGATGCCGCGCCCGGCTTCGCCCGCGCGACCGGCGAACGCGCGTTCCGCTTCCCGTACGACCACGGCCCGCACCCCGACTACCGCAACGAATGGTGGTACCTGACCGGCAACCTCGACGGCCCGGACGGCCGCCGCATCGGCTTCCAGTTCACCCTGTTCCGCATCGGCCTCGCCCCCGGCGAGACGGATCGCCCGTCGCGCTGGGCGACGAACCAGGCGTGGATGGCGCACTTCGCCGTCACCGACGCCGCCAATGGTGAATTCCATGCTTTTGAGCGCTTCTCCCGTGGCGGCGACATCGGTCTAGCCGGCGCGGAACGGGATCCGGTGCGCGTATGGCTGGAAGACTGGCAACTCGAGCGGGCCAACAACGGCAATTGGCGCCTGCAGGCCGAGGCGGAGGAGATCGCCGTGGACCTCACGTTCGACCCGCGCAAACAGTCCATCCTCCAGGGCGATGACGGCCTCTCGCGGAAGAGCGACGCGCCCGGCAACGCCTCCTGGTATTACTCGTACACGCGCATGGCCGCCGAGGGAGACGTGCAACTGAGCGGGGAGGCACTACCCGTCAACGGCAGCGCCTGGATGGACCGCGAATGGAGCACCAGCGCCCTCGGCCCCGATCAGGCAGGCTGGGACTGGTTCGCCCTGCAGCTCGACGACGGCACCGACATCATGCTCTACCGCCTGCGCAAAAAAGACGGC
>CAJXKK010000059.1 GCA_913055615.1 uncultured Ectothiorhodospiraceae bacterium
GCAACGGTTGGGAAAGAACCACAGATGAACACAGATGGACACAGATAAAGTCAAAGGCGGTGAATGGGTAACCGTGACCGCCTGATCTCACCCCATTGCGGGTTTTGACCTTATCTGTGTTCATCCGTGTCTATCTGTGGTTCACAACAAGACCTCATTCACGCAGACACTCCAGCGAAGCTCCCGCGAGGCATGGAAGCCGCGCGGCAGCCATTCGTGTCCATTCGTGTCCATTCGTGTCCATTCGTGTTCATCCGTGTTTCTATTGAACCCCACACCCCATCATTCCCCGATAAAACCGAATACAGGCCGCCATGAACAACCGTGACCTCGTCGAACGTGATCTCGCCCGTGTGTGGCATCCGTGCACGCAGATGAAGGACCTCGAGACGCTGCCGCCGATTCCGTTTCGGCGCGGCGAAGGCGTGTATCTCGAGGATTACGACGGCAATCGCTACATCGACGCGGTCAGTTCCTGGTGGGTGAATCTGTTCGGTCATGCGAACCCCCGCATCAACGCGGCCATTGCCGATCAGCTTGCGCACGTCGAGCACGTGATGATGGCCGGCTTCACCCATGAGGCGGTGATCCGCCTGTCGGAAAAGCTGGCCGAGGTCACGCCCGCCGGACTGACCCGCTGCTTCTACGCCGACAACGGCTCGTCCGGCATCGAGGCGGCGCTCAAGATGAGTTACCACTACTGGCGCAACTCGGGCCGGGGTGAGAAGACGAAGTTCATCGCCCTGTCGAACAGCTATCACGGCGAGACGCTCGGTGCCCTCGCCGTCGGCGATGTGGATCTGTTCAAGAAGACCTACAGCCCGCTGTTGATGGATTCGATCATCGTCGAGGGACCCGACTGCTTTCACCGCGAGGGAGATGACTCCTGGGAGGCGCACTCGCGCAGGATGTTCGCGCACATGGAGGCGGCAATCGCGGAGCACGCGCACGAGGCGTGCGCGGTCATCGTAGAGCCGCTGGTCCAGTGCGCCGGGCAGATGCGCATGTACGATCCGGTTTACCTGGAGCTGCTGCGCGAGGCCTGTGACCGGCACGGTGTCCATCTCATCGCCGACGAGATCGCGGTCGGATTCGGGCGCACGGGCACCATGTTCGCCTGCGAGCAGGCCGATATCGCGCCGGACTTCCTTTGTCTGTCCAAGGGCATCACAGGCGGCTACCTGCCGCTATGCGCGGTAGTAACGACCGAAGATATTTACGCCGCCTTCTACGACGACTTCGAGACGCTGCGCGCGTTTCTCCATTCGCACAGCTACACGGGCAATCCGCTTGCCTGCCGGGCCGCGCTGGCGACGCTGGAGATCTTCGAGACGGACAACGTCATCGCTCACAACCGCGAACGCGCACAGGTGCTGCATGACAGCCTCCAGGAGGCGTTCTCGGACCACCCCCAGGTCGGCGACATCCGCCAGCACGGCATGATCGCCGCGATCGAGATGTGCCGCGATGGCGACCGCAGCCAACCTTTCCCGTGGCAGGAGCGGCGTGGCCTGCGGGTCTACCGCCACGGCCTCACCCGCGGCTGCCTGCTGCGACCGCTCGGCAACGTGACCTATTTCATGCCGCCCTATGTGATCACCCCGGACGAGATCCGCCATCTCGTCGCCACGGCGCGCGAAGGGGTCGACCGCGCCACGGTCGACTGATGCGCGTCCCGCGCGCCCACATCGACGCGCAAGTCGAGGCCGGTGAGCGCGTAACGCTCCCGGGGGCCACGGCCCACCACTTCCTGCGCGTGCTGCGGCTCCCGGACGGGGCCGCGATCCGGCTATTCAACGGCGATCCGGGCGACTGGCACGGGCGGCTGATCGTCGAGGGCAAACAGCGGGCCTCGGCCGAAATCGAGTCCTTCGAGGCGAGCGCCACCGAATCACCACTGCAACTCACGCTCGTCCAGGGCATCTCGCGCGGGCAGCGGATGGATTACACCCTGGAGAAGAGTGTCGAACTGGGCGTCGATCACGTGATCCCGGTCGTCATGGAACGCACCCAGGCCGCCCCCGCCGGCGAGCGGATCGCGAAAAAGGCCCGGCACTGGGCGGGCGTGATCGCCGCCGCGGCTGCACAGTCGGGGCGGACGCGGCTGCCATCGCTGGCACCACAGTGCGGCTTCCGCGAATGGCTCGCGCAGGCCGATACGACTGCCACACCGTCCGTACTGCTCGATCCCGCCGGCGATCGCGCGCCCGGCGGCATCGCGGCGACCACGGCACTGACCCTGATCGCCGGCCCGGAGGGCGGTTTCAGCCCGGTCGAGCGCGATGCGGCGTACACGGCGGGTTGCCACGGCATGCGCCTCGGCCCCCGCGTCCTGCGTACGGAAACGGCAGCGGTAGCCGCCCTCGCGCTTGTGCAGGGGCTGTACGGGGATCTCGGCTGAGGAGGCGGCAGGCGGCAGGCGGCAGGCGGCAGGCGGCAGGCGGCAGGCGGTATAGGGTGACTGGCCTCAGTCCGCTCGGCGCGTTGCGTAGCGGCCGAGCGCGCGCCCGAGCGCATCGAAGTCGGGGATCAGGCACTCGCGGTCGCCGCCGATCACGGCTCGGGCCTGGATGAATGCGCTCGCGTGCGGGGACTCATCGGATGGGCGGAGTCGCTCGTTGTCGAGGGTCTCCGTACGGGGCAGGGATTCGATGCGGATGCCGTAGAACCCGGGGGCGCCGCCCTCCTCGAGACCGAACAGCACGACAAAGCGGCCCGCCGGGTCCGGCGCGTCCCAGCGTGCCCCGATAAGCCGGTCGAGGGAGATCAGCGGGATGTCGGTGCCGCGCCAGCGGCCGGTCCCGAGAAACCAGTCCGGGGTGTCATCGGCCGGCGCGATGTCCTGTTGCGTAATGATCTCGGCCACAGCCGAGTTCGGCACGAGCACGGGTGGCCCCTGTACGGGGAGGACCAGACACTTGAGCTGTTCAACGGCCGCCATGGTCAGGCCGGTTCACCCGAACGGGTACGCTCATCGAGCACGGCGTTGATGTGCTCCATCAGCTCCGCCTCCTGGTAAGGCTTGCCCAGATAGCGGTTCACTCCGATCCCTTCGGCACGCTCGCGGTGCTTCTCGCCCGTGCGGGAGGTGATCATGATGATCGGGACGTCCGCGAGTCGCTCATCGCCACGGACATAGGTCGCGACCTCATAGCCGTCCATGCGGGGCATCTCGATATCCAGCAGGATCAGGTCGGGGACCGTGTGCGTCATCCAGGACAGGGCATCGACCCCGTCCTTCGCGGTGGCAACGGTGATACCGTTGCGCTCCAGGATACGGTTGGTGACCTTGCGGATCGTGATCGAGTCGTCGACGACCAGGACGGTCCGGGCGGTCCTCGCACCCTCGCCGACCTGCCCGGCGTCCAGGGCCTCGGCTGTGTCCGCGTCGTCGGCGGCTTCCGCCCGGGAGCCGACGCTGGCGACGAAACGCTGCTCGGTACGGAGCAGGCCGCCGATATCGAGGATCAGCACGACCGCGCCATCGGCCATGATCGTGGCGCCGGAGATACCGGGCAGCATATTCAGCGGCGCACCCAGCGGCTTGACGACGACCTCGCGCCGACCGACCAGACCGTCGACATGCAGCGCGACCCGATCATCGCCGGCCCGGATCATGATCACCGGGTAACTGACCTCCTCGTTCTCCAGGCGTGGCTCGCTGGTCCCCAGCATGGTGCCGAGGTGCTGCACCCGATAATCGTTGCCGGCGTAATGGTAGGGCTGGGTTGGATCGACGTAATAGGCCTTGAGATCGCCGGCGGCAACCTGCGCAACGCCCTCGATCGAGGCGATCGGGATGGCGTAGGTGTCATCGCCCGCCTGGACCATGACCGCCTGGTTGATCGCGAGTGTCACCGGCAGGCGGACGGTGAAGCGCGTGCCGGAACCGAGTTCGGTCTGGATCCCCAGCGTACCGCCCAGGCGCCGGATCTCGGCGTCGACGACATCCATGCCCACACCGCGCCCGGAGATCTGCGTGACCTCGTCGGCAGTCGAGAACCCCGTCTCCAGGATCAGTTTGATCACCTCATTGTCGTGGCGATCGTCGTCCGCGTCGATGAGGCCCTTCTCGATGGCGTTGCGGCGGACCGCCGCCGGGTCGATCCCGCCACCGTCGTCGCTGATATCGATTACGATATCGGTCCCGCCGCGATGCAGATCGAGGCGGATGGTGCCCTGTTCCGGCTTGCCGTTGGCGCGCCGCTTTTCGGGGCTCTCGATGCCGTGCGAAACGGCGTTGCGGAGGACATGCTCGAGCGGGGCGACGATGCGTTCCTGGATCGAACGGTCGACCTCGAGCTCGCCGCCCGACATCTCCATCTGGACCTTCTTGCCGACTGTGCCGGCCGTCTGACGCACGACCCGTGCGAGGCGCGCGCGCAGTCCATCGAAGCGGACCATGCGGGTCTGCATCAGGCCGTCCTGGAGTTCCGACGATACCCGCGACTGCTGCAGGAGCAGCGTCTCGGCATCGCGGGTCACGTTATCGAGGATCTCCTTGAGGGAATCGAGGTCGCCGACCGATTCGGACAGCGAACGCGAGAGCTCATGCAGACGTGTATAGCGGTCGAACTCGAGCGGATCGAAACCGGCCTCGCGTTCGCCCTCCTCGGGTTCCTGCTCCCGCTCCACCGCGTGGCTGTAGCGGATCTGCGATTCGGTCTCGTTCTCCATGTCGCGCAGCTGCGCGCGCAGACGGTTCACCGTCTGGTCGAACTCCTGAATGTTGAAGCGGTACTGGCCGAGCTGCTCGTTGATCCGAGAGTGGTAAATGCTGACCTCGCCGGCGAAATTCACGAGGTTGTCGAGCAGGTCCGACTGGACGCGGATCTGCTCGGGGCCTGCGGAAGAGGTGGTCGCGGGCTCGCTGGCCCTGGATTCACCGCCCGTGGATCCGCTGGCCATGGCCTCAGTGGGCTCCGGGCGATCGGTCGCTTCGGGCGAACCGGCCCGCTCGGCGTCACGGGCATCGTCCCCCGCTTCCCCGGTGGAGGGATCGCCCCCGGTCGTCTGAGCGGCCGCGGGCGCGGCCGGCGCCTCACTCCGGCGATCGGAACCGCCGCCCTGCTGTTCCCGCAGGGTACGCAGGTCCTCAACCAGCCAGTCGATGCGCGATACGTCGTTGCGGTTGCGCGCCTGCTCGAGCAGGACCGTGAGCGCGTCCACCGCCTCCTGCAGGAGGTCGAAGACGTCCTCGCTGAGGTTACAGTCACCGTCGGCTACGGCGTCGATCAGGGACTCGACCTCGTGTGTCAGGTCCGCGATCGGCGGGAAATTCGCCATCCGGGCGCCGCCCTTGAGGGTATGCAGACCGCGCTGCAGATCGGGGATGACGCGGGTATCGTCGGGGGCTTCGCGCCACTGTGCGACCGCCCGATCGCAGGTCTCCAGGATCTCGTCGCCCTCCTCGATGAAGATGTCGAGGAGTTCGCTCTCGCTCTCGTCCCTTGCCGCCCTTGCCTGCTCGACCTCCTCGAGCACGCTGTCCAGGCGCCCGAGCAGATCATCGCTGGCCACCGTCTCCCCGCCGGCGAGCGCGGCGAGCGCATCATCGACACGCTTCAGGGTCTGCTGGAACAGCATGACGGTATCCGCGTCCAGCTGGTCGTGCTGGTCCTGGCGGGCCTTGACGATACGCTCCATGCGTACGGCCAGGTCCGCCACCGTATCGGCCTCGACCGTCTGCGCGCTGCCGACCAGGGTGTGCAGCGCGCGCACGATGTCATCGTTCGCCTGGAGCGCGCCGGTGTCGTCACCGACATGACCGAGTTCGCGGTGGAGTACGGCCTGATGCCCTGCCGCTTCGCGCAGGAAGATGTCGGTCAGCGGATCGCCCGAGGCGTGCGGCGTGGGCGCCCCGCCAGCGCTGCCCGCCTCCGGTGCTGCCCGCTCTACCGTGGTGCCCGCACCGGCATCCGCTTCGCCCGCGGAGGATCCATCCCCGGCGCTCGCCTGCTGATCCTCGTTGGCCGGACCGGTCGCTGGCTCATTGCCGGTTCCACTGACCGCATCGAGTGATCCCGCGGTTTCATCGCCCGATGCGTCACCCTCCGCCGCGGTCGCGTCTTGCGGATCATCCGTGGGCTCACCAGCGGATTCCATCGGGGCCGACTGTCCGGGCCCGTCATCCGCTTCGGATACGACGATCCCGGAGCGCTCCAGTGCCGGATGATCATCCACCCCATCGGAATAATCGGGCATAGCATGCCCGGCGACCGCCTCCGTGATCGTCCCGTGCACCGCCGCCCGTGCACCGCCGTCACCGGAGGGGCCGGCGCCGGAAACAGGCGCGTCCCCGCCCGACGACTCCGGCCCATCGGAATGATGGCCGGTGCCGCCACCGTCGGGCCCATCGCCCGAACCGTCGCCACCGCTCGGGGGCGGCCCCTGTTCACCACGGCTCAGGGCATGCGCGCGCTCAATCAGGTCATCGATACCGGCGATCGGCGCCCGGTTGCCCTGGAGCTGCTCGATCAGCTGGGGCAGCGCGGCGGCCGCTTCATCCAGTGTGTCGCTGACCGCCGGTGTCGGATCGATCGACTGGTCGATCACGCGGTTGAGCATATTCTCCATCGACCAGGAGAATTCGCCGATCAGCTCCGCACCGATCAGGCGGCCACCGCCCTTGAGCGTGTGGTAGGCGCGACGAACGATGATCAGCGGTTCCTCGTCGCCCGGATCCGCCTTCCAGCGCGGCAGGTTCTCGTTGATCTTGTCGAGCTCGCCAAGGGCCTCCTCGACGAAAACCTCCACGATTTCGTCATCGGCATCCTCACCGAGGATCGCGAGCTGGGACGAACCGCTGGCGCCGGGGTCGATGCCGGTCCCGCGCGGGTCGCCGCCGTGCACCGCCCCGGCCTCGTCCACCGGGACCACCCCGGGCGCTTCCACCGCTCCGTCACCACCCGAAGGCGGCACGTCGTCGGTGGCTGCATGCGGCGGGGCGGCATCGGTCCCGGTTTCCGCAGCCCCATCCGATCCATCAACGTCCCCGGCGGACGCCTGCCCACCGTCGAGCGCCGGATCGGCCGCGCCGGTTTCATCGGTCCCCGCGTTGAGATCAGCGAGTTCGATATCTTCGAGCCCGATGTCGTCGAGCTCGGTGCCATCCAGCCCGGTCGACCGGTCTCCCGGGTCCGGATCGCCGGCACCCGGGGTCTCGGGCTGATCGGGTGGCGCTGATGTATCAGCGCCGTCGCCGGCTCCGTCTGCCCCGGCCTCGGCGGGGGTCTCCCATTCCAGTCCCGCGTCGGGATGATGATCCGCTTCACCCCAGTCCGCTCCATCGCCGGCCAGCGGTTCCGCGTCCGCTTCGGGCGCCTCGAGCGGGGCCTCGATGACGACCTGATCGTCCTCGGTATGGGTCTCGGGTTCGCCCCCGGACTCCAGCGCCGCCATTGCACGGTTCGCGCTCTCGAGCAGATGGGTCATGCCGGCACGATCGTGATCGACCGCTTCGAGGTAATACTCGAGCCCGGCCACGACGTCGGCCAGAAGCATCTGTGTCTGCTCGTCGGCGGCACTGCCGCGGCCCACGAACTGCGAACGCACGTAACGGCCAAGCGCTTCGATGAGCGGCAGGGCACTCGCAAGCGGGAGTATGGCGATCGCGCCATGGACCTCATCGAGCAGATTGGGGGCCTCGGCGACGGCCTCGCGCCCGGCCTCGGGATCGTCACAATAGACGCCGATCGCCTCGCGGACGCGCGCGAGATCATCAAGCGAGGCGGCCACCAGGCCGGAGAGCAGGGGGCGGTATTCGGAGTCGGGCAGTGCGCGGATGGACAGCGCATCGGGGTCCTGCGCTGCACCGGCGGGTCGCCCGCTCTGGAGTGCGGTCAGGTCGTTCTCGACCTGGAGCAGGACATCGGCGAGCGCCTGCAGCCGCTGATCGGCCTCGCCGGCGTCGAAGCCGTCGATGCGGGCGAGCACGTCCGCCTCGTCATCCAGCGTGTCGTGGGCCTCCTGCAGGCCCAGCATGGCAAAGGTCTCCGCCACCTGGTGGAGCCGCTCCGGCAGTCCCTGCAGCGTATCGCCGCCCGAGCTGTCGCTGTGCACGTACAGTTCGACGGCGTCCTTGATCTGGGCAAGATCCTCGCGGATCCCGTCCCCCACGACACCGAGCAGGTCGCGGTTGGGACCCTCGAAATCCGCATGGGCCTCGCTGCCGGGTAACAGCTCGTCGAGCTGGTAGGCGCGCTTGACCTCGCGGACCCGGGCGGTATCGGACCCCGACCGGGCCACGTAATAGAGCAGATTGCGCAGCAGCTCCAGCGGGATCCCGCTCTCGAGCGCCGGTGCGCCCTCGCGCACCAGCCGGCTGAGCAGTCGCTCTACCCGGCCCATCAGGACCTTGATGGCGTTATCGCCCTCCAGGCCCTGGTCGGCCAGCGACTCGGTCAGTGCGCCACAGATGCTCCACAGACGCACTGCCGCCGGGCTGCCCGTGGCGCCGGCGAGTTCCTGCAATATGCCGCCGAGTTCCCCCAGATGGCGCTCGACATCGCCGCCCCGATACCACCCCAGCAACGCGCGCTGGAACCGGGGGCGTAAACGGCGTGCGGTCGCCTGGAGGGCCGCATCGTCTTCACCCACGCCCGGAGCCGCCGGCTTGCGCTCCAGCTGGGGGAAGAACACGGCCCGCTCATCCAGTTCCGCCTCACCACGAGCGCGACGCAACTCATTGATGAGCGGCAGCAGGACGGTGGGCACATCGCGGTGACCGGAGCGGAGGCGGTCGAGGTAATCGGGCAGCCTGAAAACGGCCTTGAGCAGGGACTCGAGCGCGCTGTCGACCTGCTCGACGTCGCCCTCGGCGATCGCATTCGCCAGCGCCCGCATCTCCGCGGATAGCGTTGCCGGGCCGGTGAGATCGAGGAGCTGCAGCGTACCGCGGATCTCCGCCAGCCGCCGGGCAACCTCACCCGCATCAGCGACGGCTCGATCGTTCTCCAGCCCGGACTGCAATGTCCGCTGGACCTCCTCGATCAGCGGTACCAGTTCCCGCAGTACCGTATCGATCGAGTTGATTTCTACCGTCTGGTGCGCAGTCATCGCTCGGTTTCCGCAAGGGGAATTCGGATCAGGCGCTTGATTCGCTTTCCTCCGGCTCCATGATCAGGGTCTCGTTCGGGTTCGCAAGCCCCTCGTCGCCCGGGCGCGCATTACGCTGCGGATCGATCTCCTCCGGCAGCTTGAAGCCGGTAACCGATTCACGCAGTTCCTGCGACAGCACGGTCAGCTCGCCGATCGAGGTCGCCGTCTCGCTGGTACCGTCCGAGGTCTGGATCGTGATGCCCTGAATGATGTTCATCGTCTCCGAGATATCGGTCGCCTTGCTCGCCTGCTGGTCCGCTTCCTGCGAGATCTGCTGAATCAGCTCGGCGATCTGCTTCGACACCGACTCGATCTCGCCCAGCGCGCCGCCGGCCTCCTCGGCCAGTTTCGCGCCGCTGACCACGCCGGCCGTGGACTGCTCCATCGACTGCACCGCCTCGTTGGTATCGTTCTGAATCGTCTTGATGAGCGCTTCCACGCGCTTGGTCGCGTCGGTCGCGCGCTCGGCCAGTCGCTGCACCTCGTCGGCGACGACCGCGAAGCCGCGCCCCGCCTCGCCGGCCGTCGAGGCCTGGATCGCGGCGTTCAGCGCGAGGATGTTGGTCTGCTCGGCGATGTCGTTGATCACGCCGATGATGTCGCCGATCTCCTGAGACGACTCGCCCAGGCGCTTGATCCGCTTGGAGGTCTCCTGGATCTGTTCGCGGATCGAGTCCATGCCCGAGATTGAACGGCGCACCGTTTCGGCGCCGTTGGAGGCGATCGTGACCGACTTCATGGCGACCTCGGCCGAACCGCGCGCGTTCTCCGACACGCGCTC
>CAJXKK010000060.1 GCA_913055615.1 uncultured Ectothiorhodospiraceae bacterium
GCATACGCCTCGGCGTGGATGTAGGAGATCTCCTTGAGCTTGAGGGCGCCTTCCATCGCGATCGGGTAGTGGATCCCGCGCCCCAGGAACAGTGCGTGGCGCTTGTCGACGAACAGCTCCGCGAGTTCGGCGATCTCGGCATCGAGTTCGAGGACCCGCTCGATGCGGGCCGGCAGCTTGATCAGATCCTCCACGGCGGCCGATTCGCCGTCGATGGCCCCGGTTCGGCGCGCCAGCACGAGGGTGAGCATCGCCAGCGCCGTCAGCTGGGTGGTGAAGGCCTTCGTGGAGGCGACGCCGATCTCGGGGCCGGCCCGCGTCATGGCGACCAGATCGGCCTCGCGCGCCAGCGACGACTCGGGCACGTTGCAGATGGCCATGGTCGCAGCGTAGCCCAGGCGCGTCGCCTCGCGCAGCGCCGCGAGCGTATCCGCGGTCTCGCCGGACTGCGAGATCGCCACGAACAGGGTGGCGTCGGGCACGACCGGTTCGCGGTAGCGGTATTCGCTGGCGATCTCGACGCTGACCGGGATCCGCGCGGTGCGCTCGATCGTATAGCGCGCGACCATGGCGGCATGGAAGCTGGTACCGCAGGCGACGATGTGTACGCCGCCGATGCGCGGTAGCAGTTCCGTTGCCTGGTAGCCGAACGCGGCGTCGAGGACACGGCCACTCGCGGTGCGTTCCTCCAGCGTGTCGCCGATGGCGCGCGGCTGCTCGAAGATCTCCTTGAGCATGAAGTGGCGGTAATTGCCGCGCTCGACCGCATCCGCGCTCAGTTCGGACTCATGTTCAGGGCGCTGTACGCGCTCGCCGGCGCGGTCGAATATGTGGACCTCGTTGCGGGTGATGTCGGCGACGTCGCCCTCCTCGAGGAAGATGAAACGGCGGGTGATCGGCAGCAGGGCGGCCGCGTCGGAGGCGACGAAGTTCTCGCCGATCCCCAGGCCGATTACGACCGGGCAACCCTTGCGCGCGACCACGAGCCGCCCCGGATCGTGGCGGCTCATGGCCGACAGGGCATAGGCGCCATCGAGCTCGGCGACCGTGGCCTGCACGGCCGCGAGGAGATCGCCGCCGTTACCGCCCGCCTGCTCATGGATGCGGTGACAGACGACCTCGGTATCGGTGTCCGAGGTGAATTCGTAACCAGCGGTCTCCAGCGCGACCCGCAGGACCGCGTGGTTCTCGATGATGCCGTTATGCACGAGCGCGAGGTCATCGCCGGAGAGGTGGGGATGCGCGTTGCGCTCATGCGGCACGCCATGGGTCGCCCAGCGGGTGTGGGCGACGCCCGTGTGCCCGCGCAGGGGGCGTTCGTCGAGCGCCTGCTCCAGGGCCTCTACCCGTCCCACGGCACGCTGGCGCACGAGCCGCCCCTCAGGATCGAGGACGGCCAGCCCAGCGGAGTCGTAACCACGGTATTCAAGCCGTCGCAGGCCTTCGAGCAACAGGGGGATTACGTCGCGCTCGGCGACGGCGCCAACGATGCCGCACATGGCGATCTCCTTCGGGTGTCGGCGGCGGGCGCAGCGCCCGGCCGGCGGCGGTGTGGATTGTACCGCGTCCGGTTTTCATAGCGGATGGCGTCGTGATCGCCACGATCCACCGGCTGCGCCGTTACGCTATGTCGACGGTTCGTCGTCATCGGACCCCGGGTCGCGATCGGCGGGCCGGATCCAGCCTTCGATGGTTTGCGCGCGCGCGCGGCCGACGGTCAGACGCTCGGCCGGCGCATCGCCGGTCAGGGTCGTGCCGGCACCGATCGTGGCGCCGTCTCCGACGGTGATCGGGGCGACCAACTGGCAGTCCGAGCCGATGAAGGCGCGCTCACCGATCACCGTGCGGTATTTGCGGTGGCCATCGTAATTGCAGGTGATCACGCCGGCGCCGATGTTCGACTTCGGACCCACCTCCGTATCGCCGACGTAGGACAGATGGTTGATCTTGCTGGCGGCGCCGAGGTCGGTGTTCTTCATCTCGACAAAATTCCCGACCTTCGCGGCATCGCGCAAACGGCTCCCCCGCCGCAGGCGCGCGAAGGGACCGACGCTGCAGGCGGGGCCGATCACGGCGCCCTCAAGGACGCTGTGGGACTCGATGACCGCCTCTTCGGCAACCGTCGTATCGCGGAGCACGCAGTGGGCACCGATGCGCACGCCGGCGCCGAGCCGCACATCGCCCTCGAACACGCAGCCGACATCGATCATCGTATCGGGCTCCGCCTGCAGCGTCCCGCGGATCTCGATCCGGGCAGGGTCGCGCAGGGAGACACCGGAGGTCATCAATTCGTATGCCAGCCACGCCTGCCAGGTCCGTTCGAGGGCGGCGAGCTGGGCGCGGCTGTTGACTCCGCGCACTTCCCACTCGTGATCGGGCTGGACGGCGGCGATGGTCCCACCGGCGTCGCTGACGCGGCCGATGACATCGGTGAGGTAGTACTCGCCCTGGGCGTTGTCCCGATCCAGTGCGGCCACGTGGCGGGCGAGCGGGCCGGTGCGCATCGCAAGGAGACCGGTGTTGATCTCGGTGAGTGCGCGCTGTCCGGGGCTGGCATCGCGTTCCTCGACGATGCGACTGACGTGCCCGTTCTCACCGCGCACGATGCGTCCATAACCCGTGGGATCGTCGACTTCGACGGTGAGGATGGACAGCTCGTTCCGCCGCGCGGCCTCGACCAGCGCCTCGAGCGTCGCGCGCTGGGGCAGGGGGACGTCACCGTAGAGCACGAGCGTGGTGTCGTTGGCGTTCAGGCCGCCCAGGGCGCAGGCCACGGCGTCGCCCGTTCCGCGCTGTTCAGGCTGGAGGACGGTGTCGACACCCTCCGGGACCGCCGCGCACACGGCATCGGCACCATGACCGACGACGACACGCACCCGATCCGCACCGAGCAATGCCGCGCGATCGAGCACATGCTGGAGCAGCGTGCGGCCGGCGAGATCGACCAGCACCTTCGGGCCGCGGGACCGCATCCGGCGGCCCTCGCCGGCCGCGAGTACGATGACGTTCAGGCCCATCGGAGGATGCCTCGGCGCAGTGACGGGAACCCGTGCCCGGAACGGAGATCCGCGTTACGATCGGTCAGCAGCGACGCGGTCGCGGAGTTTGCGGATCGTCTGCAGCTGGGCGGCCGCCTCCGCGAGCTCTGCCCGGGCGCGGGCGTAGTCGTATTCGTCGTGCTGCTCGGATATGCGTTCGGCGGCCTTGCGGCGCGCCTCTTCCACCGCCGCCTCATCCAGATCATGCGCGCGGGCGGCGGTATCCGACAGCACCGTGACGACGTAGGGCTGCACCTCGAGAATGCCACCAGAGACGTAGACGATCTCCTCTTCTCCGCTCTCCGTCTTGACGCGGACGTCGCCGGGTACGAGTCGGGTTACCAACGGCGTATGCCGGGGCGCGATGCCGACCTCGCCGAGCTCGGCGGGCGCGTGCACCATTGTAGCCTCGCCCGAGTAGATCTCGGCCTCCGCGCTGACAATATCGACGTGAATGGTTGTGGCCATGACGTAATCTCCTTACTGGAGTTCCTTGGCCTTTTCGACGGCTTCGTCGATCGTGCCTACCATGTAGAACGCCTGCTCGGGCAGCTCGTCATATTCGCCGTCAACAATCCCCTTGAAGGCGCGGATCGTTTCCTTGAGAGAGCAGTACTTGCCGGGTGCGCCGGTGAAGACCTCCGCTACGAAGAACGGCTGCGACAGGAACCGCTGGATCTTACGGGCGCGATTGACGCTCTGCTTGTCCTCATCGGACAGCTCGTCCATGCCGAGGATCGCGATGATGTCCTTCAGTTCCTTGTAGCGCTGGAGCGTCATCTGGACATTCCGCGCGACATCGTAGTGCTCCTGACCGATCACGAGCGGATCGAGCTGGCGGCTGGTCGAGTCGAGCGGGTCGACGGCCGGATAGATACCCTGCTCGGCGATTGAGCGCGCCAGCACCACGGTCGCATCGAGGTGAGCGAAGGTCGTCGCCGGCGACGGGTCGGTCAAGTCGTCCGCGGGAACGTACACGGCCTGGATCGACGTGATCGAACCCGTCTTGGTCGAAGTGATGCGCTCCTGGAGCATGCCCATCTCTTCGGCCAGTGTCGGCTGGTAACCCACGGCCGACGGCATGCGTCCGAGCAGCGCCGAGACCTCGACGCCCGCGAGTGTGTAACGATAGATGTTGTCGATGAACAGCAGCACGTCGCGGCCCTCTTCGCGGAACGCCTCGGCCATCGTCAGGCCGGTCAGGGCGACGCGCAGGCGGTTGCCCGGCGGCTCATTCATCTGGCCGTACACGAGAGAGACCTTGTCCAGCACGTTCGACTCGGTCATCTCGTGATAGAAGTCGTTGCCCTCGCGCGTGCGCTCGCCGACGCCAGCGAACACCGAGTAGCCGGAGTGCTCGATCGCGATATTGCGGATCAGTTCCATCATGTTGACGGTTTTGCCGACACCGGCACCGCCGAACAGGCCGACCTTGCCGCCCTTGGCGAACGGGCAGAGGAGGTCGATCACCTTGATACCGGTCTCGAGCAGTTCCTGGGCGGCCGCCTGTTCGTCATAGCTCGGAGCCTTGCGGTGGATCGGCCAGATATCTTCGGAGCCGATATCCCCCTTCTCGTCGATGGGCTCGCCGAGCACGTTCATGATGCGGCCGAGTGTCTTCGTGCCGACAGGTACGGAGATCGGGTTGCCCGATGTGCTGACGCCCATGCCGCGACGCAGGCCGTCCGATGAGCCCATCGCGATGCAGCGCACCACGCCGTCACCCAGCTGGGCCTGTACCTCGAGGACGAGTCCCCACTCATCGACGGTCAGTGCGTGGTACACCTTCGGCACTTCATCGCGCGGGAACTCGACGTCGATCACGGCGCCGATGACGGATACGATCGTTCCGGAGCTCATGTTGGTTTCCTCTGACAATTCGTTGTACGGAAAAAGCCGCTGGCGTCGCCTGAATCGATCCGATCAGCCCGAGACGGCCGCTGCACCCGAGACGATCTCGGTCAGCTCCTGTGTAATCGCACCCTGGCGCGCCTTGTTGTACTGCAACTGGAGATCGTCGATCAGGTCCCCGGCGTTATCCGTGGCGCTCTTCATCGCGATCATCCGGGCCGCCATCTCGCAGGCGATGTTCTCTACGACGCCCTGATAGACGAGCGATTCGATGTAGCGCTGGAGCAGCGCGTCGAGTACCTCGGCCGCTTCCGGTTCGTAGATATAGTCCCAGTGGCGTTCGCGCAGGGCTTCGAGCTCTCGCTCCTCGTCGCGGTTGCCCGCGCTCACGGACGAATCCGGCGGCTCGAGCGGGAGCAGCCGACGGATCGTCGGTTCCTGCGTCATCGTATTGACGAAACGGTTATGCACGAGGTGCAGTTCCTGGATCCGCCCTTCGTCGTAAGCCTCGAGCATGGCACGGATCGGACCGATTACATCCGGTAGGCCGGGCGCGTCACCAAGGCCGTCGACCTCGGCATCGACGTTCGAGCCAGTGCGTTTCAGGAACTGGGCGCCCTTGCGACCGATCGCGGCGGTTTGAATGGTTACACCGTTGTCGTGCCGGCTCTGAAAGTCCTTGATCAGGCGACGGAACAGATTGACGTTCAGGCCACCACAAAGACCGCGATCTGTCGTGATGACGACGTAGCCGACCCGCGTAACCGAGTCCGCGGCAATGAGGTACGGATGCGGGTATTCGGAATTGGCGTACGCCAGATGCCCGATCACGTTCACCATCTTGTCCGCGTAGGGCCGCGTGGCGGCCATACGCGCCTGGGCCTTGCGCATCTTGGATGCAGCGACCATTTCCATCGCGCTGGTGATCTTCTGAGTATTCTGGATACTCGAGATCTTGCCGCGGATTTCCTTTGCACCGGCCATCGTTGGCTCCGTTTACCAGACGCCGTTGGACTTGAAGTCCTCGACGGCCTTCTTGATTTCGCCTTCGATCTCGTCGTTGTAGTCGCCGGTCTCGTCGATCTTCTCGATCAGCGAGCTGTAGTTCGACTTCAGATGGCTCTGCAGGGCGGCCTCGAAGTCGACGACCTTCTTGAGTTCGACGTCATCGATGTAGCCCTGGGTGGCCGCGTAAAGCGAGACCGCCATTTCGCCCACGGATAGCGGCGAATACTGGCTCTGCTTCATCAGTTCCATCACGCGCTGCCCGCGCTCGAGCTGCTTGCGGGTCTGCTCGTCGAGATCCGAGGCGAACTGGGCGAAGGCCTGCAGTTCGCGGAACTGTGCGAGGGCCAGGCGAATGGTCCCGCCGAGCTTCTTGATGATCTTGGTCTGCGCCGAACCACCGACACGGGAGACGGACAGACCGGCGTTGATCGCCGGGCGGATGCCCGAGTTGAACAGATCGCTCTCGAGGTAGATCTGACCATCGGTGATCGAGATCACGTTGGTCGGCACGAAGGCCGAGACGTCGCCGGCCTGGGTCTCGATGATCGGCAGCGCGGTCAGCGACCCGGTCTTGCCCTTTACTTCGCCGTCAGTGGCCTTCTCGACATAATCGGCGTTCACGCGCGCCGCGCGCTCAAGCAACCGCGAGTGCAGGTAGAACACGTCACCCGGGTACGCCTCACGGCCGGGCGGGCGGCGCAGCAGCAGCGAGACCTGGCGGTAGGCCCAGGCCTGCTTGGTGAGGTCGTCATAGACGATCAGGGCGTCTTCGCCACGGTCACGGAAGTACTCCCCCATCGCACAGCCCGCGTAGGCGGCGATGTACTGGGCGGCCGCCGATTCGGCGGCACCGGCGGCGACCACGATCGTGTGGTCCATCGCGCCATGCTCTTCGAGCTTGCGCACCGTCGCGGCGATCGACGACTGCTTCTGGCCGATCGCGACGTAGATGCACTTAATGCCCGTGCCTTTCTGGTTGATGATCGTATCGACCGCGATCGCCGACTTGCCGGTCTGGCGGTCGCCGATGATCAGCTCGCGCTGACCGCGCCCGATCGGCACCATCGAGTCGATCGCCTTGAGGCCCGTCTGGACCGGCTGGTCGACCGACTGGCGGGCGATCACGCCCGGCGCGACAACCTCGATCGGTGCCGTGCGTTTGGCGTCGAGTTCGCCCTTGCCATCGAGCGGCGTCCCGAGAGAGCCGAGGACACGGCCGAGGAGTTCTTCACCGACCGGCACTTCAAGGATACGCCCGGTACAGTGTGCGGTGTCGCCTTCGGACAGATGGACGTAATCGCCCAGCACGACGACGCCGACGGAGTCGCGCTCGAGGTTGAGCGCGAGGCCGAACGTTTCGCCCGGGAACTCGATCATCTCGCCCTGCATGACCTCGCCGAGGCCATGTACGCGGACGATACCGTCCTGCACGCTGACGACGGTGCCTTCGGTGCGCGCTTCGGTGCCCGCATCGAAGTCTTCGATGCGTTGCTTGATCAGCTCGCTGATTTCGGACGGGTTGAGTTGCATGGAGTTGATTCCTCTGTAAGTCCCGGTGATCAGTGGGCGAGGCGGCTCGTCAGGCGCTCCAGGCGCCCCTTGAGCGAGCCATCGATGACCAGGTCTCCGGCCCGGATCACGGCCCCGCCGATCAACGATTGGTCGACCTCGCAATGCAGACGGATTTCGCGGTCGAGCCGCTTCCGCAGGGAAGCGCTGACGCGCTCGCGCTGGCCCTCGTCGAGTTCGGCCGCGGAAGTGATCAAGGCGTCGACGGTACCCTCGGCCTCGGCGCGCAATGCCTCGTAACGCTGCGCGACATCGGGCAGAACGGGCAGACGGCCATTGATCGCCATCAGGCGCACGAGGTTACGCGCGCCCTCCTCGATATGGCCTTCCGCGATCCCGAGCACGAGTTCGGCGCGCTCCTGCGGCGACAGCCGCGGTGCCCGCAGCACGCGCCGCACGCTCTTGTCGGCGGCGATGTGCGCCAACACGGCGAGCGTGTCGGACCATTCCTCCCGACGCCCGCTCGAACTCGCGAGTTCGAATACGGCCGCGGCGTAGGGCCGGGCAAGCTGGTTCGAAGCCATTGCGCGGTTCCCTTAGAGTTCCTCGACGAGTTCGTCGAGTACGCGGGCGTGTTTATCCTGGTCGACCTCGCTGCGGAGTACTTTCTCGGCCCCCGAGAGCGCGATAGCGACCACCTGGCCTCGCAGGTGCTCGCGCGCCTGGGTGACCTCGCGGTCGATTTCGGCCTGCGCGGACTGCTTGATGCGCTCGGCCTCGCTCCGCGCCGACTCCTTCGACTCTTCGACGATCTCGGTTCCGCGCTTCTGCGCGTTCTCGATGATCTCGGAGGCCTGGGCCTTCGCCTCGCGCAGGGTCTCTTCACCCCGCTGGCGGGCAAGCTCCTCTTCGTGCTCGCCGCGTTCGGCGGCCGCGAGGCCGTCGGCGATCTTCTTCTGCCGCTCGTGCAGCGCGTCGCGGAGCGGCGGCCACACGAGCTTCATGCAGAACCAGACGAACAGGGCGAACCCGATGGTCTGACCGAGCAGTGTCAGATTGATGTTCATGACTGCGTCCCCGGTGGTTCGGCGTCAACGACGGTTGCTACGCAACCGTGGCGGAGCTGCTAGGCGACGAAGATCACGTAGAGGCCGATCGCGAGACCGATCACCGACAGCGCGTCGAGCAGCCCGGCGACGATGAACATCTTCACCTGCAGCATCGGCGCCATCTCCGGCTGCCGCGCGGCGCCTTCAAGGAACTTGCCGCCGAGCATCCCAAAGCCGATAGCGGTGCCGAGGCCGGCGAGGCTCACCATGATGGCCGCGGCGATCAATTGAACAGCTTCTGCCATTTCCATTACTTCACTCCCGGGTGTCGAGGGGTTGGGTCAAACCGGTACGACGGCATCCCGTAATCAATGCTCGTCGGTGTCGTGGGCCATCGACAGGTAGACGATGGTCAGAACCATGAAAATAAACGCCTGCAGAGGCACGACCAGGATATGGAAGATCGCCCACGGCAGGTGCAGCGCCCACTGTGCCCAGAACGGCAGCAGCGCCGCGATCAGCACGAAGATCAGTTCCGCGGCGTACAGATTGCCGAACAGACGCATGCCGAGCGAGATCATCTTGGCCAGCAGGGTGACGGTCTCGAGTATGAGATTGAACGGCAGCATCCACTTGCCAAACGGATGGAAGCACATCTCCTTCGCGAATCCGCCCGGGCCCTTGATCTTGATACTGTAAAACAGAATCAGGATGAACACGCCCAACGCCATGCCCATCGGCGCATTGATGTCGGCCGGCGGTACGATGCGGAAGGCGGGCGCGCCGAAGCCATGCTCGGCGATATACGGGATGTAGTCGACCGGCACCAGGTCCATCATGTTCATCAGGAACACCCAGACGACGATTGTCAGGGCGAGCGGCGCGATGAGTTCGCTGCGGCCATGGAACGTGTCGCGGACCTGGTTGTCGACGAACTCGACGATCGATTCGATGAAATTCTGGAAGGCGCCCGGCTGCCCGGTGGTCGCGCGCACGGCGGCCCTGCGGAAGAGCCAGATGAACAACATACCGGTCAGGGCCGAGAACAGCAGCGTATCGACGTGCACCGCCATGAAACCCATCTCCCGGGCTTCCTCGGCGTCCTGCGCGAAGCCCCAGGATCCATCCGGGGTCTGACCGTACGTGAGATTGGTCAGGTGGTGCTTGATGTAACCCTGGGCTGTGAGCTGCTCGCTTGCCATAAGACAGGACCGTTCTCT
>CAJXKK010000061.1 GCA_913055615.1 uncultured Ectothiorhodospiraceae bacterium
GGCGTGAATCTCAAGATCGACGAGTTCACCCGCATCGGCAAGAAGGTGCCGGTGCTGGCCGACCTGCGCCCGAGCGGCCGCTTCATGATGACCGACCTGATCCGCATCGGCGGTATCCAGCCGCTGATGAAGATGCTGCTCGACCGCGGCCTGCTCTACGGCGACTGCCTGACCGTGACGGGCCGGACTCTGGCCGAGAACCTGGCGCACGTGCAGCCCTACCCGGAAGGCCAGGAGGTGATCGCGGATTTCGAGCATCCGCACAAGAAGGACAGCCACCTGCGCATCCTCTACGGCAACCTCGCCCCCGAGGGCGCGGTCGCCAAGATCACCGGCAAGGAGGGTACGCGCTTCTCGGGCACGGCGAAGGTCTACCGCTCCGAGGAAAAGGCCCTGCGCGGCATCCTCGACGGCAAGGTGAAGGCGGGCGATGTGGTCGTCATCCGCGACGAGGGCCCGGTCGGCGGCCCCGGGATGCGCGAGATGCTGTCGCCGACCTCAGCGATCATGGGCCGCGGCCTTGGCAACGACGTCGCCCTGATCACCGACGGACGCTTCTCGGGCGGCAGCCACGGCTTCGTGGTCGGGCACATCACGCCGGAGGCGGCCGTCGGCGGCCCCATCGCGGCGGTGAAGAACGGTGACACGATCACGATCGATGCTGAGACCAACGAGATCAAGCTCCACATCACGCAGAAGGAGATGAAGGCGCGGCTCAAGGAATGGACCCGGCCGCGGCCGAAGTACCGGCGCGGCGTGCTCGCGAAGTACGCCAAACTGGTCAACTCGGCCTCGCTCGGCGCGGTTACGGACGCCGACGAATGAACGCGGGCAGCGACTGTCCGCCGCTGCGCTCGATGATCGAGCGGCTGATCGCCTGCGACACCGTCAGCAGCTCGGCCGACCCGAACCTCGATCACAGCAACCGCCCGGTCATCGACCTGATCGCCGAATGGGCGGAGGGCCTGGGTTTCCGCACGGAGCTGTTCGAGGTGCGGGGCGAGAAGGACAAGTACAACCTCGTCGCGACCCTGGGCGAAGGCCCTGGCGGGCTCGTCCTGGGCGGTCACGCCGACACGGTCCCCTGGGACGCGCACCGCTGGACCATCGACCCGTTCCGGGCCACCGAGCGCGATGGTCGACTCTACGGCCTGGGCAGCTGCGACATGAAGTCCTTCCTCGCGCTGTCGGTAGAGGCCGCGCGCCGGTTCGCGCCGTCGCGACCGACGCGCCCCCTGCACCTGGTCGTCACGGCGGACGAGGAGACCACCATGTCGGGCGCCCGCGCGCTGGCGGCGGGCGGCGAACTGCAGGCCGAGGCCGCCGTGATCGGCGAGCCGACGATGCTCAAGCCGGTGCGCATGCACAAGGGCATCTTTTTCGACCGCGTCCGCCTGGTCGGATGCGCCGGCCACTCAAGCGATCCGGCCTACGGCAACAGCGCGATCGACGGCATGCACACGGTCATGAGCGCGCTCTATGACCTGCGCGCGGAGCTCGCCGCGAAACACCGCAACGAGGCGTTCCGCGTACCCGGGCCGACCCTGAACCTCGGCGCCATCCACGGCGGCGACAATCCGAACCGGATCTGTGGCGAGTGCTCCCTGTCCTACGACCTGCGCATCCTGCCGGGCATGGATCTGGAGGAGCAGCGCCAGGCGGTGCAGACCCGGATCCGTGAGGTCGCTGCCGACACCGGCCTCGACGTCCACTTCGACACCCTGTTCACCGGCACCCCGCCGGCCGAGACGGTGGCGGAGGCACCGATCGTGCGCGCCGCCGAGGAACTCACCGGCGAGACCGCCCGCGCGGTCGCCTTCGGGACCGAGGCCGCGTTCTACCAGCGCGCCGGCATGGACGTGGTCATCCTCGGGCCCGGCAGCATCGCCCAGGCCCACCAGCCCGACGAGTTCGTGGCGCTGGAACAGCTCGACGCGGGCGTGGAACTGCTCGGCGGCCTGATCCAGCGCTTGTGCGGTGATGCCGCCACGGCCGGGACCCGGCGCGTCGGCTGAGCGTTTGTCTCGGGGTACCGAAGATCAAGGTCTCACGCGCTGTGACTCGATTGACCACTGCCGTTTGTTCTCGCCAGGGCGCAAAGGACGCCAAGGGACGCAAAGAAAATCGAGGCCGGCGGAATCCGACACGCTCAAGGGCCTGCAATGCACCGGCAAAGCCCCACCCGATGATCGGTTACAATGCGCCGGCCGACGACCAGGGCCAGCCCGACCAATGAACGACAGCGCCGATCCCAACGGCCACCTCGCGTGGTTCCGCAATGCCTCTCCCTACATCCACGCGCACCGGGGGCGTACGTTCGTGCTCGCTTTCGGCGGCGAGGCGGTCGAGGAGGCCGACTTTACCGCCCTGATTCACGACATCGCGCTGCTGACCCGCCTCGGCGTGCGCCTGGTGCTGGTGCACGGCGCGCGCCCGCAGATCGAACGGCGGCTGGCCACGGCCGGTATCGAACCGCACTATCACGGTGGCCTGCGCATTACGGCGGAGACGGATCTGCCGCTGGTCTGCGAGGCGACCGGCCGGGTGCGCCATGAAATCGAGGCCACCCTGTCGACCGGGCTGCCGAACACCCCCATGGCCGGCGCCGGCATCCGCGTCACCGGCGGCAACTACGTGACGGCCCGCCCGTGGGGCGTGCATGAGGGCGTGGATCATCAGCACACCGGCGTTGTCCGGCGCGTCGACGGCGAGGCGATCGCCGGCGCCCTGGATCGCGGCCAGATCGTCCTGCTGTCGCCGCTGGGCTACTCCGCCACGGGCGAGATCTTCAACCTGCACGCCGAGGACGTCGCGACCGAGGTGGCCGTGGCGCTGCGCGCGGAGAAGCTGCTGTTCCTGATGGAAGAGGCCGGCGTGACCGATGAGCACGGGGGCATCGTCTCGCGGCTGACACCGGCCGGGGCCAACGGGTATCTCGCCGACGACACGCTGGCGGGGGAGGTCGGGCGCCACCTCGCGAGCGCGGCGACCGCCGTACGCCGCGGCGTGCGGCGCGTCCACCTGGTCGCGCGCGGCGACGGCGCCCTGCTCGCCGAGCTCTACACCCGCGACGGCACCGGCACGCTGGTCACGGCGGAGACCTACGAAGGCCTGCGCCAGGCCCGGGTGGAAGACGTCGGCGGTATTCTCGATCTGATCGAGCCGCTCGAGGCGGAAGGCACGCTCGTGCGGCGTTCACGCGAGCAGTTGGAACTCGAGATCGACCATTTCACCGTGATCGAACGCGACGGCACCATCATCGCCTGCGCCGCGCTCTACCCGCAGCCCGACGGCGTCAGCGCCGAAGTCGCGTGCGTGGCCGTCCACGACGACTACCGCGGCGGTGGCCGCGGCCGGCAGGTCCTGGACTGGATCGAACAGCACGCCGCCGAACAGGGCCTGCAGCGCCTGTTCGTCCTGTCGACCCGCACCATGCACTGGTTCCGCGAACGCAGCTATGAACCCGGCGACGTCGACACGCTCCCGGGGGAACGCCAGGCGCTCTACAACTGGCAGCGGAACTCGAAGGTGTTCGTGAAAACTCTCGGCTGACAACGCCGTAGGAGCGGGCTTGCCCGCGAACCGCTCACCGAATTCCACGGCGCGTAGTCTATCGCTGTCCAACCCATACCGCATCCCAGTACGGATAGTCCATCACCCGCTCACAGAGTCCGGCCCGCACCGGATTCGCGACGATATAGCGCGCAGCCGCCGGCAGATCTGCGTCTCTGCGAAGCGCACGGTCATGATAGCCGCGCTGCCAAAACGGTCCCTGCGAATCGAGTGCAGCATTCACCGCCCGGGCCGCACGGGATTTGAACTTCCGGAGCACGACGTGGAGCGAATCCCCGTTCAGGGTCAACAGCCAATGCACGTGGTCCGGCATGATGACCCACGCGAGTGACGTAATCGCCGCTTCGCCCGGCGTGTGGTGCAAGGCGCGTGCGCAGGCCATTGCCGCCAGCGGTTCGCGAAATACGGGCCTGCGGTAACGCGTGACGGTGGTGACGAGATACGGACGCCCAGCCTCGGAGAAGCGCCCAAGGCGCAGATCGGCACCGCGATAGATTCGACTCGTGGCCACGGTCGGGACTCCTTTCCCGGTGATTGATTGGATACAGGTTGTCGACCTGTCGGTGCCAACGGCAAGCGCCGCCGGTTCGTGGCCTGCGGTTCAAGGGCTGAACGGCTGGGCCACGGAGGTCGGTTCGCGGGCAAGCCCGCTCCTACCAGGAGGCCCGTTCGCCCGTTCGCCCGTTCGCCCGTTCGCCCGTTCAGCCGTTCGCCTGCTCCTGCTCTTTTGCTTCCTCGGCGCGCTTTTTGAGGTCGGCGCGGACTTCGTCCATGTCGAGATTGCGAACTGTGTCGATGGCCTGTTCGAGCGTGGACTCGGGCATGGCGCCGGCCTCAAGCATGATGAGCTGCTGTTCGCGGAAGATCGCGAGCGTCGGGATCGAGCGGATACCGAACATCTGGGCGATCGACTCCTCCTGCTGGATGTCGACCTTGCCGAACACGATGTCGGGGTGGTTTTCGGCGACCTTGTCGTAGACCGGTCCGAACTGCTTACAGGGCCCACACCACTCGGCCCAGAAATCGAGCAGTACGATGTCGTTGTCGTTGATGGTGGTTTCGAAATTGTCCTGGGTGAGATCGACGACGGCCATGACGGGCTCCGGTATGCGATGACAAAAACGGCGCCCTCCGGGGCGCCTCTCGTGCCCCTTAGATAAGGCCAACCCGCCCGAGTTCAACCCCCGGCTGCGCGGCCGATTACGCGCCCGTCAGTTTGGTTCCCGCCAAGGCTTGGAGCGCGCCAAGTGGCGCAAAGAAAGCACGGCCCCTGTAGGAGCGAGCTTGCTCGCGAACCGATGTCCACGCCACGCCCCGTCCGATCGGTCCCCCGGAGAAAAATACGCACTCTTCACCCCCGACACGCGGGCCTCAGAACACCTCCGTACGAGTGCGGGGCGGTTCGCGCCCAGGGCCGCTCCTACAGTCCTGGTATCTCTTTGCGTCCCTTGGCGCCCTCCGCGCCTTGGCGAGAACCAAACGCACGGGCGCCGGAAAAACCTTCTACTTCAGGGCCTGCCGCAACTCCTCCAGCCGCGCGGTCGGGTTGTCGAGTTCGATCAGATACTGGCGGACGCGGTCATTGAGGGGCAACAGCTCCGTCAGGCGACCGCCCACCCAGGCGGCGTCGTCCCACTGCGGGTCGTCGTACTGGATGATGCCATCGAGCTGGTGCAGGAGTTGACCGAGGATCTGCACCAGCGGCGCAAAGCGCTGCGGCACTGGCTCGGCGGGCTCGGGCGGCAGGCGCTCGACACGCCCGACCACGAGCTGGTTCTTCTCGACGGCGAGTTCGTGGACGCGGATCTTGTGCACGCCCTCCACGGTGATGCCGAGCAGCCCGTCCGACTGCCCATCCCAGTCGACGATGCGCACCTCGGTGCCGGTCCCGTACGGCAGGGCCGGTTCGCCGGCCTCGCCGCCGCCGCGGATCAGGCAGATGCCGAAACCGCTGTCGTTGCGCATGCACTCGCTGACCATGTCGAGGTAGCGCGCCTCGAACAGCCGCAATGCGAGGCGCCCGCCCGGCAGCGCGGGGCTGGACAGCGGGAACAGCGGCAGGCGCTCGACCATCGCGTTGTCATTCATGTTCGATACCCCAGCGCGGGCTCAGCGTCTGCCCGATGTCCAGATGGTCGAGGATACGGGCGACGACGAAATCGACCAGATCGTCGATGCTTTGCGGGTGATTATAGAACCCCGGATTGGGCGGCATGATGACCGCACCCATGCGCGCCAGGCGCAGCATGTTCTCCAGATGGATCTCCGAGAAGGGCATCTCGCGCGGCATAACGATCAGGCGCCGGCGTTCCTTGAGCACGACGTCGGCGGCGCGCTCGAGCAGGCTGGTACACAGCCCGCTTGCCACCGAGGCGAGCGTCCCGGTCGTACACGGGCAGATGACCATGGCGTCGGGCGCACCGGAGCCGGAGGCGATCGGAGCGGTCCACTGCTGCATGCCGAGCACCTCGAGCGTGCCCGGGGCATCGGCATGGCGCTGCTCGAAAAAGCGCTGCATGTCGGCCGTACGGCCGGGCACGCTCAGATCGGTATCCATGCCGATCACGACATGCGCCGGGCGCGATACCAGCAGGTACACGTGGCAGCCGGCATCGAGCAGACAGCCCAGCAGGCGCAGGGCGTACTGCACGCCGGAGGCGCCGGTGAGCGCGAGGGCAACGCGGGGCGGAGCACTCATGGGTTGCGCCGCGTCGCGGACGGACCCGGCCAGGATCCCGGCGTCGGGCAAGGCATGCGGTAGTTCGGCAATGGTGTCTCCATGGGCGCGGAATCGATCAACGCTGCACGGGCCGGGAGCGCAGGCGCCTGTGTACTGTAGCAGCGAAAGTGGGCCATGCATCGGTCCGGCCGCGGACCCGAATCAGGCTCCATCGGCCCCTTCGCGCGCGTGCCCGTCCAGTTGTTCCGGCAGTGCCGCGGGCAGGCCCCCGAAGCCCGAGTTGCTCATCAGCAGGACATGATCGCCGGGACACGCCTCCGCGGCGATCCGCGCCGCCAGCGCCGCGGCGGACTCGAAGATCGCGAACCGCTCGGGATCACCCTCCACCAGCGCGCGCGGATCCCAGTCCAGGGGGCGCGAGGCCAGCAGATAGACCCGGTCGGCCAACCCGAGCGCGTCCGCCAGACCGGCGCTATGAACACCCATTCGCATCGAGTTCGAAGCGAGATCCAGGGCGGCGAGAATGCGCGCCCCGCCCACCCGCGCCCGCAGCCCGGACAGGGTCGTGGCGATCGCGGTCGGATGATGCGCGAAGTCGTCGTAGACGGTGATACCGTTGGGCGTGCCGCGCACTTCCAGGCGCCGCCGCACGCCGCCGAAAGCCGACAATGCGGCGCATGCCGCACCGACGTCTGCACCCGCATGCCGCGCGGCCGCCACGGCGGCGAGGCCGTTGGCCACGTTGTGGCGACCGAGCAGGGTCCATTCGACGCGCCCCGCCGCGCCATCCGTGCTCCGCACATCGAAACCACTGCCGTCGGCGGCAACGTCCGCTGCGCGCCAGTCAGCGGCCGCGTCGACGGTATCAGGCGCGAACCGCTCGAGCGGTGTCCAGCACCCCTGGTCGAGCACCGCCTCCAGGGCCGCGTCGCCCGCATGGCTCAGGATCCGCCCGTTGCCCGGCACGGTCCGCACGAGATGATGGAACTGACGCTGGATCGCCGCCAGATCGTCGAAGATGTCCGCGTGGTCGAATTCGAGGTTGTTGAGCACGAGGGTGCGCGGACCGTAATGGACGAACTTCGAGCGCTTGTCGAAGAAGGCGCTGTCGTATTCGTCCGCCTCGACCACGAACGGACGCCCCTGCCCGAGGCGGGCGGAGAGGCCGAAACCGGCGGGCACGCCGCCGATCAGGAAGCCCGGTTCCAGGCCCGCTTCGGCGAGGATATGGGCGACCATGCTCGCCGTCGTCGTCTTGCCGTGGGTGCCCGCGACAGCGACCACGTGGCGATCCTGGAGCACGTGCTCGCGCAGCCAAGCCGGGCCCGAGGTGTAGCGCAGTCCGCGTTCGAGCACCGCCTCCACCGCCGGGTTGCCACGGCTCAGCGCGTTGCCCACCACGACGAGATCGGGCGCCGGCGACAGCTGGGCGGGGTCCCAGCCCTCGACGAGATCGATCCCCGCGGCCTCCAGCTGGTCGCTCATCGGCGGGTACACGCCGCTGTCGGCGCCGGTCACGCGATCGCCGCGGGCCGCGGCGAGCTGCGCCAGCCCGCCCATGAAGGTACCGCAGATGCCGAGGACGTGGACGTGCATCAGTTGATCTCCTCGGGCGGCGGCAACAGCATCTCCCCGATCGCGGTGGTGACCAGCACGTACAGCAATGCGACCGCGAGGGCCGCGCTCATACGGACTTCGAGGGCATGACGCAGGATGTGACCGAGCACGGCCACCGCCCACACGTAGATCCCCAGCACCAGCAGCACGGAGGCCCCGGCGAGCGGATGCGAGGGATCGCGATCGACCAGGATGGTGTAGAGCGGCCAGGCGAGCAGCGTGAAGATCACGCCGGTGCCGCAGATGGCGGTGAAGGTCTGGCGGAAACGCTCCAGGTGACCGATCCAGCGCAGCGCCCCCTGCACGATCACGACCTGCAGGAGCAGATCGAGACCGACCCGCGCACTCGCCGTCGTGAGGGGATAAAACGGCTGCAGGGCCAGTGTCGTCGTCAGTGCGAGGGCGAGCGCGCAGACCAGCAGGAGCCCGTCCGATGCGGGCAGATCCTGGGGACGGGCGCGTAACCGCACCAGATCGACGAACAGTTGCAGTACACTCGACAAAGGCTTCGGGGCTCCGGCTGAAAACCGCGCGGCGATGCGCGGTTACCGCCCGGCGGGCGGCGAAGACGTCAGTGTAAGGAACCTCCGCGCGATGAGCCACGGGCCTAGTGGGCCATGCCGACGGAACCGGATGAGAGAACGCAGCGTGGTCAGTGCAATCCCTCCCTCGACCGGTCCCTGGCGGGCGTGCAACCGCTTCGGGCTGTTCGTGCAGGGCCACCGATTCTTCCCGGCCATGCTCGAGGCGATCGCGGACGCGCGCGAACGGATCGCGCTGGAGATCTACTGGATCGAGACCGGCTCGATCGCCACCCGGTTCATCGAAGCGCTGACCGCGGCAGCCGGCCGCGGCATCGCGGTGTTCGTGCTGATCGATGACTTCGGCAGTTCCGATCTCGACGCAGGGGACCGCCGTCGCCTGACCGACGCCGGCGTGCATCTGGCCCGCTACAACCCGCTGCGGTTCCGCCTCGGCTGGGGCAACCTCGCCCGCGATCACCGCAAACTGCTGCTGATCGACGATCGTTACGCGTTTGTCGGCGGTGCCGGCATCAGTGACGAGTTCGACGGCGCCGACGGCTGGCGCGAGAATATGCTGCGCGTCGAGGGCGAATGCGTGGCCGACTGGTGGACCCTGTTCGCGCGCAACTGGCGGCGCTGGTCGGGGCGCGCCTGCCCGGCGCCGCGATCCACACCGGCCGGCTCGATGCGCGGGCAGGTGGTCGCGGGCCCCGGGCGCGTGGGGCGCCGCCCGCTGGAACACACCGCCATCCGCGTCAGCAACCGGGCACGCCGGCGCGTGTGGCTCGTGACGCCGTACTTCCTGCCACCGGTCGGGCTCCGCCGGGCACTGGTTGGCGCCCGCCGCTGCGGGGCCGACGTACGCCTGCTGATCCCCACTGGGGACAACTGTGACCTCCCCGTGGTACAGGCCGCCGGCCAGCGCTGGTATGAGTGGTTCCTGCGCCGCGGCGTGCGCATATTCGAGTACCGCGC
>CAJXKK010000062.1 GCA_913055615.1 uncultured Ectothiorhodospiraceae bacterium
GACGGGATCGAGTCCGGCAGCTGGCTCGGGTCGGTGATCTCCCCCTCGGGCAACAGGCTTTTGAGGGCGTTCTCGTCGGCCTGGGTGGCCGGGCGGAACGACAGCGTGACCCGCTCGCCGTTGAGTTCGGACCAGGCGAACTCGACCGGATTGCTCAGGCCGCCGGTGATCGTGGTGCCGAGACCGAAGGCGATGCGGTGCTGGAGTTTTTCCGGCAGCGCGTCGAAGCGGACGCCCGTGGTGGTCAGGGTGTTGGGGATGGAGGCCGG
The DNA here is from genome assembly GCA_913055615.1 of uncultured Ectothiorhodospiraceae bacterium. GTDB lineage: Bacteria > Pseudomonadota > Gammaproteobacteria > XJ16 > Halofilaceae > Halofilum. The sequence goes on from CAJXKK010000062.1 coordinate 270, forward strand.
CAGCGTGTCGTAGTCCTGCTCGATGATCTTGCGGCCGCCGAGGACATCCCTGACCGTGGCGTCGTCGGGCAGGTCGTTGGCGATGTAATCCTCGAGCGCCGTCTCGGCGTCGGCCTGGGTGTTCTGCAGGATGCTCGGGTCGAATCCCTGCACGTACCCCGCCTGCTCGTCGATGGTGCCGGAGTCAAGGAACGACTGCGCGGTCTGCTCGGGATCGATGCCGGTGACGGCGGCGATGTCGATGCCCTCCTTGAAGTCGTACTGCTTGAAGCTCGGGTCGAGCGGGATCCAGCTGTCGGCGCTGCGGTTCACCGCCGCCCGGGAGGGCAGGTAATCGACCGCGGCCTCGACCCATACGTGTTCCATGCGCACCGCGGCGATGCGCCCGCCTTCGATCAGGCCGGTGGTGGCGATGCCGCCGGAGGCGGCGTAGTCGGCGGCGGCGCGCACGTCATCGAATCCGCCGGCCCAGTTGCGGAAGCGATCGGCCTCCACCTCGATGGTGCCGACGGCGTAGCGCGCGGGGATATCCGAGGCTCTGAGCAGCGCGATCTCCAGGCTTGCGATATCGAAGGCGTTGCCGCGGCGGGAAGAAAGCGTGTGCGTGGCGTCCTGCATCGCGCCCCAGGTGGGGATCCACTGGACGTTGTTGCGCACCCAGGCGTGGATTCTCACGGGATCGTGGTCGAGTTCGGTGGCTTTCGCCTTGATCGCCGCGCTCAGCTCGACCTCGGTCGTGGCCGCCAGCCAGCGTGGGTCCTCGGCGCCGGCGAGCTGGTCGAGGCGGTAGTCGCCGTGGCTGGCCAGACGCGGCCATGGGCGACTGCTGAGGCCATCCGCCTGGAACCGGCCCGGCGTCGTTCGGGGCTCGCGTTTGTGGTCGGGTTCGACGGCTTTGGACGGCAGATTTTCGGGGTCGAACGGGTGCTGTCGACGGCCTTCGTCGTGGCGCTCGAGTTGCTTGAGGGCGGCCGTGGCGGCCTGGAGCTGGCCGCGGCTGCCGGCTTTGCGGGTGGCCGCCTTGCCGAGCTTGTCGAGGACGCGCTCCATGCGTTTGGTGTACTGATCGACCGCTTTCTCGTGGCGCCTGAGAATCTTCGCCGGGATGTCGGCGCGTTCGAGGCGCGTACGGATGTCGGCGTAGTGCGCCAGCATATCGCCGTGCGACTGCTCCAGGGTGGTGCGCAGGCGCGCAAGTTTGTCGCCGGTGTCGCGTGCGGTCTTCGAGGCGTCGGCGGCGGAAGGATCCTGTCCGTCGCGCAGTTGCTGAAGGATGCGTTTGGCCTCGGTTAGCTGACGGGACAACGCCTGCTGTTGCGAAGGTGCGAGACTCGCCTCGACCTCCTGGCGCTGCATTTCGGACTGCGCGGCCATGACCGTGGGCATCGCCATCAGTGAGCCGAGCGCGACGATGACGGTGACCGCAGTGACGCGGGTGAACAGCGTCGCGCGCCGCAGAGCACCGATGATGCCGCCGTTGTCCATTACTGACATGCCGTGGATCCCTCCTGGCTGTTGGGCGGGGCCGCCCGCTGCGCGCGAAACACGCACCGTGCAGCGGCGACCCGCCCCGTTTTCTGTTTTCCGTTAGTCGGCTGGTCGAATGTCGACGGTGAGATCGAGCGTTTCGTAATCGATCCAGTCCGGGCTGGCTCCGGTCTGGACGGTCGCCGTCACGGTGGCCGGTCCGGCGCGGTCCGGCAGGCGAATCCACAGGTCGAGACTCGTCTGGTCGTCGACAGCCAACATGAAGGGCCAGACGACGAGGTCGTCTCCCCGCTGCTCGGCCATTCCGGGATCGACCACTCGCGCGTCTCCGGGCAGTTCGATGAGCACGCGACCGGGCGTGGCGATACCCTGGTTGGCGAGTTCGAGCTGCAGCGGCAGCACCCTGCCGGCGACCGGGGCAATACGCTCCGGATGGACCTGATCCAGCGTGGACAGGATCAGGTCGCCCCAGGCGTTGGCCTCGCCCAGTGCCGTGCCCTGCAGCAGCAGATCGAAACCGGCATCGGCGGTGCGCCCGGCGCCATGGGTGTACAGGGTCAATCCCGGTCCGGGCGCGGGCTTGCCCCTGCCTTTGTCACGGCCCTTGCCATGGCCCTTGGCCTTGCCTCCGCCTTTGCCTTTCGCGTTGCCGCCCGCCTTGTCGCCTCCGGGGTGGTCGGCGGTGTACTCGGCCAGCGTGCGGGCGCCTGCGGTATCGAGGCGCAGCGGTTTGCTGGCGACCGGGAATTCGAGTCGGCCCGCCGCGGCGACCTCGGAGTCGTAGAGGCGCAGGCCGTCGACATGCGGGAGTTTGCCCTTGCTGCGCAGGCCAAGCGCAGGCTCGATCCGGCCATTGCGCCGATCGTGCATGCCGGCGACGAGCAGACCGATGCCGTTGGTCTCGACGCGCTCGACGAGTTCACGCTGCACGGCCTCGGCGATCTTCACCTGCTCGTTGAACAGCGCCACGACCGCGTAGCCGTCCGTTCGCAGTTCCTCGGCGAAGGCGGCGCCATCGGTGACGATGGTGTAAGACCAGCCCGCCTGGTCCAGGCGCGCCGCGAGCCAGTCGCGCTGATCGCGCGGGCCGGGGCTGCCCTTCGGCCCGTGCGGATCCTCCGGCTTGCGGCCCTGGCCGGCTTCCGGGTCGAGCAGGACAAGCAGGCGCCCCCGGTCTCCGACCTCCAGCACGGCATCGATATCGATGGGCGGTTCCTCGACCCGGAAATCGGCGGAGTCGAACGTGCGCCAGGCGCCGTCGATGCGTGCCTGCAACACACAGGCATGGACGCCGACCTCGAAGCCGGTCGTGTCGACGCTGCGGCCATCGACCCGCTGCTCTTCGGGGGCCAGTGAGATCGTGCGCGTGGCGTCCGAGCGCTTCGCGCCGCGCTGGCGGTCGACCACTACGGAACGGAGCGCGAGGCCACCGACCGGGAGTGCCTGGCGGTTCGTAACGGTCTCGGTGCAACCGATGCGGCGCCCGATGAACACCTCCGGCTGACTGACGTTCACGGTGCCGATGATCGAGCGCGCGAGGTCATTGACCACGGAGAACCGAGCGTCGTCCTGTGCCAGTACGCGACCGTCTGATCCGCGCAGCACGCCCTCGACGGTATAAACGCCGGTGGTCGCACCGCGCAGCGCGAAACCGGCGCTCTGCTCGTTGCTGCCGCCTGGCTGGAGGCTCGTGACCGGCAGACCGGTCGTGAACACCTCAGTGGCGTCCGGGGCGACGACGCGCAGCTCGACTACCCCGCCCTCGACGCCCGCGTTGACCGAGCGGTTGCGCGCCAGGCTGTCGAGGCGGACGGTATCGGCGACGTGGTATTCGGCGGCGTCCGGCTGCACGCGCAGCGTGACGAAATCAGAGACATCGCCGCCCGGTGGCTGCTCGTCACCCGGGCCGGTGGCCGCGATCGTGAACGGGGCCGTGGCCTCATCGATGACATCCCCGGCCACACTCAGAAGGCGCGCACGGACCGCGTACGCGCCGCTCGGCGTACGCCCGGTCGGCCAGCCCGTCTCCTGGGCGCGCTCGGCCCCTGCGGCCAGCTCGATGCCATCGAAATGATCGAGGCGTGCAACCACCTCGCCCGAATCATCGACGATGGCGTAGCGTGTCGCGAACGTACCGTCGAGTGAGCCGGTATTGGTGACCTGCCCATCGACCGCGACCGTGGCGTCGGCCGGATAAGTGTCTCGATCAGTTGCGACCTCGATCGCCCCGAGAGTCGTGCTCACTGCGCGGTCGATCATGTCGTTCGCGGTGCTGCACTGTGCGATCTCCTGATCGGATTCGATCCGGGCGAATACACGCCCGGCGTCCGCCAGATCCATCACGTCGACGGCCAGCCGTTGGCTTTCCCCCCTCGCGAAACGGGGCACCGCGATGCGCTTGAGTTCCTGCGCGCCGGCTGCCGGATCCCCGGCGTAGAACACGAGTTCGAGGCTGTCCGGCGTCGTCCCCTGCCCGGCATTACCAACCACGGCGGACAGTTTCACGGGGTTGCCCGGACCGGCATCGACGATACGCAGCCCGCCGACGGCCGGATCCGAGACCGTGGTCTCGCGCTGGATCTTGCTGGCGATGGCCGCGCCGAACTGCTCGAAGTCGTCGACTTCGATAACGAAACCGCTGTCGCCGCCGACCGGTTTCGGGAAGGCGATCGCCTCGAGCAGATTGCGATCCACGCCACCGCCAACGCCGATCGCATTGAGTGCATCGATGCCGGCATCGCGTGCGCGATCGGCTTGGCGCTCAGCCCGGTAGCGACTGGAGCGGCCGTCCGTCGAGACGTCGATGACCTGCACGGCGCTCTCAGGGGACGCGCCCGCGAGCTGGTTGCGCGCCGTCGCGATGCAGCTGTGGATCGACGTGCCACCGCTACGGAAACGGATGCCGCGGATCGATTCGGCAAGGGATTCGGCGTTGTCGGTGGTGATGCGCGTCGGTGCAAGCTCGACGCGTGAATAGCTGGAGAACTGGATCACCGTGAGGCGCACCGAGCCGTCGCGCGGCACGATCTCCGGATCGGTGATCGCGCTCGCAACGCCATCGGTCTGCACACGGAAGTCGCGGCCGCCGATACTGCCCGAACCATCCAGACAGGCGGCGAGATCGACGGTGACCGGCGCCTCTTCATTACAGGCGGCGGCGGTCGATGCGGTGTTGTTGGTTTCATCGAGCTCGACGACCGTGTTGTCGGGATCGACGACGAACGTGATCGGCTGGTCGCGCAGTGCGCCTTTGCCCGTCACTTCGACCCTGCGCTCGATCGGCGCATCCTCGACCCTCGCACCGTCCGGCACTTCGGTCGCGCCCAGCAGGGGTTCATCCGGGCCACGCGCGCCATCACCGTCGGTATCGATGAACGCCTCGATCCGGAAACCGTCCGAGTTCTGGCTGCCCGCATTGGCGATCGACACGCGGGCGCTGCCCGTGATCGCAAAGGTCTGCGGATCGATGCGGACCGCGTCGTCGTTGATCGCGTCGATGCGCAGATCCGGCCGGATCCGCTCGGCATCGGCGGGAGCCAGCGGCACGTCACCGACATCCAGGGTCATGCCCGCACGGAAGGTTGCCCCGAGCGTCGCCGCATCGAATCCGTCCGCTTCCACCCGGATCCTGCCGCCCTCGGTCGGCAGGTCGTCGAGCATGAACGCGCCATCGGCGTCCGCGACCGTCGTGCGCTCGCCGCTTTCGAAAATCACCGCCACGTCCGCACCGGGCAGCGGATCCCCCGTACCAGCCGCCACGGCCCTGCCGGCGAGGCGACCGCCCGCCTCCGGGTCGAGCGGGGCCAGTGCCACCTGACCGATATCCGCGCGGACATCCCGGGCCAGTTCCACCGTGCCGGAGCCGGGCTGGAAATCGTCGGCCGAGACTTCGAGATCCGCGCTGCCGGCGGGCAGTACTTCGAATGCGAAGCCGCCCTCCATGTCGGTACTCGTGGTGCTGGTCTCCCCGCCGACATCGACCGTCACCGTGGCGCCTTCGATCGGCCGGCGATCGAGGGAATCGACCACTGTACCCGCCAGACCGGCGGAAGCCCCGTCTGCGGGCGGCAGATCCGCCGGCTGCAGTGCGGGCGAGAAGTCGAGCCGGATTCCGGCCGCGGCATCGACGCTGGCGGCAGCGGCCCGGTAATCAGGGGCGCTCGCCTCCAGGGTCAGCGCTCCCGGCGTGAGCTCCCGGATGGCGTAGCTGCCATCGGCCGCGCTGGTCGCCGTCGCGCTGTCGGCACCGCTTACGGCCACCGTGGCCCCGGCGATGCGCTCGCCGGTGGCGTTGTCCGTGATCGTGCCCGCAACGCCGACTTCGAGGGCCCGGCTCGGAGTCAATGCCGGGGAGAGCAGGGTAATGCTGCCGCTGTCGACCGTGGCTTCCAGACGCCGGCTCACGAAATCGTCGGCCGCGGCCTCGACGGCCACCGTACCGGGCTCGACGCCGGTGAACTGGTAGTTACCGTCGGCACCCGTCGTGGTGGCTCGGTTACGCTCCGGCAGCGTCAGCGTAGCGCCCGCCAGGGGGTCTCCGGTCGCGGCATCGGTAACAGCGCCACGCAGCGTACCCGCATTACTCGCGCCATCGGCGACCAGTTCGAGTCGGCCGATGTCTGCCTGCTGTCCCCGCGACAGACCCAGTTGCACCTGCAGGGACTGGAGGCCTTCGGCCGCGACCGTGAGCGTGTAATCGCCCGCGGCGAGATCGTTGATCAGGAAGCGGCCGTCCGGGTCGGTCTGCAGGGTACGGCTGCTGGCGCCCATGAGCTCGATGTCGGCATCCGCGACGCCGCTGCCTGTCTGCGCGGCGACGACCCGCCCGCTGAGCGTGCCGATATCCGGATTGGGCTGCGGCTGGCTCGCGAGGATCAGCGCCTGTACGGCGAGCGCCGTCGTGAATGCGTCGCCCTGCCAGGAGCCGTCCCCGGCCTGCGCTTCGCGGAGGGCGGTCACGGTGTCGGCGTAGCGATCCTTCGACTCGGCGGTCGTCGCGATCGCCAGCAGTGCCGCCGCCGTGCGATACGGCGCGCCGAAGCCGCGGTTCGCCGCGCGATTGGCGAGCAGCCAGTCGCGTGCTTGCATTAACGCGCTGTCGACGCCGGGCAGGCGCCGGAACGATTGCAGTCCACGCATGGCGATGGCGGTCGGCCAGACATCGACGCCATTGTCGGCCAGCCCCCAGGCCCCGTCCGCACCCTGGCGGTCGAGCAGAAAGCCCGTGGCACGGGTAACGGCATCGTCGTCGCGCGTGGCGCCCGTGGCCGCCAGCGCACGCAGGGCGAGGCCTGTGTCCAGCACGGTGGCGGTGTAGCCGCGCCGATCGCCGAAACCGCCGTCTACGCGCTGCAGTGCGCGCAGGCGGTCTTCGAGTTCGTGCCGGGTCGTGTTACCGGTCGCGTCGGAAAGGATGCGTCGCGCCAGCCGCGCGGTGCTGGGCGCCGGCTGTACGCCGATGAATCCGCGTACGGAATCCGTGGCGGCGGCGCTCCCCCGCCCGGCAGCGGAAAACGCCTCTATGGTCTGCGCCGCGGACTGGGTCGCTGTAGCGAGGGGTTGCGGGGAAGGGACCGCACCGTCCGATTCGACCCGCCCTTCGAGCCAATCGAGACCCGCCTCGACATCAGCGCTTGCGGTAATCGGGAGGGCAAGCAGACAGCCCGCGCAGAGCAGGCGAACAATAGTGGAGGACACGTGAATTCCCTTTCGCGTTGTGCCGATTTCGGGCCACCGATCCCTCGGTGGCCGGGCGCGAACCGCTTTTCATGAAATCAGACGCGGACTCTGTTTTCAAGTCTATGAATTTCGCGGATCACCGTCGTACGGAAAAGATGCTGGCGGCCGGGTAACCCTGCGCACGATCTCCCGGCGCTCGCGATAGACCGAACTCGTGATGTGCTTGCCAGCGGCGTTATTGCCTCTCGCAAAGGCGCGGGGGGCGCCAGGGGACGCTAAGACAGCGGGGCAGGACGGCCGTGCCGGAAAATAGCCTGGTCAATGGCGATGGCCAGTGGGTCGACGCTCACGCGGTGTCGACCAGACAAAGAGTCGTGAGGGAGGCTGGATCGGGTTTCGGCGTGGGAGCGGTTGTGCGCCGGCATTGCCCGGCATTCACCGTCGCGGTCGCCTGACCGATTGGCGGATGCCGGGCAAGGCCGGCCTACGTCGACGAGGCCGGACCCACCAGCAATCCCTGATTATCCTTTGCGCCCCCTTGGCGCCCTCCGCGCCTTGGCGAGAGGAAATCGGCGCTCAGGACTCGTCGTCGCCCCCGCCCTGCAGGTCGCGGGTCGCCTTTTCCAGGCTGGTGTAGCGGATGTCCTTGCCTTCGACCATGTAGACGACGTACTCGCAGATGTTGCGGGCGTGGTCGGCGACGCGTTCGAGGGCGCGGGCGCACCACAGCACGGACAGGACGCCGCGGATTGAGCGCGGATCTTCCATCATGTGGGTGATGAGCTGGCGTACGACGGCGTCGTACTCATGGTCGATCTTCGATTCCTCGCCGGCGACGCGCAGGGCCGCCTCGGCGTCCATGCGGGCGAAGACGTCGAGCGTGTCGTGCAGCATGCGCTTGACGTGCTCGCCCAGATGCTGGACGCCGAACAGCATGGCGCTGTCGGAGTAACCACCCGCCTCCGATATTTCGATCGCGAAGCGGCCGAGTTTCTCGCCCTCGTCGCCGATGCGCTCGAGATCGGTGATGGTCTTGATGATGGTGACGACGATGCGCAGGTCGCTCGCGGTCGGCTGCCGCCGCGCGATCACGCGCGTGCATTCCTCGTCGATCTCGACCTCCAGGGAATTGACGCGGAAATCACCGTCGATCACCTGATTGCCGAGCGCGCTGTCGCTGTTGATCAGCGCGCTCAGGCCGTCGCCGAGCTGCTTCTCGACGAGGCCACCCATGGTCATGACCTTGTTGCGGATATCCTCGAGTTCTTCGTCGAACTCCTGTGAGATGTGCTGGCCCAGCTTGAGGCTGTCGATGACACTTCCCTCCGATCATCGCGGGGCCGCCGCACCGGCCCGTTTCTGGAACTGCTTCGATTGTACGCTGCCGGCTCGGCGTCAGCCGAACCGACCCGTGATGTAATCCTCGGTCTTCTTCTCGCGCGGCTTGACGAACATGGTCTCGGTCTCGCCGTACTCGATGATCTCGCCCATGTGGAAGAAGGC
>CAJXKK010000063.1 GCA_913055615.1 uncultured Ectothiorhodospiraceae bacterium
CTCTGGCACTGGCCTGACTCCCCCGGTCGTGGCCCGCACCCACGATCCCAGGCCAGCCATTGGTGCCCCGTCCCCCCGACGGGGCTTTTTTTTGCCCAAAGCCGGCGCGCGCCGAGCGGTGAGCCCGGCGCGCCGGTATAATCGTATCGGCGCCCATGGTAGCTTGCACCGGGCTGTCGCCCGGATTTGCCCCACGACCCCGAACGACGCGCTGGAAACCGCCGCCCGATGAATACGCCCGAACGGCTGACGAATGCCGAATCGATGCCCGAGGAGGAGGCGACCGATCGCGCCATCCGCCCGCGCACGCTGGGCGAGTATCTCGGTCAGCCGACCGTCCACGAGCAGCTCGGCATCTTCGTGCGCGCGGCGCGCGAGCGCGGCGAACCGCTGGACCACACGCTCATCTTCGGCCCGCCCGGGCTCGGCAAGACCACGCTGGCGTCGATCATCGCGCACGAGATGGGAGTCAACCTCCGCCAGACCGCGGGGCCGGTACTCGAACGCCCGGGTGATCTCGCCGCGATCCTGACCAATATCGAGGCCCACGACGTCCTGTTCGTCGACGAGATCCATCGCCTGTCCCCGGTGGTGGAGGAGGTCCTCTACCCCGCGATGGAGGACTATCAGCTCGATATCGTCATCGGCGAGGGTCCTGCCGCGCGCTCGGTCAAACTCGACGTGCCGCCGTTCACACTGGTCGGGGCGACCACGCGTGCGGGTCTGCTGACATCGCCGTTGCGTGACCGGTTCGGCATCGTGCAGCGCCTGGAGTTCTACAATGCGGCGGATCTCGCGCACATCGTCGAGCGTTCGGCCGGGATCATGGGCGTGCGCGTCGAGGGCAACGGCGCGCACGAGATCGCCCGCCGCTCACGGGGCACCCCGCGGATCGCCAACCGACTGCTGCGACGGGTGCGCGACTACGCCCAGGTGCGGGGCAACGGCGTGATCGACGCCGGCATCGCGGACGAGGCGCTGGATCTGCTGAAAGTGGATACACTCGGCCTGGATGGACTCGATAACCGGCTGCTGCGCTCGATCATCGACAAGTTCGGCGGCGGCCCGGTGGGCCTCGATAACGTCGCCGCCGCGATCGGCGAGTCGGCGGGGACGATCGAGGAGGTCATCGAACCGTACCTGATTCAGGAAGGGCTGTTGATGCGCACGCCGCGCGGGCGCGTGGCCACACAGTCGGCGTTCATCCATTTCGGTCTGGCGGCCCCGCGCGCGCAGGGCGGCGCCGACCTGTTCGAGGCGCCATGACCGCAGCGGGGCCGAGTGACCGTGGTACGTGTTTCCGCCTGCCCGTCCGTGTTTATTATGAAGATACGGATGCCGGCGGCGTGGTGTACTACGCCAACTATCTCAAATACCTTGAGCGCGCCCGCACCGAGTGGCTGCGGGCGGCCGGCTGGGGCCAGACGGCCCTCGCCAGCGACCGCGGCCTGCTGTTCGCGGTGCGCTCGATCGAACTGGATTACCGCGCGCCGGCCCGGCTGGATGATGCGCTCGAAGTCGAGGCCCGTATCAACGGGCTGGGCCGCGCCCGGATCGATTTCGCACACCGGGTGCTGCGTGAGGGGGAGGCGCTGTGTACCGGCCGGGTGCGCGTCGCATGCCTGGACGCGGCCACGTTCCGCCCGCGCCCGTTGCCCGATGATATGAAGGAGGTTTTCGCCGGTGGAGACTGATCTTTCCTTTGTCACGCTGATTGCTGACGCGAGTATCGTGGTCCAGCTCGTCATGCTGATCCTGATCCTTGCGTCCGTATTCTCGTGGGCCCTGATCTACGCCAAGGTGCGCCAGTTCCGGGATGCACGCAGGCGCTCGGGCGATTTCGAGGCGCGTTTCTGGTCCGGGGGATCCGTGGCCGAACTCTATCGCGAGGTCCAGCATCGCGAGGGTACGCCGGACGGCTCCGAGCGGCTCTTCGCTGCCGGTTTCGGGGAATACGCCCGACTCCAGAAGCAGGGGCATGAACCGCAGCATGTGCTCTCCGGCGCCCAGCGCTCGATGCAGATCGCGATGTCGCGCGAGACCGATCGCCTCGAGGGCAATCTGGCGTTCCTGGCGACCGTGGGGTCGGTCAGTCCGTATGTCGGGCTGTTCGGTACCGTCTGGGGGATCATGAACGCCTTCCAGTCGCTGTCGAACGTCTCGCAGGCCACGCTCGCGCTGGTGGCGCCCGGCATCGCCGAGGCGCTGGTCGCGACCGCCATGGGCCTGTTCGCGGCGATCCCGGCCGTGATCGCCTACAATCGTCTCAGCCACGATCTCGGCATGATCGAGAACCGCTTCGACAACTTCGTCGAGGAATTCACGGCGCTGCTGCACCGCCAGGTCCACGCGCGGACGGCGGAGGCCTGACGATGGCCAGGCGCAGCCGGCGGCGCCCGATCGCCGAGATCAACGTCGTGCCCTATATCGACGTCATGCTCGTGTTGCTGGTGATCTTCATGATCACCGCACCACTGCTGAAGACGGGCGTCGAGGTGACCCTGCCCAAGGCCGATGCCAAGCCGATGGAGCAGACCCAATCCGAGCCCCTGATCGTGACCGTGGACGGCGAAGGCCGGTTTTTCATCAATATCGGCGAGGACCCGGAGTCGCCGGTCGGCGAGGAACAGCTCGTCACCCTCGCCACCGCCGCGATGCGCCGCGACGGCGATCGCCGTGTGCTGGTACGGGGCGATCAGGGTGTCAATTACCAGAAGGTCGTCCGGGCGATGGCGCTGCTGCAGCGCTCCGGTGTGCCCCAGGTCGGCCTCGTCGCGGAAGCGCAATAAATCATGTCGGAGGTCCTGCGCGAATATCCGGAATCCCTGGTGGTCGCCGCGGTGGGGCATATCGCCCTGGTCGGGGGACTGGTCATCGGCGTGAGTATCGGCTCGGCGCCACAGACGCCCGATCCGGGCGGTGAGCCCGTGAACGCCGTCGCGGTCGACGAGCGCGAGGTCCAGGAGACCATGCGCCAGCTCGAGGCCCGGGAAAAGGCCGAAGAGCGTGAGGCGATCAAGCGCCAGCGTGAACTGCGGGAGCAGGTCGAGGAACTCGCGCAGCAGAAGGAACAGCAGGCCGAGATGCTCGAGAAGTTCGAACGCCAGCGCGAAAAGCAGGCCCAGGAACTCGCGGAACTGGAGGCCTCGGAGCAGGAACAGCGTCAGGAATCCGAGCAGGTCTCGGAGGAACTCCAGCAACTGCGCCAGGAGCGCGAGCAGCTCGAACAGCAGCGCGAGGAGTTGTCCCGGGAACAGGAGAAACTGGCCCAGCAGCGCGAGCAGGAGCGCAAGCAACTGGAAGAGCTGGAACAGGAACAGAAGCAGCTGGCCGAAGCGCGCGAGGAAGAGCGCAAGCGGCTGCAGGAACTGGAACAGCAGCGTCGGGAGGCCGAGGCCGCCCAGGCCGCGGCCCGGGAAGAGGCAGAGCGGGCGCGTCGGGAAGCCCAGGAGGCCGAGGAAGCGGCCGAGCGCGAAGCGGCCCGCAAGGCGCAGGAAGAGGCCGAGCGAAAAGCGCGCGAGCAGGCCGCGGCCGCCGAGGAAGCGCGCGAGGAGCGCCTCGCCGAACTGCTCGACCAGTACAAGAATTCGATCAAACGCCGGGTACAGAGCAACTGGCGCCGGCCGAGCGGCTTCAGCGAGGGGGATCGCGCCGAGGTACAGGTCACCCAGATCCCGAGCGGTGACGTGACGGATGTTAGACTGCTCTCGTGCTCAGGCAGTTCGGCGTTCTGCGACTCCGTGGTATCCGCGGTGAACCGGGCGTCGCCGCTGCCCACGGCACCCGAACCCGAGGTATTCGAGCGCGTGCTCCAGTTCAATTTCAGACCGGAAGCCTCCTGATGCAGCCGTCCCGTATGTTCCGCGCTTTCGCCGCGCTCGCCCTGGTGGCGCTCTCGACGCCGGCCGTCGCCGTGCTGCAGATCGAGATCACCGAGGGCGCGGCCGGTGCCCGCCCGATTGCCGTGGTGCCGTTCGGCTGGGCCGGCGAAGGTGACCCGCCGGAGGATATCGCCGGGATCATCTCCAGCGATCTCACCCGCAGCGGCCAGTTCGAGCCCATGGACCGCGAAGATCACGTGTCGCAGCCGACCCGCTCGGATGACGTCCAATTCGGCAATTGGCGCACCCTGGGCGTGGACCATGTGGTCATTGGTCGCGTCCAGCCACTGGATGAAGGTCGCGGTTACAACGTGCGCTTCCAGCTGTTCGACGTGGCGCGCCAGGAACAGGTGGCCGGCTACAGCTACGAGGTCGGGCGCAAAGGGGTGCGCAGCCTCGCCCACGAGATCAGCGACGAGATCTACGAGGAGATTACCGGTGAGCGCGGCGCGTTCTCGACCCGCATCGCCTACGTCGCCGTGCAGAGCTCCGGCGACGAGCGCCGGTATACCCTGCAGGTCTCCGACTACGACGGTTTCAACCCGCGCACGATCCTGACTTCGCGCGACCCGATCATGTCGCCCGCGTGGGGGCCCGACGGGGAGCGCCTGGCGTATGTCTCTTTCGAGGACGGCCGGCCGGCGATCTACGTTCAGCGCGTCGCCTCCGGCAGTCGCGAGAAGGTGTCTTCGCGCGACGGGATCAACGGCGCGCCGAGCTGGTCGCCGGATGGCGATCGCCTGGCGGTCGCGCTGTCATACGAAGGCAACCCCGAGATCTACGTGCTCGACCTCGCGCGGGATGAGACCCGGCGCATCACGCGCAGCGGCGGCATCGATACATCCCCGGTGTGGACGCCGGACGGTGACAACATCATCTTCACGTCGGATCGCTCGGGCGGGCCGCAGATCTACAGTATCCCGGTGGACCGCTCCGAGCGTGCCCGCCGGCTGACGTTCGAAGGCAGGTACAACGCCGACCCGGATATCTCGCCGGATGGCGAACGGCTCACCTTCGCCCACCGCATGGAGAACGGCCGTTTCCGGATCGCGGTGCTGGACCGTGGTTCGGAGCTGATGCGCGTGGTCAGCGAGGGGCGGCTCGACGAGTCCCCCACGTTTGCGCCCAACGGCCGCATGATCCTGTTCGCGACCGCTCATCAGGGGCGCGGCGTGCTCGGTTCGGTCTCGACCGACGGGCGCGCGGCCGCGCGCCTGTCGCAGTCGCAGGGTGACGTGCGCGAGCCCGCATGGGGACCGTACCGCGACTGAGCGGGCGGGCGATAAACCGGATGAAGCGCTCCCAATGGCCGCTTCATTCTGCTATACGACCGATGGTCGGCGGCCGCCAGCGGGCGCCGGAGTGGAAAATGACCCGACGCGCAGTCCGCACGAGGGCTGCCGTCATAAACAGGAGTAAGACCATGCAGAGTACGATCCGGGCCATGGCCCTGTTGATGTTCCTGGTGCTGGCGGGCTGTGCGACGGCGCCCCAGGACCCGAGTGACACCACGACCGGAGGTGCGGATGCCGGTGAGGATACCGATACCGGAACGGATGCCGAGACCGACGGCATGGACGAAGACGAGGGCGCGCGTACGCTGACCGCCGAAGAATGCCCGCCCGATTGTCCTTTCAGCCGTGACGCGATCGAGGACTCCAGTAGTCTGCTGGCTGACCGGACCGTCTACTTCGAGTTCGACTCCAGCTCGGTGCAGGAAAAGTTCATGGACACGATCCGCCGTCACGCCGCCTACCTCGCGGAATACTCCGACGTGGAGGTGCGCCTGGAGGGGCACACGGACGAACGGGGCTCGCGCGAATACAATGTTGGCCTGGGCTCGCGTCGCGCCGAAGCAGTCAGCAGGCTGCTGCAGGCCTACGGCGCCTCGAACGGGCAGATCGAAACGATCAGCTATGGCGAGGAAGTCCCGGCCGTCGAGGGCAGCAACGAAGAGGCCTGGGCGAAGAATCGCCGCGTCGAGATCGTCTATCCCGCCGCTGGCGGCAGTAACTGACGGGAGGTCCCATGGCCCGTGTTCGTGCAGTAAAGACCGCTCTCGCTCTCGGCGTTGCAATGGCGCTCGCCGCGCCTGTAGTGGTCGCGGAGGAGCCGACGAGGGAAGAACTCGATCGGCGCATGCGCCGCATGGAGAACATCCTTGAAAGCGGCCAGCTCGCCGACCTGATCCAGCGCACCGGTGAGCTGGAACGGGAGATCCGTGAACTGCGCGGGGAACTTGAGACCCAGGGGCACCGCATGGACGAGCTGCGCAAGCGCCAGCGCAACCTCTACGGTGATCTCGATCGGCGGATCCGCGAGCTGGAAGTGGCCGGCGCGGAAGCCGAAGAATCGGATGACGGCGACGATGATTCCGGCGGCGGGAGCAGCAGCAGCGGCGGCGGTTCCGGCACCGGCTCGACCGCCTCGGTCGAGAGCGGCGATGTGCCCGATGCGGGGTCCGGCGGCGATTCGGGCCCGAGCGCCGAACGCGAGGCCTATGATGCCGCCTTCAGCCTGCTCAAGGATGGCCGCTACAGCGAAGCGGCATCCGCGTTCGCTGAATTCGTCCAAAAGTATCCCGAGGGTCCGTACGCGGATAACGCGCAGTATTGGCTTGGTGAGTCTCGTTATGTCACGCGAGAATTCGAGCAGGCGCTCGAGGCATTCCGCAAAGTGGTTTCCGACTACCCCGACAGCGCCAAGGTGCCGGACGCGCGCCTGAAGATCGGCTATTCGCTGTATGAACTCGAACGCCTCGACGAGGCCCGCGAAGCGCTCCAGAAGGTGACGCAGGAGCACGGCAACAGTGCCGTGGCACGGCTGGCGGAAGAGCGCCTGTTGAAGATCAAGGAAGAGTCCGGATAAGCGCATTGATGGAAACTGCAGCCGCCGCCGTGCGCGATCTGCCCGCAACCGAGCGCGTGCGGATCACCGAGATCTTCCGCTCCCTGCAGGGCGAGGGCGCGACGGCGGGCGCGCCGACGGTCTTCGTGCGCCTGACCGGCTGCCCGCTGCGCTGTGTGTACTGTGATACCGCCTACGCCTTCCACGGCGGCGAAAGCCGGTCGGTCGACGACGTCATCGGCACGGTCGCGGAACTCGGCAGCCACCACGTCTGCGTCACGGGCGGCGAGCCGCTGGCACAACCCGGTTGCGTGTCACTGCTGAGACGCCTGTGCGATGCCGGCCACGAGGTGAGCCTCGAGACCTCCGGCGCTTTGGATATCGCCGAAGTCGATTCGCGCGTCTCCCGCGTCCTCGACCTCAAGACGCCGGGGTCCGGCGAATGCGAGCGCAACCTCTGGGACAACATCGGGCATCTGACGCCCCACGATCAGATCAAGTTCGTCCTCTGTGACCGCAACGACTTCGAATGGGCCGTGGACCAGATCCACCAGCGCCGGCTCGACGGGATCTGCCCGATCTGGTTCTCGCCCGTATGGGAGAGCCTCAGCCCACGCGATCTCGCCGACTGGATCACCGCCGAACAGCCGCCCGTGCGCATGCAGCTCCAGCTCCACAAGATCATCTGGGGCGACGAACCCGGCCGCTGACCGCCCGAACGCTTGACGTAGGCCGGCTTTCCCCGGCGCCCGGCACCTGTCCCTCATGCGGTACCCCACGCCGCCGGGGAATGCCGGCATTGCGCGGTGATATGCCCGCGCCTCTCCTCATCGTTCCGGACCGCGCAAAACCGGCCTACCTGCCACCGGACCGCACCGCGCGCATTACGGGAAGATTCGGACTGACGAACCCGGCCGTTGAACGGCCCAACCCGCGCAACGAGCGCTCCCCCTGCACGCGATTCCCCGAATCGCCATAATGACGTTTCCAACATCACAGCCGTCCAACCCCGACCGGACCCACGATCCATCATGCAGAAAAAAGCCGTCGTCCTCCTCTCCGGTGGCCTCGACTCCGCGACCGCGCTCGCCATGGCCCGGGCCGACGGCCACGAGGTCTACGCCATGAGCTTCCGCTACGGCCAGCGCCACGACATCGAGCTCGAGGCCGCGGCCGCCGTCGCCCGCGACCGGGGCGTGGCCGAACACCGCATCGCCGATATCGATCTCGCGGCCTTCGGCGGCTCGGCGCTGACCGACCCGGATATCGACATACCCGAGACCGCTTCGGACGGGATTCCCGTCACCTACGTACCGGCGCGCAACACCATCTTCCTCGCCTACGCGCTCGCCTGGGCCGAAGTACTTGCGGCCGACGCCATTTACCTCGGCGTCAACGCCGTCGACTATTCGGGCTACCCGGATTGCCGGCCCGAATACATCGCCGCCTTCGAGCGCATGGCCAACCTCGCCACGCGCCGCGGCGTCGAAGGCGAGCCGGTTACCATCGAGGCCCCGCTCATCGACTGGAGCAAGGCCGAAATCATCCGCCGCGGTACCGAACTCGGCGTCGACTACGCCCGAACCATCTCCTGCTACCAGGCGGATGAGCAGGGCCGCGCCTGCGGCGTCTGCGACTCCTGCCGCCTGCGCGCCCGCGGCTTCGCCGACGTCGGTGTCGCCGATCCCACTCGGTATCAGCCGGGTACCTGAAGCCGGCGAATGGTCCTGAAGTACTGGGAAAATGGCGTCAGCGCCGGTATCATGCTCGCCTGCAGGGGCCGTTAGCTCAGCTGGTAGAGCACCGGACTTTTAATCCGTGAGTCGCTGGTTCGAACCCAGCACGGCCCACCATTCTTCCGGGT
>CAJXKK010000064.1 GCA_913055615.1 uncultured Ectothiorhodospiraceae bacterium
GCGCTGCAGCTGGTCCAGCGGCAGTTGCCCGATATCAACCAGCGCCTGCAGTCGACGCTGGAGAAGCTGCGCGAACCCGCGACCGTCGAGAATGATGATTCCGTCACGCTGAGCGAGTGGTGGGAGGGCCTCCGCCGCCGCTACGCCGATGGCGCGGTGACATTCGAGGGCGAGGCGGGTACCGACACGCAGGTGCCACGCGATCTGTTCGACACCGTAGCCGAGAATCTGCTGGAGAACGCCCGCTACAAACAGGCCACCGACCGGGAGGTGGCCATCCGGGCACGGGTGTCGACCGAACCAGAGGGGGTAACGCTGGAGATCGAGGATACCGGCGAGCCGATGCCCGATGCGACGGCCCGCAACCTGTTCGGCGGCGCGGTCCAGTCAGCCGGCGGGTTGGGCGTGGGACTGTATCAATGTGCGCGTCTGGCGCAGTACCACGGGTTCGATCTTCGGCTGACCGACAATGAATCGGGGCTGGTTCGGTTTCGGCTGAGTGAGGTCCTTCACAGCACGTAGGCAACATTAACCACTGTCTCGTCTGCAGGCCAATCGTCCCCGTCGCAGTCGCTGCGTGGCACAAGACTCACGCGCCCGGTGGGGCAGAGTTCGTTGTCTTCCTCTCGATCCAGCCGAATCGCTACATCGCGCGGCAGTCCGGTAATCAGAATCTTGTGTTCAAAACGATTATTTCCCTGCGCGCCAGTGAAAAAACCGTCGATCACGCCACCGTACGGATGCGCCGGGGATGCATCTTCACCGTTCAGCGTGGGATTTCCCTCCAGCAAACCGGCTGCTCGCAGATGCTGCCACGCGATGCAGCTCTCATCCTCCGCATCGTCGCAGCTCGGACCGTCATCGATGAGACCATTGCCGCCGTCCGGCGGATTGACGCTGTCGAACCGTGCCGCTGCAGTCGCGAAATCACCGGGGAGTCCGTTATAGCGCTCACGGAACTGGTGGAACGCAGCTCGGTAGTTGCGCAATTGCTTCTCAAAGGACGTGTACTCTGCGTTTTCAATAAGTGAGCGCCCCTGAAGAACCGCACCGAGCACGATGCCGATTACCACCAGTACAATCGCCGCCTCAACAAGAGAGAACCCGGATTGCGACCGAGAGCAAACAGATAAGGACCGTCGCTTCATGATTTCCATCCTCTCCGCCGCCGATCCAGCAATCCCAATCCCCTCTGGAGCAAACGATCGCCCCCGCTACCAAGACGGGCATGTACCATGGAATCCTGCCCCCGGACATGCTCCATCACGACTTTGCTCAGCACGAAGGGCCACGGCCTGACGCGGATCGGCACTACGCATGCACGTCGAGGGTAATCAAGGCCACCTCACTGATTGCCGAAAGACGTTCCCAGTGTCCGCGATCGAAACGATCCGGGATGCTTCAACGTCCAGCAAGTGCATGGAATACCAGTTATCGAGGCAGTGTCCCCGCCTCTACCATTCGCGCCTTGAGGATCGGAGTGGCAAGCCAGATCACCATGTCGTCGAATCGGCCGTCGTCCGCTTCGGCTGGACGGAATTCTGCAGCCTGAAACAGTTGGTCGTCGTCGCAGTTATCCGTCTCTTCGGGCGAGAATCCGCTTGCGGGTACGCTACCCGCTCCCGGACAGACAAACCCGTCCTCCGTCCAGACCTGTCCCCCTTGCGGTCCATATGAGACGACTATGGCCGCCGCTGAATTCACGATCCCACCGCCCACGCCGTCGTCCACCTTGAGGTCCGCACAATCCTCGAGACCGAAAGCGGGGTCCTGTTTGCTCTTGGTTGGATCAGCGAAGTTCTGCGGATCATTGCAGGAGTCCGAAGAATCATCTGGATCATCCACGCCATTCTCTACACGGTAACCGAACACGTTGCCCCAGGGGTCTCGGCGGCCAACGCCCAGAGCGACCCAGGGCAGGGCGCCGGCGCCCTGAAGGCAGTCATCACCATCGGCATTCAGATCCTCTCGCCCGTCCGGCGGGTCGTCATTGGCATCCGGGCACGGCAGCCGTCCCTCGGATAGGGCATACCCATAGAGCGCCTGCCTTATGTCTGCAAGCTGCCGCTCGGCATCGCTCCGCCGGGCTTGTTCGTTGGTCGCACTCAGAGCCGCGATGCCTCCCCCGAGCAATAGCCCGATGATCACGAGGACGACCGCGAGCTCGATCAGGGAGAACCCACACGACTTACCGACGCGATTCATGGGCCAGTGCCCCAATAGAGATCGTTGTTGGAAGTCGATTTCGGCTGGTTGAGGTAGACCCCATCGACCAGTCCACTCTCAAGATAGTCTTCGATGTTCAGCTCTGGCGCATTTCGATCCTGCCCTGGGAGCGCCCCCCCGGCGATGGCAAGGACCAATGCAAGCCCCGCCTCCCCATCCACCTCGAGATCACCGGCTGAACAGGGCGCCTCTGTGCATGCGTCATCCACGTGATAGATCACGAGCTCGAGCCAATCGTTATCCGTGACCCATGATGGGAAATCATTCGGATCGACGAATTCATTCGGGGCGCACTCTCCCTGGCTCTGCGGCAAGTGACCACGATGGAGGTCCGCCTCGCACTCTAGCGAATTCAGTTTGGCCGCATACGGCAGGTTACCGTGCGTCGATATCGCATCGTCAATGAAATCCTCTACAGGCTGTTTCAGATCCGCCAGTAAACGCCGCTGCACGAGACGGAAGAGTTCAGTCGTTGAGACTCCGATAATGCGGTCATTGCAGTCCTCGCGGGAAGGGCAGTCGACAAACCGGTTGTCGTTGTCCGTGTTCTCTTCAAGATCAAGGTAGTCTCCGACCGTTTCACTATCACGACCTCGATTGTTCTGGCCCACCAGGGGATCACCCGGGTCGATGATCAAGGCCGCGAATCCCGTCGCATCCACTCCTGCACCACTCTCGATTATCAGAGACCCTTCGAGTTCCGCGTTGATGGGTTGGGCGGCGGTGTTGTCACGAAAGTCTCGATCCATGACGTACCAAAGGCCGGCGGCGTCGCTGCCAATATCGAGTGTCCGCCACGGCAGACGCTCCACATGAACCGGTTCCGAGCTATTCAGACAATTGATGTCTGTTATGCCGTCACCGCTGAAATCAGGACAGGGGAGAGATCCCGGACGATCCTCGTCGGTCATGCTGTAGATCTTCACCGCAGTGGCGGCGGTATCGAGGGCGAGCAGACTGCGCGTTGACTCACGCGCGGATGCATCGTTACTCGACGTGTACGCGCCCGAGAAGAATGTAGCGCCCCCCGCAACCAGCACCAGCATGATGAGCAGGATAATGTAACCAGTCTGCTTGCTACGTTGTGGCCGTGCTGCGCTATTGCCCATTGAGTTCAAGGACCTCCCTGCTATCCGGATCCCAGGTCTGCCCGGGCTTCAGGCGCACCTGCTTGCCATCGGGGAGGGTGACGACGACGGTGGCGCCTTCGACACGGCCGGCGGCGAGGCCGTCGCCGACGGCGCTGCCCTGGAAGGTGTTGCCGTCGTTGACCCAGACCGCGGACGGGCCTTTGCTGCGGCGGACGAAGCCGCGCAGTTGTACGCGCGGCTGGGGTTTGGGCTCTGCGGTGGCTGCCGGTTCCGGCTCGGGCTCGGGCTCGCGCGCGAGTTCTTCCGCGGTCGCTTCGGCGCGGGCGCGGTCGAGTCGCTCACGCTGCTCGGGTGTGGTGAACAGGGTGGAGCCGGCCGCCGGCACGGTGGCCACCATGAGCAGGACGAAGGCGGGGAGCAGGCACGACACCGGGCGCGCCAGCCGGCGCTGGCCACCGCGGATTGGGCGGTCTCCACGCTCAGGCAGGCCTTGGCGATGCGGTTTGTCCACGCGACTATTGCTCATCGGTAT
The DNA here is from genome assembly GCA_913055615.1 of uncultured Ectothiorhodospiraceae bacterium. Classification (GTDB taxonomy): domain Bacteria; phylum Pseudomonadota; class Gammaproteobacteria; order XJ16; family Halofilaceae; genus Halofilum. The sequence continues at coordinate 3,850 of CAJXKK010000064.1, forward strand.
CCAGCCGCAGCGTATACCAATTCAGTTCGCAGGCGGCATCGACGTTCGCGCGGCGGGCGTCGAAGCGCAACTGGCCGTTGCGCGTCATTGTACAGGCGGACAGTGACATCAAGCCGTCGCCGGCCTGGTTCAGGCGCTCCAGCAGTTCGACGACGTCGTATTCGTGCAGGGCGCCGATATTCAGCCGCATAGGGGTACGGTACAGGTTCAGGCGGGTGGAGCCGCCTGCCCGGGGGTGATCGACGCTCGTGCGCTGGCCGATCTCGTAGCGCAGGGTGGGGAGCTTCAGATCGGCGTTGATGGACTGCAAGGCCTCGATCCAGGTGAGGCGGCCTTCCTCGCCGATCCAGCCGCGCTCGGACATGGCACGGAAGCGGTCGGCGTATTCGCGGTACACAGCCCGGTTATCGCTCGCGTTCCGGTATTGATTGGCCGCCTGGGCGAGCTCGCCGCGGGCCCGGTTGAAGGCGCGCTCGCGTTCGGCCAGCCAGTCCGAGGCGATCCAGGCCGTAGCGGCCAGCACCGCGAGGCCCGCGGCGGCGGCGATCAGGGAGCCGGCAAGATTGCGCAACGTCGGGTCAGCCATCGGCCGGCTCCGGATCGTCCGCCATGAGGCGCAGTTCCAGCAGGAATTCGCCGCTCTGGTTCGTCTGCTTGCTTGCGGTCGTGCCGCTGTCGCCGCTCACACCGCTGCCCGGCGCAAGATCGAATGGCGCGCGCGCGACCGCGACATCGCCGAGGTCGGCGTTGCGCAGCCTTCGAACGACGCGCTCGAAACGGCTGATGGCGCGGCGGTAGTCGCCGTCGAAACCGGACACGCGGCCACCGATCTCGACGATGGGCCCGCTCGCCGTGCCACCGGTGGTGCGCGAGCTGCTGCGCCCGCCATTACCGGCCAAGCCGTCGGCGCGGGTCCATTGCAGGCGCTGCAGGGTGAGCGCCGGGTGCTCGGCCAGGATGCCGCCGAGCGTATCCATCAGGGTTTGCGGTGTCTGCTGCACCGCCGCGTCGACCTCGTCCATCAGATCAACCGCATTCTTGACGTCGACGGCGCGGTAATCGAATTCATCGAGCTGGCTCAGGCGCCGTTCGTATAGCTGTTCGAACCGGGCCTCGCGCGCCTGTGCCTCCACGATCCCGCTGTCGTAGGCGCGCCCCTGCAGCCAGGCGCCGCCCGCCACGGCGACCGCGGCAAGCACGGACGCCGCGGCGAGCATGCGCAGGCCGACGCGGGCGCGCTGGACAAAGAAGAAATGCCGCAGCCGCGCGAGCCCATAGTGATTGGCCGGGCGGCGGCGGCGCAGCAGCAGCTGCGCGAAAATCGTGTCCGCATAGGGCCCGGCCATTCCGCCTCGATCGCCGACTTTGGCCGACAGATCGGCGAGGGAGACGAGATGGCAGTTGGCGACCGCGCTGTCGGCGAGCCGCTTGCGCAGGGCGGCGTGCGCATCGGCATCGGCCAGGACGTAGGTGTCCACGGGCCGACCCTGTCCGCGGAAACGTTGATTCTCGAGGAAATGCAGCGTCTGCTGGAGCTCGTCGTGGATGAAATCCGCGTACTCGCCGACGCCGTCATAGCGCCCGGGCACCAGGCGCGAGAAACGAAGCCGACCATGCTCGTAATAGGACTGGCGCAGCGTACTGGGTACCTGCTGGCTCACGACCAGCACGCGCGCGGAGCGCTCGGCACCGAGGTGCGGCAACAGATGCTCGCCGACCAGCGGCAGCGAGTGGATCGCCTTCAGCGGGACCTGGACCTCCGCCAGGATATCGAGCCAGACGCGCAACAGTTCGGGATTGGTCAGCCCGGCGACCAGCACACGGTCATCGCGCCGCCCCTCGCGCTCTCGGCCCTGGCGGGTGATATACGTGAAATCGCTGTTGCGAAAGTGCTTGCGGGCCGTGCGTTTGTAGAGGTTCGTGCGCTCACGGCCGATCACGTGTGGCACGTGGTCGATGTGGAACTCTTCCTCGATCACGTCGACCAGCATCTGCAGGGGCGTGCGCGGCGCCTCGCGCAGCCACCGGCGGAATCGCTCGCGGCCTTCCTCGTCGGGCTCGAACGCCTCGATACGGCGGAACGCGCCCGCCCGCCACTCATAGGCGAGGATGCGATGGCCGGGGAAGAAGAGCAGGCGTTTCACGTCAGTAATCCAGCGTCGCGATCGTGTCGTAGATCGGCCCGAGCACGGAGAACATGATCCAGCCGACCAGGCCACCGAGGAATACGGTCAGCACCGGCTGGATCGCGGGTTCGAGGCGCTCGACCGCCTCGCGGACCTCGCGCGCGTAGAAATAGCTCACGTTGCGCAGCGCTTCGTCGAGCGCGCCGGTGCTCTCGCCCACACGCATCATCCGCACGACGAACGGCGGGAACAGGCCGGTGCGCGCGAACGCCTCGCCGAGCGTCTGACCCTCGCCGATGTGGCGGTGCACCCGGTCGACCGCCTCTTCGAGCACGGCGTTGTCCATCAGGGCACGCGACAGGCGCAGCGCGTCGAGCACCGTGATGCCGGCGCCGTACATCAGCGCGAAGTAGTTCGAGAAACGCGCCAGCCGGATCTTGTACATCAGATCGCCGAACAGCCATACACGCAGTTTGAAGCCATCCCAGGCAAACCGGAAACGGGGGCTGTTGCGCGAGAGGTAACGGATCACCGCGGGTGTGACGAACGCCACGAGCAGGAGCACATACCACCAGGCGACGAAGAAGTCCGACACGGCGATCAGCGCGCGCGTGTGCGCCGGCAGTTCGCTGCCGACCGACCCCAGAAACGACGTCAGCTTCGGTACGAGATAGACCATGAGGAAGCCGACCGCCGCGCCGACCACGGCGAGTACGATCAGGGGGTAGACCATTACGCGGCGAACGTAGGCGACGATCTCGTCCTGCCAGCGCAGCATCTCGCCGAGGTCCTGCAGTACCTGCGGCAGGCTGCCGCTTTCCTCGCCGACGCGGACCATCGAGATGTAGACGTTGCCGAACACATGCTCGAAGTCGGCGAGGGCGCCGGAGAAGGTCTTGCCGCCCTCGATCGCCTCGACCAGTTCCGCGACCACGTCGCGGAAGGCCGGATCGTCGATGGTGGAGCCCAGGTCCGAGAGGGCGTCGACCATGGGCACGCCGGCGTTGAGCAGCTGCTCGAGGTGGAAGGAGAAGTTGATGAGTTCGGAGCGCGGGGTGCGACGCAGGCGCTGGAACAGCGCGACGCGGCGCACCTCGCGCGAGTCGATGAGGTCGAGGCCCATGCGCCCCAGGCGCATCTCCAGATCGGTCAGGTTCGCCGCATCGATGGTGCCGGTCACGCGGCGGCCCTGGGGGTCCATGGCTTTGTATTTGTAGGTGTCCATGTTTCAGCGGCTCGCCCCGCACGCACGACCGTTCCCCGTAGGCCGGCGTGCGACTGAAGGGAGCCAGCCGGCGCATGCCAACGTCATTTCCCTGTGCGGTACCGCAATCGCCGGCTGGCTCCCGCTGGTCGCAAGCCGGCCTACGACTGCGGTGAACGGGCGGCTGACTTGGCGGACCGGCGCGCACATGGCCTACACCCGGCTCGTCAGATCGACGACGCGGGCGACTTCCTCCAGTGAAGTCGTGCCCTCGAGGGCTCGGCGGGCGCCGTCGGCCGCCAGCGGCTGGAAACCCTTCTCGTGCGCGGCGACGGCGAGTTCCTTGAGCGTGGAACGACGCGCGATCAGGTCGTCGAGGTCAGCGTCCATGCGCAGGACCTCGAGCAGGGCGAACCGGCCGCGGTAACCGCGCCCTTCGCACCGGTTGCACCCCACGGGGCGGTACAGCGTGTGATCGCCGTGCGCCTCCAGGGCCAGCAGGCGGCGTTCCGCGGCGTCCGGCGTATAGGGCGCACGGCAATGCTCGCAGAGGCGCCGGACCAGGCGCTGGCCCATGACGCCGATCATGTTGCCCGCGATCACGTCCGGAAGGATGCCGATATCCAGCAGACGCGGGATCGCGCCGAGCGCGGAGTTGGTGTGCAGCGTGGAGTAGACCTGGTGGCCGGTCATGGCGGCGCGGAAGGCCATGCTCGCGGTCGGCTCGTCGCGGATCTCGCCGACCAGCATGATGTCCGGATCCTGGCGCATGAGGCTGCGGATGCCGTTGGCGAAGTCGAGCTTGGCGGCCTCATTGACGGCGCTCTGGCGGACCAGCGGCATCGGGTATTCAACCGGGTCCTCCAGCGTGACGATGTTCACGCTCTCCTGGTTCAGGTGGGAGAGCATCGAGTACAGCGTGGTCGTCTTGCCGCTGCCGGTGGGGCCGGTGACCAAAATGATGCCCTCGGGGCGCGACATCATCAGGTCCAGCGTGTCCATCGTGGCGTCGTCGAAACCGAGCGAAGGCAGGGGCCGGATACCCTTGTGGCGGTCGAGCACGCGCAGGACGACGTTCTCGCCGTGGGTGGTGCG
>CAJXKK010000065.1 GCA_913055615.1 uncultured Ectothiorhodospiraceae bacterium
CCCTGCGACTCGGCCGCGTGGTCGGCGTAGTTCAGGCCGAGGCACATGATGTTGCGCCGCGGTTCCGGGATCGGGGCGCGCAGTTCGCAATCCGTCAGCGGTATGCGGTCCCAGTCCGCCGTGTCCGGCAGATCGGCGCCCGCTTCGATCAGGGCACGCAGGCTCGCGGGCGCAGTGCCATCCGCGGGCGCGAGGTAGACCGTCGATCCATCAACGACACCCCAGCGTTCCGATTGTCCGACCCGCATACTCGCGAACTGCATGACGCCTCCAGTTATTGTTTCCCGCATCGTAGCCCGGATGAAGTGAAACGGAATCCGGGAAGCCGTCTGCACGGCAACGCGCGCCTATTCGGACAGCAAACGGATCCTGCCGTAACGGGCCACCGAACGACTGTCCGTATTGTCGCTGTCGGTCATGATCGCGACCCCGTGGATCGTGCCCGGCGCCTCGTCGAACGCTGTCTGCCAGTCCTCGCGCAGATCACGCCGGTAGGTGACCCATTCGCCGCGGCGTTCATCACCCTGCTCGACGGAGATCATGCGCGCCCGTCCGGTAAAGGCGTTGGGCCATTGCGTGCCCGCCTCGAGCTCGCGTGACCACACGTAGTTCAGGGCGCGGGCGCTGAGTTTGCCGAAAAACCCTTCCTGGACCACGTAGATCCGGGCGCCGTAGTCATCGCCGTCTTTGTCGCGTTCGCTGGCATCGCCCTGCGGCAGTTCATCGACCCGCCAGCTCCATTCCAGCCACGGCGTCTCGCTGACGTCGATGTCGACCTCGTGATAGAGCGCCGTGGCGCCATCCTCCGCGATCGCCTCCACGGCGGGTCGATCGTCGTCGATCAGGCGATAACCGACGTCGCCGTCGAACTCGCGCCGGGGCCACTCCGCGATCTCGGCGGGCGTGAATTCGAGGCCGTCCGATGCCTTGTCCGCGAATGCGGGGGGCAGGGCGATCAGACCGAGGACGGCGAGCGAGAGGCGTCCGGTCCGCATGGCGCTACTCCGGTTCCAGCAGGCGTTCGAGCAGCCGCGGATCGTCGAAATGGCGGCGCCCGACGAAGGCGACCGCATGCGTGCCCCACTGGCGCATCGCGCCCGCGCTGGGTACGCCGAAGGGCCAGAAGAAGAAGCGCTCCAGGCGCGCGCTGGAAGGGATCAGGCCGTCAGGCGCGAACGCGCTTGCGTTGCCGCCATCCGGCCGGGGCAACGAACGCAGTTGCCCGAAGGGCAGCGGGGCGAGACTGGTAATGTCATCGACCGGGCGTTCGATCGACTCGATCGCCGAAAGGTAATGGGTGCCGCTGTCCGCCCGCACCACGAGCCGCTCATCGGCCGAATACTCGGGCGCGCGCACCGGGCTTGCGACCGGTTCGGCGTCACCGGGCATGTCGGCGACGCGCCAGCCGTCGGCCGGGAACAGCGTGTAATAACAACCGCAGGGGTGGATACTGTCGTAGGCCAGCGGTTCGCCGTCGGGCCCCAGCGTGACACGCCACATCAGGCCATCGAGATGGCCGCCGTACATGTCGATGGCGCCTTCCTTCGGTCGTTCCGGGAACCAGATCATATAGTTGAGTTGCAGCAGCACCTCGTCGCCGAACCGCGTCCACGACAGGCGGCGGTATTCGGCTGGCCGGTCGATGTCGGCGGCGGGACGGTCGCCCTCGGTGAGCCGGATCGCGCCCGGGCGATCGGAGTTGGAGGCCGTGCCGATCGCCCACACGGGCGCATGCGCATCGAACAGGCGTGCGGCCCCCGCGCGGGTCGGGGCTGGAATACCGAGCGCGTCGCGCTCGACTTCGCGCGCCGTTTTCACGGCATCGCCACGGCCTTCGCTGTCGACCGCGTACTGCCGGACCGGCTCACTGGCCGGTTTGTCGAATACCGCGTCGCGTTCTTGCTGGTAATCGACGATCTGCGGTCGCGCGACCAGCCGGGCGATGGGATAGAAGCCGACGACGCGCTGCCACGTCGCGTATTCGTCGGGGGCGACCGCGGCCTCGCGGAGCCGTGCCCGCCCCGCATCTCCGGCGAACGTCTGGCGATTCAGCTTGTCCCGGCAGGCGGACAGCCCCGCTTCGAGTCCGGTCGGCAGGCCGGCATCGGCGGCCGCCGGTGCCCATGCATTGGTCAGTTCATCGCGGCGGCCGGTCGGCAGGTTGGCGAGTTCGTGGCGGCGGGCGTTCGCGGCGGTCCGCTCAAGCCGTTCGAGCCAGGCATCGAAGCGCCGGTCGGTATCGGCCTCCTCGGCGAAGGACGCGAGCGGCCGGGTCACGCGCAGCCAGGGGAACCCCTCGATGCGTTTTGAGCCGCCGTCTTCCACGTCCGCCGCGCCCACGGCGGCATCCACGCGCGCGATCTGGGCGCGGCACAGCTCGGCGCTGTCGGCCGGATCCTCCGGCAGCGGTGCGGTCGTGGCACAACCACCGAGGAGCAGCAGCGCGAGCGCCGTGGCGCCCGCGCGGACGCAACGGCGATCAGAGTTCGCCGCCGGCCTGACTCCACTCGGCAGTCGTGTAGGCACGGATGGACACGGCATGGACTTCGCCCGATTTGATCTGATCGTCCAGCGCCGCATAGACCAGGCGGTGCTTCGCGATGAGGTTCTTGCCCTCGAAGGCGTCGCTGATGACCGTCGCCTCGAACTTGCCGCCGCCCCCCTCGACCTTCGCTTTTGCGTCGGGAATATAGGCTTCGATCAGGCGGGCGTACTCTTCGGTCTGCGACATGGGGCCTCCTTGGGTTGCGTGCCGCCGATTATAGCGCCCTGGCGGGGCCGGACCGAAGCGCTGGCTCAAAGACTGCGCAGTTCGACATGCTCGATGCCGACGTATTCCTCAATGATCGGCATAAGGTCATGGATGCGCTGCTGGACGCGATCGGCGAGGAGCAGGGTGCGGTCGATGCCCTCGGTCCAGCCGTAGATCGAGTGCGTAAGCTGGTCGGGCGTGCGGATATTGTGCTGGATGTCGTTCAGCAGCTTGCGGAACTCGGAGGGCGTCGGCTGGACCCCGAGTTCGCGGAACAGCGCGCCAAGGTGCTCCATCACGTCGTCCGCTTCGGGGCCGAGGCCGAAGTCGACCGGCTCGTAATCGCTCTCGCCGACCGAGGCCTTCGGCACCCAGGCGCTGAAGCTCGCCTTCTGCAACGAGTGGTACAGCGACTCCTCGGAGATCAGCAGTACCAGCAGATTATGCGGATTGGCGCTGAACGTGGCATCGCGGAACTGCCACTCGGCCGTGGTCAGGAACTCGTATATGCGGATGTGTTCCCGGAAGTCCGCCGCCTGGAGCTGGTCCAGGATCAGGATCGTCTTCTCCCCTTCGGAGAACGCGCAGGCGTCGCTCATGACGCGCTCGAAGGCCGGGATGGGCGGCTCTTCACGGCCGTCTTCGTCTTTCGACGGCGGCGGGATTACCTTCGGTGGCGGCTCGTTCTGCTGGGTGAAGTCGTGGTACACGCGCTGCGGATAGTCCAGCGCCGAGGCCAGCGCGGAGGCGAAGGCCGTCTTGCGGCGCCCGGAATCGCCCTCGACGTTCAGGGCCGGGACCTGCCCGGTCGGCTGCGACAGCACGCAGCGCAGGTGATACCCGTAGTCGATGTTCGACTCGAAGCCGAAATCCGCCATCCGCTCGCGCAGCGTCGCCATGATCTCTCCAGCGGTCACGCGTAATCCAGTGTACGCCCCGGGCGCCCCGTATCAGCCGCCGCCCGTCGGCGCGTTGCCTCCGGACACACCCTCGCCGGCGAAACGCATTGACAGATCGAGCGCATGGATGTCCTTGGTCAGTGCCCCGATCGAGATACAGTCGACGCCGGTCTCGGCGACCGGGCGGACGTTCGCCAGCGTGATGCCCCCAGACGCCTCCAGCCACGCGCGCCCGGCGTTCTCCGTGACGGCGGAACGCAGATCATCGAGGGCGAAATTGTCGAGCAGGAGGCGGTCGGCACCGGCCGCGAGCGCCTCGCGCACCTGTTCCAGCGTCTCCACCTCGACCGTCAGCGGGGCCTCGGGATGGGCCGCTCGCAGGGCCTGCACGGCGGCCTTGATGCCGCCGGCCGCGTGCAGGTGGTTCTCCTTGAGCATCGCCACGTCGAACAGCCCCATGCGGTGGTTCACGCCACCGCCGCAGGCGACCGCGTACTTCTGCGCCTGGCGCAGCCCCGGCAGTGTCTTGCGGGTGTCGAGGATGGCGGTATCCGTGCCGGCGACGGCGTCGACATAGGCGCGTGTAGCCGTCGCGACGCCGGACAGCAGCTGCAGGAAGTTCAGCGCGCTGCGCTCCGCCGTAAACAGCGCCCGTGCCGGGCCTTCCAGCGAACACAGCGCCGTCTCGGCCGCGACGGGCGCACCCTCGTCCACATGCCATTCGATCGCGACGGCCGGGTCGACCGAATGGAATACGCCATCGAACCACGGCCGGCCGCAGACCACGCCGGGCGCCCGCGCGATTACCGTGGCGCGCTCGATCCGGTTGGCGGGGATCGCCGCGGCGCTGAGGTCGCCGCCGCCAACGTCTTCCTTGAGGGCGCGGGCGATGTCGTCATCCAAACTGGCGGGTTGCCGCAAGACTGTTTCCTCCATTTCCCGCACGCGATTGGACGCCATGGCAGCCAGCGTTGCAAGCTTGCAGCCCGCAGGCATGCGCGATGTCCGTGGAATCCTGAGCCCGGTGTCGGACTAAAGTCCGACCTGCGGTTGATCAAACCGCTTCTGGAACCGCAGCCCGACATCGCCGCGCCACAAGAATCACGGTTCGCACCCCAACCCACAGGATTCCCCATCCCGCTCAACCGGGCGCCTTCAACCACGCACCCGCATCACCCCTTCGCCGGCCCTTCGTCCACTCCGCCGCCGCCGCGACCCGCGCCATGGTCGTGGTCATCCACGCACCCCTCGCCGTACTCGATCTGCAGCGTCACGTGTTCCACGCCGAAACGCTCCTGCAGCTCTGCCTTGATCCGCGCGACCAGCGTATCGTGCGCCACCGTTCCATCGGCACGGGCGTGCAGGCTCATCATCGGCCGTTCGCCGGAAAGACTCCAGGCATGGATGTGGTGGACGTCGATCACACCCTCGACGGCGCTCGGCAGCAACCGCTCGATCTCCTGTGGATCCACGCCCGGCGGCGTCCCCTCCAGCAGGACATGGGTCGCCTCGCGCAGCACGTACCAGGCGGAGCGCAGGACGAGCAGGGCCACCAGCAGCGACAGGATTGGATCGATCGGCGTCCAGCCGCTGACCAGGATCACGCCGGCCGCGACGATCGCGCCCACCGATCCGAGCAGATCCCCGAGAACATGCACCGCCGCGCCGCGCATGTTGAGGTTGTCGCGCGAGCCGCCGTGCAGCAGGAAAAAGGCGATGACGTTCACCAGCAACCCGACGACCGCGATCGCCAGCATCGTCGCGCCCATCACCGGCGTCGGTTCCAGCAACCGGCCAACCGCCTCGAACGCGATCCAGCCGACGATGACGAGCAGCGCGAGCCCGTTCACGAACGCGGCGAGCACCGGGAAGCGGTGATAACCGTACGTGCGCTTGTGATCGGCAGGCCGATCCGTCACGCGGAACGCCAGCCACGCCAAAAGCAGCGAGGCCGTATCCGTGAGCATATGCGCCGCATCCGCGATCAACGCCAGCGACCCGGCCAGCCAGCCCCCGACCGCCTCGACCACCATGAAGCCGCCCGTCATCAGCAGCGCCGCCAGCAGCCGCCGCCGGTTGTTCGGTGGCGCGTGGTGATCGTGGTGATTGTGGTGGTGCATGTCTGCTCCGATGATCATCCGAAACGCGGTTCGTTGATTCCGATGCACGTGGCCGTTTTCACGCAGTTTTTGGTTCTCGCAAACGCGCAGAGGGCGCCAAGGGGCGCGAAGAGGGAGAAGAGCGTTGCCCCCGTACCGGTCATATAAGACGTAGTCCGGGTTGCGACCAAAGGGAGCCAGCCGGCAACCGCTTTCAATCTATTCCAACGATGAATCCATCACGCCCCGAGTGGCATCCTCGCGTATCGCGACGAAGCGGGTGATGTCTCGCGCATTGAACATAATCGGCAGGCCATCACCGGACGACGAGCCGGCTGGCTCCCTTCGGTCGCAAGCCGGCCTACTCCTTTATTTGCGCTCCCTGGCGCCCTCCGCGCCCTGGAGAGAACCCACTGAGAGGCGTCTATTCAGCCTGCTGCACTCAAGTCTCCGCCACGGCCGCCTCCTGCCGCAACTCTGCCCGAGCCTGCCGGATAATGCCGGTCGAGGAATGCAGGAACAGCGATGCCATCGCCGCCGCCACCAGCAGGTCGGGCCACGCGGTACTGGTGACCGCGACCAGCCCGGCAGCCGCGATGACCGCGACGTTGCCGATCGCATCGTTGCGGCTGCACAACCACACCGAGCGAACGTTGGCGTCGCCATGACGGTAGCCCATCAGCAGCAGCGCGCTGAGGGCGTTGATGGCCAGCGCGAGCACCCCGACCGTACTCATCAGCAAGGGGCTCGGATCGCCCACGAAAACCACGCGCCAGATGGCGCTGCCCAGAATCCACGCCGCCAGCAGGGCCAGCGAAACCCCCTTGATCAGGGCGGCGGTCGCCCGGACGCGCAGGGCCGAGCCAAGCACCGCCAGGCTCAGCCCGTAGGTGAGTCCGTCGCCGAGGAAATCGAGCGCATCCGCCTGCAGCGCAAGCGATTGCCCCTTAATGCCCGCGAACATCTCCACGGCGAACATGCCGAGATTGAGCGCGATCACGATCCACAGCACGCGCCGATACGCCGGCGTCGTGTTGTCCATCGCGGGCTGGTCGTTGCAGCAGCCGGCCATACCGGGTTGCCTCTCTAATGCATTGGACACATTCTCTTACCTACAGTCACTGTAGGTTCAAGCAGCCATGTCCGAAGATTTTCCCCTCACGATCGGCCAGCTCGCGAACCAGGCTGGCGTCCACGTCCAGACGCTGCGCTACTACGAGAACGAGGGCCTGCTGGTGCCGAGTGCCCGCACCGCGGGCGGCCAGCGACGCTACTCCCGGGCCGACTGCCAGCGCCTGCATTTCATCCGCCACGCCCGCGAGTTCGGTTTCTCCATCGAGCAGATTCGCGAACTGATCGACCTCGCCGCCCAGGGCAACCGCTCCTGCGCCGAGATCGACGCCATCGCCCGCCGCCACCGCGAAGACGTACGCCGGCGCATCCGCCTGCTGCGCGAACTCGAGACCGAACTCGACCGCATGGTCGACGAATGCGCCGGCGGCCGCGTCACCGAATGCCGCGTCCTCGAAGTCCTCGGCAACCACGACCTCTGCCGCACCGACCACGGTCACGCCGGTGAGTCATCGGAACCGACGTAGCAATCCCACCCTCCACGGCACACGCTACTGTAGGAGCGAGCTTGCTCGCGAACCCGGCCTGCCAGGCCACTCCGGCATATCCCGGAAACTCCCCGTCCCGGCTGCAAATGTTCCTCTGAATGAGCGGCAGGGCGCGCACACATGCAAAAAGGCTTTGCATATCCGAAGGACATGCATAATTTCCTGAAAAAACTATGCATATCAGGGCACTCCACGTGCAGACCTTCCCGCGTTTGACCGAGTCGTGAAACTGCTTGAGGCGGGCACGATTCCCTTCGTGCGTGTCGGCACGCACAGGCGGATTCGGTACCAGGATCTGCTCGAATACAAGGCCGAGCGCGACCGCGAAAGCCGCGATGCTCTCGATGCCCTCGCCAACCAGGCGCAGGA
>CAJXKK010000066.1 GCA_913055615.1 uncultured Ectothiorhodospiraceae bacterium
AGGGGACGCCTCCACCAATCCCGTAGACAATCGTATCGCCTCTACGGGTCGGAGGCATAGCCTCTTGTTTCATCTGTCCCCGATCAACCGGCATCAACTCAAGCATGACGCTAAACCCAGTGGTTGCTGCATCCATCTGCCGCCCCTGTTCGGCTTCAATCACGTCCTCTGCAAAGTCGTTCCCCTCTAGCGACACATCGGCTTCAAGCATCAGTAGCCCCGGACAACCCGAGTCCAAGTCCTGCCAAAAATTGGCCGATTGCCGTGAGCAGCCGTCGATCGGGGTGCAGAACGAGAGTCAGATAGAGGAAGAAGCCGGCACCCAGCGAACCGAGTTCCAGAACGGACACATACGGCACGAAACTCCAGGTAATCGCGAGAGCGCTCCAGGCAACGAATATCCCGAATATGGATCCGGGCAGTCGCACTGGAAAGGATTGGCCCGTATGCGTGCATACGGTAACGGCAGCGGCCAGCATTGCGGCCGTGATCGAAATTTCATAAACGTAGTAGTGATTCCCGTTGAAGAAAAGACTGAATGCGATTGCAGATACAATAAGACCAAACACGAGAGGAGATGCGTACGACCGTTTCTGCGCGTTCGCCGGTGCTGAGGAATTCATATTGTAACGGTCCTCGCATCATTAAATTGCCGAACGATGCCACGATCAGTGACGTGGGTCGATTTTGCGTCGTACCGGCGTGATGGGCAATCGCGCGATGAAGTCAGCTATGGGTGCCAGCGGAGATAACCCGGCATCATCCGAAAAATTGCAGGTGCTTGCGGGCGGCGAGGGCTAAATAGGCAGGCGAAATACCGAGCAATTGCCAGAATCAGTTGCAGCCGTCCGGCTAATACTCCGTATCACGATCCGTTGATTGAGTCGCCGGATAGGAAAAGCCCGCCACGAAGGTGGTCCGTGGCGGGTAAGGTGTGCTCGATGCTGTTGGAATACTTTATAAGATTGGTCCCACGCCAGTGATCAGCGGGGTTCGCAGCCTTCCGGACGATACTCTGCGTCGAGATCAGTATCGCAGCGCCAAGCACCGGAACTTGTACGCTCGATCGCGACGTAATTGGTATTGACGGCAGGATTGCCTTTCAGGTTGCATCGGATTGCGTCATTCTGCACTTGGGTGGTGCTGTCGTAATTAAACTGGAACGCACAACGCTCGGTTGAGCCTGGAAGACCGACATCGGTCACACCGCCCATAGTCTGGCCGCGCTGGAACTTTTCTTCGTAGGCGGTACGACCGCCGGTTACTTCCGCGAGTCCGGAAGTTGCCTGCGATCGGGCCACATAATCGTTGTACTGCGGGATCGCGATGGCGGCCAGAATGCCGATGATCGCAATCACGATCATCAGTTCGATGAGCGTGAAGCCTTTCTGCATGGTTTTCATTGTGAAACTCCTTCCACATGTAAAGGTGTGGTCAATCCTCGGACGCCGGTCGCCGCTCCCCTCCACGGACAGGCCGACTGTTCGGCGTTGCCTGAAAGGTAAGCAGGTACCGTGCCAGAATTGGTGGATACGGCTGAATCGGCGCTGCGGGGCGATTCAATCGGGATCCTCGAGGCCGTGCGTGGGGATGTCGATGTCGAATGTCAGCCGGCCCGGAGTGTCAAAAAGTGACGTCGAGCGTCGCTGATGGTCGTCCGGTTCAGTCGATGCCGAGTTTCTTGAGGCGGTAGCGCAGTTGCCGGTAGGTCAGGCCGAGTTCCTGCGCGGAGGCGGTGCGGTTCCAGCGGTTGCGCTCGAGGCTCTCGGTCAGCAGGCGACGCTGATTGGCCTCGATCTGGTCGTCGATCGAGGTTGGCGCGGACGCCGGATTACGGGGTGACGGATCCTCGACGTTCCGCTCCGCCATTTCGCCTGCGTCGGTGCCTGCGAGCGGGGCAAGCTGCAGGTCTTCGGCGCTGATCCGGTTGCCGTCGATCAGGGTCAGGGCGCGCTCGAGGATATTCTCGAGTTCGCGCACATTGCCGGGGAACGGATACGCGCCCACGGCTCGGTACGCGTCCTGGCTGAGCGTGACCGCTCCGGCCTGATATTCGTCCGCGAGGCGGGCGACGATGTGGTCGGCGATCGCGGCGATGTCGTCGCCGCGCTCGCGCAGCGGCGGCACCCGCAGGGCGATCACGTGGATGCGGTAAAAGAGGTCTTCGCGGAAGCGCCCGTCCTGGACCGACTGTTCCAGATCAGCATGGGTCGCGCAGACGATGCGGGCGTCGATCGGCTGCTCGCTCGTGGCGCCGACCGGGCGGATGCGCTTCTCCTGGATCGCGCGCAGCAGCTTGACCTGCATGTCCAGGGGCAGTTCGACGATCTCGTCGAGGAACAGGGTGCCACCCTCGGCCGCGGCGAACAGGCCGTCGCGGTCGCTGTTGGCCCCGGTGAAGGCGCCGCGGCGGTGGCCAAAGAACTCACTCTCCATGAGTTCCCGCGGGATCGCGCCGCAGTTGACCGGCACGAACGGTCGCTGCGCCCGCGGCCCCTGCTCATGGATCAGTCGGGCCACGAGTTCCTTGCCGGATCCGGATTCGCCCGTTATGACCACCGGCGCCTGGCTGCGCGCGACCTTCGCGATGCGCGCGCGCAGGGTCTCGATCGCGGGTGACTGGCCGATCAGGCGTTTGGCCGTATCGCCGGCAGCGCCGGCGCTCGCTGGTGCCAGGCGCAGGGCCTGGGTCACGAGGCTGCGCAGGTCCTCGAGCTCGACCGGTTTGGCCACGAAATCGAACGCCCCGGATTTGAGCGCCTTGACCGCGGCGTCCATGTTGCCGTGGGCGGTAATCACGGCCACCGGGGTGCCGGGGTATACACGATTGATGTGTTCGACCAGACCGAGGCCGTCGCCGTCCGGCAGGCGCATATCGGTCAGGCACAGGTCGTAGCCCCGGTCCGCGAGCGCAGATCGGGCGGCCTCCAGCGTCCCGACCGCGACCGTCTCGAGCTGCATCCGGCCGAGCGTGATCTCCAGCAGCTCGCGGATGTCGGGTTCGTCGTCGACGATCAGGACGGACTGTTCAGCCATGTTGCCTCGGTCGCTCGTCGATGGCCTGCAGGATGATGTGGAAGCAGTTGCCGGTCTCGGAGGGTACGAACTGCAGTCGTGCCTGGTTGGCCTCGCAGAGCTCGCGGGCGAGGAACAGGCCCAGCCCGGTCCCCGAGTGGCTGGTGGTGAAAAACGGTTCGAAGATCTCGTCGACCTGCCGCCTGTCGATGGGGTCGCCCGTGTCGCGGACCTCCAGCCAGGGAACCCCGTCCGGATCCCCGCCTGCGCTGAGCGTAACCATAACCGATTCGCCGTCGGTCCGTCGCCCGTGGCGCAGGCTGTTGTCGCAGAGGTTGCGCACGATCTGCTCGAGCTGGCCGCCGTCGAAGTGCACCCGCAGCGGGGGCGCCGGCGCGGCATACTGGAAACGCTCCGCGGGCAATGCGTGGTCGTGCGCGTATTGGCGGGCGAATTCCGCCAGCCAGGAGGAGAGTTCGACGCTCGTCGTGCCGCTCCGCTGGCGCGAGAGTTCCAGCACGCTCTCGACGATGTCGTTCACCCGTCGGCAGTGGGCCAGCATGATGCCGGTCAGGCGTCGATCGGCGTCCGGGATCGACTCCGACTCTTCCAGCAACTGGGCCGAGTGGCTGATCGCGCCGAGCGGGTTGCGGATCTCGTGGGCGATGCTGGCGGTGAGGCGCCCGAGCGATGCCAGCTTGAGTTGCTGGACCTGGTCCTCGATGAAGCGGGCGTCCTCGATCGACAGCAGCGTGCCGGGTTCGCCGAGCGCGGTGAACTGGACCTGCAGGCGACGACTCGAGTCGGGGGTCGGCGTCAACGGCTCCGGGCTCGTGTGGCCGTCACGGCTCCAGACGTCCAGGGCGGCGACCAGGCCGGGGGCGACCGCGTCGAGGCGACGGCCCGCGAGCGAGCGCGGCTCGTCCAGCAAGACGCCGGCGCTCGCGTTCGCCAGCGCGATGTGTCCCGTGCGGTCGATCACGAGAATACCGGCCTCCATATGCTGGATAATGCGCTCGTTCAACGCCGACAGGCGCTGGACGTCGGCCGTACGGCGGCGGGCGATCTCGGCGCTCTGCGCGGAGCGCCGGCCCAGTGCCGCGGCCAGCAGTGCGGCGGCGAACAGGGTGATGCCGAGCAGGGCCGCCTGCGGCCAGGCGGCGACGCCGTTATCGATGTGGATCGCGCGCACGGATTCGATGCCCAGCACCAGCAGCGTCCCCAGCGCCGCCGCGAGCAGGGCGTGGCGCGCGACCAGCAGCGTGCCGGCCCCGGCGACCGGCACCACGAGCAGTGTGCCGAGACCGCTGCCGACACCGCCGGAGGCGTAGGTGACGGTCGCCAGCAGGATCAGGTCGGTATAGAGGTGGAGATACGCCTGGGTGCGGGCGCCGGGTGCCCGGCGATGGATGATCCAGGCGAACACCGCCGCGGTGACGAGATAGATCGCACTCGCGGTGTAGAAAAGCAGCGGTGCGCTGAGGCCGAAATCGACGGTGGGCACGTCCGCCAGGAACGCCGCAAGCAGCGCGAACGCGATGAACAGCCGATAGCTGTTCAGTATCCGGATCGATTGCCAGTCCTCGTTCGGCAGCGTTGCGGCGTCATCGCGCGGCCCGTCCGGGGTGAGTTGTGTGCTTTGCCCGTTCATCGCGGCGGTAGTCTCGGGATTTACCGGCCGCCAGGCAAGTTCCGATGCTTGGCCGCGCGGCTGAGCGGGCGCACAATCCGCAGCGGCGCGTTTCCAGCGGAGGTGTTTCGTGCAGCAAACGGATTGTTCCCTGAAGATCGGGCTGGCGCAGGTCGATGCCGTGGTCGGCGATATCGAGGGCAATGCGCGACGCGTGGTCGCCGGGGCGCGGGATCTCGGGGCCCGCTACGGCGCGCGACTGGTCGTGTTCCCGGAATTGTGTCTGCTCGGGTATCCACCGGATGACCTCCTGCTGCGCCCGGATCTGCCCGGACGCATCGATACGGCGGTCGCCCGGATTGCGGCCGACCTCCAGGCGAGCGGTGTCGCCGTGCTCGTCGGGCTGCCGCTGTTCGAGCAGGGCACCTGCTATAACGGGGGTGTGCTGCTGGACGCCGGCGAGCGCGTCGCCGTGGTCCGCAAACGCTGCCTGCCCAACTACGGTGTGTTCGACGAAAAGCGCTATTTCAGCGCCGGCGACAGCGCCGTCACCGCGGCCATCGATGGCCACACCGTGGGACTGATGATCTGCGAGGATATCTGGCAGCCCGAGCCGGCCGCCGATCTCGCGGCGGCCGGGGCCGGGCTGATCGTGTGTCCCAATGCCTCGCCCTACCATTGCGACAAGGCGGCCGAGCGACTCGCGGTCGCGCGTCGGCGCGTGCATGAAACCGGATGTCCGCTGATCTACGTCAACCAGATCGGCGGTCAGGATGATCTCGTGTTCGACGGCGACTCATTCGCGATCGACGCCGATGGGCATGAGGCGATTCATCTGCCGGCGTTCGTCGAGGCCGATGCGGCGCTCTCCTGGCGTGTGGGTTCCCGGCTGCAGGCGGTCGAGCCGGTATCACCGTCACCGCAGCCAATGCCGCAAACCGAATCGATCTACCGCGCCCTCACGCTGGGGCTGCGCGATTACGTGATCAAGAACGGTTTCGAGGGCGTGTTCGTGGGGCTGTCGGGCGGGATCGATTCGGCGCTCGTGCTGGCGGTTGCCGCCGATGCCCTCGGCCCCGAACGCGTGACCGCGGTGCGGATGCCCTCGCGTTACACGGCACGGATGAGCCTGGACGACGCCGTGGAAGAGGCGGAACTGCTGGGCGTGCGCTGCGAGACGCTGTCGATCGAACCGGCCTACGAGGCCTTTCTCGAGATCCTCTCGGGGCCGTTTGAAGGCATGGCGGCGGACACCACGGAGGAGAATATCCAGGCGCGCTCTCGCGGGCTGCTGCTGATGGCGCTGGCGAACAAGCACAACGCCATCGTGCTGGCGACGGGGAACAAGAGCGAGATGGCGGTGGGCTACGCGACCCTGTACGGCGATATGGCCGGCGGTTTCGCGCCACTCAAGGATGTCAGCAAGACCCGTGTCTACGCCCTGGCCCGCTGGCGCAACGGGCAGTCACCGGCGATACCGGAGCGGGTGCTGACGCGCGAGCCCTCGGCCGAACTGGCGGCGGACCAGGCGGATTCCGACAGCCTGCCGCCGTACGACATGCTCGATCCGATCCTGGAGGCGCTGGTGGAACGCGACGAATCGGTCGAGGATATCGCCGCGGCCGGCTTCGAGCCGGAGACGGTGCGCCGTGTGGCCCGCATGCTCGTGAAGAGCGAGTACAAACGCCGTCAGGCGGCGCCCGGACCCAAGGTCTCGCCACGGGCTTTCGGTCGCGAGCGCCGCTACCCGATCACCTCGCGTTACTCCATGTGACGGCGCGCTGCCGCTCGCGGGTGACGTAGCCGGTACGGCTTTGGTCAGGAATCGCTCGCCGCGTCCAATGCGGCCCCGGGATGGTCCGGCCAGTTGCTCTCCAGCACCCGCCGCGAATCCGCCGCGAGGTCGTCCAGACCCATGCGGTCATACGCCTGCGCCTGCAGCGCGAGGGCGTCCGGGACGCTCGGGGCGCCATCGTAATTCGACAGCAGGTACTCGATCCGGTTGATGGTGGCCGTGTAAGCGCTCTGGCCGAAGTAGAAGCGCGCGGTTTCCAGTTCATGGAGCGCCATCTGGTTGCGCAGGTAGATCATGCGCTGGCGTGCATCACCCGCGTAGCGGGTGTCCCCGTGCTGCTCCACCACCCGGCGGAAATCGGCGAATGCCCGTTGCAGGCGGTCCTGATCCATCTGCGCCATGTCACGCGGGAACAGGTCGTTCACGAACGTACGCCCGCGGTTGTAGCGGATGAGCCCGCGCAGGTAGTAGGCGTAGGCGACGCCCTCGTGGGTCGGGTGCAGCTTGATGAACCGGTCCAGCGCCGCGAGCGCGGACTGCTCCTCGCCGAACTGGTAATAGGAATAGGCGATGTCGAGCTGGGCCTGCAGCGCCAGCGGTCCGAACGGATAGCGGGCCTCCAGCTTCTCGAAGTAATCGATCGCGTCCTGGAACGAGCCGGCCTCCATGGACCGTTTGGCCTCTTCATAGAGGCGTTCCTTGGACCACTCGGCCGTCGGATCGTGGTCCGTCGATGCGCAACCGGCGGTCACGGCCAGCAGGACGAGGGCGAGGATCAGGGCAAGCGCGCGCATGGTGGGATTCATTTTCAACATAACCTTCCCATTATACCCGACAAAAGGCTACGCTTCCGAGGCTATGGATACTCAAGAACCCGACATCCGTCATATCCCGCCGGGGCAGGCCGGCGAGCGTCT
>CAJXKK010000067.1 GCA_913055615.1 uncultured Ectothiorhodospiraceae bacterium
CGCCATTTAAAGTGGTACGCGAGCTGGGTTTAGAACGTCGTGAGACAGTTCGGTCCCTATCTGCCGTGGGCGTTGGAAATTTGAGGGAAGCTGCTCCTAGTACGAGAGGACCGGAGTGGACATACCTCTGGTGTTCCGGTTGTCACGCCAGTGGCACTGCCGGGTAGCTAAGTATGGTCGGGATAACCGCTGAAAGCATCTAAGCGGGAAGCCCCTCCCAAGATAAGATTTCCCTGGACCCTCGAGGTCCCTGAAGGTCCGTCGAAGACTACGACGTTGATAGGCCGGGTGTGGAAGTGCAGTAATGCATGGAGCTAACCGGTACTAATTGACCGTGAGGCTTGACCATATAACACCCAAGCGGTTGGGTTGCATCGTAATGCACCGCGCCGATGCCCTTTGGAATCCCGAATTTGCCTTGTCGTTACGGCGACAGGGACACCGGTTTGCCTGGTGGCAATAGCGAGCGGGAACCACCCGATTCCATTCCGAACTCGGAAGTGAAACCGCTCAGCGCCGATGGTAGTGTGGGGCCTCCCCATGCGAGAGTAGGTCACCGCCAGGCTCCTGCTGTAGAACCCCGTTGGTCCAATGGATCATCGGGGTTTTTTTATGTGTGAAAGAAAGCCGGTACCAGCGCAAGCGTCAGACCGGATCCGAGCTACTCGGATTTCGAGGCGTTCGCTTCGCCGCGGTATTCCCCCCAGCGCTCGAGCACGCGGCGGACGTAATCCTGGGTTTCGGGATAGGGCGGGATGCCGTCGTGGCGGTCCACGGCGTTGGGGCCGGCGTTGTAGGCGGCCAATGCGTAGGCGGTGTTGCCGTTATAGCGCTCATGCATGCGGGTGAAGTACTCGACGCCGCCGCGCAGGTTTTGCTGGATGTCGAAGGAATCCTCGACGCCGACGGCGCTGGCGGTATAGGGCATCAACTGCATCAGCCCGCGGGCGCCGACGCGCGATACCGCCTTCGGGTCGAAGCAGGACTCGATCGCGATGATCGCCTTGATGAGCAGGCGGTCAGTGCCATAGCGGTCGGCAAGGTAGCGCACCGGCGTATCAACACGAGCCTGGCGGCGTGCGAGCTCCTCGTCCCCCAGGCCGCTGCAGGAGGCCCGGGCCGGCGGACGGCCGTGATAGCCCATAAACCGGAATTCTTTGAGCCGGTCCGCGTTCGGTTTGCGGTCCGTGAACCATACGGTGCCGTCCTCTTCCTCATATTTGTAGGTGATGCCACTCGCCGCCGCGGTTGTCGCCTGCAGGCAGATGACCAGCACGATGAAACACGCGCAATGCCCTTTCATTACAGGCTCTCGTATTCCCTTGGGCCGTTCCATTCGGTAACGAAACGGTACGGATCCGGCCGTTCCTTCGGTGGCGGGCATGCGCGGGGCGTGCCGAGGTACAGGAAACCGACGATTCGGTCATCGAAGTCCAGTCCAAGCGCCTCTGTGACCTGGCCGTCGTGGGCGTTGGGTCCGGTCAGCCAGATCGCCCCGTACCCGAGCGCGTTGGCCGCAAGCTGCATCTGATTGAGCGTCGCGCCCGCCGACAGGCTCTGTTCGATCGCGGGCACGCGTACATTGTCGGGATCGACGCTCGCTGCCACGGCCAGTACGAGCGGGGCACGAGAGGGTTTCGCCCGCTGCTTCTCCAGGGCCGCCGCGTCGCTGTCCGGCGCCCGCGCGAGCCGGGCGCGCGCGAATACCTCGCCGAGCGACGCGCGCGCCTGACCGCGAATGATCACAAACCGCCACGGCCGCAGCGCATCGTGATCCGGCGCCGCCACGCCCGCGCGCAGGATCGCGTCAAGATCCGCGCCGGCGGGCGCCGGTTCGTCAAGCTGATCGGCCGCAACCGAGCGGCGGTTCTGCAGCAGTTCGAGGGCGTCCATCAGATCTCCATGCGCGATGTGCGACTGTACCGGAACCGGGCCGAGTATATCAGCGGCCCGATCGTGTTCCCGGTGGAGCATCCGCCGGGAGGCCGGTATCGTATGCGCTCCAGCCGCCCGTCCGGGAAACCAGAGAGCCGATGCGTTACACGCTCATTCCGCAGGACCCGAACGCCCATCTTTTCGGAGTGCGGCTCGAGATCGGCACGCCGGATCCAGCCGGGCAGCGTCTGTCGCTTCCCGCCTGGATCCCGGGCAGCTACATGATCCGCGACTTCGCGCGCCACGTTGTCGCGGTGGATGCCTGGTCGGGGCAGGCGCCTGTCCACGTCGAGAAACTCGACAAGGACACCTGGCGCTGCGAGCCCTGCGCCGGTTCCTTGCTGGTGCGGTGGCAGGTCTATGCCTGGGATCCCTCCGTACGCGCCGCCGCTCTGGACGACACAGGCGGGTTGTGCAACGGCAGCAGTGTCTTTCTGCGGGCGCTCGATGTCGATGACGGGCCGTTCGAGCTCCTGATCGAGAGCCCGGAAGCGCCGCTGCGGGGGCGTTGGCGCGTGGCGACGACCATGGCGGCCGACGCCGTCGATCCCGACGGCTGGGGTCGATACCGCGCGGCCGACTACGAAGAACTGATCGACCACCCGATCCGGTTCGGGGCGTTCACGCGTTTCGGTTTCGAGGTCGCCGGTGTGCCGCACGAGATCGTGCTCCCCGGTGCGCCGCGCGTCGACGGCGACCGCCTGTGCGCCGATCTGGCGGCCGTGTGCCGAGGCCACGTCGACCTGTTTGGCGAACTGCCGGTTGAGCGCTACGTGTTTTTCATGAACGTCGTCGGCAGCGGCTACAGCGGTCTCGAGCACCGCGCGTCGACGGTGCTCGATGTCGCCCGCGAGGCGCTGCCGCTGCCGGGCGATCCCCCCGACCGCGAGCCGTACCTCGAACTGCTCGGCCTGTGCAGCCACGAATACTTCCACCTCTGGAACATCAAGCGGATCCGCCCGGCCGCGTTCGTGCCGCTCGATCTGTCGCGCGAGGTCCACACGACCCTGCTGTGGGCGTTCGAGGGTTTGACCTCGTATTATGACGATCTGGGCCTGTGTCGTACCGGCCAGCTTACCCGGGAGCAGTATCTCGAACGCCTGGCGCGGGTGATCACCCGGGTCCACCGCGGGGTCGGGCGCTTCCGTCAGACCGTGCTGGAATCGAGTTTTGACGCCTGGACGCGTTTCTACAAACAGGACGAGAATGCGCCCAACGCGATCGTCAGTTACTACGCCAAGGGTGCTCTGATCGCCCTTGCCCTGGATCTCACCATCCGCCAGCGTACTGATGGCGGCCGCTCCCTCGATGATGTCATGCGCGCGCTCTGGGCCGGTTATGGTGACGGCCGCGGCGTCGACGAACAGGGCATCGAGTCGGTATCCGGGGAAGTAACGGGCCTCGATCTGAGCGCGTTCTTCGATACCGCGCTGCGCTCGACCCGGGATCTCGATCTCGCGGGCCTGCTGCGGCCGTTCGGGGTCTTGCTGCGCTGGCGGGCATCGAAGGCCGCAGCGGGGTATGTCCCCGCGCTGGGCGTAATCGTCGACGCCACCGGTGAACTGCCGCGCATCGCCCGCGTCTATGATGGCGGCCCGGCACGCGCCGCGGGGATCGCAACGGGCGATCGCATCGTCGCCGTCGATGGCGTGCATCGTCGCGGGGAGGCCCTCGACACGTGGCTGGCGCGGATGCCGCCCGGTGAGGAAATCACCCTGCATCTGCTGCGCGACGATGTGCTCCGATCGCTTGCGGTCGTCCCGCGGCCCGCACCGGACGACGAGGCCGAACTCGTGGTCGAAGACTCTTGCCACGAGACGGCCGCCCGACAGCGCGCCGCCTGGCTGGACGGCCCGTGAGTCGATCCGCTCCCTCCCTGCTTGCACGCCTTGCGGACGGCGCCGTTCATTCGGGGCAAACCCTGGCCGCCGAGTTCGGTGTGTCGCGGGCGGCCATCGGCAAACAGATCGCGCGACTGCGTGCGCAGGGCTGGCCGGTCGAGGCGCGTCGCGGCCTTGGCTATCACCTGCCCGAGGGTTGGCGACCGCTTGAGCGCGCCGCGATCGAGTTGGCGCCCGGTTACGCCGCCGCCGGGCCGGAATCGCTCGTGATGCTTGATCGGGTCGACTCGACCAGCCGGTATCTCGATCGCGGGCCCGCCCCGGCACCTGGAGGCACGCGCCTTTGTATCGCCGAGCATCAGCAGGCGGGCCGTGGGCGTCAGGGGCGGCGCTGGCACTCGGCGCCCGGTGCCTCGATCACCTTTTCAGCCGTGCGCACCTTCGATCGCTCGCCGGCCGAACTCGGTGCCCTCGGTCTCGCCATTGGCGTGGCGTTATGCGAGTGCCTGACCGCGCAGGGAATGGCGGGGATCGGGCTCAAGTGGCCGAACGACCTGCTCCACGATGGCCGCAAGCTCGGCGGGGTCCTGATCGAGTTGCGGGGCGAGGCGGCCGGCGCTACCCGGGTCACGGCCGGAGTGGGAATCAATCACGGTGATCCGGCCACGCAGACCGGAACCGCGAGCACCGGCCTGGCGTCGATCGCCGGCGACACGGTTCCCGACCGGTCGCGCATCGCGGGTACACTGATGGGGGCCGTGATCACGGCGCTCGACGAATTCGCGAGCGACGGCTTCGCCGCTTTCCGCGCGCGCTGGGACCGCTTCGATCTGTTGGCGGGCCGTGCGGTTCGGGTCTGGACCAGCGAGGGTACGCGCGACGGCACGGCATGCGGTATCGCGGATAACGGGGCCTTGCTGTTCGCGGATGACGATGGCGGGCGGGATGCCCTGCATAGTGCGGAAGTGACCATCAGGGCGCGTGTATGAGACTCCTGGTCGATATCGGCAACAGCCGGATCAAGTGGGCCCTCGGAGGCGCCGGCGAACTGTCCGCCCCGGCCGGGTTCGCGCGCCCGCGGGCCGGTCAGGCGGATGCCTGGGAGCGGGAATGGGGGCATCTCTCGCCGCTGGGCGTAACGATCTGCAGCGTCGCCGGCCGCCAGTCGGTGGCGGGGCTGCGCGACTGGGTCGAGCGACGCTGGGCGATTCCGTTCACCGAAGTCCGTGCGCGCGAATACTGCGGTTCGATCATCAACGCCTACCGGGATCCGTCCAGCCTCGGCGCCGATCGCTGGGCCAATCTGCTCGGCGCGCGCGCCGCCCTGGGCCCGGTCGACAGCATCATCGTCGATGCCGGTACGGCGGTGACCGTCGATGCGCTGCGCGCCGATGGCCGCCACCTCGGTGGCGCGATCCTCGCCGGCCTGAGCGCGAGCCGTGCCGGTCTGCGCGCTGCGGCGCCCGCATTGCCGGAGGCGAACGACGAGGCGCCGCTGCCCAGTGACAACACGGCCGGAGCGATCGGCGGCGGTACGCTGATCGGCCTTGCGGGGGCGATCGAGCGGGTGGCCACGGTGGTCGGTGGCCGCCTGACGGCGCCCGAGCGGATCCTGACCGGTGGTGATGCCGAACGCTTCGCGCCGTGGCTCGATGCCGGCTGGACGCTCGACCCGCGCCTGACCCTGCGCGGACTGCTGCACGCTGGAGACACGGCATGCGCTGGGTAGCACTGCTCCTGCTGCTGGCGAACGCCGGGTTCGCCGGCTGGATCCTCTCCGGCGCCCCCGGGCGCGACGCTGCGGCCGCCGGGCCACCGGTCGAGCTCGGCGAACTGCCGCTGCTGCGCGAGTCGCGCGGTGACCCCGCGGCGACGAGTGTGTGCTTCACGATCGGACCGTTCGAGGAAGAGGCGCGCGCGGAGGCCGCCCGCCAGCGGCTCGCGGAACTCGACGTGGAGCCCCGGCAGCGCATGACACGCGACCAGGAGGTCTATGGCTACCAGATCCTGCTGCCTCCGCGCGCGTCCCGCGAGGCTGCGCTGGAGGCGACCCGGGAATTGCAGGCGCAGGGGGTCGAGGACTATTTCATCGTCTCCGAGGGCGAACTCGAGAACGCCGTTTCGGTCGGTCTGTTCGAGCGCAAGCGTTTCGCGGTGCGCCACGCCGATTACCTGAATGATCTCGGTTTCGACGCCGAACTGCGTCTGCGCACCCGGGAGCGGACGCGCTACTGGCAGGATTATCGCGATCCGCTTGAACGGGTTACATCCGAAGTCCTCGAGTCGCTGTCCGCGGATCAGGCTCTGCAACGCCTCGAACGCGCCTGTAATTGATTGTCTACGCCCGCCAGGTGGCCTAGAATCACGCCCACGGCGGTTGGGCTGCCGGCCTCCGCCCTGGGTCTGGCCGGTGATGGGCGGGAAGGGGTGCGCCAAGCCCCGCCATGCCGGCAGCGTCATGATCGGGCTGGCGTAGCTCAGTAGGTAGAGCAGCTGATTTGTAATCAGCAGGTCGCGGGTTCGATTCCTGTCGCCAGCTCCAAATCTCCGCCCGCGGGCCCGCGGGGGGTCTCTTGCGTACGCCCGTACGCCTATTGACGCGCCTGCGCTTGTGGGGCAAAATTCGCGGCTTGTGTCGCGGAGGGATACCCAAGCGGTCAACGGGGGCAGACTGTAAATCTGCTGGCTTAGCCTTCGGAGGTTCGAATCCTCCTCCCTCCACCAGTACAGATGGTAGTCATGGCACCGGTATAACAGGTGCCGGAGAGGTGGAACGAAGGCCCCGATGCTCCACCAGGCTGCTTCGGTCTCGTCGGCCCGGTACGCCCGGGGACGAGTCGGTCGTGGCGACGCGACGAGCGCGTCGCACCCGGATTGTAATCCGGCGGGTGTAGTTCAACGGCAGAACCTCAGCCTTCCAAGCTGATGATACGGGTTCGATTCCCGTCACCCGCTCCAGTTGCCGATCACTGGCGACGGGGCGCAGGGAATGAGGCAGGAAGAGTTGTCCGGGCCGATATAGCTCAGTGGTAGAGCACTCCCTTGGTAAGGGAGAGGTCACCGGTTCAAATCCGGTTATCGGCTCCAGATCATATTGTTCAACAGTGTAATTTCGACGGTTCGGGAGCTCCGGGATGTCCAAGGCGAAGTTCGAGCGCACAAAGCCGCATGTCAACGTAGGGACGATTGGTCACGTGGACCACGGCAAGACG
>CAJXKK010000068.1 GCA_913055615.1 uncultured Ectothiorhodospiraceae bacterium
CCGAGCGAAGGCAGGGGCCGGATACCCTTGTGGCGGTCGAGCACGCGCAGGACGACGTTCTCGCCGTGGGTGGTG
Organism: uncultured Ectothiorhodospiraceae bacterium; assembly: GCA_913055615.1. GTDB lineage: Bacteria > Pseudomonadota > Gammaproteobacteria > XJ16 > Halofilaceae > Halofilum. The sequence continues at coordinate 76 of CAJXKK010000068.1, forward strand.
CGCACGGCCGAGACACGGAAATCGATCACGTGGCCGCCGATGGACAGCGAGATGCGACCGTCCTGCGGCGCTCGGGTCTCGGCGATGTTCATGTTCGACATCACCTTGAGCCGGACCGCGATCGGCGACCAGAAGTGCGCGTGCAGGCTGCGGATCTGGCGCAGTACGCCGTCGATCCGGTAGCGAATACGAATGAAGCCTTCCTCGGGCTCGAAGTGGATATCCGAGGCGTCGCGTTTGACGGCATCGGCGAGGATGGCATCGACGAGGCGCACCAGCGGCTGGCTGTATTCTCCCGATTCGGCGTTGAGGCTGGCGTAGTCGATCTCGCCCGTCTCGATCTCGTGCAGGATGCCGTCGACCGACAATTCGTAGCCGTAGAAGCGGTCGATGGCCTCATCGATCTCCACCTCGCCGGCCAGCAGGGTGCGGATCTCGATCGCGCTGCCGACGTACGCGCGCACCCGGTCGAGCGTGACCAGGTTGAAGGTATCGGCCATCGCGATGTAGAGGGCCTGCTCATCACCGCGCCAGCTGATCGGGATGATCCCGAAACGCTTGGCCTGCTCCTTGGGGATGCGCGCCAGCGCCTCGGGCTCGGGCACGGCATGGGCGAGTTCGATGCTCTCCTGGCCGAGCGCCTCGCCGAGCTGTTCGCGCATGACCGCCTCGGTCACGAACCCGAGGCGGATCAGGATACGGCCGAGCGGTGCGCCGTCGCGGGCCTGCTCGGTCAGCGCGATGCGCAACTGGTCGGCGCTGACGATGCCCGCCTCGACGAGGCGCTCGCCCAGGCGGCGTGGCCGGTGCTCCTGCCGTGGTTCGGTTTCAGTCATTGGCTGAGGCTTTCCAGACGGCCACGGGCGGACTCCAGCGGGAACGAGGCGGAACCATCGCCGGCCAGTTCGAGCGCCTCGGCGTAATACGTCGCAGCCGACTCCCGTTGCCCCAGCTGATCGAGCGCGACCGCGAGATTGAACGCATAGTCGGCCTCCCCGGGCGCGGCACGGAACGCCTCGAAGTAGGCGGACTGCGCCTGCGACCAGCGATTCTCGCGCGCATACAGGTTGCCGAGGGCGTAGCGCAGGGCGTGGGCATCCGGGTCCTGTTTCAGCAGCGTCTTCAGCTCGCTCTCGATCTGGCGCGGATCGCCGGTACTCTCCAGGCTGGCGAGGCCGGAACGCGCATACGGATCGCGCGGATGATCGGACAGCACCCTGCGGTAATGCTCGATGGCGGCGGCGGCGTTGCCCTGGCGCTGGGCCACGGCGGCGGCGCCCAGGCGGGCGTCGCGGTTGGAGGGATCGAGTTCGACGGCCTCGCGGTAGTGTCGCCGCGCCCTCATGAGGTCGCCGCTGCGCAGCGCCCGGTAGCCCTCCTGCAGGGCCTCGGCCAGCGGGGAACGGCCATCGCCGCTGCCGGTGCGGCGAACCATGGGCGCATCGCCCGGGTCCGGCTGCGCGCGCACATCTTTACTCGAGGTGCCGCTGTCCGGGGATGCAGCGGACTGCGTGGCGGAGGGTCCGGTTGCAGCGTTTGATGAAGCCGCCGCACCGGCGTTGCCCTCCGCCCCAACCGATGCGGTCTCATCACCTGCGCTCCCGATCCCGCTCGCCGCCGTCCCGGCATCGCCCGTCGCCGCCCCATCGGTCATGGACGTGTTACCGGCATCCGGCGCCGGGTCGGGGCTGTCATCGGCGGCTTCGCCCTGCGGTGCCGAGGCGAGGGCCGCCGCCGCATCGACCGGCGGATCGGTGGCATCGCTACCCGATCCCTCGGACGCGGATCCGTTCGACGCGGCCGTGTCGCCGCTCTCCCCGCCGCCCGTCGCGACGTCCACGGCGTCCGGATCAAGCGCTGCGGCGCCGTCGGCAGCGGTATCGCTCCCGGTCGCGCGGTCCGTCACGGGCTCGGGATCCGGGCTGTAGCGAACGAGCTCCCGGTCGACCGCCCCGCGAGTGGATTCGTAGTAGTACCAGCCGCCCAGGAGCAAGCCGCCCAGCAGCACGAGCGCGCCCAGCCCATACAGAGCGGCGGTCCGGATGACCGTGCCGCCAGAGGCACCACCGCGGAATACGGCCTCCGCGCGGGCGGGGCCACTCAGACTCCCGCCGGACGCTTGCGGCGTCTGCGCAGCGGTCGCGGCCTCGATGTCCAGGTCGAACTCATCCGCACCATTACGTTCCACGGCATCGGCATTGACCACCGGGCGCCGGTCGATCGGCTCGGCGATATCACCGCCACGTGCGGTCCCGGCCCGGCGCAGCGCATCAAGCAGGAGGCTCACGGCTGCTCCGCGGGATCCGACTCGATGCGCGGTGGGCGCAGGTACTGGCGGAAGCGTTCCATTTCGCCATCCAGATTGGCCTGATCCACGACCGTCGGGCGCAGGAAGATGATCAACTCGGTCTTCTCGACCCGGTCATCGCGGTAAGAGAACAGGTTGCCGACCAGCGGCAGATTACCGAGACCCGGCACGCTGCGCTGATTCTGGTCGATGCTGTCCTGCATCAGGCCGCCGATCACGGCGACCTGACCGGAATTGACGCGCAGCAGCGACTCCATTTCCCGCACCTGGATCTCCGGGACCTCGTTGGTTACGCCGGCGTCGGCTAGCGACGGGTTCGGGTCGTCGACGAAACCGAGGATCCGGGAGACCGTCGGGCGGGTATTCAGCAGGACCTCGTCATTGGCACCGATATAGGGCGTGACGGTCATGACGAGACCGACCGGCACGGTATTGATCTGGCTGTCGAAGACCGTATTGGTCACGCCTTCATCCAGCGTCTGTTCCACATCGATGGTGAAATACACGCGGTTGTCGACGACCTTGAGGATGGCGAGCTGGTTGTTCAGGGCCATGATCTTCGGGCTCGACATGACGCTGACATCGCCGAAGGTCTCCAGCGCGCGCACGGTGGCCTGGAGTTCGCCGCCGGCGATATCCGTGTCGACGAAGCTGGCGAGCGCGTTCGGCGCATTGCCCAGAGAGCCGGCAGTCAGGTTCTGCTCCAGCAGATCGAGGCCGCCGACCGAACTCGAGATGTAACTCCAGTCGACACCGGCCTGGTACTGGTCGCTGAGTTCGACCTCGACCACGGTCGCCTCGATCAGCACCTGGCGCCGGGCGCTCTCCATGATCCGGTCGAGATAACGCTGCACCTGTTCGTGCTGGCGCTGCGTCGCCCGGACCGTAATGTAGCCCGTCTCGCGGTTGACCATGAGGTAGCGGCGCTCGTCGGGGCGATCACCGGATTCCCCGACCTCGACACCGAGCATGCCGCCGAGGTTGCGCTCCAGGGTCTCCCAGAACCGATTGTCGCTCTCATTCTCGAGACTGGTACTCGAGTTGTTGGTACCGGAGGAACCGCCCCCGGACCCGCCACCGGTGCCACCGTCCTCGCCGAAACCCGTCGAGGTGATCTGGGTAGCGGTCTCCACGGTACTGCTCGCTTCGCGCGAAAGATTCACATAGTCGACGGGATAGCTCTCGAGATACGGCTCGTCAGCGGCGATCCGCAGATAGTCATCATCGAGTTCGTATCGAATCGCGGCCTGGTAGGAGATCCGCTCGAGCAGGCGGGGCAGGGTCGCGTCGATTGCGTTGAGCGTGACATCCCCCTGGATCTCGCCGGCGATATCGATGTCGATATCGGCATCACGCGCCAGCGCGAACAGCAGTTCGCGCACGGGCACCTGGTTCACCACCACCGTATAGCGTTCCGCCTCTTCGGGCTCGGACGGCGCCGGCAGCGGGGCGCCGTTGGTCACGGGATCCGGAATGGCGTCATCCGAGGCCGACTCGCCGCCGGCCTCCGCCTGCTGACCATCGCTTTCGTCCTTGAGATGCCCCTCGGAAGGGCTCGGTGGACGCGAGACCCCGCAACCGGCCGTGAGCGCGATGACTAGCGCAAACAGGCCGATCCGGATCGAGACCGGACTTCCTGTGGTCATTGGCTGTCTCCCCCCGTGGTATTACCGATGGCCAGATCGGTCTCGACATACCCCGGACCCTGCCCGCTGAGCACGATCCATGCCATGGCCGCGGCCACGATCGCGGCGGCAACGGCCAGCACGGCCCGCCGTCGCCCGATCCGCCTACGCGTGTCCGGCGCCTGCACATCCCGAGCTGCCCGCCGCACATGGCGCAATCGCAATGTATGCGTGCCGTCGGCATAGGCTGCCAGCAGGCACTTGTCCGCCAGCACGTTGAGCCGCCGGATCAGGCCCCGGGCATGGCGGTTCAGTGCGCGTGCGATCCGCGGACCGAACAGATCGGGCCCACGATACCCCGCGGCGCGCAGGCGGAAGTTCAGATACTGGCCGACATCCTGGCGCGCCAGCGGCCGCAGATCGAACGCGTGAGTGATGCGCTCGCGCAGTTGCCGGATCTCGTTGGCATCCAGGTTGCGATCGAGTTCCGGCTGCCCGAACAGCACGATCTGCAACAGTTTCGCATCATCGGTCTCGAGGTTCGACAACAGGCGCAGCGATTCGAGGGTCGCGATCGGCATGTTCTGCGCCTCCTCGATGAAGACCACGACCTGGCGCCCGCGCGCGTGGCGCTCGACCAGTTCCTCGTGCAGCCGATGCTGCTGGGCCAGCCGCTCCTCGGCGCGGATATCGAGCCCCAGCTCGAAGGCGACGGCCGGGATGACGTCATCCGGCCCCAGTCCCGGATTGACCAGGTAGACGACATCCACCTCCTCCGGCAGCCGCTGCGCGAGCATGCGGCACAGCACGGTCTTGCCGCTGCCGACCTCGCCGACAACCTTGACGATCCCCTCCCCGTTCTCGACCGCCCAGGCGAGCGCCTCGAGGACCGCACCGCGTTCGCCGCCCTCGTAGAACACGCGCGTATCCGGGGTGATCCGGAACGGGGGCCGATCGAGACCGAAGTGTTCAAGGTACATGCCGCAGCCCCTGTGCGACGGCATACCGCCCGGACGCCCGAACCCGCCCCTTCCCGTATTCCGGCTTCACCTGCATGCGGGCTACGCCGGGATGGCACGCCCGGCGCGGCGAAGGCACGCGAGCTTCACCCGGAATCAATCATCCCCCAGCCGCTCGATCTTGCTGTAGAGCGTGGTCCGGTTGACGTTGAGCAGCTTCGCCGCGCGACTCAGATTGCCGCCTGCCAGATCGCGTGCAGCGCGGACGTAGGTCCGCTCGATCTCGGCCAGGTGGCGGTCCAGGTCAAAGTCGCCGCCTTCGAGGCGGTCGCGCGCGATTTCCTCCTCCGAACGCGTGTCGGTCGCGGCGGATTCGGGCGTTGTGGCCGTCGGATCGAGTTCCCCCTCCAGCGTCGCCGCGTCGATGGTGCGCCCGGGATACTTGGTACCCACGCGGATCACGATGTTGCGCAGCTCCCGCACATTGCCCGGGAAGGGGTAGGCCAGCCAGCGCTCGCGCGCACCGTCATCGAGCGAGAACGGCGGCACGGTGCCGGTGTAGAAATCCTGGAAGAACGACAGCAGGCCGATCCGATCCTCGGCCCGCTCGCGCAGTGGCGGCACGTGGATCGGCAGGATGCTCAGTCGGTAGTAGAGGTCCTGGCGAAATCGCCCGGCGTCCACCTCACGCAGCAACTGCTTGTTGGTCGCCGCCACCAGGCGCGCGTTGGCCTTGCGCGGGCGCGTCTCGCCGACGCGGTAGTACTCGCCCGACTCGATGACCCGCAGCAGGCGCGACTGCAGCTCCTGCGGCATCTCGCCAATCTCGTCGAGGAACAGCGTGCCGTCACCGGCCTCCTCGAAGAAACCGGTCCGGGCCTGCGTAGCCCCCGTGAAGGCGCCCTTGGCGTGACCAAAGAGCTGGGCCTCGAGCAGCGTCTCCGTGAAAGCCGAGCAGTTGACCGCCACGAACGGCTGCTCGGCGCGGTTGCTGATCTCGTGCAGGCGCTTGGCGATCAGCTCCTTGCCGGTCCCGGACTCACCCTCGATGAGAACCGGGAACGGGGCGTCGCCGAACTGGGCGATCTGCTCGCGCAGCGCCTCCAGGGCCGCGCTTTCCCCGTGCAGGACCGTCTCCGGCGCTTTCTCCTCCGCCGCTTCCTCGGCCTCGATCAGCATGAGCTGGTGACTGAGGCGCGATTTCAGCAGCTCCGGCTCGCAGGGCTTGGCGATGAAATCGGCGGCCCCCAGGGCGAAGGCATGGCGGAGGTTGGCCGGGTCATCCTGGCCCGACAACGCCAGCACGCGCATGCGGGGATTATGCGCCAAAAGCTCCGGCACCAGCGCGAAGCCCTCGTCGGGCTTGTGCGGGTACGGCGGCAGGCCGAGATCGACCAACGCCAGAACGGGCGCCGGCTCCAGTTGCTGCAGGATCTCGGTCGCCTCGCGCCGGGTCTCGGCGACATGGACGTCGAAATCCGGTCGCAACATGTAGGAGAGGCTGTCACGGATGAGCGGGTCGTCATCGACCAGCAGCAGACCGGGTTTCGCGCCGGCCGAGCCAGCGGCTTCGTTCGACATTGTTCTCTACCGGTAGCGGGCGCCATGGCGCCGGGCGCAAGGTGTCACCGTCGATTATTCGACGTTTGGCCCGCCAACTCAAGCGCAGATGTCGAGTTTCCGTCAGATGCGCGTGAGATTTGCGTTAGATGGCCGCTGATGTCGCGTTGGACTCAGCGCCCTTTCGATCAACTCATGGCGCGGGGAACACCTCCCGCAGGTAGATCTGTTCGGAGTCGCCGGCGAAGATGCCGAATGTGACGCGGGCGGCTGGTTCATCATCGAAAGCGCCGTCACCATCAGTGTCCGCCAGAAGATGCGGGAAGTCGTCCGCCAGCAGCGCCCGCGTCTCGATCCAGCCGCGGTTGCCCGCGCCCGGTGCCTCGTA
>CAJXKK010000069.1 GCA_913055615.1 uncultured Ectothiorhodospiraceae bacterium
TCTCCTCGGATGATCGAAAATCTGGCCTCGATTCCCACTCGCCTCGCTACGATGCCCTAAGTCCGACAGACTGCTAGATCGGCGCGATATTGTCGATCAGGCGCGCCCGACCTAGCCTCGCGGCCGCCAGGATGCGCAGATCGTCGACCGCCGCATCGGCCGGCGGCAACGCCAGATCGTCCGCCATACGGATCGCGACATAATCCGGCTGCAGCCCCGCCCCCTCGAGTTCACTGCAGGCATCGCGCTCCATCCGCGCGTAATCGCGCTCACCGTGCACCAGTCGTGCGGCCAGGCCACGCAGTGCCGCGTACAGAGCGGGTGCCGCGCGACGCTGTTCGCTATCCATATAGCCGTTGCGCGACGACATGGCCACGCCGTCGCGCTCGCGCACCGTCGGTATACCGACCACGTCGATCGGGAAATCGAGATCGGCGACCAGGCGACGGATCAGCAGGAGTTGTTGGTAGTCTTTCTGGCCGAACACCGCGATGTCGGGCTCGGCGATATTGAAGAGCTTGGCGACCACGGTCGCGACCCCCGCGAAGTGACCGGGGCGATCCGCACCACAGAGGATATCCTCGAAGGCCGGCACGTGGACGCGCACCGAGACGTCCGTGCCACGCGGGTACAGCGTCTCGACCGTGGGCGCGAATACGATATCGGCGCCGTGCTCGCCCAGACGGGCGGCATCGTCTTCCAGGCGGCGCGGGTAGTCCTGGTAGTCCTCACCCGGACCGAACTGCAGCGGGTTGACGAATACGCTGGCGACGACGCGGTCGGCGCGCTCGCGCGCAGCGTCCACGAGCGCCAGGTGGCCGGTGTGCAGATCCCCCATCGTGGGCACCAGCGCGACGCATTCCCCCGCCGCCCGCCACGCCCGTACCCGCGCGCGAACATCGGCGGGCCCCTCGACCACAGGCGGGGTCACGGCTTCACTCGATGGTCTGCTCGACACCCGGGAAGCGGCGTTCGCGTACGGCCTCGACATAGCTCTCCATGGCCTCGGCAATGCCGCCGGTGGCAGCGAGGAAATCACGCGCGAACCGCGGCGGTCGCGGCGTCACGCCTATGGCGTCGTGCAGTACCAGGATCTGGCCGTCGCAGTCGCCGCCCGAGCCGATACCGATGACGGGTACCCCCAGATTGCTGCCGATCTCACGGGCCAGCGCCCGCGGCACGCACTCGAGCAGGACCACGTCCGCACCGGCCGCCTCCAGCGCCAGCGCATCCTCCAGCATCGCACGGGCGGAGGACTCGTCGCGCCCCTGCACGCGATAGCCGCCGATCTTGTGCACCGACTGCGGCTTGAGTCCGAGGTGCGCGCACACCGGGATGCCGCACTCGTTCAGGCGGCGCACCGTCGCGACCTGGGCGGCGCCGCCCTCGAGCTTCACCATCTGCGCGCCCGCTTCCTTCATCAGGCGCCCCGCGTTGGCGAGCGCATCCTCGGGGGTGGCGAAACTCATGAACGGCATATCCACCATCAACAGCGCCCGGCGGACCCCACGGCGCACCGCCTTCGCGTGGTAGATCATATCGTCGATCGTGACCGGCAGGGTCGTATCCCGGCCCTGGATCACCATGCCCAGCGAATCGCCCACCAGGACAACATCCATGCCGGCATCGTCCAGCAGACGGCCGAAGCTGGCGTCGTACGCGGTCATCGCCGCGATGGGACGGCCGTCGCGCTTCATGCGGTGCAGGCTGGCGACACTGATCTCGCCCGAGGGGGTCGTATACACACTCATCGCAAGTGTATCCGTGGGAACGGTCGGTGGCGATTGTACTGCCCAGCGGCCTGGCAAGGCCACATCGGACGTCGGTGGCGCCGGCGCCGGCTTCAGCCCCCGGTAGCCCGGATGGAGCGCAGCGGAATCCGGGAAGCGCCTCGACCAACGCCCCGGATTCCGCCCTTCGGGCTGCACCCGGGCTACCCGGGGCGGCAAGGCCGCATCGGACTCCGGATGCCGGCCGCACACGGTGAAACGTCGCGGCTCAGGCGGTGGAGAGCGGCGCCGGGTTGAAGAAATGCCGCCCGCTGCCGACGCGCTGGATCTCCTCCAGCAGCGCCGCGTAATCGGCGTCGTTGTCGGCGAAATTGACCTCCGCCGCGTTGACGATCAGCAGCGGCGCGTCGTGGTAGCCGTGGAAGAACCGCATGTAGGCGTCGGCCAGACGCTGGAGGTAGTCCGGGTCCATATCCTTCTCGTAGCCGATCCCACGGCGATCGACGCGCTCCAGCAGCGTCTTGACCGGCGCCTGCAGGTAGATCACCAGATCCGGCCGGGGCGCCTCGACGACCAGATGCCGGTACAGGTCCTGGTAGAGCGCGAATTCATCCGGATCCAGGTTGACCCCGGCGAACAGCTTGTCCTTGTCGATCAGGAAATCCGCTACCCGCGGCCCGCGGAACAGGTCCTGTTGGCCGTGCTCGCGCATCCAGGTCGTGCGCTGGAGCAGAAAGTGAAGCTGCGTCGACAGCGCCGCCTCGCGGGGGTTGCGATAGAAGCGTTCGAGAAAAGGATTGTGATCGGCGCCCTCGAGCACGAGTTCGGCCACGAACGAGACCGCCAGCCGACGCGCGAGCGTGGTCTTACCGACGCCGATCGGTCCCTCGACCACGATGAACGAATCGCCGCTCACGCCCCGTCCGCCTCCAGTCGCCAGAGGCCGCCCTCCGGTACGCGGGCGAGGAGTTCGTCGACAGGCCCCAGCCCCGGGACCTCCAGATCCGGCTCCATGTCGGCGAGCGGCCGCAGCACGAAGATGCGCCCGGCGATTCCCGGGTGCGGCACCCGCAGTCGCGGATCGTCGATCCGGTGTTCGCCAAAGATCAGCAGATCGAGATCGAGCACGCGCGGCCCCCAGCGCTCGCCGACGCGTTCGCGTCCGGCCTCCGCCTCCAGGCGCTGCAGGGCATCGAGCAGCGCGTGCGGCTCGAGGGCGGTACGCAGTTGGACCACGGCGTTAACATAATTCGGCTGATCGGCCGGTCCCATGGGCGCGCTGCCATACAGCGGCGATGCTTCGATGAAGTCCGTTTCAGGGATCGTCGCCAGCGCGTCGAGGGCGGCGCGCACGTGCGCCACTGGGCCGTCCAGGTTACTGCCGACGCCGATCCAGGCCGGCGCTGCTGCACTCATGCAGCGCTCCCGCCGCCACCGCGCCGTTTGCGGCCGCCGCGGCGCCGTCGGCGGCGCCCGGAACCGGAGCGTTTTTCCTCTTCCCCCTCCGCGGCGGCGGGCACGGGATCACCGGCGACATGCGCCTCCATCGCCGCCTGCCACCAGTCGCAGGTCTCGGCCAAGTCCTCGCCCGCGTCGCGCCGCAGGCACAGGAAATCCCAGGCCGCCCGCAGCCGCGGGTGATCCAGCAGCCGCTGCGCCCGTTTGCCGCGGTAGCGCTCGAGCTTCGTCTGCAGGACGAACATCTCGCGCATGGGACCGGAAAAGCGCTTCGGCAGCGACGTCCAGGCCTGCTGGGCATCGGCGGCATGGGACGCCGCCTGCTGCATCGCCATGACCGGCGGTTCGCCCTCCTCCAGCAGCGCGGCGAAGCGGTCGAGGACATCGGGCCAGAGCATGACGGCGAAGATGAACGCCGGCGTCACCGGCTTTTCCTCGGCGATGCGCCGGTCGGTGTTCTCCAGCACCCGGTGCAACAGCGCCGTGAACCCTTCGTCGGGCGCCTTCAGCGCGGTATCGGCCGCCGGGAACAGGTACTGCAGGATATCGAAACGTACCAGCAGATCGAGGCTGCGGCGCGCGTGACCGGTGTGGAACAGTTTGAGGACCTCGTCGAACAGGCGCGAGGCCGGTATATCCCGCAGCAGCGGTCCGAGCTCAAAGATGGGCTCGGCCGTGGCCGGATCGACGTCGAAATCGAGCTTTGCGGCGAATCGGGCCGCGCGCAGCATGCGCACGGGGTCCTCGCGGTAACGCGCCTCGGGATCGCCGATCAGGCGCAGACGCCGGGCCTCGATGTCGGCCATCGCGTCCGTGAAATCCAGCACGGCGAAGCGCGAGATGTCGTAATACAGTGCATTGACCGTGAAGTCGCGCCGGAAGGCGTCGTCGTCGATGGCGCCGAAGACGTTATCCCGCAGGATGCGGCCATCGTCGTGCACGACACGGTCGGGATCGTCCTCCTCTTCCCCGCAGGGCTCCGGCTGATCCGCGCGGAAGGTCGCGACCTCGATCACCTCGCGCCCGAACACCACATGCGCGAGCCGGAAACGGCGGCCGATCAGGCGGCAGTTGCGGAACAGCGAGCGCACCTGCTCGGGTGTGGCGTCGGTCGCGATATCGAAGTCCTTCGGCCGCCGGCCGAGCAGCAGATCGCGTACCCCGCCTCCGACCAGATGGGCCTGATAGCCCGCCTTGTTCAGGCGGTACAGCACCTTCAGCGCGTTCGAGTCGATGTTCTTGCGCGAGACCGGGTGGCCATCGCGCGAGATGATGCGCGGCTGTCTCCGCGCGGGTACGGCAGCCGCCGCTGCGCCCCCGGCCGACGCCACGTCGGTGTCCGGGTGCGCCTCAGAGTGCGGCATCGCCTTCCTCCCCGGTACGGATGCGGATGACCCGCTCGACGCTCTCGACGAAGATCTTGCCGTCACCGATCTTCCCGGTGCGCGCCGCCCGGCTGATCGCCTCGATCGCGGCGTCGACGTCATCGTCGGCGACCACCGCGTCGAGACGGATCTTGGGCAGGAAGTCGATCACGTATTCGGCCCCGCGATAGAGCTCCGTGTGACCCTTCTGCCGGCCGAAGCCCTTCACCTCGGTCACCGTCATGCCGTTGACGCCGCTCTCCGACAGCGCCTCGCGCACGTCGTCGAGTTTGTAGGGTTTGATGATCGCGGTAATGCGTTTCATGGATGGGAATCAGGGGCCGTGGAACGAGCGCGTAACATAGCATGCCGCTCGACAGCGCCCAATGCGCGCGCATCAATCGTCCGTGTCGTCCCCCGCCTGACGCCGACGGAAACGGATCGAGGCCCGGCGTTCCCGGCGGTCCGGGCGTCCGCGATCGAACACCACCGCGGCGCGGCGTTCCCGACGGGCCTCGGCCTCGCGCTCGCGCGCGATGCGGCTCTCCTCGGTCTCGCTGTACAGCTGACGCGCCTCCGCCGCCGGACGGCGCTGCGCATTGAGGGCAGTGACCAACACCTCGAACGTCGCCGCCGGCGTCCCGATCCGCAGGCGATCCCCGGCGCCCACATTGCGGGCCGGTTTCGCGCGGGCCCCGTTGACCTCGACCTTGCCGGCATCGATCGCCTTGCGCGCCAGCGCCCGCGTTTTGAAAAACCGTGCCGCCCAGAGCCAGCGATCGACACGCTGACCGCCTTCGGCCGTCGCACCGACGGCGGTCCGGCCTTCCGCGGGGGGCTTCTCCGTCATACGGTCGCCACGATCACGGTTACGTTGTCGTGGCCGCCCGCCGCGAGCGCCGCATCGACCAGCGCCTCGGCGGCGCGCTGATCGTCCGCCTCCGCCGCCAGCAGCTCCGCGATCCGCCCATCGGCGAGTTCGCCGCTCAGGCCATCGGTGCACAGGAGCAGACGATCGCCCGGCTCGGTGGGGATCGTCTGCGCCTCGACCTCGATACCATCGGGCGCCGCGCCACCGAGACACTGCGCGAGGACATGGCGCTGCGGGTGTGTCGCGACCGCCTCCGCCGCAAGCTCTCCGGCGTCCACCAGTGACTGGACATACGAATGGTCACGCGACAGTTGCTCGAGCCGCCTGCCGCGCATCCGGTACAGCCGGCTGTCACCGACCCACGCGGTCTCCAGCAGCCGCCCGTGCAGTCGGCAGGCCACGCAGGTCGTTCCCATGCCCGGGGCGCCGCGGCCCCGGTGGCCCGCCTCGATCAGCGCCTCGTGTGCCAGGTACAGCGCCTGCGCCAGCGTCTGCCCATCGTCCCCGGCGGCCGATTCCACCACCTCCGCCGCCATGCGGCTCGCCACGTCACCGGCCGCATGCCCGCCCATGCCGTCCGCCACCACGAGCAGACCGGTGTCGTGGTGGACGCGCAGGCAGTCCTCGTTGCGCTGACGCATACGGCCGACATCCGTGGACTCGCCCACGCTCGCGAATGGCTGGCTCATGCGGACTCCTGGTGGCGGGTTGCAACGGAAAACTAGCAAATTATGGGGTGGGGTGTCGGCAGGCGGCAGGGCGAAGGGCGAAGGGCGCCGTAGGTCGGGTTGAGCGCCAGCGATACCCGACGGGTCGAGGCGTAATACATCGACACGATCCAGGTGGTACCGGCGGATCGCTCGACCCGTTGGGTTTCCTTCGTCAACCCAACCTACGCCAACCAGGGCGAGATCGCGGTTCGTCCACGCACCCTGCACCGTATAAACAAAAAACCCCGCTTGGAGCGGGGCTTTTTGTTTATATGGCGGAGAGGGTGGGATTCGAACCCACGTGGGGCACAATGCCCCCAACCGATTTCGAGTCGGTGCCGTTATGAC
>CAJXKK010000070.1 GCA_913055615.1 uncultured Ectothiorhodospiraceae bacterium
GGATCTGGGCGAGCTCGATGTCAGCGGCGTGATCCGCATGTCGAGCAACGTCGGTGCGACCCGGATCGCGATGTCGCTGGAGCCGGAGACGCTTTGGCGGACCTACGCGCGTTTCGGGATCGCGGAGGATACCGGGAGCGGTTTCCCGGGTGAGGCGCGCGGCCGCATGATGCCGGCCCGCAACTGGGGCTCGGTCGAGCAGGCCACGATGTCGTTCGGTTATGGCCTTTCGGTGACGCCGCTGCAGTTGACCCGGGCCTACGCGGCGATCGCGGCCGACGGCATGCTGCCGCCGGTCCATTTCCGCGCCGTTCCGGGGCGCGACGCGGTTGCCGATGAGCGTCGACGCGTGCTGAGCACGGAAACGGCGCGTGAACTCCAGGGCATGCTGCAGTCGGTCGTGGATGCCGGCACCGGGCAGCGCGCATCGATCTCCGGTTACCGCGTCGCGGGCAAGACCGGAACCGTGCACAAGGTCTCCGCCAACGGGTATGCGCGCGATCGCTATCGGGCGCTGTTCGCCGGCTTTGCCCCGGCGAGCGATCCGCGCCTGGCGGCCGTCGTCGTGCTCGACGAACCCCAGGGCGAGAATTACTACGGTGGCCAGGTGGCCGCGCCGGTCTTCGGTCGCGTGATGGCCGGGGCATTGCGGCTTCTCGATATCCATCCGGATGCGGGCGATGGTCGGATGCTGGCACGCCGCGGAGAGGACTCATGATGGCCGCCGCCGTCCAGACCGATCCGCGCGCGCTCACGACGCTTTGCGCCGGTCTGACCGATGCCGCGCCGGGCGGTGATGCCACGGTCACCGATCTGACTCTGGACAGCCGGCGCGTCACGCCCGGGGCCGGTTTTGTCGCCCTGGCCGGCACGCGCACCCACGGCCTCGATTTCCTCGATGGCGCATTGTGCGCCGGGGCCAGCGCCGTGTTCGTCGATGCCGACGACCCGCGCTGGACGGCGGGCATGGCCGAGCGCTGCCGCACCGCCGGTGTGCCGACGATCGGTATCCCGGCACTCGCCCGGCAACTCGGGGCGATCGCGGCCCGCTTCTGGCAAGAGCCGGCCGCCGCGCTTGAGGCCGTGATCGCCGTGACCGGTACCGACGGCAAGACCTCGGTTTCGCATTTCATCGCGGCGATGCTGGACGAACCCGACGCCCCCGCCGCTATCCTCGGGACGCTCGGCCGCGGGCGCATCGGTCAGGTCACCGACGCCGGGCTGACGACGCCGGACGCCATCGGCTTGCAGGCGGCACTCGCGGGGCTCGTGGGCCAGGGCGCGCGGCGGCTGGCGCTGGAGGCGTCCTCGCACGGGCTCGCCCAGTACCGCCTCGACGGCACCCGCATCGACGTGGCGGTCCTGACACAGCTCGGTCGCGATCACCTCGACTATCACGCCGACGAGGCGGCCTATGCCGCCGCCAAGGCGCGCCTGTTCGCCTGGCCGGGGCTCAAGGCGGCCGTGATCAACGCGGACGACCGTTTCGGTCAATCCCTGCTCGGGGACCTCGACCCTGCAGTCCGGGCGGTTACGTGGGGCCGCACGGGTGGTGACCTGTACGCGAGTGATGTGGTGGCGGAACCGGGTGGGCTGCGCTTCGATCTGATCGTCGCCGGCGTGGCGGTCCCTGTCCGTGTGCCGCTTATCGGCACCTTCAATGTCGACAACCTGCTGGCAGCCTGCGGGGCGCTGGTGGCGCTTGGGTACGGGGCGGAGGAAATCGCCCGCCGCGTCCACCGGGTGCGGCCGGTCGCCGGTCGCATGGAGGCCTTCCAGGCGCCGGGGCATGCCACCGTGGTGGTCGATTACGCCCACAACGCCGGTTCACTGGCGGCGGCGCTCGCGGCCCTGCGCGGGCATTGCAGCGGTCGGCTCTGGTGCATCTTCGGCGCCGGCGGCGACCGCGACCGCGGCAAACGCCCGCTCATGGCCGCCGCCGCGGCCGCCGGTGCGGACCGGATCGTCGTTACCGACGACAACCCGCGCCACGAGGATCCGGACGCGATCGTCGCGGGAATCCTGGCCGGGATGCCAGCCGATCAGGGCGTGACCGTCGAGCGCGACCGCGAACGGGCGCTGGAACTGGCACTGCGCGAGGCTGATCCCGCCGATGCGATCCTGTTGGCCGGCAAGGGTCATGAATCGGTCCAGATCCGGGGCGACGAGGTCCTCCCCTGGAGCGACCGCGAGGCCGCGCGCCGCCAGCTCGGCCTGACCTCCGGGGAGGTCCCATGATCGCCGCGGATATGGGCAAAGTGGCCGAATGGATCGGCGGGCGGCTCACGCGTGGGGCCGCCCGTGCCGCATTCCGGGGTATCTCCACCGACAGCCGCTCGCTTGAGCCGGGGAACCTGTTCGTGGCCCTGTCGGGCCCGCGGTTCGACGGCCGCGAATTCCTCGACGACGCGATCGCGCGGGGCGCCTCGGCCGCGATCGTCGAGCGCGACGCACCAGACGATTTCCCCTGTCTGGTAGTCGATGATGCGCGCCGGGCACTGGGGCAGCTCGGCCACGCCTGGCGCAAGCGCTTCGGCGCCCCCGTGCTCGCCCTGACCGGCAGCAACGGCAAGACGACCGTCAAGGAGTGCATCGCCGCGATCCTGCGCCAGCGCGGCGACGCGCTGGCGACGCGCGGTAATCTGAACAACGAGATCGGCGTCCCCATCATGCTCTGCGAGCTTGACGCCGCGCACGGCGGTGCCGTGATCGAGATGGGCGCCAACCATCCCGGCGAGATCGATTATCTCACCCGGCTGGTGGTACCGGATGTCGGTCTGGTCACCAATGCCGCTGCGGCGCATCTCGAGGGCTTTGGCTCGATCGAGGGTGTCGCCCACGCCAAGGGTGAGCTCTTCAAGGCGTTGCCGGAGTACGCCATCGCCGTCATCGCGGCGGACGAGCCATGGGTCGATCTGTGGCGCGGTTTCGCCGGTGAGCGCCGCTGTCTGACCTTTGGCCGTGCCGCAGGCGCGGATGTCCGGATCGTGAGCGAGGAACCCTTCGAGCTCGCGCTCGGTGACCGGGTCGAGCGCATCGAGTGGCCGCTGCCGGGCGCCCACAACCGCGCGAATGCCGCGGCGGCGGCCGCCGCGGCCCACGCGGCCGGTATCGACACCGACGCCATCGTGGCCGGGCTGGCCGCGGTGGAGCCGATTGGTGGCCGTCTGCGCCGCTGCGCCGGCCCGGGCGGGAGCATCGTGTTCGACGACAGCTACAACGCCAATCCCGGCTCGTTCGCGGCCGCTTTCGCGGTGCTCGCGGAGGCGGCACCACGGTGCTGGGCCGTGGTCGGCGAGATGGGTGAACTCGGCGATGAAACCGGTTCGTCGCACCGCGCGCTCGGCGAGCAGGCCCGCGTGGCCGGGATCGAACGACTCTGGGCCTTCGGCCCGAGCCGTGAGCTCACCTGTCAGGCCTTCGGTCCGGGGGGCGAGCCGGCCGAGGACCTCGATACGCTGGCGGCCTCGCTGCGTGAACGCCTGGATGCGGATACCGCACTCTTGGTCAAGGGCTCGCGCAGCAACCGCCTCGAACGCCTCGTGGCCGCTCTGGCCGAAGGGGCGGGGGAGGGCCGTCATGCTGTATGAACTGACCGAATGGCTGGCGCAGTATCATTCCGGCTTCGACGTGTTCCGCTATCTCACGCTGCGCGCGATCCTGGGCGTGTTGACCGCGCTCGTGCTGGCGCTGCTGGTCGGGCCCCTGGTGATCCGCTACCTCACGGCGGCAAAGGTCGGCCAGTACGTGCGCAGCGATGGCCCGAAGACGCATCTGACGAAAACGGGGACGCCGACGATGGGCGGCGTCCTGATCCTGGTGTCGATGGCGCTCGGTACGCTCGCCTGGTGCGATCTGAGTAACCAGCAAGTGTGGGTGGTGCTGTTGACGACACTCGCGTTCGGTCTTGTCGGAGGCTTCGACGACTGGCGCAAGCTGCGCTACGGCAACTCGAAGGGCCTGCCGGCGGGGGTCAAATACACGGCCCAGTCGGTGATCGCCCTGGCGGTGGCCTTCTATCTGTATGTCGCGGCCGAGATCCCCGCGGAAACCGAGTTGATCGTGCCGTTCTTCAAAGACATCGCCATCCCGATGGGAATCGCCTTCGTACCGTTCGTGTATTTTGTGGTGATCGGCAGCAGCAACGCCGTCAATCTGACGGACGGTCTCGACGGTCTGGCGATCCTGCCCACCGTCATGGTCGCCGGCGCGCTCGGGGTGATCGTCTACGCCGCCGGGCATACCGAATTCTCCACCTATCTCCAGATTCCCTATGTCCCGGGCGTGGGCGAGCTGGTGGTGTTCGCAGGCACGATCGTCGGGGCCGGGCTCGGTTTCCTCTGGTTCAACACCTATCCCGCCCAGGTGTTCATGGGCGATGTCGGTTCGCTCTCTCTTGGGGCGGCGCTCGGTGTGCTGGCGGTCATCGCGCGCCATGAACTGGTGCTGGTGATCATGGGCGGCGTGTTCGTGGTCGAGACGCTGTCCGTGATCGTCCAGGTAGCCAGCTACAAGCTGACCGGGCGGCGCGTGTTCCGCATGGCGCCATTGCATCATCACTTCGAACTGAGCGGCTGGCCGGAACCGCGCGTGATCGTGCGCTTCTGGATCGTGACCGTGATCCTTGTTCTGATCGGCCTTGCGACGCTGAAGATCCGATGACTGCCGCGACCCGCAAACCGGAACCCGTGCTGATCGTCGGCCTTGGCGAAACCGGACTGTCGTGTGCGCGCTTCTTCGACCGTGCGGGCGAGCCGTTCGAGGTGGCCGACAACCGCGCGGATCCGCCTGGGCTGGCCGCGTTCCGGCAACGCTGGCCGGACGCGCGCATCAGCCTGGGTCCGTTTGACAGTCGTCGTTTCTCCCGGGCGCGCCGTATCGTGATGAGCCCCGGCGTGTCGCTCCAGGAGCCCGCGATCGCAGCGGCCGCCCAGGCCGGCGTGGAATGCATCGGCGATATCGAACTCTTTGCCCGCGCCGCTGACGCACCGGTGATCGCGATTACGGGCTCGAATGGCAAGAGCACCGTAACCATGATGGCGGGCAGGCTGCTGGAGGCTGCGGGCTACCGGGTGCGTATGGGCGGCAATCTCGGTCCGCCGGCGCTCGACCTGCTCGCCGATGGTGCCGAGGCCCCCGATTTCTACGTGCTCGAGCTGTCGAGTTTCCAGCTTGAGACGACATTCAGCCTGCAGGCCGCGGCGGCGACGGTGCTCAACGTCAGCGCCGACCACATGGACCGCTACCGCTCTCTGGCCGAATACGCGGCGGCGAAAGGCCGGATCTACAACGGCACCCGTACCGCGGTGATTAATCGGGATGATCCCGGTGCGGCCCGCCTGGCGAGCCGGGTCGCCACGCAGATCGGGTTCACGGCCGGTGAGCCGGCCGATGATGACTTCGGCGTCATCGAGCGTGGGGGGGAACTCTGGCTCGCCCGGGGCGACGCGCCGCTGCTCGATGCCGGGCGGCTGCCATTGGCCGGTGCCCATAACCGCGCCAACGCGCTGGCCGCGCTCGCGCTGGTGAGCGCGGTCGGTGCCGATCCGGTCGTCGTGGCAGCGGCGCTCGCCGGGTTCGAGAGCCTGCCGCATCGCACCCGCTTCGTGGCCGAAATCAACGGCGTGCGCTGGTACGACGACTCGAAGGGCACGAATGTCGGTGCGACGACGGCCGCGCTCGATGGTATGGATCGCCCGGTGGTGCTGATCGCGGGCGGCGATGCGAAGGACGCCGACTTCTCGCCGCTGCGCGGTGCGGTCGCGCAACGGGCCCGCGCGGTCGTCCTGATCGGCCGCGATGCGCCGCTGCTGGCGTCCGCGCTGGAAGGCGCCGCGCCGATCGCGCATGCGGCTGATCTCGATGCCGCAGTAGCGCGCGCCGCCGAGCTCGCACGGCAGGGCGATGCGGTA
>CAJXKK010000071.1 GCA_913055615.1 uncultured Ectothiorhodospiraceae bacterium
CACGAATGGACACGAATGCTGCCGCGCGACGCCGTGAGGTTGTCGGAGCTTCGCTGAGAGCGTGCCGGTGCTGAAGTCGGGGATGAGAACCACAGATGGACACAGATGGACACAGATAAAAGTCAAAGGCGGTGGGGGGTAGACCGCGAGCACTTGATCTCACCCAATCGCGGTTTTAGGCCTTATCTGTGTTCATCTGTGTCTATCTGTGGTTCATAAGTAGACGTCACTCTCCGCAAACGCCTCAGCGAAGCTCCTTTAAGCGCCGCGTGCCCGGGGCGCCATTCGTGTCCATTCGTGTTCATTCGTGGTTCTAGCCCTTAGCCACCCCGGGGGCGCGGATCAGGCTGCCGAGGATGAGGTCGCGGCTGGCGCCGGTGACGCTGGGGCAGTTGCCGGGGCGTTCCGCGATGCGCTGGCGGGCCAGCCAGGCGAAGGCCATGGCTTCGACGTGGTTGGGGGCGATGCCGTATTCGGCGGTCGTCTCGACCGGCGGGCCGTCCAGGCGCCGCTGGAGCCTTGCGAGCAGATCGGGGTTGTAGGCGCCGCCGCCGCAGACGAGCACCCGATCGACCCTGCCGGCCTGTTGAATGCCCTCGGCGACCGTGCGCGCCGTCAATTCTGCCAGGGTCGCCTGTACGTCCCGGGGCGCCGGCTGCGGATCCGTGTGGGTCAAATGGGCGTCGAGCCAGCCGGCATGGAACAGCTCGCGGCCCGTGCTCTTCGGCGGTGGCCGCTGGAACCAGGGGTCCGCGCACATACGCTCCAGCAGGCCCGCGACCACCTGACCGCCAGCCGCCCACGCGCCCTCGGCATCAAACCGCTCGACCTGCTGGCGCCCGATCCAGGCGTCCAGCAGCACGTTCGCCGGGCCGGTATCGAACCCGAGGACGGGCTCCCCGGGGCGCAGCAGCGTGACGTTGGCGATGCCGCCGAGATTGACCACGGCGCGGCGCTCGGCTTCCGCGGCAAACACCTGCGCGTGGAATGCCGGCGCCAGCGGGGCGCCCTCACCGCCAGCGGCCACATCCGCGCGGCGGAAGTCGGCGACGGTGTCGATGCCGGTGAGCACCGCGAGCCGATGCGGATCGCCGAGCTGGATGGTCGTGGGGGCGGAGCCCTCGGGACGGTGGAGTACGGTCTGACCGTGTGAACCGATGGCCCGCACGTCGGCGGCCGCGATGCCGGCCCGGCTCAGCAGCTCGGTGACCGCGGACGCGCTGGCGTCGGCGAGCTCGATGTCCAGGGTGGCGGCGTCCGCGAGCGTCGCATCCGCCCGGCACACGGCCAGGATCCGTTCCCGCAGCGCGTCACCGAACGGGCGCTGGAGGTTCGCGTGTTCTACAGGCCGGTTTTCGGGGAAGGAGGCGAGGCAGGCGTCGATGCCGTCGGCGCTCGTGCCGGTCATCAGGCCGACGTACAGCGACGCCGACATCAACGTTACTCGTCAAGCGCGGCGTACGCGCGGCCCAGCGTGCTCAGCTGAGCGACGAGCGGCCGGGTTTTCTCCTCGAAACGCTCGCGCTGATCGGAGGCGATCGGATCGACGCTGGGGAACTCCATGTTCAGCGGATCACGGTGATCACCCTTGACCCGGAATTCGTAATGCAGATGCGGCCCGGTCGAGCGGCCGGTGCTGCCGACGTAACCGATGACCTCGCCCTGCTTGACGTTGCTGCCGACGCGCTGTCCCTTCGCGAAGTTGCGCATGTGGGCGTAGGCCGTGCTGTAGCCGTTGCCGTGGCGGATGAGGATGAAATTGCCGTACCCGCCATTGCGGCCGCGCTGCACGATGCGTCCGTCGCCGGTAGAACGGATCGGCGTGCCCGGGCGTGCCGCGTAATCAACCCCCTCGTGATTGCGCATCTGTTCCAGGACCGGGTGGTAACGCTTGCCGAATCGCGAGCTGATCCGGCTGAACTCCACGGGGCTGCGCAGGAAGGCCTTGCGCATGGAAGTGCCGTCGGGCGCGAAGTAATCGGTCTCGCCGTCCGCATCGGTATAACGGACCGCGCGGTGCGTGGTGCCGCGATTCTCGAATTCGGCGGCGACGATCTTCCCGGTGCGGACTCGGTCGCCGTTTCTGTAGAAGCTTTCATGGATCAGCGTGAAGCGGTCCCCGCGGCGGATATCCAGCACGAAGTCGACGTCCCAGCCGAAAATGTCGACCAGCTCCATGATCATGCGGTTTCCCAGCCCGGCGTCAGCGGCCGCATGGAAAAGCGAGGTCCGGATAACGCCATGGGCGTGTTCGATCCGCCGTTCCAGTTCTTCCTCGACGATTCGGCCTTCAAAGGCGCCGTCGTTGCGTACGAACTCGATCCGGCGATCCGGGGCCTTGCGGTAATCGATCCGGACAAGCTGTCCCGATTCGTCGAAACCGAGATCGATCTCGTCGCCGGGATGCAGGCGCGTCATCGCGCGACCGGCGTCGCCCGCCGTGGCGATCGCGTGGATCGTGCGGCTGTCGACATCGACGCCCTGAAGCAGACGGGCGAGCGTGTCGCCCCGAGCGACGGTAACCGATTGCCGCTCCGCAATGGCCGAGTCAGCGGTTTCGGCGACGGCCTGTTCCGGCAATCCGACGTTCAATGGCAGCGCGAGGTCTTCGCTCGCCAGGCTGTTCGCGGCCTCTTCGGTGACGCTCTCTGCGGCCTCGGCCGCCGGCTCCTGCGATTTCGCCATGACCACGCCGAGGGCGACGAAACCAAGCGTGAACGCGGCCCAGCGCAGACCCCAATGGAGGTTCGGGCGCCGGCGAGTACGCGCGTCGATCGGTGTCTTGTAGTCGGATCGGATACTTATATTCTTTTTCACGAATGTGACTGATCACTGCAACGGGGTCTGCAACAATGCCCCACGCCCGCGCAACCGTCAATTCGCCGCACATTACAATTGCACCCTTTGTGACGGGTGTCCGGCCGCGATGATCCCGGGTCGGCGAATGGTTACAATCACCCGCCGCTGCGGCCCGCCACGAGTGCCTGGCCGCCGGCGTCAATCCGCCAGCCAACCGTAGGGAGGCCCTGATGACGGGCGTCGATTCCGATGCGCTCGCGCTGATCCGGCGCGGTACCGACGATATCCTGCTCGACGAAGAACTCGTCGAGCGCATGGGCAGCGAACGCCCCCTGCGCATCAAGTGCGGTTTCGACCCCACCGCGCCCGATCTGCACCTGGGGCATACGGTGCTGATCAATAAGCTGCGCCAGTTCCAGACACTCGGGCACGAGGTCCTCTTCCTGATCGGCGATTATACCGGAATGATCGGCGATCCCACCGGCAAGAGCGCGACCCGTCAACCGCTGACGCCGGAGCAGGTCCGGGCCAATGCCGAGACCTACCGCCAGCAAATCTTCCGGATCCTGGATCCCGAGCGCACGCGGATCGTGTTCAACTCGCAATGGATGAACGCGATGGACGCGAGCGGGCTGATCCGCCTCGCCGCCCGCCACACCGTCGCGCGCATGCTCGAGCGCGATGACTTCCACAAGCGCTACAGCGACGGGCGGCCGATTGCGATCCACGAATTCCTCTATCCCCTGATCCAGGGCTACGACTCGATCGCCCTCGAGGCCGACGTCGAACTGGGCGGTACGGATCAGCGTTTCAATCTGCTGGTCGGGCGTGAGCTCCAGAAGCAGGAGGGCATGCCGCCGCAGGTCGTGATGACCATGCCCCTGCTCGAGGGTACGGATGGCGTCCAGAAGATGTCGAAGTCGCTGGACAATTACATCGCCATCGAAGAGGACGCGCCGAGTATCTTTGGCAAGGTCATGTCGATCTCGGACGAACTGATGTGGCGCTGGTTCCGTCTGCTGAGCCTGCGCCCGGAGGCCGACCTCGAGCGCCTGCGGCGCGAGGCCGACGAGGGACGCAATCCCCGCGATATCAAGTTCGAACTCGCGCACGAACTGGCCGCGCGCTTCCAGGGTGCGGCGGCGGCCGATTCGGCCCAGGCCGCCTTCATCGCGCAGTTCAGCCAGGGCAGTGGCCCGGAGGACGTGCCGGACCGGGAAGTGGCCGCCGCCGATGACGGTGCGATTCCGTTACCCCATCTGTTGCGTGACGCGGGGCTGACCGGTTCCACGTCCGAATCCCTGCGGATGCTCGGCCAGGGGGCCGTGCGGATCGACGGCGAGCGCGTCGAAGACCGGAATCTGCAGCTCGAGCGGGGCAGCGTGCATGTCTTCCGCGTCGGCAAGCGCCGGTACGCCCGCGTAACGGTCGTCTGAGCCATCCCTGAACGACCGTGGGCGGGCATCTCCGGCGCAGAGGCGGGCCACGGGCGGGAACTTGTTGCCCTGGGGCGTTGACGAAGGCCGATTGGGGTGTAGAATGCGCCGCCTCATCAGGGGCACAACGGGGCGGGCGGCGCCCTTTGCATCCCGCCGCGGAGGCCCCGGAAAACGGTGCCGAAACGGGTTGACCAAGGCCGGCGGCGCTGTATAATGCGCCGCTTCGCCCGGCAAGCCGGGCTCCGGCAGCCGCTGTCGGCGGGCCTCGAAAACGCGATATCGGATTCATCAACTATTGACGGCATCCGGCATCAAGCGTACTATTTGAAGGCTCGGTAACGGGGCAAGCAAAACAGGCCCCCGCTCTTTAAAAATACGGATCAAGTGACTTGTGTGGGCGCTTGTATCGATGGAATTGCGGTACGCAATGAAATCGATGGAAAGCGTCCCGAAACAGCCTTTGAGCGTTTCGGGTCTAAACTTTTCATCAAGCTGTTTTTAGTAGTCTTCGGACTACTGCAGGTTTGAACTGAAGAGTTTGATCCTGGCTCAGATTGAACGCTGGCGGCATGCCTAAGACATGCAAGTCGAACGGTAACGGGCCCTTCGGGGCGCCGACGAGTGGCGGACGGGAGAGTAATGCATCGGAATCTGCCCAGTAGCGGGGGATAACCCGGGGAAACTCGGGCTAATACCGCATACGCCCTACGGGGGAAAGCGGGGGATCTTCGGACCTCGCACTATTGGATGAGCCGATGTCGGATTAGCTTGTTGGTAGGGTAACGGCCTACCAAGGCGACGATCCGTAGCTGGTCTGAGAGGATGATCAGCCTCACTGGGACTGAGACACGGCCCAGACTCCTACGGGAGGCAGCAGTCGGGAATATTGGACAATGGGCGAAAGCCTGATCCAGCAATGCCGCGTGTGTGAAGAAGGCCTGCGGGTTGTAAAGCAC
>CAJXKK010000072.1 GCA_913055615.1 uncultured Ectothiorhodospiraceae bacterium
CCCGTGGTACAGGCCGCCGGCCAGCGCTGGTATGAGTGGTTCCTGCGCCGCGGCGTGCGCATATTCGAGTACCGCGCGCGGGTCTCGCACCAGAAGATCCTGCTCGCCGATGAGCGGGTACTGATCGGTTCGGCCAACTTCGACCACTGGGGCCTGCGCTGGCATCTTGAGGCCGACCAGGCGGTGCATTCGCGGGTGATAGCGGAGCGGACGGCGGAGATGCTCGACGGCGACTTCGCGAACGCCCGTGAACTGCGGCTTGAGGACTGGCGCCGGCGCTCCGCCATGGCCCGCCTGCGCGAGCGTTTCTGGGGCTGGATGGAGGCCCTGGCGGCCCGCATCGCGCACGGTCGACGGGTCGCCCACGTCACGCGACGACAGGCCGGTGGTCGCCACGACCGGACCGGCGCGAGCGATAGCTGACGCGACCTGTCGAATTGCCTTTTGGCAGGCGTACCAGCAGACTCATGCGCGGAATCGATCAGCCGGGCGCGCCTAGCCGAAGGCGTTCGCCGTTCGCCGTTCGCCACCCACGGGACCGGAAATCACGCATGTACGAACCGGGTAAGGTCACACCGATGGCCCAGCGCTTCCGCGGCTTCCTGCCGGTCGTCGTCGATGTCGAGACCGGTGGCTTCAACCCGCGCACGGACGCCCTGCTCGAGATCGCCGCCGTTACCCTGCGCATGACGGACCTGGGGGAACTCGAACCGGACGAGACGATCTCGACGCACGTCCAGCCGTTCGAGGGCGCCAACCTGGAGCCGAAATCGCTGGAAGTGACCGGCATCGATCCCTGGCACCCGCTGCGCGCGGCCCGCAATGAGCACGACGCGCTGTCGTATGTGTTTCAGCCGGTGCGCCGGGCGGTCAAGGAGAACAGCTGCACGCGCGCCATCCTGGTCGGCCACAATGCATCGTTCGACCTCAGCTTCGTGAACGCGGCGGTCGAGCGCAGCGGCATCCGGCGCAACCCGTTCCACCCGTTTTCGTATCTCGATACGGTCACGCTGGGCGCCCTCGCCTATGGCCAGACGGTGCTTGCCCGCGCGTCACGCGCCGCCGGCCTGGAGTGGGAACAGTCGGAGGCGCACTCGGCCGTCTACGATACACAGATGACCGCGCGGCTGTTCTGTGAGGTCATCAATCGCTGGGAGGCGCTGCACGCGGACGCCGCCAGGTACGCATGGACGGAAGGAGAGCAATGAACGCTTTACGGGATCTTCGCCACGAGCACCTCGCGCTCGTCGTCGTCGACGACGCCCGCACCGGGCGTATCTATTTCCTGCGGGCTCTGGAACAGGCGGGGTACGACGACGTGCGCATCGCCGAGTCGGCGAACCGCGCGCTGGAACTGCTGGCGGAGCGGCCGGCGGACGTCATCATCGCCGACTGGCTGATGCCGGGCATGGACGGGCTGCAGCTCACGCAACGGATCCGCGAACGTGACGAGGAGGCGGGGCGCTACACGGCCGTCATCCTGTCGACGGCGCGCGAGGGCGTGCAGGCCCTGGTGACCGCGTTCCGCAGCGGCGTGGACGATTTCCTGCACAAGCCGTTCGACGCCGAGGAGTTGATCGCCCGCGTGTTCGCGGCGGGCAGCCACGCCAACGCGCAGAACATGCTGCTGGAGACTAGCGAAACCCTGGCCCGCAACCGCGAGGCGCGCAGCGAGCACTGGGTCGCGGACAACGTAACCGGGCTCGGCGGCGCCGACTACTTCGAGGCGCAGCTCACCACCCACCTGATGGAGAGCGCCATGCGCGGTGGCGCGGTCTGCGCGACGCTGGTCGACGTATCGGGACCGGGTGTGGATACGGACAACCCCGCCGTCGCGCTGAGCCGGATCGGGCGGCGGCTCGTACGCGCCGTTCGCCCGACCGATGCGGTCTCCCGGATCAGCGACCGGCGCTTCGGGCTGGTCATGTCGGCGCCCGACGCCGCGGGCTTCCGCGATGCGGTATTCGCCCGGATCGAACGCGAGGTCGCCGGGCGCCCGATCGGGCGCCCGCGCGGCGGCGACCCCGATATCGAACTGCGGATCGGGCACGCCATCTGGGGGGGACCGGGGACGCCATTATCCCCGGCTGAACTGACCTCGCGGGCCGAGCGCGCACTGCGCGACTGACCCGCGTAGCAGGGCCGTTCAGGCGGCGGTGTCGGCCGCCTGCTGGACCATCTTCTCGAGCTCGCCCTGCTCGTGGAGCTGCAGCGTGATGTCGCAGCCGCCGACCAGTTCACCGTCGATGTAGATCTGCGGGAAGGTCGGCCAATCGGCATAGCGCGGCAGCTCGCTGCGGATCTCCGGATCGGCGAGCACGTCGACCCACGCGAACGGGCGACCGCAGGACTTCAGCGCCTCCGCCGTGCGTGCGGAGAAACCGCACATGGGCGTATCCGGCGACCCCTTCATGAAAATCACGACCGGCTGGGATGCGATGTGTTCGCGGATGCGTTGCTGGACGTCCATCAAGACCTCGATACGTTAAGCAAAGTGGGTGTTCCGATCGGATATCGTAGCACCTGCCCCCCTGTTCGTCATTGGCGCGCAACCGTTTTTTTGCAACCCGCGCGCGCGGCCGTATAATCGCCGCTTCCGCCTCTTGACAGACCCGGCGGGGCACAATGCCCCGGCACCACCGGCCCGGGGGCGAAGACCGGCGGCCGCCCGCGTGCGGCCGTTTTGCGTTTACGGACCCGCGAGGCTGAGACGATGTCCGACGCCCTGATGAACACCTATGGCCGCCTGCCCGTGACGCTCGTGCGTGGTGAGGGCGCGCGCGTGTGGGACGACGGCGGCCGCGAGTACCTCGACGCGCTCGCCGGCATCGCCGTCTGCGGCCTGGGCCACGCCCATCCGGGGGTCGCCGATGCGCTGGCCGATCAGGCGCGCAGCCTCATCCACGTATCCAACAACTACCACATCCCGGCACAGCGTGAGCTCGGGCGCCGTATCGCGGAACATGCCGGCCAGCAGCGGGTGTTCTTCTGCAACTCCGGCGCCGAGGCGAACGAGACGGCCATCAAGATCGCGCGCCGTTATGGCCATGACCGCGGCATCGAGGCGCCGCGCATCGTCGTCTGCGAACAGGCGTTCCACGGGCGAACCCTCGCGACGCTGACCGCGACCGGCAACCCGAAGGCGCAGGCCGGTTTTGGCCCGATGCTCGAAGGCTTCGACCGGGTCCCGTTCGGCGACCTCGACGCCATCCGCACGCTCGCCGGCGAGCGTGAAGACATCGTTGCCCTGATGATCGAGCCGGTCCAGGGCGAAGGGGGGATCCGGCCGCTGCCGGAGGGACGCCTTGCGGCCCTGCGGACGCTGTGTAATGAAAAGGGCTGGCTGCTGATCTGCGACGAGATCCAGAGCGGCATGGGGCGCACGGGCGCGTGGTTCGCGCAGCAGCATGAAGGCGTGACCGCGGACGTAACCACCGTAGCCAAGGCGCTTGGCAATGGCGTACCCATCGGCGCCTGTCTGGCGCGCGGCGAGGCCGCGGAGACGCTGGTACCCGGGAGCCATGGCACCACCTTCGGCGGCAATCCCCTCGCCTGCCGCGCAGGCCTGGCCGTACTCGACGCGATCGAGCAGGGCGGCCTCGTCGAACGCGCGGCGGCGCTCGGCGAGCGGATGGTGACCGGCTTCCGCACGGCGCTGGGCGACCTCGCCGGCGTGCGTGAGATCCGCGGCCGCGGCCTGATGATCGGCATTGAACTCGACCGCGACTGCGGCGAGCTCATGCGCCGTGCGCTCGACGCTGGCCTGCTGATCAACGTCACCGCCGGGCGCACCGTGCGGCTGCTGCCGCCACTGATCATCACCGAAGACGAGGCGGACCGCATCGTCGACGGCGTTGCCACCATCGTGCGCGATTTCCTCGCGGAGGGCTGACGCCATGACCGTACGCCACTTCCTAACGCTCGATGATCTGACGCCCGACGAATTCCGCTCCCTGATCGCGCGCGCCATCGAACTCGGCGAGATGCATCGCACCGGCACGGTCCACCAGCCCCTGGTCGGCCGCGTCCTCGCGATGATCTTCGAGAAATCGTCGACCCGGACCCGCCTCTCGTTCGAGGCCGGCATGTGCCAGCTCGGTGGCGACGCCATCTTCCTCTCGCCGCGCGACACCCAGCTCGGGCGCGGTGAACCGATCGAGGATACCGCCCGCGTGATCGGGCGCATGTGCGACGCCGTCATGATCCGGACCGGGCCGCATGAGAACGTCGAACGCTTCGCCGCGCACGCCGGCGTGCCGGTCATCAACGCCCTCACGGACCGCTGCCACCCGTGCCAGCTGCTGGCGGACATGCAGACCTTCTTTGAACTGCAGGGCGACATCGCCGGGCGCACCGCCGCGTGGATCGGCGACGGCAACAACATGTGCCACTCCTGGATCAACGCCGCCCGCCTGCTCGGCTTCGAACTGCGCATCGCCTGCCCGGGCGACTTCGAGCCCGATCCCGACATCCTGGCCCGCGCGGGCGATGCCGCACGGCTGGTCGACTCACCGGCCGAGGCGGCGAAAGGCGCCGATATCCTCGTTACCGATGTCTGGGCCAGCATGGGCCAGGAATCCGAACAGGATCACCGCAGCGCCGCCTTCCAGGATTTCCAGGTCGATGAGGCGCTGATGGCGCGCGCAAACCAGGACGCAGTGTTCATGCACTGCCTCCCGGCCCACCGTGGCGAGGAGGTCGCGGCCGAGGTCATCGACGGCCCGCAGAGCGTCGTCTGGCGCGAGGCGGAGAACCGCCTGCATGCGCAGAAGGCCCTGCTGGAGATGCTGCTGGTCGGCTGACGGTGCCTGTGATCTATCGACGCTCGCGACATACCGAAGTCGTGATGTCTGTTCCTGCGCCGTTATTGCCTCTCGCCAAGGCGCGGAGGACGCCAGGGGACGCAAAGAACGCCTGGTAGGCCGGCCTTGCCGAAGCGTAGCGGAGGCAATGCCGGCAGACAGGCGAAAACACGGACGTCTCGAGTTCCTCTCGAATTCGACGGATT
>CAJXKK010000073.1 GCA_913055615.1 uncultured Ectothiorhodospiraceae bacterium
CAAGAGCCGTGCTGGACTGGAAAACGCCTTACGAGGCATTTGAAGAACTGTTGCACTGACCGGTTGAGGCCGCAACACAAAATAAGGACGAGTGGGTAGAAACGTCGAGCAGGATCACGCCCTTATCTTGTATTCATTTTGTGGTTCCATTTTTACAATCGCGGGCCACAACGAATCAGCGAAGCTCCCGGAAGCGCTGCCGCGCGAAAGCGCCCCTTCATCTGTGTTTATCTGTGTTCATCTGTGGTTCTCGCCCTACTCTACGCCGGCGAGAGTGAGCACAAGCTGCACGACCCCCCACAGGACCAGGACGAACACGACGGTCGCGACGAGGCCCGCGAGGACGTAGTGGTGGAGTTGGCCGTGGGTGAAGTCGCGTTGGCGGTTCGCTTCGGACTGGACGCCGAAGAACGCCGCGCCGACGCTCTTGAAGATCTGCAGTACACCCGGGCGTCTCTCGCGTGAGTCGTTCATGGCAGGCGATTCCCGTATGCTGAGGGTTGACCGGCGCCGATCGTATCGCGGAGCGGGCCACCGGTGTCAGGGAATTCCTTCGCAGCGCCCGGGAAATCGTTTCAACCGTGAACTACCTCGCCCATCTCGCCCTGGCCGACGGCTCCCCCGAGTCGATCCTCGGCAATTTCCTCGGCGATTTCGCCAAGGGGCGGCCCGAGGGGCGTTATGTCCCGGCCGTGGTGCGGGGCATCCGGCTGCACCGATCCGTCGACGGCTTCACGGACGCGCATCCGGTGGTGCGGCGTGCCATCGGGCGCTTACCGGCGGCGCATCGGCGGTTCGCGGGCATCGCGATCGACATGGCCTTCGATCACTTCCTCGCGGCGCGCTGGGCGCATACTGCGTCCGCGGACTTCCGCCGCCACCGAACGCATGCCTATTCGGTCCTCACGGCCCGATATGACATCCTGCCGCCCCGACTACAGCGCATCCTGCCGTCGCTGCGCGACGACGACTGGCTCGAATCCTATGCCCACTTCGACGGCATGGTGTTCGCGCTTAAACGCATGAGCCGGCGGCTGTCACGGGAAAACCCGCTGGCGATGCTGGCGAACGATATCGGTGCGAATTACGACGCGCTGCATGCCGACTTTGATGCCTTCTGGCCGGATGTAAAGGTCTTCGCCATCGGCGAAGGCCGACGGCTCGCACGGCGTATACCCGACAGCGGCAGCGGCAGTCATCCCGACGATACGGCTGCCACAAACGCGGTCGAACCCGAGGCCTCGTCCGGCCACCTTCGCGAGCAAGCTCGCTCCTACAAGAGCTCGTAGGCCGGCCT
Source organism: uncultured Ectothiorhodospiraceae bacterium (assembly GCA_913055615.1). GTDB lineage: Bacteria > Pseudomonadota > Gammaproteobacteria > XJ16 > Halofilaceae > Halofilum. The sequence continues at coordinate 1,298 of CAJXKK010000073.1, forward strand.
TGCCCGGCAATTGATGAGCGTTCGGTCATCGCAGCGGTTGGCGCCGGGCAATGCCGGCAAAAAGGCTTGCATCGCGGGAGACCTTCGCACCTGGACACGCTTTGCCGGCATTTGCCCTCCACTTCGTTGCGGGCGAAGGCCGGCCTACGATACGGGAAACGTATCCGACAAAGCGTAGGCGCGTTTTCGCCGAAGGCGAACGCGCGCGATGCCGGTGCGGGGCGCGATCGGATAATTCGAGCGTGCCGCGCACATTCAAACGGTGCGGTGGCGCCGGTTGCAGACGCGCCGTCGCTCGTAATCAAACGATCACGGGAAAACCCTGCCCGCGAAGGCTGGCATAAAGAGGTGTCGGCATCGGTTCCGGCGTGACCGGGTATCGGGTACGGTAGCGTGGTGTTCGCGGAATGTGGGCCGGATGGAGGCCGAATGATTGCCGATTTCACACGGGGGGCAGGTTATGCACTGCAGGGCTTCCGCCTGGTTCGGCGCCCCGGTGTCACCCGCTATGCGCTGCTGCCGCTGCTGATCAACGTACTCATATTCGGCTCGGGTATCTGGTTCGGCGCGGCGGCATTCCAGGATTTCCTGCAGTGGGTCCTGCCGGAATGGCTCGACATCCGGGTCATCCGGGCGCTGCTGTGGCTGATTTTCGCGGTCGGTGCGGCACTGGTGTCGTTCTACGCGTTCACCCTGCTGGCCAATCTCGTGGCGGCGCCGTTCAACGGGCTGCTGGCGGACCGGGTCGAGCGCGATCTGCGGGGCGGCCGTGGCGAGGAAGGCATCCAGCGCGGGATGATCTCCGACGCGACCGCGAGCATCGGTGCCGAGGTCCGCAAGCTGATCTATCTCGCGGCCTGGTCGTTGCCGTTACTGCTGCTGTTCCTGATCCCGGGCATCAACCTCGCGGCCCCTTTCCTGTGGCTCGCCTTCGGCGCGTGGATGATGGCACTCGAATACGCCGACTGCCCGCTCGGCAATCACGGCGTCACTTTCCGCGAAGGACGCGCTCTGATCGCCCGGCGACGCAGTGTGGCGCTCGGTTTCGGTACGGTAATCATGGGGCTGACCGCGATCCCCGGCCTGAACCTGATCGCTATGCCGGTCGCTGTATGCGGGGCGACCGCGCTGTACGTGGGCGAGCTTTCGGCGCTGGTCCCGCCGGCGAGTAAAAGCGCGGCGGCGGCGAACAGGCCTGATCCGAGTGGTCCGTAAACTGTCGATTGATGTCAGCGACACAAATAGAACATCAAAACGAGGGAGATTTCCATGGAAGCCCATACGCAGGCGGGCAATGATATCCAGCGACTGATCGAGCCGCTGTATCGCGGCAAATTCTGGATGCAGCTGGTCGGCGTGATGCTGATCATCAGCGGCGTTTTTACCGCGCTCAGTATTGTGGGCATCCTGATCTGCTGGATCCCGATCTGGGCCGGCATATCGCTGATGCAGGCCGCCGGCAGTATCGATCAGGCGTATATCACGGGCGATGACGCCGCAGCCGAACTGGCGATGCGCCGACTGAAGACGTACTTCACGATCTTCGGGGCACTGATGCTTGTCTACATCGCGATCGGCGTGCTCGGCATGATGCTCGGGCTGGGCATGGGCATGATGGGTGGCGGCCCCGGGATGGGGGCGTACTGACGTGCCGCGGCTCGCGATGCCGCCCGCGGAGACGGCGAGCACTCAGGAGCGGCTCCCGCGCTTGTTTTTCGGCCGCTGCGCCCGGTCCTTCTTCGAGTACGGATTCTCGCCGCTGCGGAACTCGAACCGCACGGGGGTACCGCGCAGGCCGAATTGTTCGCGGAAGCGCTTCTCCAGGTAGCGCTTATAGGCCGCCGGCAGTCGATCCACACGGTTGCCGTGAATGACTATGGTCGGCGGATTGCTGCCGCCCTGGTGCGCGTAGCGCAGCTTGACGCGCGCGCCGCCGACCAGCGGCGGTTGATGCTCGGCGACGGCGTCTTCCAGCGTCGTGGTCAACTGGTGCGTCTGCAGGTTCACCATCGCGGCCGCATGCGCCCGATCCACTCCCTTCAGGAGATCGCCCACGCCCGTGCCATGCAACGCCGAGATATAGCGCGTCTCGGCGAAATCGACGAAACCGAAACGGCGTTCGCGATCCGCGCGCACACGGTCCTTCGTGTAGCGGTCCAGCCCGTCCCACTTGTTGATGGCCACGACCAGCGCCCGGCCCGCATCGAGGACGTGACCGACAACATGCTGGTCCTGCTCCGCCAGGCCCTGGCGGGCATCCAGCACCAGGATGACGACATTGGCCGCCTTGATGGCCTCGAGCGTCTTCAGCGCACTGAACTTCTCGACCGCACCGGCGACCCGCGAGCGCCGGCGCAGGCCCGCGGTATCGATCAGGGTGTACGTCCGCCCGTCGCGCTCGAACGGGATCTCGACCGCATCGCGCGTGGTACCGGGCTGGTCGATCGCGAGCATGCGCTCTTCGCCCAGCAGCCTGTTCACCAGGGTGGATTTGCCGACGTTCGGGCGCCCGACGATCGCGACGCGCACCCCGCCGGCGGCGATCGTTTCAGCCGTTTCCGGAGATCCAGCGACCGCGGGCAGCATTGACGCGACCGTATCGGCCAGACGCGCGACGCCCCGGCCCTGGCTCGCCGCGATGCCGACCGGCGCCTCACCGGCGAGGCCATGGAAGTCCGCCAGCGCAGCGTCCGGATCGAGCCCGTCGGTCTTGTTGACGACGATCCGAAACGGTTTGCCGTTGCGCCGCAGGCGCTCGATCACCGCCGAATCCGCCGGCAGCACGCCGTCGCGCGCATCCATCAGGACCAGCACGATGTCGGCCTCTTCGATCGCCGCTTCGGTCTGGACCGCCATCTGCTGATCGAGCGCTTCACGCTCGTCGGTCAGGCCACCGGTATCCACGACGATGATGTCGCGCTCACCGACGCGCGCCATGCCGTACTGGCGATCACGCGTGAGACCGGGCACATCGGCAACCAGCGCGCGCCGCGAGTGGGTCAGCACATTGAACAGCGTGGACTTGCCCACGTTCGGGCGCCCTACGAGGGCGACTACGGGTGTCATCGGTTTTTACAACCCCTGGGGAATTGCGGGCGGCGGGCGATACGATACACGCGAATACGGATTCGTGCTGCGTGGATAATTGGTCAATGGCTCTCGCCAAGGCACGGAGTGCGCCAAGGAAGGGCCGCGAAGGAAAGGCCGATCGGTTCCGAAAACAGGGTGGAAATCGCAGCTCGCTGTGCGGCGTTGTCCGCATGGGGGACCGCGACGCTTCGCGGGCAAGCCCGCTCCTACACGGGAATACCCATCATCGGGTTTCTTTGCGTTCCCTGGCGCACTCCGCGCCTTGGCGCGACGCACCGACTGCGCCGGAATAATCCACACCGCGCAACCTGTTGCCGAGGCGTTCCGGCAGCCTCAGTCGTCCCCGCGTTCGCTGATCTCGAGGATGGCGAGGTCGTCGCCCTGGGTCTGCACGGCGATACGGCCTTCGGCGACGGG
>CAJXKK010000074.1 GCA_913055615.1 uncultured Ectothiorhodospiraceae bacterium
TGCATGTTCGGGCTCCGGGCGGTTCGGGTTGGATCGATGCGGTGCGGATTCGTCGCCGTCAGCGGCCGCGTCGGCGGCCTGCGCACTCATTCACGGATGCGTTCACCCCGGCTCAGGCGCTCGATGAACGGGGTCAGGATCAGTTCCATCGCGAATCCCAGTTTCCCGCCCGGGATGACGAGCGTATTCGGCCGCGCCATGAAGGCCCCCTCGATCATCGCCAGCAGGTAGGGGAAATCCATGCGTGCGCGGGTGGCGTCGCCGAAGCGGATCACCACCAGACTCTCGTCCGCCGAGGGCACTTCGCGCGCGACGAACGGATTGGATGTGTCCACCAGCGGCACGCGCTGGAAGTTGATGTCGGTGCGCGAGAACTGCGGCGTGATGTATTCGACGTAGTCGTCCATGCGCCGTTTGATCGTTTCGACCGTATCCTCGGGCGTGTACCCGCGCGCGCCGGCATCGCGGTGGATCTTCTGGATCCATTCGAGGTTGACGATCGGGGTGACGCCCACCAGGAAATCGACGTGCTGCGCGACGTCGTACTCCGCGGTGACGATGCCCCCGTGCAGGCCTTCGTAGAAGAGCACGTCGGTGCCGTCCGGCAGTCGCTCCCAGGGCGTGAACTCGCCCTCCGCGAGGCTGCCGCCGTGTTCGGCGACCTCCTCGGCGTTGTGCAGATAAAGCCGGCGCCAGCCCTGCCCGGTCTGCGCGTACTCACGGAACAGGGCCTCGAGTTGATCGAACAGATTGCCCTCGGGGCCGAAGTGGCTGATCGTGCGGCCCTCGTCCTGGGCCGACTGGATCGCGGTCGCCATCTGGGCGCGCGTGTAGCGGTGGAAGCTGTCGCCCTGAATGTAGACGGGTGTGATGCCCTGGCGGCGGAAGATGGCCTCGAAGGCATTGCGCACGGTCGAGGTCCCGGCGCCGGATGAGCCGGTTACGGCAACGATCGGGTGTTCCAGCGACATCGTCTCCTCCCGCAGGGCCGTCGGGCGCCGCCACGGCATCGCGGCGCGCTCGTCGAAGCGCGCATGATACCGCGTCGGGGCCCTTTGGCGATGCAGGTGTGCGGGGCCCGCGGCTCAGGCGGCGCCCGCCGTGGGATCGGGTGTGCGCCGGTAGAGCAGGTCGCGCACGGGATGGCCTTTGCGCTCACCGCGCTCCTCGAAGTGGGTGGCCGGGCGATACGCCGGGCGCTGGTGCTCGTCCGCCCCGGTGTGCTCGAACGCCGGATGGCCATCGACCACCGCGCGCATATGCTCCGCGTAATCGGGCCAATCCGTCGCCAGATGCAGCTGGCCGCCGGGGCGCAGGACGCGCGCCAGCGCATCGAGGAACGCCGGCTGGATCAGGCGGCGCTTTTGGTGGCGCTTCTTCGGCCAGGGGTCGGGGAAGAACACGAGCACCCGTTCGAGCGCGCCATCCGGGATCTGCTCGCGCACGATCTCCGCGGCATCGGCGCGCAGCACGCGCACGTTGGTGAGCCCGTCCTCGGCCAGCGCGTTCATCAGCCGGCCCACCCCGGGGCGGTGGACTTCGATGCCGAGGAAATCGACCTCGGGATGCTGCCCGGCCATATGACGCAGGGCCTCGCCGTTGCCGAACCCGATCTCCAGCCACACCGGCGCCTCGCGCCCGAACAGCGCCGATGGATCGATGCGCTGCTTCGCGTCCACGCCATAACGCGGCCACAGCGCCTCCAGCGCCCGCCGCTGACCATCGGTCAGGCGCCCCTCGCGCAGCACGAAACTGCGAATCGGCCGCATGCGCTCACTGCTCGAATCAGACTGCTCGGTCACGAAGACTCCGGATTGGACTCACGGCGGCGAAAGAGAACTGCGGAACCACAGATGGACACAGATGAACACAGAGTGGCGCGTTCGGTTCGGTTGTGGTGCGGGAGCTTCGCTGATCCCGTTGCGTAACGGATACGGAGTTTGGAACCACGAATGGACACGAATGGACACGAATGGGGTTGTTGAAGGGCTAATCTTGACGGAGCTTCGCTGAGAGCGGCGTCTCGCCCGACGGCGTGAATCACCACAACAGCCTTACAGCGAAGCTCACGTAAAGATTATGTGCCAGCAAGCCACCATTCGTGTGTATTCGTGTTCATTCGTGGTTCAAAACGCGGCCGGATTCCTCGACGCCCCGTCAGCGCAGCTCCCGGGAGCGATATGAGCGCGCCACGCCACTCTGTGTTCATCTGTGTCCATCCGTGGTTCTAAAAGAACGTCCCCTCTTCCGGAGAGGACGCAGAGGCGTAGCGGCGGCGGGGCATGCGGCCGGCCTGGAAGGCGGCGCGGCCGGCGCGGACGCCGAGGTTCATGGCTTCGGCCATGCGCACGGGGTCCTGGGCATGCGCGATCGCGGTATTGAGCAGCACGCCGTCGCAGCCGAGCTCCATGGCAATGGTGACGTCGCTGGCCGTGCCGACGCCGGCGTCGACCAGCACCGGGACGCCGGCGTTGTCGATGATCTCCAGCAGGTTGTAGCGGTTCTGGATGCCCAGACCGGAGCCGATCGGGGCGGCCAGCGGCATGACCGCCAGCGCTCCGGCGTCTTCCATGCGGCGCGCCATGACCGGGTCGTCGCTGGTGTAGACCATCACCTCGAAGCCCTCGGCGACCAGTTGCTCGAGTGCGGTCAGCGTAGCCGGCACATCGGGGTACAGCGTACGCTCGTCGCCCAGCACCTCCAGCTTGACCAGCGTATGGCCGCCGAGCAGCTCGCGCGCCAGGCGGCAGGTCCGTACGGCGTCCTCCACCGTGTAGCAGCCGGCGGTGTTCGGCAGCAGCCTGAACCGGTCGGGGGGCAGGTGGTCGAGCAGGTTGGGCTCGTCCGGGTTCTGGCCGAGGTTCGTGCGCCGGATGGCCAGCGTGACCAGCTCAGCCCCGCTGGCGTCGATCGCCGCGCGCGCCTGTCCGAAGTCCGCGTACTTGCCCGTGCCCACGAGCAGGCGGGACGCGAACCGATGCTGGCCGACGATCAGCGGTTCGTCGGCAAAAGTTGTGCTGGACGCTGTCGCGGTGGTCATGATCGCTCCCGCGGCGCTCAGTGGCGCCCCTGGATGTGGTGATGGAAAAACGTGCCGGTCAGCCGCCGCCGATGGCGCGGACGATTTCGACGCGGTCACCCTCGGCGAGCCTGGTCGCCGCGTACTCGCTGCGCGGGACGATCTCGCGATTGCGCTCGAGCGCGATACGCTGATCCGCCAGGCCCACGCGCTCGACCAGCTCGGCGACGGTCACGGCCTCGGGCAGTTCGTATTCCTCTCCGTTCACACTGACAAGCATCGTGATCACTCCCCGCGACCGTTCCGGCGCGCCATTCTACACCGGCGCCCGCCCGAGCGGATGTGCCAGTTGCGTGGCGGCCTACCCACCACTACTATGTGACCGCGATGCGGCCGTAGTTCAACGGTAGAACCCAACCCTCCCAAGGTTGTGATGCCGGTTCGATTCCGGTCGGCCGCTCCACTCATCTTCCTGTTCGGTCTCACTGGCGATTCCGATGCCGCATGCCCTCATCGCCGGCGGCGGGCTGATCGGCCTGCTCACCGCGCGCGAAGTGCGCGCGCGCGGTTTCGACGTCACGGTGGTCGAGCGCGGCGCCTGCGGCCGTGAGGCTTCCTGGGCCGGTGGTGGCATCCTTTCGCCGTTGCATCCGTGGCGCTTTCCGGACGCGGTCAACACCCTCGCCGCGCACTCGCAGGCCATCTGGCCGGGGCTCGCCGAGACCCTGCGCGAGCGCACCGGCGTTGACCCCGAGTACCGCCCCGGCGGCATGATCGTCATCGACGAGGACGACCCCGACGAGGTCCGTGCCTGGGCAGAGCGTCAGCGCGTGGCGGCGACCCCGCTGGCTCGCGGCCAGTTGACGGCGATGGTCGCCGGCCTGCGCCCGCCCGCCGGCCATTGCTGGCTGCTGCCGGATATCGCCAGCATCCGCAACCCGCGCCTGCTGCGCGCACTGATCGCGCTTGCGGTGGGTGAGGGCGTTAGCGTGCTCGAGCAAACCGCGGTGACGGGCGTCGCGCACGCCAATGGGCGCGCGATCGGACTCGATACCGCTGGCGGGCGTATCGATGCCGATGCCGTGGTGATCTGCACGGGGGCCTGGAGTGCAGGCCTGCTGGGCGGTCTCGGTGCCGAACCCCCCGGTATCCGCCCGGTGCGCGGGCAGATGCTGGCGTTCGCGCCGCCACCCGGCCTGCTCGAAAGGATCGTACTGACGGAAGGCCATTATCTGATTCCCCGCGCCGATGGCACCGTACTGGCCGGGAGCACGGTCGAGGAGGCGGGCTTTGACGCGACCCCGACCACCAGCGCTCGCGCCGAGCTCTTCGACGCGGCCACTTGCCTGTTGCCCGCGCTCTCGGAGGTCCCGGTGCGGGCGCACTGGGCGGGCCTGCGCCCGGGCTCCGACGACGGTATCCCGACCATCGCGCCGCATCCGGCGCTGGCCGGCCTGTGGGTCAGTGCCGGGCACTTCCGCAATGGCATCGTGACGGCGCCGGCGTCGGCCGGACTCGCGGCCGATCTGGTCGCCGGCCGGAAGCCGGCGCTCGATCCGGCGCCTTATCGCTGGCCACCCGCGGCCGCGGCGCGACCGACGCCGGCCGGCGATTGACGCAGTGCCCGGCGCCGCGCAACGGCCCGTACCCCCCCTGTACAGCGGGCCTGCGGGCGGCTATCCTTCGCCATCCCGATTTTGACCGTGCCGGTGTAGCTCAGTCGGTAGAGCAATCGATTCGTAATCGATAGGTCGGAGGTTCGATTCCTCTCGCCGGCACCA
>CAJXKK010000075.1 GCA_913055615.1 uncultured Ectothiorhodospiraceae bacterium
CGAAGCGCTTTGAGCCGCATGGTGGTTTCCACAGGTGTGGGCGTGCCGATCGCAGCGCGCGCACGTCGTCGCGCGGCAGGGTGCGTGTCCGGCCCCGCAGAGGCGGGGCCGCGGTGCGCCATGGTCGGGAGACCGTTGTCCACAGGTCGCGATGGGGCGTGGCGGTTGCCGGCGCGTTGGCAGTATCGGGAGCGCTCCAGCGCCTGTCAACGGCGGTGTGCCGGTCAATGCACGGACGCGACTTGTTTCCATCGGAGCGCGACGGCACAGTCGCGGGCATGTCCGCCTCCTCGCCCGCCGAATCCGCTTGCGGATGCCTGTATGTCGTCGCCACGCCGATCGGCAATCTGGCCGATCTGAGTGAGCGCGCCCGGACCGTACTGGCCACGGCCGATGCGGTCGCCGCGGAGGACACCCGGTATACGGGGCGTCTGCTGGCGACGTTCGACTGCCGGGCGGAACTCGTCTCGCTGCATGAACACAACGAGCAGGCCCGGGTTCCGGTGCTCGTCGGGCGTCTGCAGGCGGGTGAGTCGGTCGCGCTGGTCAGCGATGCGGGCACGCCCGGAGTGAGCGATCCGGGCTATCGGCTGGTGGTGGCCGCCCATGAGGCGGGCTGTCGCGTGGTCCCGATTCCGGGGGCCTCGGCGGCGGTCGCGGCCTTGTCGGCCGCGGGTCAACCCACCGACCGTTTCGTATTCGAGGGCTTCCTGCCCGCGCGTGCCAAAGCGCGGCGCGAGCGGCTGAAGGCACTCGCGACCGAGGCGCGGACCCTGGTGCTGTACGAGTCGTCGCATCGGATCGTGGCGGCGCTGGCCGACCTGGCGGCGGTATTCGGGCCGCAGCGGCCGGCGACACTGGCCCGGGAGCTCACCAAGGCCTTCGAGACCGTGCGGCGCGCCACGCTGGGGGAACTGGCGGCATGGGTCGACGCCGACCCGAATCAGCGGCGCGGCGAGATCGTGCTCGTGATCGGCGGGGCGAGCGAGGCGCCGGCCAGCGGCGCCGGCATCACGCTCGCCGGGGCGCTGGATGCGCTCCTGCCGGAGCTGCCGCCGGCTCGGGCGGCGGCGGTGGCCGCTCGTCTGACCGGCGCCAGGCGCCGCGACGCGTATCAGGCCGCCCTCGCCCACCGAAGCGCCGACCCGGACGCCGATTGACCCTGCCTTGTCCACGATTCCCCACGCGTGACCCCACTTTCTACCACCCGCAATCACACAGCCCGGAGCGAAGCCCCCTGGATGCGGGCGCGCGCAGGACGTGCCTATGGCGTCCGATCACCGGAAAGCAGTATATTGCGTCCCGGAGTCGGCCAGGCAGCCGCTCCCGCCCGCGGGCGGGGGAGGAAAGTCCGGGCTCCACAGGGCAGGGTGCCAGGTAACGCCTGGGCGGCGTGAGCCGACGGAAAGTGCAGCAGAGAGCAGACCGCCATTCTTCGGAATGGTAAGGGTGAAACGGTGCGGTAAGAGCGCACCGCGTCGGTGGCAACATCGACGGCACGGCAAACCCCACCCGGAGCAAGGCCAAATAGGGGAACGCTCACGTGGCCCGCGTGGTTCCCGGGTAGGCTGCTTGAGGCGGGCGGTGACGCCCGCCCGAGATGGATGGCTGCCCACGACAGAACCCGGCTTATGGCCGGCTCCATCTTTTCCGGATCGATCAGGCGGCGGCATTCCCCGGGGGTGCCGCCGCTTTCATGTCCGGCATCAGGTTGCGTGCGCAACCCCATGATTCCTTGGGCACAAATACCGATCCACTCCCACCGTAATCCGTAAGTCCCTGTCGCTGCTGGACTTTCGCCATTCCACAGAGTCGGTTTTGCCTTGACGAGGGTGTTGGCGCTACCTATAGTGTCTTCCAGTGGGGAATAGTGGGTAATCGTGGTTCGCCGTGGCGAGGGCCGATCGTGTTTCGAGGTGTCACCAATCTCAGTCTGGATACCAAGGGCCGTATGGCGGTCCCTGCGCGCTATCGCGAGCGTCTCCAGGCCGAGTCGGACGGCCGCGTCGTCATCACGGTCGACCGCGACGGCTGCCTGCTGCTGTACCCGATGCGCGAATGGGAGGCGATCGAGCGCGAGCTGGTGCGCCTGCCCAGCCTCAACAAACAGGCCCGGCGCCTGCAGCGACTGCTCATCGGCCATGCGACGGAATGCGAGTTCGACGCCCAGGGCCGGATCCTCGTGCCGGGCCCGCTGCGCGAGTTCGCGGGCATCGATCGGCGGGTCGTGCTGATCGGTCAGGGCAACAAATTCGAGCTCTGGGACGAGCAGACCTGGAACGAGCGTCGGGCGGCCTGGCTGGCCGCCGACGATGACGAGGAGGGGCTCGAGCTGCCGGAAGCACTCGAGTCCCTGTCGATCTGAGCGGGTGGCGGAGCCATCCGATCACCGGCCGGTACTTCTGGATGAGGTGCTGACTGGGCTGGCGGTACGTCCCGAGGGGGCGTACGTCGACGCCACGTTCGGACGCGGTGGCCATGCCGCCGCGATTCTGGAGCGCCTCGGCAGGGAGGGTCGATTGTTGGCGGTGGATCGCGATCCGGACGCGGTCGCCGCCGCCGCGGAGCGATTCGGTGATGATCCGCGGTTTCAGGTAGCGCAGGGAGATTTCGCCATGCTGCGCACGATTGCGGGCAACAATGCGCCGGCCGCCGGCTACGACGGGATCCTGCTGGATCTGGGTGTGTCGTCGCCGCAACTCGATCGCCCCGAGCGCGGGTTCAGTTTCCGCCACGATGGCCCGCTCGACATGCGTATGGACACGAGCGTCGGTGAAACCGCCGCCGAGTGGCTGGCACGGATCGAGGTGGCCGAACTCGAGCGGGTGATCCGGACCCTGGGCGAGGAACGGTTCGCGCGCCGCATCGCGCGCTCGATTGACACCGCCCGTGCCGAGCAGCCCATCGATACCACCGCCCGGCTGGCCGCGATCGTCGATGCCGCGGTGCCGCGCCGCGAGCGCGACAAGCATCCGGCGACACGGACCTTCCAGGCGATCCGCATGGCCGTCAATACCGAACTGGAAGCGCTCGACGCGGCGCTCGAGGCGGTCCCGGACCTGCTGGCGCCCGGCGGCCGGGTCGCCGTGATCAGTTTCCATTCGCTCGAGGATCGCCGCGTCAAACGCTTTATCCGGGCCGCCTCGGGGGAACGGCCAGCGGTCGTTCGTGATAGCCATGGCCGTGTACCGCCGTTTGAGGCAGAGCGGCCGGCGCCGCGGCTGCTTCCGGTCGGCAAGCCCGTTACGCCCGGCGACGATGAAGCAAGGCGCAATCCGCGCGCTCGCAGCGCGCGCCTGCGGGTCGCGGAGCGGCCGGCATGACGGGCCAGAGCGCCGTCGCGATGGGCCTGACGCTGGCGGTGATCGTCAGCGCGCTTGCGGTCGTTTACAGCCAGCACTATTCGCGCGCGCTGTTCGTGGAACTCCAGCGGCTCGAGCAGGAGCAGGCGGAGCTGGATACCCAGTGGGGCCGTCTGGAACTCGAGCAGAGCACCTGGGCGACACAGGGACGCATCGAGCGTCTGGCGCGGGAAGAGCTCGGTATGCGGCTGCCCGATTTCGAACGCGAGGAGATCGTGGTTCTGCAATGAAACGCGCACCGGCCAACACGGCATCGAACTGGCGGCGGCATGTCGTCACGGGCGCCTGCGTGCTGGCGGGGCTCGTGCTGGTCGTGCGCGCGTTCGACCTCCAGGTCGCGCGCCGCGACTTCCTTCAGGGGCAGGGCGATGTACGCCACGTGCGTACGGTCCCGGTCCCGGCCCATCGCGGGATGCTGGTGGATCGCAACGGCGAACCGCTCGCGATCAGCACGCCGGTGTGGTCGGTCTGGGCCGATCCCACGCCATTGATGGAGGCCCGTGACCGCTGGACCGCGCTGGCGACGGCCCTGGACATGCCCGTGCAGGCCCTCGCCGAGCGGATCAGTGCAAGGGCGGACAGCGAATTCGTCTGGCTCCGCCGCCATATGCGGCCCGACCGGGCGGAAGCGGTGGCCGAACTCGATGTGCCTGGTGTGGGGCGGCGGCGCGAGTACGAACGCTACTACCCGACCGGCGAGGTTTCGGGGCATGTGCTCGGGTTCACGGATATCGACGACAGTGGCCAGGAGGGCCTTGAGCTGGCGTACGATGACTGGCTCTCGGGTCGTTCCGGGCGTAAACGGGTTGTCCAGGACCGGCTCGGCCACGTGATCGAGGACCTCGAACTCCTGCGCCCCGCCGAACACGGCCGGGATCTGCGGGTCAGTCTCGATCGCCGTCTGCAGTACCTCGCATACCGGGAACTGAAATCGGCGGTCTCCCGTACCGGCGCGAAGGCCGGCTCGCTCGTGATGCTCGACGTCCATACCGGTGAAGTGCTGGCGATGGTCAATCAGCCCGCGTTCAATCCCAATCCCTCCGGTAACCGGTCGAGCCAGAGCGTGCGCAACCGGGCCGTCACCGATGTATTCGAGCCGGGCTCGACCATGAAGGCCCTCACCATCGCCGCCGCCCTCGAGACGGGCCGCTTCGAGCCGGACACGCGGATCCAGACGGCACCGGGGACCCTGCGGGTCGGCGGCCACAGCATCTCCGATTACAAGGATCTGGGCGAGCTCGATGTCAGCGGCGTGATCCGCATGTCGAGCAACGTCGGTGCGACCCGGATCGCGATGTCGC
>CAJXKK010000076.1 GCA_913055615.1 uncultured Ectothiorhodospiraceae bacterium
ATGTCGCCGGACGAGTTCGACCGCGCCATGAACGATCTCGTGAATTTCATGGTCTATCTCGGCGAGCCGGCCCGAATGGATCGCACGGCCGTGGGCGGCTGGGTGCTCCTGTTCCTGGTGGTCTTCCTCGGCTTCGCCTATGTCCTGAAGAAGGAATACTGGAAGGACATCCACTGACGGCACCGCAATCCCCCGGCGCGGCCCGATGGGCCGGCCGGGCGATACCTCTTTCGCGTCTTCGAGTCGGAAAATCCGCATGACGGTAACGCACCGCAGCGTAATGACGTTGTTCTCTTCGCCCGATTCGGTCTACAGCCATCGCGCACGCATCGTGCTGGCCGAGAAAGACATCCAGGCCGTGATCCAGCAGATCGATGGCGGGCAGGAGGCCGAGGATCTCTATGATCTGAACCCTTACGGATCGCTGCCGACCCTGGTGGATCGCGATCTTGCGCTGTATGACTCGCGCGTGATCGTTGAATATCTGGACGAGCGTTTCCCGCACCCGCCGATGATGCCGGTCGACCCGGTGTCCCGGGCCCATGCGCGCCTCGCCCTTTATCGCGTCGAGACCGACTGGTACAGGCTGCTGGAGGACCTGGAGAAGGGCGAGAAAGCGCGCCGCGACAAGGCCCGGACCTCGCTGCGGGACAGCATCAGCGCGGCCGCGGATGTATTCGCGGCCCGGCCGTTCTTCCTCAGCGAGGAATTCAGCATGGCCGATGCATGGATCGCCCCGATCCTCTGGCGCCTCCCTCATTGGGGGGTGAAGCTGCCGAAACAGGCCGCCGCCGTGGAGGCCTATGCCGACAGGATCTTCGCGCGCGAGGGATTCCGCCGCAGCCTGAGCGAGGCCGAACGCACGCTGCGCTGAACCACAACGGTTCTCCCCGCATCCGCAGTCACGGTGGGCCGGATGCCATGCCCGCGCGTGGCGCTGGCCGGATCGGGCCGCGCAAGCGTATCATGGGGGCTGCGCAACGTGGAGCCGCCCCATGAACTCCAGTCGACCCTATCTCCTTCGAGCCATCTATCAGTGGATCGTCGACAACGACTGTACGCCGCATCTGCTGGTCAATGCATGGGCCCCCGGCGTACAGGTGCCCATGGATTACGTCGAGAACGACAAGATCGTGTTGAACGTGGGTCCGACGGCCGCACACGGTATTGAACTCGGTGATGAGGCGGTGACGTTCGATGCCCGCTTCGGTGGCCGGCCCATGTCCGTGGTCGCGCCGATCCCGGCGGTGCTCGCGATTTACGCCCGGGAGAACGGGCAGGGCATGCTCTTTACCGAGGATGATGGCAGTGACGCCGAGGCCCCGGATACGGAGGCCGCACCGGCCGACGAAGAGCCGCAGGAAGGGGGCGAGTCGGGCGATGCGAAGAAGCCGAACCTGCGGGTGATCAAGTAGTCCCGCCGAACAGCTGACGGTCGACCATATCGCACAGGCAGTGAATCACCAGAAGGTGAACCTCCTGGATGCGCGCGGTCGACTCCGAAGGGACCCGGATCTCTACGTCGGACGGGCCGAGCAATGCCGCGACATCCCCGCCATCCTTGCCGGAGAGCGCGATCACGTCGAGGCCGCGGTCGTGAGCAGCGTTGACGGCGGAGACCACGCTGGGTGAACGCCCGCTGGTCGTGATCGCGAGCAGGACGTCCCCCGCAGATCCCAGCGCCAGAATCTGGCGCGCGAAGACCTGGTTGTAATCGTAGTCGTTGGCGATGGCCGTCATCGTGGGCGTATCGGCGGTCAGGGCGATCGCCGGCAGAGCGGGGCGCTCGAGTTCGAACCGGTTCACCAGTTCCGCCGCGATGTGCATGGCATCGCCCGCGGAGCCGCCATTCCCGCAGCTGAGCATCTTGCCGTCGCCCAGCAGGCACCGTGTAATCGCCTCCCCGGCCGCTACGATCGCACCCGGGAGCTGGTCACGCGCGGTACGCTTGGTCTCGATGCTGGCGTCGAAGAGATGCTCTACGCGTTCAACCGGTTCCATTTTCAGTCCTGTTTTGTGCTTGCCTGCTCGATCGGGCAGCTACCCGTCCGCGTCGAATGCCGCTTCGATCCATTGGATCCGGTCTTCGCCGTCGACCGCGACGACATCGAAACGGGCGGGCCGCTGGTGCAGTCCGTGGCGGTGGAGATACGCGCGGGCGGCATGTATGAGTCGCTGGCGTTTGCGCGCGTCGACGCTGGCGATGCCGCCACCGTAATCGCGACGGGTGCGATAGCGGACCTCGACGAACACGATCTGACCATCACGGGCCTCCATCACGAGGTCGATCTCGCCGCGCCGGGCGCGGAAGTTCGTCTCCCGAAGCCTCAGCCCGGCCGCCTCCAGCCGCTGCCGGACGAGCGTTTCCGCGGCATCGCCGACCGCCGCGCGCGGGTTCGCGCGCTCGCTCACGAATCGCCGGCCCGCGTCCGGATGTCGTCGCCGAGGTCCTCCTCGTCGGGCTCCGCCTCCGGTCGATTCACCGGTACCGGTTGCCCCTTGATGAAGGTCGCCCACCGTGGCTGGCGGTGGATGCGCGAATCGGCGTCGAGGGTAAGCCGGCCGGTGCGTCCATTCAGGACGGCCTGATCGGTCTCACCCAGACGCCCCAGATGGGGCAGTACGGCGAACGCATCGATGCCCAGGGCGTAGAGCCGCGGATACTGCCCGCGGGCCCCGGGCCAGTGCCCCGTGACCGAGCGATAGAGCGGATCCGGCTCCTCGAGATTGTCGAGAATCCACGGCAGATCGGTGAAGAACAGGCCGTTGAGATCCCAGTCCGAATCCGGATCCGGTACCCCCGAGAACACGTGCGAAGTCGCGTATACGGGCAGATCACCGGCCCGGTGGAATTCGAGCTGGGGTTCCAGCAGGCGCGCCTGTTTGGGCATCGCGGCCATGAAGATGACCTCGATATCCTGGCGGCGTCGGGGCTCGAAGCGCACGTCCCTGCCGATCGTGTTCTGTAGCCGGCGTTCGCGCGCGTAGCTGCTGTCGAGATTGAGCAGGGCCTGGATCGGGCGCCCGTAATCGCTGGCCTCGCTGTTGTAGCGTGCGCTCTCCACGATGACACCGCCCAGCGTTTCGTAGCGCGAGCGGAAGCCATCGACCATGCGGCCGCCCCAGTTGCCGGCGGGGACCAGCGTCACCGCGTTGTAGTGCTCGTTCTGGATCGCGGCATCGGCGGCCTGGCGTGCTTCGTCTTCAGGCAGCAGACCGAACTGGTACAGGTCTTCTGGGCGTTTGTCCGCGTCGCCGGGCAGGTAGTTGAGACTCAGCAAGGGCGTTTCCAGTGACCCGCGCTCCGCGAGCTCCGCGACCGCGCCCTTGGCGAGGGGGCCGATCACGAAGTCGGCGCCCGCATCGACCGCGCGCTCATAAGCGGCGGTTACGCCGGGGCCTTCGGAACCGGTGTCGTAGACCTGGATCCGCGGCCGTTCGACGTACTCCGGCTGGTCGTAGTAGGCGGCCATGAGGCCGTCGCGGATCGCTTGGCCGGCGTTGGCGAGGCGTCCACTGAGCGGAACCAGCAGGGCCATTCGCCGGGGCCACGTCAGTTCGTCCGTTACGCGATCGCGCAGGGTGGCGACAAAGCGATCGTCCGCCGGGTGCCCGGAGTAGTCGTCGCGCCATTCATCGAGCACGGCTGGTACCGGTTTTTCGCCCATGCGGGCGCGCTGGACGGCGAGCGCGAGTTCCGCCCAGCCATTGAGTACGGGCGCGTCTTTCTGCTCGCCGAGTTCGCGCAGACGGTCCGCCGGCAGCCCGTTTAACAGGGACCAGATCGCCTCGTGGTTCGCGTCTATGGCCGCGTCATCGGGGAGCAGCTCCTCGCGCTCGATGCGAATGGCGAGCGCCTGCCCCGGTTGCCCGGTGATCCCGTAGGCGTCCGCCCGGACCGCGAGTATGCGCGCGCGCAGGTCGTCGTCCATGCCGGCGGTTATCGGGGGCAACAGCCGCAGGGCGCGCACGCCCTGACGCTGGACGATCGCCGCTCGTGCGTCGACGATCGCCTTGCGGGTGCTGAGGTCCCCCGGGACCGTGCGGGCGTCGAGTTCGCGCTGCCATTCGAGTGCCAGTTCGGGATAGCCCTCGTCGAACAGCGTTTCGACGATCCGCAGCCGCCAGCGCTGGGCCTGTTCGGGGTCGGCCTCGTCGGTGAGGTCGCGATAGATGCGCACGGCGGCGAGCGACTTGCCGGCGTCGAGCAGATCCCGGGCCTCGGCCCGGGCCTGTTCCACGGCCTCTTCTTCGGCGGATGGTTCGTCCGCCGGGGGGCGGGTCGCGCAGCCGGCGATCAGGGCCAGCAGCAGGGCCGGGATTGTGACGGCGCGAAGCGCTTTGAGCCGCATGGTGGTTTCCACAGGTGTGGGCGTGCCGATCGCAGCGCGCGCACGTCGTCGCGCGGC
>CAJXKK010000077.1 GCA_913055615.1 uncultured Ectothiorhodospiraceae bacterium
ATGGTGGCCAGGGACAGAATCGAACTGCCGACACCGCGATTTTCAGTCGCGTGCTCTACCGACTGAGCTACCTGGCCATTGAGGCGGGTTCCGGGAAACGGCCCGGTCCGAAGGCGCGTATTACACCGGCCGCGCGCGGCGGCGTCAACCCACTTGCGGGTTGATTCCGGGCAAGTCGGCTGTATGAGGCGATCCGCCAAGGCGATCCGCGAGGCGGCGGATCGGCGCGGGCAGGCCGCCGGGGGCGTCTTCGGGCAAGTACCAGCCAGTGTCCGCGCCCTCGCGCGCGCCGTCGATAATCCCGGCCAGCAAGACCCGCCGCGGATGGATACAAAGCCGGAAATGCGTGAAAGCGTGCTCGACCGGTGCGAGCGGCTCCGGTTCAACCTCGCCCAGCCGCGTGGCCAGCCAGGCATTCAGCTCCGCGTCGTCCGCGAATTCCGGCAGCGACCAGAGCCCGCCCCAAATGCCACTGGGCGGGCGCCGCTCAAGCAGGATCGCGCCGTCTTCGCTACGCTGGATCACGAGTGCGATGGTCTCGCGTCGGGGGATTTCGCGTTTCGGCTTCGGGGCCGGGATGTCCGCGGTCCGCCCAGCGCGCCGGGCGCTGCAGTCCGTCGAGACCGGACAGGCATCGCAGATCGGCCGGCGCAGACACACCATGGCGCCGAGGTCCATCATCGCCTGGTTGTAGGCGGCTGTGCGCTCGGCCGGGGTGCGTTCCTCGGCCACGGCCCAGAGCGCGCGCTGCACGGGTGCACGCACGGGCCAGCCCTCGATGCCGGCATGACGCGCCAGCACCCGCTTGACGTTGCCATCGAGGATGGCGTGATGGCGACCGTGCCCGAGGCTGAGGATGGCACCGGCAGTGGACCGGCCGATGCCCGGGAGGGCGGTCAGGGCGTGCGGATCGTCCGGGACCTCGCCGCCGTGGTCCGTGGCTATGCAGCGCGCGGCATGGTGCAGGTTGCGCGCGCGCGCGTAGTAGCCGAGCCCCGACCACAGGCCGAGCACTTCATCGATGTCCGCCGCCGCGAGGGTCGCGACGTCCGGGAAACGCTGCATGAAGCGGTCGAAATAGCCGCGCACGGTCTCGACCCGCGTCTGCTGGAGCATAATCTCCGAGATCCAGACGCGGTACGGGGTTGCCGGACACTGCCATGGCAGGTCATGGCGCCCTTGACGGTCGTACCATTCGAGCACTCGCCGGGCGAAGTCGGCACTGGATGGTACGGCGCTCGGTTCGGCATCGTCGTTCATGGCGGTATCCGATCGGCCCTCTGGTCTTGGCGCCGGCAGTGTAACGTCGCGCGGGCGCTGCCGCCCTTGCCTTTCACACAAGCAGGTTTAGAGTGATGCGCTGCACGCACGGAGCTATATGATGCCCACGAAGTTTTCCCGCCTGCGCCGACTGCCGATCACGATCGGACGCGGCCTTGCCAATGCGTTCAACCCGATGGTCTGGCGCCGGCGCGGCCTGATCGCCGGCGGTGCCACGGCGCTGCTGGCGCTGGTGGTCGTGACCCTGGTCGTCGGCTGGTGGTGGAGCGATCCGCCGGATACCTTCGATCCGGCCAAGGAGGCGGAGGCGACTGCCGAACGCCACGACGAGGAGATCGTCACCGGCTACACCACCACCGTAACGCTGATTCACGCGGTCGATATCATGCTGCACAAACCGGGCGGCTACCTCTTCAACGACGTGATGCCGCCCGGTGTCCTGCTCGACAATGTGCCCGCCTGGGAGTACGGGGCCGTCATCCAGATGCGTGACCTCGCGCGCTCGCTGCGCAACGACATGAGCCGCTCGCAGTCGCAGTCGCGTGAAAACGAAGAGCTTTCACAGGCCGAACCGCGTCTCAATTTCAATGCCAATTCGTGGATCTTTCCGTCGACGGAGAGCGAGTACGAGGACGCGCTGGGGTACCTGCGCGAATACCGCGGGCGGCTTGCATCCGGCGATGCCAATTTCTACGCACGCGCGGACAATCTCCGCGGCTACCTGGAGACGGTCGGTCAGCGCCTGGGCGGCATCGTTCAGCGGCTGTCGGCGAGCGTCGGCGAATGGCGCGTAAATACCGATCTCGCCAATGACCGGGCGGCGACATCAGCCCAGCCACCGGGCCGCGAACTGCGCGAGGAAACGCCCTGGCTCCAGATCGACAACGAGTTCTATTACGCCCGCGGCGCGACCTGGGCGCTGTATCACTTCCTCAAGGCCACCCGGGACGACTTCAGCAGCGTCCTGAAGGACAAGAACGCCGAGGCGACGATGGATCAGCTCGTGCGTTCACTCGAGGCGGCCCAGCGACCGGTGGCGAGCCCGATCATCCTGAACGGGAACGGCTTTGGCTTCTTCGCCAATCACTCGCTGGTGATGGCGTCGTATGTCTCGCGCGCGAATTCGGCGCTGATCGATCTGCGGCGGTTGCTGGAACAGGGTTGATGGCACTTTCGCGGCGGTATCCGATGGAGGGTTCTCGCCAAGACGCCAAGGACGCCAAGGGCCGCAAAGAAAAGTCTCAAAATGTGGAAATTCGGGGCGCGTCAGGATCCATGTAGCCCGGATGGAGGCGGCAGCCGTAATCCGGGGAAACGTGCAACGCTTCGGGAGCCCCTTCCCGGATTTCGCCTTCGGCTCCATCCGGGCTACAGGCTGTAAATTCGAGCCCAACGCCGGCACGGTGGAAAATGCCGGCCCGTTTCCCCTTACTTCATTCTCCGCGGTCTCTGCGGCTCTGCGAGAACCCGCCTTTTCCCTCGTTCCCCGAGAGCCTACAACGGTTCGCGGCGAAGGCCGCTCCTACCGGGTCGTTGCGTCGGCATCGGGGTGGCGCCAGTCGCCGGACTTGCCGCCGCTTTTCTCCAGTAACCGGATATCGCTGATCGTCATGCCACGGTCGGCGGATTTGCACATGTCGTAGATGGTCAGCAGCGCGACCTGGACGGCCGTGAGGGCTTCCATCTCGACGCCGGTGCGGTCGGTGGTCTGCGTGGTCGCCCGGCAGGTAATCGCCGGGGCATCGGGCTGCAGTTCGAACTCGACCTCGACGCTCGTCAGCGCGATCGGGTGGCACAGCGGGATCAGTTCAGAGGTGCGCTTGGCTCCCATGATTCCGGCGATCCGCGCGACGCCCAGGACATCGCCCTTGGCCTGCTCACCCGCCTCGATCCGCTCGAGGGTTGCCGCCTCCATGTGGATACACCCGGCGGCGACCGCGACCCGCCGGGTCGCGTCCTTGCCGCCGACATCGACGACGTGCGCCTCGCCACGGCAATTGAAGTGGGTGAATTCGCTCATGCACGGGGCTCCGGAAGGGACGTCTGTGGTGGCCGCATCTTGCGCGCGCCATGACCGCCTGCGACAGTAGACTGATTGTAGCGGTCGAGCCCATAGGGGCGGTATAGCGATGCAGGTTACCGTAAAGACTTTCGCGCATCTGCGTGACCGGCTCGGCTTCGCGGAAAGCGCGGCCGAGGTCCCGGAAGACGCGTGCGTCCTCGATGTCTGGCAGTCGATCACCGACGGCAGCGAGATGCCGCGCAGCGTGCTCGCGGCCGTCAATCTCGACTACGCCGCAGCCGATACGCGCGTCCATGACGGCGACGAGGTCGCGTTCTTCCCGCCCGTTACAGGGGGCTGAGGCCATGTCGGTGGAGCTGCGCACGGGCGTATTCGAACCATGGCGCGAACTCGCTGACGCGCCGGATGGCGGGCTCGGCGCCGGCGCCTATGGCGCGACCTGTGCGTTCGTCGGGACCATGCGCGATTTCAACGAGGGCGACGCCGTCAGCCGCATGGTACTCGAACACTACCCCGGCATGACCGAGCGGCAGCTTGAGGCGATCGTGGAGGAGGAGCGTGCGGCGCACGGCCTGCTGGCCGCCCGGGTGATCCACCGGGTGGGGCCGATCGAACCCGGGGAGCCGATCGTACTGGTCGCCGTGTGGGCCGCCCATCGACGCGAGGCCTTCGCGGGCGGACGGGCGATCATGGAGGCGCTGAAGTCGCGGGCGCCTTTCTGGAAGCACGAGCAGACCTCGGCCGGCGGGCGCTGGGTGGAACACAACACGAAAGGCTAGTGTCCTTTAACGCAAGTTCGCCGATCTTTCTCGGTGAGGCATCGTGGCGACTGGCAAGGCGCGCCGACGAGTCATAGCGCCTCCTATGGCGAGGAGGCGCAACGCCGCCAGGCGCCTCGAGGCCCGGCGAAAAGACGACGAACTTGCGTTA
>CAJXKK010000078.1 GCA_913055615.1 uncultured Ectothiorhodospiraceae bacterium
TCGGCGCCGTTGGAGGCGATCGTGACCGACTTCATGGCGACCTCGGCCGAACCGCGCGCGTTCTCCGACACGCGCTCCATCGAGGCGGCCATTTCGGTGATCGCCTCGTTGGCCGCCGCGATCTCGCGCGCCTGGTGGTTACTCGCCTCGGCGAGGCGGATCGCGGTTGACTGCGTGCGGTCGGCCGCGCGGGCGACGTCCTCGGCCGTGGCGTTGATCGTCGTGACCAGGCTGCGCAGGGCGTCGATCGCCGAGTTGACCGAGTCGGCGATGGCGCCGGTGATGTCCTCGGTCACGGTCGCGTGGGTCGACAGGTCACCGTCGGCCAGTGTCGACAGTTCGTCGAGCAGGCGCAGAATCGCGCGCTGGTTCCGGCGGTTCTGCTCGGCCGATTCTTCGAGCCGGCGCTTCTGGCCGACGATCAGCAGGCTGGCGAGGATGATCAGGGTGATCACCAGTGCGGCACCGAAACCGACGGCCACGAGGGTGACCGTCTGCGTTCCGGCACCGCCGCGCGACACCGCGTTCTCCAGCCGCCCGATCGCAGCGGTCAGATTGCCCTGCAGTTCCTGCGCGGCCTGCGTGGCCGCCTGCAGTTCCGGCGCCAGTTCCGCGATTCCGTCGATCTGGCGGCGCACCGGGCCGTAATTGACGGCGAGCTGGCGCAGCGTCTCGCGGGCCTCCGGGATCTCGACCGGCTCGATGTCGAGGCGCTCGGACCCCTGCAGCAGACCGTCGAGCACGCGGCCATAGAGCGCGGCGTCACGGGCAAAACGCTGGGCCGCCTCACGGGCGCCGGAGCCAGCCGCGACGACCTGGTCGAGCGAGCCGAGCGCGCGCTGCAGCAGCCACAACTGGCGGCTCGCCGCCTGAACGGTCTCGGGCGGTGCGTCGCCGGACACGAGCTGGTCGACGACTGTACTGGTCTGGACCAGCAGTTCATCGGAGATCCCGCGGATCTCCTCGATATACCGGTTGATCTGCTCCACCGAGTCGCGCCCG
The DNA here is from genome assembly GCA_913055615.1 of uncultured Ectothiorhodospiraceae bacterium. GTDB lineage: Bacteria > Pseudomonadota > Gammaproteobacteria > XJ16 > Halofilaceae > Halofilum. The sequence goes on from CAJXKK010000078.1 coordinate 1,003, forward strand.
GCCGTGATCGCCTCCAGGTTGACCTGCTCGACGTTCCAGGTGCTCTGGACCGATCCGAGCTGCGAATCGTACTGCTGCGGCAATGGCGGCAGCCCGCTCTGGGCATCGCCGTCGGCCAGTATCTCCAGGTTGCCACCGAATTCGTCGGTGAGCGTCTGCAGTCGATCGAATGCATCGGCCTCGCCGGAGGCGGCGGCGGTCGCCGTCGTCGAGATATCCTCGGCGAGGCGTCGCTGCTCGGTGATCAGATCGTTGTACTGTGTGCGGTATTGCCCCAGCGCCTGCGCATACAGGAAGGAAGCGATCATCCCGGCCAGGAATATGATCAGCAGCACGGACAGGATGATGACCGGATTGCCCAGCCACGCGCGCGCGCCTGAGCCGATGTCGAGCTTTGGCATGCTCGGTAGTTTCATGCCCTCTTCTCCCCCCTCGGGCGGCGGGGCGCGCGTGCGCCACTCACCGCGAGATCTCCAGAAAGTCCTTGCTCACGACGAAATCGGCGAGACTCAGAACCGGCCATTCTTCGTTGCGGCGACGGAAACCGCCGTTCAGGTAAGGCGTCAATACACCCGCGTCGACCGACACCGTCGTCTGCTCCTCCATGTAGAACCGCTGCAGACCCAGCACGTCATCGACACGGAACGCGGCTGCGACACCCTCGCGCTGATACATCAGCACGCGCGCGTGGCGGCCCTGTGGCGAACGCCCGCCGACCATGAAACCATGCAGATCCATGACCGACACCAGATTGCCGCGGACATTGGCGACGCCGAGAAACCAGGGTGAAGTACCCGGAACACGAGTGCATACCGGCGGGTCAAGCACCTCGCGGACCTCGTCCATGGAGGCCACGAAACGCTGATCGCCGATGCGGAAACCGATCCCCGACCACCGCTGGCGTACCTCATCCTGGGCCGGCAACCGGGTCCCCGCCTCCATGAGGCGGCGCTCGTAGTCGAGCAGCAGATCGACCGGTTCGCGCTGTGCTACCGCGGCCGCCATGCCCATCCGTCCGTCAACTGCCCAGCACCGACTGGACCCGCGATATCAGGTCATTCTCCTTCACGGGTTTGACGATGTAATCACGCGCGCCCTGGCGCAGCCCCCAGACGCGATCGGTTTCCTGATCCTTGGTCGTGATGATGATGACCGGGATCTTCGCCGTATCGGCATTCTTGTTCAGTTGCCGGGTAGCCTGGAAACCGTTCATGCCCGGCATCACCACGTCCATGAGGATCAGATCCGGCTTGACCTGCTGCGCGCGTTCGAGACTGGATTCGCCATCACTGGCCGACTCGACGGTATAACCGTGCTTCTCCAGGATCTTCTGGCAGGCGTACAGCTCGGTGGGCGAGTCATCCACGATCAGGATGGTCGGCATTGTGTTCGATCCCCTGCGTCTTGCACGGTTGGCGTTGATCCCTGACCGCACGCGACGGACGTTGTCCCTCGCCTCGGCCGCTTGCATTCAGCACGCCCGATGGACGGCTCAGGCGTTGCCCAGCAGGCCATTGACCCGCTCGATCAGATCGTCCTCCTTGACCGGCTTTACCACGTAATCACGCGCGCCCTGGCGCAGCCCCCAGACCTTGTCGGTCTCCTGGTCTTTCCAGGTGATGATGATTACCGGGATACCCGCGGTCTCGGGATTCTTGTCGAGCTGCCGCGTCGCCTGGAACCCGTTCATGCCCGGCATGACCACATCCATGAGGATCAGGTCCGGCTTGAGTTCGGCCGCTTTCTTCAGGCTCGTATCGCCATCGGTCGCCTGTTCGACCGCATAGCCGTGTTTCTCGAGCATATCCTGATACGCCTGCAGCTCGGTCGGCGAATCGTCAACGATCAGAACGGTCTGCATTATCGTTCCCCGGGTAACGGACAGACAACGGCATCATGCCTGGTGAGCGCTCGCTACGTGCTCCTTGATCGCACCAAGCAGATCCTCTTTCGAGAACGGTTTGGTCAGGTACTGCTCCGACCCGACCAGGCGGCCGCGGGCGCGGTCGAAGATGCTGTCCTTGCTGGTCAGCATGATCACCGGCGTTTCCCGGAAGCGGCTGTTGTGCTTGATCAGCGCGCAGGCCTGGTAGCCGTCGAGCCGCGGCATCATGATATCGACGAAGATGATATCGGGTTCGTGCTCGGCGATTTTAGCCAGCGACTCGAAGCCATCCCCGGCGGTCACGACCTCGCAGCCCGCCTTGGTCAGCAGGCTCTCCGCCGACCGGCGGATCGTCTTGCTGTCGTCGACGACCATGACCTTGAGGCCTTTCAATGACTCGTCTGTATCGCCCATGGCCCCTGCATTCCTCCCAGAACGGCCCGGCTGCGGCCGGCACGACCGCAACAGTGGTGTTTGAAGATAGCGCACCCCTGATACACAGGCAAACGCCGCCTTGCCCAATCGCACCCGAATCAACGGGTTATGCACTCTATTCGATCCAGCGTCCGACGTTCTGCGAAGGCACGCCGATATCGAACTGCAGACCCTGCGCGCCGCAAGCCCGATCACGTACCATGGGATACTCGGCGGCGCCCCGTCGCTGGAGCTGATGCAACAACCATACCGGCTTTGGACGGTCCGGCGATACGGCAATATACAGCGCTCGCGATCGGGGAAGGATCGGCGCGCAGCAGATGGAGACAGGCGCATGAGCCGGGATATCGGCTTCGTGATGGACCCGCTCGCGGGGATTACACCGAAAAAAGATTCGACCCTGGCGATGATGCTGGCCGCACAGAGGCGCGGCTGGCGCATCCACGAGATCCATCCGGCCGACCTTGCGATGCGCGACAGCACGGTCAGCGCGCGCATGCGGACTGTCACCGTCCACGATGACGAGACGCATTGGCACGATGTGATGGATGTGGTCGAGGCGCCGATGAGTTCGCTCGACGCGGTCATGATGCGCAAGGACCCGCCGTTCGACATGGATTACATCTACGCGACCTATCTGCTGGAGCAGGTCGAAGCCGTGGGGGTCCCCGTATTCAATCGCCCGCGCGCGCTGCGCGACGCCAACGAGAAGCTGTTCACCGCGTGGTTCCCGCAGTGCTGCCCGCC
>CAJXKK010000079.1 GCA_913055615.1 uncultured Ectothiorhodospiraceae bacterium
AACAGCCTGACCGCATGGCGCCGCAACTACCTCGCCGACCTGGAGAGCGCCGCGGCCGAACGTGGGAATCCCGGCCGCCCGCCGGTGCATCCGTAGCGTTGCAGACACGGGCGGCGTAAACCGCCCCCTGCGTCAGCGCCCCCTCACGATCCGGTTCAGGTCAGATACCAGACCAGACCGCCGCCCGCGAGCGCCGGGGCAAAGACCATTGCCAGGCGCAGGGCCATGCCGGCACCACCCAGGATGGCGGCCAGGACGACCTTGACCGCGGTATTCACGCCAGCCGCCAGCAGGATCGCACCCACCGCCGCATCCGGCGCGAGGTCGCCCCTGGCCATGCGCGCCATCGAGAGGGTGATCGCATCCACATCGGTCAGCCCGGATACCGCGGCGAGCACGAAAACGCCCGTATCCCCGAACCATTGGCGCGCCGCCTCGGCGAGCACCATCACCAGCGCCAGCAGGGCGGCGAACTGCAGGGCCGGTGAAATCTCGAACGGATTTTTGAGCTGCACGTCACCGCTCTCCGCCGGTCCAGGGCTGTGCCACCACAGCAGCGCGGCACCGAGGAGCATGAGCAGCGTCACCACGGCGATCGCCGGTGCCAGCCTGGTCAGCAGCCCCGGATTCACCACCGCCACCTCGAGCAGGATCCGCGGGAACATGGTCGCCGCGGCCACCGCGACACCACTGGCCAGGATCGGGGCCAGCCTCGGCTGGCGCCGACCCATGCGCGCGAAACTCAAGGTAGTCGCGGTGGATGAGGTCAGGCCACCGAACAGCCCGGTCAGCGGGATCCCGCGCTGCGCGCCGAGCATCTTCATCGAGAAATAGCCGACGAAGGAAATCCCCGCGATCAACACCACGAGCCACCAGATCGCGTACGGATTCAGCGCATCCCACGGGCCATAACCGCGATTCGGCAGTACCGGCAGCACCACCACCGAGATCAGACCGAGCTTGAGAACGGCCAGCAGTTCATCCCGCGACAGGCGCTCGAGCCAGCCATGGAGGGCCGGCTTGAGGTTGAGCAGGAGCGCCGTGACGACCGCCCCGGCCGCGGCGGCACCGCTGTAACCGATCCCGGCCATGCCACCGAGCGTGAATGTGAGCAGCGCGGCGACGAGGCTGGTAATCCCGCGATCGGGCTCATTGCGTGCGCGCACGCTCTGCAGATGGACCAGGACCAGCAGGGCCGCCACCGCAGCGAAACCGAACGCGAGCACCAGCGGGCCGAGTTCGCCGGCGAGCAGCGCGAGGATACCGCCGAGCAGGCCAAGCAGCCCGAAGGTCCGGAGGCCGGCGATGCGCGTGCCCTCGGCATCGCTGCGCCGCTTCCAGCCGCGTTCCAGACCGATGAGAAGCCCCAGGGCCAATGCGACGCCCAGGCGCTCGAACTGCATGAGGGTGTCCATCGCGGCTCCGGCGATCGCTGTGCGTGACTGGCTGCACAATGGCCGCGGATGGCGAGCGATTCAATACGATGGCGGGCGATTGCGTATGCCGAGACGAAGAAAGCCCCGCCAGGGGCGGGGCTTTCGTTCTTCGGTCGGCCGTGAGAGCCGGACGGCTTACATCATGCCGCCCATGCCTCCCATGCCGCCCATGCCGCCCATGTCGGCACCACCGCCGCCGGACTGATCGTCCTCCTGCGGCGCATCGGCGATCATCGCCTCGGTCGTGATCATCACGCCCGCGATCGAGGTCGCGTTCTGCAGCGCAGTGCGCGAGACCTTGGCCGGATCGATGATGCCGAGTTCGATCATGTCACCGAACTCATCGGTCGCCGCGTTGTAGCCGTAGTTGCCCTTCTCGTTGCGGACCTGGTTCATGATCACCGAGGGCTCGCCACCGGAGTTGTAGACGATCTGGCGCAGCGGCTCCTCGAGCGCGCGGCGGACGATACCAATGCCCATATCCTGGTCATGGTTGTCGCCCTTCACGGCATCGATCCCGTCGATGCAGCGCACCAGCGCCACGCCGCCACCGGGGACCACGCCTTCCTCGACCGCGGCACGGGTCGCGTGCAGGGCGTCGTCGACGCGGTCCTTGCGTTCCTTCATCTCCGTCTCGGTCGCGGCACCGACCTTGATGACGGCGACACCGCCGGCCAGCTTCGCCAGCCGCTCCTGCAGCTTCTCTTTGTCGTAGTCCGAGGTGGACTCCTCGATCTGCTGCTTGATCTGCTTGACGCGGCCGTCGATGTCGGCCTTCTGGCCGCCGCCGCCCACGAGCGTGGTGCTGTCCTTGTCGATGGTCGCCTTGCTGGCGGTACCCAGGTGCTCGATGGTCGCGTTCTCGAGCTTCATGCCGACCTCTTCCGAGATCACCTGACCGCCGGTCAGCACGGCGAGGTCCTGCAGCATGGCCTTGCGGCGATCACCGAAGCCCGGCGCCTTAACGGCACAGACCTTCACGATGCCGCGGATGTTGTTCACGACCAGGGTCGCCAGGGCCTCGCCCTCGACTTCCTCGGACACGATCAGCAGTGGCCGGCTCTCCTTCGAGGCCGCCTCGAGCACGGGCAGCAGATCACGGATGTTCGAGATCTTCTTGTCGTGGATCAGGATGTACGGGTTATCGAGCTCGGCCTGCATGCTCTCGTTGTTGGTCACGAAGTACGGGCTCTGATAGCCGCGGTCGAACTCCATGCCCTCGACCACGTCGAGCTCGTTCTCGAGACCGGAGCCTTCCTCGACCGTAATCACGCCTTCCTGGCCGACCTTCTCCATCGCGTCGGCGATGAGTTCACCGACCTCATGGTCGGCGTTGGCCGAGATCGAGCCGACCTGGGCGATCGACGTGGAGTCGTTGCAGGGCTTGGACAGGCTCGCCAGGTGCTGCACGGCGGCCTTCGAGGCGCGATCCATGCCGCGCTTGAGGTCCATCGGGTTCATGCCGGCCGTGACCGACTTCATGCCCTCGCGGACCATGGACTGGGCGAGGACGGTCGCGGTGGTGGTGCCGTCGCCGGCCTCATCGGACGTCTGCGAAGAGACCTCCTTCACCATCTGTGCGCCCATGTTCTCGAACTTGTCCTCGAGTTCGATTTCCTTGGCCACGGTCACGCCGTCCTTGGTGCTGTTGGGTGCACCGAAGGACTTGTCGATGACCACGTTGCGGCCGCGCGGGCCGAGCGTCACCTTGACGGCATTCGCCAGGGTATCCACGCCGCGCTGCATGCGCTGGCGCGCGTCGTTGCTGAAGCGTACTTCTTTCGCTGCCATTTTCCGTACCCTCTACTGGAGTTTTCTGTTTCTGAGTCGCGTCAAGTCGGTGGTGCCGGGCTCAGCCTTCGAGCACGGCCACGACGTCGTCTTCGCGCATGACGAGGTAGTCCTCGTCGTCGATCTTGATCTCGGTCCCGGCATATTTGCCGAACAGCACCTTGTCCCCGGTCTTGACTTCGGGGGTGCGGACACCGCCGTCGTCGGTGGGCTTGCCTTTGCCGACGGCAACGACTTCGCCCCGCTGCGGCTTCTCAGCCGCCGTGTCGGGGATCACGATGCCGCCCGCGGTCGTGCGCTCCTCTTCCAGGCGCTTGATGACGACGCGATCGTGCAACGGACGGATATTCATGGA
>CAJXKK010000080.1 GCA_913055615.1 uncultured Ectothiorhodospiraceae bacterium
AACGAGAAAGGCATCCGCCACAACGGCGGCAACGTACCCTTCGAGGTCGCGCTGGAACCCGAGGGCGCGACACTGCCGCGCGGGCATCAGGTCGAAATCATCCTCGACGGCGAGGTCCGTGGCCGCGCGGCGAGTACCGAGGTGACGGTATCGACCGTCGAACGCGGACCGCACACGGTGCGCGCACGGGTCATCGACAATGCGGGCGAGACCCGTTACGAGTCGGAACCCGTCAAGTTCTATCTGCTACGCAAAGCGCTGGGCGGCAGCGGCAACTGACATCGGCATCACCGCCGTAGCCTGGCCTGCACTACAATGGTGCAATGATCCCCGAAAGCAACAATAACGCCGGACCAGCGGCGAGCGAGCTGCTCGAGGCGCTGGCCGGAGCGGTCCTCGTGGTTGCGGGTGCCGAGCTGCGCGTGCGCTACCTGAACACGGCCGCCGAGGATCTCATCCGCCTCAGTCGGCGCCGGGCAGTGGGCCAGCCGCTGGCCTCGATCGCCGGCTTCGATCCGGACTGGCTCGACCACGTCGCCGCCAACCTGGAAGCGGACGCGACCTTCACCACCCGCGAACTCGCGCTCACGGCTCACGACACCACGACCACACGGCTGGTCGATGCCAGCGTCACGCCGCTGGCGTACGAAGAGGGGGAGTCCGCTGTCGTGATCGAACTCACCCCGGTCGACCGCCACCTGCGTATCGCGCGCGAGGAAGGACTGCGCACCCAGGAACTCGCCAACCGGCGTCTGCTGCGCGGGGTAGCGCACGAGATCCGCAACCCGCTGGCCGGCCTGCGCGGGGCGGCACAGTTGCTGGCACGGGAACTCGAAGATGGCGCCCAGCGGGAGTACACGGATGTGATCGTGCGCGAGGCCGACCGGCTGCGGGGCCTGGTCGACCGCATGGTCGGGCCAGTGCAGCCGCCCTCTTTCGAGCGCGTCAACATCCACCGCCTGACGGAGCACGTGCTGCAGCTGCTGCGCGGCGAGGCCAGCGCGGGCGTGACGCTGCGCACCGAATACGACCCCAGTATCCCGGACCTGCAGGCGGATGAGGACCAGTTGATCCAGGCCCTCCTTAACCTCGGCCGCAACGCCATCCAGGCAGTCGGCGAGCAGGGTCACATCACACTGCGCACGAGTACCCGCCGGCGCTTCACGATCGGCCAGGTCCAGCACCGCCTGGTTGCATGTATCGAGATCGGGGATGACGGGCCCGGCATCCCACCCGACCTGTTGGACAATCTGTTCCAGCCCATGGTCAGCGGGCGGGCTGAAGGGACCGGACTCGGGCTGACGATCGCCCAGTCGCTGGTCAGCCGGCACGGCGGGCTGATCGAATGCGAAAGCCACGCGACGGCGGAGCCAGGCGCAAGCGGCAAGGCCGCGCCGCGCACCGTATTCCGCGTACTGCTGCCGCTGGAGACCGGCCATGAATGACGCCCCGCACGTGTGGATCATCGACGACGACGCGTCGATGCTCTGGGTGCTCGAGCGCGCGCTCAAAGGCGCCGGCATGGGCGTGCGCACGTTCGAGCGCGGCGATTCCGCCCTCACGGCGCTCGACGGGGCGGTGCCGGATGCCGTGATCACTGACGTACGCATGCCGGGGATCGACGGCCTGTCGCTCGCTGAGCGCATGCGATCGGCGCGACCGGGTCTGCCGGTGCTGGTGATGACGGCGCATTCCGATCTCGATACCACCGTTGCCGCCTTCGAGGGCGGCGCCTTCGATTACCTCGCCAAACCGTTCGACCTGGACGAGGCCGTCGAGCTGGTGCGCCGCGCCTGCACCCCCGCGAAGACCGAGGCGGGGCGCGCCGACGCCGCGGCGAACGCGGATGATGCGAATCAGATCATTGGCCAGGCGCCGGCGATGCAGACGCTGTTCCGCACGATCGGCCGCCTCGCGCGGGCGCCGATCACCGTGCTGATCACCGGCGAGTCGGGGACCGGCAAGGAGCGCGTCGCGCAGGCGCTTCACCGGCACAGTCCACGCGCCCGGGGACCATTCATCGCGCTCAACACCGCGGCGATCCCGCGGGATCTGCTGGAGTCCGAACTGTTCGGGCACGAGAAGGGTGCGTTCACCGGCGCCGAGGGCCGCCGTCAGGGTCGTTTCGAACAGGCCGACGGCGGCACGCTGTTCCTCGACGAGATCGGCGATATGCCGGCCGAGCTGCAGACACGCCTGCTGCGGGTGCTGTCGGAAGGCGTGTTCTATCGCGTGGGCGGCGCGACGCCGTGCAGGGTCGATGTACGCATCCTGGCGGCCACCCATCAGGACCTCGAGCGCCGCGTCGAGCGCGGCGAATTCCGGGAGGACCTGTATCACCGCCTCAATGTCGTACGCCTGCCTGTGCCCGCCCTGCGCGAGCGGCGCGAGGACATCCCGCTGCTGGCCGCGCATTTCCTCGGACAGGCCGCGGAGGAACTCGGCATGGAGCGCAAAAGGCTCACGCCGGCGGTCGAGGACCGGCTGATGGCGCTGGACTGGCCAGGCAACGTGCGCCAGCTGGAGAACGTCTGCCGCTGGCTGACGGTCATGGCCGCCGGCAACGAGGTCCATCTCGACGACCTGCCGGTCGAGCTCCAGGGCGAGAAACCGACCGCCGCCAGCGACTGGGAGCATGCCCTCGCCAACTGGGCACGCGCCGAACTGGCCGCGGGCAACAGCGGCCTTGGCGAGTCCGCGGCCCGGCGGCTGGAGGGCATCCTCATCCGCGAGGCCCTCAACCGCAGCGGCGGCCACCGCCAGGAAGCCGCCCGCCTGCTCGGCTGGGGACGCAACACCCTGACCCGGAAAATCCGCGAGCACGAAATCGAGGCCTGACGAGCGAGGTTGCATCAGGGATATGCAAGGGCGCGCGCCGAGCCGGTTAATGGGTTCTCGCCAAGGCGCAAAGAACGCCAAGGGACGTGAAGCAAGCAGAGATGTTGCACGACCGGGCTTGCTCGGGATGGTGCCCGCACGATAATCGGATTGCGATAGCTTCCGTAGGTTGGGTTGACGAAGGAAATCCAACGAGTCGACCCATCCATAACGACACGAGATCGCCTTGGTTGCAGGCGCGGGTACGTCGCCAGTTCGTAGCCCGGATGAAGCCGCAGGCGGAATCCGGGGCTGCGCGCCCGCGTCATCGAATACTACCCCGGATTCCGGCTGCCGCCTCCATCCGGGCTACGCCAGTCAGGCCGGAGCGGCGGCCTCGCCGGTACAGTGGAGATACGCCGATTCGAGATCTTCCGCGCCAAAACGCTCGCAGATCTCGGCAACGCTGCCATCGGCCGCAATCCGGCCTTCGTGAAGGATCGCGACGCGATCAGCGAACTCGGCGGCATCACTCAGCAGGTGGGTACTGAACAGCACGCTCGCCCCCTCGGCGCGGCGGACATTCAGCGCCTGGCGCAGACGCACGCGCGCGGCCGGATCGAGCCCGTCCATCGGTTCGTCGAAGATCAGCAGCGGTCGACCGGAGGCGATGCAGGCGGTCAGACCGAGCAGTTGGCCCATGCCCTTCGAATACGTCGCCACCGGACGGGCCAGCGCGTCGCCCCCGAGCCC
>CAJXKK010000081.1 GCA_913055615.1 uncultured Ectothiorhodospiraceae bacterium
CGATGAAGAGGCCCGCGACATCGTCATGGGTCACGCCCACGGGCATGTTCGCGGCCGGTACGGCGCAGCGGAGATCACCTGGCGGCAGATGCAGGTCGTGGAAGCGGTAACCTACAAGGGTGTCGACTTTTCGAAGCTTCCCGTTTTCCGACTTGAAGGGGAAAGCCCTTAGCCTGGATTTTGCACGCAGCTGCTTGATGCCGTCTGGTAGCCGCCGCGAGCCATTCGCGTAGCGGTCTTGGTGGGGTATTGTACGATGGGGGTGTGGTGTTTTTCGCGTCTCGATTCAGGCCGGCGGCGAGCTGCGCGTCAGGCGAGTCCTGATGGACGCGCGGCATCGTCGGCGCTGGCCCGCGCGTGGCGCAAGGTCGGTTGTCGGGCCGCTCGCCGGTGGCTCAGGCCGGCCGGGGCGGCGGCTTGATGCGGTAGAGGATCTCGCTTGCCCGGTGCAGCAAGCCCTTCACTGGACAGCTGGTGGGCAGGTGCAGATCCACGCGTCGCTTTTTGGGCACCACCCGCACGGCGCGCTTGAACAGCTTGACGATCACGGTGCCGGGCTCGGCGCGGGCGAGTTCGGTGTGCGCCAGGACCTGCGTGCGCAGGGCATGGTGCAGGACGTAGGCGGCGCAGGCGTAGAACAGCCGCAGGTGGTTGGCCAGGAAGCTCTGGTCAGAGGTGCGATCGGCGAACAGGTCGTTCTTCCAGTGTTTGATGAAGTTTTCGTCCTGTCCGCGCGCGGTATAGAGATCCGCATACAGCTGCTCGGGGCTGGGGTCCTGCAACGAGGTGACGACGAACCGGGGGTTCCGGCCAGCAGCCATGACCTCGGCCTTGAGGATCACCCGCGGGGTGATCGGCCAGGAGCCCGCGGCGTAGGACAGCTCACAGTAGTGACGCGTGGCCTGGGGCGGTGTGAGGCTCATCCGCCGGGCCTCCGCGCAGCGGGCCGTGTGCGCTTCGGCCGCTGCATCGAGGTCGGGACGGGCTTGCTCGTACAGCCGGTTGTTGCCGGTCAGGCCGAGAAGGAAATCGGTGTTCGCCCGCGCGGCGATCAGGCTCATGATCTCCGGATTGGCGAAGTGGCCGTCACCGCGAACCAGGATATGCGTCTCCGGCCAGGCCGCGCGCAAGTGGTCGAGTACGCGCTTGAGGATGCTGGCGTTCTCCGCGCCGGTCGGGGTTTTGCCTGGGCGCAGCACTGCCGTGACCAAGCGTCCTGTCTGACCTTCGAAGATCGCCAGCGGCAAGAAGCAGTGCGTTCGGTAATGATGGTTGTAGAAGCTGAACGCCTGCTGGCCGTGGGTCGGATCGACGGTGTGATCCAGGTCCAGCACGATCGCCTCGGGCTCTTGCGTGTAGCTGGCGATGAACTGGTCCACGAACGCCTGGCCGAGGCGGTAGATGTCCTTTTTGGAGACACCGTTCTCCAGGCGGCAGAAGGTGGACCCGCTCGCTAGGCGGCTCTTCTCGGCAAGCGGATAGCGGTCCAGAGCGAGTTGGAACACCGGATCGGTGCTGAGCGCGTCGGCGTCGTTGCCGTCAGCGTAGCCGCAGGCGTGCAGGAAGGCCCGGTACGCGAGAAGATCCCCAAGCCCATGGTCGGTGTAGGAAGAATGACGCCAATCGGCGATCGCCGCGGCCAGACGGTCGCTCAGGCCGATCTGCCGGTCGACACCCCGAAGCAGCATCGGGCCAAAGTCCGAGGACATGGCCCCGCCGTCGAACTCGGCCCGGACCGTGCAGCCCTCGACGGGATGAAATCGCAGCTGTTCTTGGTTACCCTCAACCATGGGCGGACCTCCACGCTGATTTCGTGTATTCCCTCAGCGGCCATAACCCGCACGAATCCGCGGGTTCAAGGGAGGTCCGCCCTGCCTCCATGCAAAATGGGGGCTAGAGCAGGGCAATCGGGTGAAAAAGGGGGTGACAAACAAGCAGAAGTTCGAATCGATGGAAGGCCTCCGATTCGGTTAATGGGGGCGAACGATGGATCGAGCGGGTGCTCTGGGCGAGGCGGTTGTTTTTCTTGATCATTTTGCGGATATGACGGATCCGCGCCAGCGCGGGAAGGTGGTCTATCCGTTGGACGAAGTTCTTCTGTTGACCCTGCTTGCGGTGCTGGCTGGTGCCGACGGCTTCGTCGACATCGCCAAGTTCGGCGAACGGAAGCTGGCCCTGTTGCGCCGTTTTCGGCCGTTCAAGAACGGAACCCCATCGCACGACCAGTTAGGGGACATCTTCGCTGTTCTCGACCCGGAGCAGTTCCAAAAGGCCTTCATCGCCTGGGTGACCGCGCTCAGCGGCGCGCCGGCCGAGGCGATCGCGATCGACGGCAAGACCTCGCGCCGCTCCCATCGCAAGAAAGGCGAAACCCAGCCCCTGCATACGGTCTCCGCGTTTGCCGCGCGACAGCGGGTGGTCCTGGGCCAGATGAACGTCGCGGACAAGTCCAACGAGATCGTGGCGATCCCCAAGCTCTTGGAGATGATGGCCCTCGAGGGGGCGATCGTGACCATCGACGCCATGGGGTGTCAGAAAAACATCGCCGGGACGATCGTGGCCAAGAACGCGGATTACGTTCTCGCGCTCAAGGGCAACCAGGGCAGCCTGCGCACAGACGTCGAAACCTTCGCCGCCGAGCAGATGGCCAACGGCTTCGCTCACGTCACCGCTACCCAACACGTCGAGACCGACGGCGATCACGGCCGCATCGATCGACGCAAGACCACGGTCTTACACGACCTCCAGTGGCTGCGTGACCGGCACCGCTGGCCGGGGCTTACCGCCGTCGTGATCGTCGAGAGCGTGCGCGAAGGCCCGGCAGGAACGGAAACAGAGACGCGCTTCTACATCACCTCGTTGAACCTGCCCGCCGACGAGATGGCCCGGGTCGTTCGGGGGCACTGGAGCGTCGAGAATAGTCTGCACTGGGTGATGGATATGGTCTTCCGGGACGACGACTGCCGGATCCGGACGAACCATGCCCCGGCCAACTTCATAACCATCAAACACATCGCTCACAATCTTTACCGCAAAGCCCCTGGGAAACAATCTATTCGCCTTCGACGCAAATGTGCCGCCTGGGACGATGACTTCCTGGCCAGCCTCGTCACCCCATGACCGTTCGCCCGATTCCCCTGCAAGCTGAACCAGCCGCGCAAGACCGCGCGGAACTCCTCCCGTCCGCCGTCGCAGGACGAGAAGCCGAACAAGCGGGGTAAGGGCAAATCCGGCAAGACCGGCAAGGGCGGCCAGGGTCAGGCACGGTCACTTGAGCCGAACCCGGACCGCACGGTCACGGCGCCGGCCAACAACTGCCCGAGCTGCGGCGGCCACGTCGGCCCGGAGCATCAGACCCTCAAAGACCTTTACGACCGCATCGAGATCCCGCCGGTGCGCCCGGACGTCACCCGCGTGCATCAGTACCAGGGCGAATGTCCGTGCTGCGGCGAGCGCTTCGCCGCGACCCCGCCGGACGGGCTCAAGCCCGGCTCGCCGTTCGGGCGCAGCGTCGAGGAGAAGGTGATCTACCTGCACACCATCCACGCCATCAGCTACCAGCGTCT
>CAJXKK010000082.1 GCA_913055615.1 uncultured Ectothiorhodospiraceae bacterium
TCCATTCGTGTTCATTCGTGGTTCTTAAAGCCCGCGTCAGAACGGTCGCACGACGGCCAGGATGATGATGCCGATGAGCAGCAGGGTCGGGGCCTCGTTGAACCAGCGGTACCAGACGTGGCCGCGGCGGTTGCGGCCCTGGGCGAAGGCCTGGACGAGGCGGCCGCACCAGATGTGGTAGCCGATCAGGGCGGCCACCAGTACCAGCTTGGCGTGGAGCCAGCCCCAGTGGGCGACCGCCGGGCCGTAGGCGGCCATCAGCGCCAGGCCTGAGGCGACGGTCGCGACGCCGCCCGGGGTCATGATGCCGCGGTACAGTTTGCGCTCCATCGTGTGCAGCCGGGCGTCGCCGCGCTCGTCGTCGGGCTCCAGCATGGCGTGGTAGACGAACAGACGGGGTAGATAGAACAGCGCGGCGAACCAGGTCACCATGGCAATGATGTGGAACGCCTTCAGCCAGAGCATGCCGACCTCCCCGTAATCCGCGTCCGCTCGATGGGCGGTGTACACTAGCACAGGCCCCCGCCGGTCCGCCCGCGCGGATCCACTGGCCGGAACCGGCCTGTGGGCAGTATCATCACCCGCTCGCCACCCCAGGGGGATCACATGATTCGCGTCGGTATCGTCGGAGGCACGGGCTACACCGGGGTCGAGGTGCTGCGCCTGCTCGCCGGTCGTTCGGACGTCGAGGTCATCGCGATCACCTCGCGCAGCGCCGACGGCCAGCGCGTCGATTCCCGCTTCCCGAATCTGCGCGGCGTCACCGATCTCGTGTTCGAGACGCCCTCGGCGGCGCGGCTGTCCGAGTGCGATATCGTTTTCTTCGCCACGCCGAACGGAACTGCGATGGCGCAGGCGCCCGCGCTGCTGGATCGGGGCGTACGCGTGGTCGACGTCTCGGCCGATTTCCGCCTGCGCGACGGTGCGGAATACGCACACTGGTACGGGCGCGAGCATGCCGCCCCCGACTGGCTCGCGCAGGCCGTCTACGGTCTGGCGGAGATCCATCGTGATGCGATCCGCGACGCCCGGCTGGTGGCGAACCCGGGCTGCTATCCGACCACGATCCAGCTCGGACTGCTGCCGCTCGTGGAGGCGGGCGTCGTCGATCCGCACCGGCTGATCGCCAGTGCGGTGTCCGGCGCCACCGGCGCCGGCCGCAAGGAGCGCGCGGACCTGCTGCTGGCGGAGACCGCCGACAGCACGCGCGCCTACGGGGCCGGGGGGCATCGCCATCTGCCGGAGATCCGCCAGGGGCTCAACGATGTCGCGTCGACGCCGGTCGAGCTCGCCTTCGTGCCGCACCTGGTGCCCCAGATCCGGGGGATCCATGCCACGATGTTCGCGGAGCTTACCGGGGCGGCCGATGATCTCCAGCGCCTGTACGAGACGCGCTACGCGGCGGAGCCGTTCGTCGATGTCCTGCCGGCCGGGAGCCATCCCGAGACCCGCAGTGTGCGTGGCGCGAACGTTTGCCGGGTGGCGGTCCACCGCCCGGATCGGGCCTCGAACCGCGTGATCGTGCTTGCGGTAATCGATAATCTCGTCAAGGGGGCCGCCGGTCAGGCGATCCAGAACATGAATCTGATGTGCGGCCTCGACGAGGCGACCGGGCTTGGCCACGTGGCCCTGTTGCCTTGAGCGCTCACGGATCCGGTATGCGGGGAGCGCTTTCCCGGCATGAGTGATCAGCGCCAATATCCCTCACTGGGCGCCGAATTCCGGGTACGACGCCATCGCCCCGTGCGCAACGCGATCCTGACGGCGGTTATTATCGCCCTGGTGGGGATCGGTGGCTGGTCGCTCTACAGCAAGGGGGTGCTCGACGGCGGTTACCATGGGCGCGCCGCCAAGGCGACCGAATCGCACCTGCGTTTACAGCTGGATGAGCTGCGCGCGCGCGTCGCCGAACTCGCGGAGGACAATACGCTGCTCAAACGCTCGCACCATATCGATAACGAAGCGATCGGCCGGTTGCGCGATGCGCTGGGTGAGCGTGAGGAACGGATCGCCGAACTGGAGGAGGAACTCGCCTTCTACCGCAACCTCGTCTCGCCCTCCGAGATGCAGCCCGGTATCCGCATCCGGCGCCTCATCCTCGCCACCGTCCCCGGCGATACGCGCGTCTATCGCTACGAACTCGTACTGACGCAGCTCAACAGCGATGACACATACGTCGAGGGTCGCGTAGACTTCTTGATCGAGGGCAACCGACCGGATGGTCGGCGAACCCTGAAGCTCGATGAGGTTGCCACGGGCGACGGCGATGCCGATCCGGCGTTCCGCTTCCGCTATTTCCAGACCCTGCGGGGGCGGATCCGGTTGCCGGAGTCTTTCGATCCGATCCGCATAAGACTGCGGGTCGAGCCGTCCGGGGGGCGTGTGGATCCGGTCGAGGAGAACTATCCCTGGAATGCACTGCTGACCGGAGGTCCGTGACCGATGCTGGGTAACAGCTCCAAGAAATCGAAAGGTGGCGGCAACAGAGTCGACACGCTGATCGGCCACGAAACCGAGATCATGGGCGACGTCCATTTCAAGGGCGGCCTGCACATCGACGGCGTCATCAAGGGCAACGTCTATGCCGATGGCGAGTCGGACTCGGTCGCGATCATCAGCGAGCGTGGCCGCGTCGAAGGCGAACTCCGGGTGCCCAACCTGCTCATCAACGGCCTTGTCGCGGGCGATGTCTATGCGGGGGAGCGCCTTGATCTGGCGAAGAACGCGCGCGTCCGCGGGGATGTCTACTACCAGACGATGGAGATGGCCGGTGGAGCCGAGATCAACGGCAAACTGGTGCGCACGGACGAGGTGCAGCAGCGCTACCTCGGGCACGAGGGCAGCGCCGATGAACCGGTTCGTGAACCGCCCGGCGAGCCGTCGCTGGACATCGACCCGGATGTCGAGCCGGATACCGCGGCCGACCCGCCGGTCGGGCCTGATCGGGAATCTTGATCGAAACGGTCGGGAATGCTAGCTTGAGTCCTGTTACCTGAAAGACCGAAAAGGCAGTGTCCATGGCCGCCGAAGCCGAAAATGCCGTTACCGACCCGTTGATCTTCACCGACAGCGCCGCCCACAAGGTGAAGGGCCTGATCGAAGAGGAGGGTAATCCCGCGCTCATGCTGCGCGTGTTCGTCGCCGGCGGAGGCTGCAGCGGCTTCCAGTACGGCTTTACCTTCGATGAGCAAGTCCAGGACGGCGACACCGAGATTGACCGCGAGGGCGTGAAGCTGCTGATCGATCCGATGAGCTTCCAGTACCTGCAGGGGGCCGAGATCGACTACACGGAGAACCTGGAAGGCGCCCAGTTCGTCATCCGCAACCCCAACGCCGTCACCACCTGCGGCTGCGGCCAGTCCTTCTCCGCCTGACGCGGGTTACGCCACCGCTTACCGAAAAGCCGGCCTCTGCGCCGGCTTTTTTCGTTTCGGCGTCCAAAAAGCGGGAAC
>CAJXKK010000083.1 GCA_913055615.1 uncultured Ectothiorhodospiraceae bacterium
CAGGCGAGCGCCGCGTCGAGTTTTATCTCCGTGACGACCCGGAGCGGTCGCTCATCGGCGAATCCAACGCGCTCGCACTGCCGGTCGGGGAGTGTGTCTGTGTCGGTCTCAGGACCCGCACCTACGGGCTCTCCGAGGGCGACGAACTCCTCTCGGCGCTCGACAACGAGGTCACCATCACCGCCGACGTGAACCTCGACTGCACGGGGGAGGAGGACCTACCCGGAACGCAGGTACAACTCGCCGGTGGCCCGGTAGCGAGGGACGGCGACCTGCTGTCCACGGACCCGACAAACGCCAAGCTCCGGTTCCAACTGGAGAACACGGGGTCGACGCCCGTGACCATCGAGGGCATGCGGCTCGAGGACACGAGTAGCGACGCAGTGCGAGCCTCGGCGTTCTGGGAGGAGGCCTTCGGCGAGGTCAACCCTGTTGTTGAGGTCGGGGACGACCCGGCAGTCGAGACCGACGGTAACCCCAGCGTCTCGTTGTTTTTTACCAACGGTAGTTCCTTCGAAACGCTGGAGGACTGGCCACACGGGGAGGCCCACCCCGCAGCGGATTTCTACCCCTTCGATGGCGACGGCTCCGGGGACTGGGGGGATTCAGCGATGCCGGGGACGGTGTACAGTGGCGCCGAGCAGACGATACCAGCCGGCGGGACCGCCGTGGTCGATCTCATGTTCCAGTGGCTGCGCCCGAAACTCGACGAGGCTATCTTCGGGCAGCTCCGCAGCCACATGCTCGAGCCGCGCATCCGTACCGGCGGCGTCTCGCAGGCGAGCTACGGCGTCGAAGAATCCGCCGCCGCACACCCCAGCGTTCGCCGCGCGCTCGAGCTGATGAAACGCACGCTCGAGGAGCCGCTCCAGACCAGCGAGATCGCCGCGCAGATCGGCATCTCGGTACGCCAGCTCGAACGCCGTTTCAGCGGCGAGATGGGCGTCTCACCATCGAAGTACTACATGCGACTGCGCATCGCCCGTGCCCATCGCCTGCTGCAACAGACCGACCTCGCCGTCGCCGAGGTCGCCGCCGGCGCCGGCTTCCAGTCCCTCGAGCACTTCTCCCGCGTCTACCGCCGCTACTACGGCTGCGCCCCCAGCAGCGACCGAGTCCAGACCACCGAGGCCCCCTCCATTCCGAAGGAGGGCTGAGCGGCAGACCGGGATCCCGTGCAAGCCCCACGTACCGGCCACGGCGCCGGCACCACCCGCCGTAGGCCGTATATGGCCTCCTCCCTCCGTGCAAGGTGACCGCTTTCCGGGGGTGAGAAGCGGCTTCCGTATATTCGGCCTCTGGTTGGGTCACTGCCGGGACCCGGGCCACTCTGGGATCCGCGGCACCGGTGGCGTATCGGCTTGGCGGTCTCGATCGACCGTGGCCTACATCCGTCTCACCGGTGCGGGACTGGCTTCAGTCCCGGACCTCGATCACCGTTGCTCGAAGGGCGGCGCCCCGCGCCGCTCGTTACCTGGTTGTTGCGTCGCGCGTCGTGGGTGCCGTGCGTGCCCTCAGGCCGCCATCGGCGCCTGGTAGCGCGTGCCGTGCGCCAGCATCGCCCACGCGATGCGCGCGCGCTTGTGCGCCAGCGCCACCGCGGCGACGTTGTGCGGTCGCCGCTGACGCAGGCGCTCGGTCCATGGATCGAGCGCCACGCCCTGATCCGCCCGGCGCAGGGTGCTGCGCGAGCCGTGGATGAGCAGCGTGCGCAGCTCCGTATCGCCATGGCCGGTGATCGCCCCCAGACGCACGTGCTCGCCTGAGCTGTGCTGGCGCGGCGTGACGCCCAGGCTCACCGCGAACCCGCGCCCGTTGCGCCAGGGCGCGCCGTCGCCGCAGATCGCCACCAGGCGCAGTGCCGTCAGCGGCCCGATGCCGTCGAGCTCCATCAGCCGGCGGCTGCGTTCATCCGCGCGCGCCTGGCGCGCGACTTCGCGATCCTGGGCATCGATGCGCCGATCCAGATCGCGCAGCTCCTCCGCGCCTTCGGCGAGCACCGCGCGCAGATCCGCCGGAAGGCCGTTGTCCGCGTCTTCCGCCGCATCGGCCAGGCGCTCCCTGAGCTTCTTCCAGCCCCGCGGGACCGTGATCCCGAACTCCGCCAGAAAACCCCGCAGCTGGTTGCCCAGCGCCGTGCGCGCCTCCACCAGCCGCCGCCGATACGACTGGCGCGCCAGCAGCGCCTGCTGCTCTTCGCTTTTCACCGGCGCCTCGCTGACCACCTCGCGCGCCACCGCCTCGGCGATCGCCGCCGCGTCGCGCGCATCCGTCTTCTGCCCCTGGCGGTAGGGCTTGACCGCCTTCGGGTTGAGCAGCCGCACCCGATAGCCCAGGCGCTGCAGCTGGCGGGCCCAGTAATGCGAACCGCCCGTCGCCTCCAGCCCGACCAGGCAATCGCTCGATCTGTCCCGCCGGGCGAACCAGTCCAGCACCTGCGTGCGCCGCAGCCGACGCGTCGCCACCGTGCCCCCGTTGGCATCCAGCGCGTGCACCTGGAAAACGTTCTTGGCTGTATCCATCCCGATCCGACACACTGTGTTCATGGTCTCCTCCTTCTCTTCCGCTGGTTGAATTCGCTGATCCAACCCTGGCACATCGATGCCGTATGGAAGGAGGGAGGAGGCCATCCCATCAGCTTGCGACCGAAGGGAGCCAGCCGGCGTTGTCGTCGCAGATATACCGGGGCGCCGGCTGTTGCCTTCGGCAAAAGCCGGCCTACGCACTATCGATCAGCGGATTTCTCTGCGCTCTTGGTGCCCTGCGCGCCTCTGCGAGAGAAAACGACCAGCCGGGCCGAATTCACCAACATGAATCGCCGGATGGCAGCCTCATTCTTCCCCGCGTTCGCTGATCTCGAGGATGGCGAGGTCGTCGCCCTGGGTCTGCACGGCGATACGGCCTTCGGCGACGGG
>CAJXKK010000084.1 GCA_913055615.1 uncultured Ectothiorhodospiraceae bacterium
AATTCCTCGACACGATCCATATTCTGATTGGTACGGTCGGCTTCCCCGTTTTCGACGTCCTTCCGACCGCGGATCAGGTCGAGCCGGACCAGACGGTCTATTGCCGCGCACGCGGCGCCGATGCGAGGGGGACGCTCACCCCGGAAGGCATGGTTGTCTTCACGGGGTCGCGCTGTGCTGCGGAACCGACGCCGGCGGCGACACCCGATGCAATCCACAAACAGCGGGAGCGCCTGTTCGAGCAGGGAGTCCTCACCTGGGACGGGGACACGCCGATCTTTGCTCGTGACCATGTGTTCCGTTCTCCGAGTGGCGCCGCCTGTGCGGTGATATTCCGAAACGCCAACGGCTGGAAAGAATGGCGGACGGATGACGGGCGCAAGCTCAATCAGGTCGCCGGACGTTCGGGGGCAGGAGTCGACGGCCAGGAGGTCGGATCGTGAGTTTTTCGGCCTACCCTGAGTACTCGGAATCATCGGTTCCGTGGCTCGGTCGCGTCCCATCGCACTGGTCCGTTCATCGTTTGAAACACTCCGTCGCCACATGCAAGAACGGTATCTGGGGCGACGATCCCCAAGGTGATGACAACGACATCGCCTGCGTGAGGGTTGCCGATTTCAACCGCGAAAAGCTGGTTGCCGCACCGGAGAATCCCACGATCCGCAATGTAGACGCCTCCGACCTCCGGTTCAGACGCCTGCAAAAGGGCGATCTGTTACTCGAAAAATCGGGCGGCGGCGAGAAGCAGCCGGTCGGCTGCGTAGTACTGTACGAAGGTCCCCCCGGCGCCACCTGTGCGAATTTCATTGCTCGAATCGCGCTGGCTTCCGAGATGTCGCCATCATTCTGGCGTTACGTTCATGCGGCTATCTACTCCGCAAACCTCAACAAGCGGTCGATCAAACAGACCTCCGGCATCCAGAATATCGACCAGCAGGCCTACCTTGACGAGCGGGTGGCTTTCCCACCGCCGGACGAACAGAAACAGATTGCCGACTTCCTCGACCACGAAACCGCCCGAATCGACGCGCTCATCGAGGAACAGCAGCGGCTGATCGAGTTGCTTGCGGAGAAGCGACAGTCGGTTCTCTCTCGAGCTGTTACGCAAGGAATCAACGCGAATCCCGCTATGACGGAAACGGGGCTCTGTTGAATTTCGAATGGGTCATGCGACCGCATGAGGGTTGATGCGCTGGAAGTCGAGCTTACCGGCGATCAGGAAGATCACGGTGCGTGCCGTGCTCAGGCGCGTGTAGCCTCTGGCTTTTCGCTTGGCGGCCTGGAAGAGTCCATTGATCGCTTCGAGGAAGCCGTTGGTCTGGCGGCTGCGCACCCAGGCGACGATGCCGTCGATGTGACGGCGGATCATGCGGGCGACGCCCTTCATCGCCTCGACCTTCGAGCGCATGACGTTGGTGCACCACTGGGCGAGCATGCGGCGCACGACGTGGATCTGCTTTCGCTGCAGGATCTGGCGCAACTGTTCGCGATACTGCCAGGCCCGGGCGGTGCGCAGCGTGGTGAGCTGGCTGACCAGCGCATCGAGCTCACCCCGGGCGTCGGCGCCGAGTTTGTCCGGATCCCTGAGCAGGCTCCAGCGCATGCCCTTGAGATCGGGCGTGTGGCGCTGCTCGCCGCGGCGGGTGGCGTCGACCGCCTGCGAGGCCTGAGCGATGACGTGGAACTTGTCGAAGGTGATCGCGGCATTGGGCAGATGCCCGGTCACGCCGCGAATGAACGCCGGCGACATGTCGATGCTGCAGCTGTCGATCGCGCCCGGGTCACCGCCGCCGGCGACCAGACGCGCCGCCAGCGCCTCGATGGTCTCGGCGCCCTTGCCCTCGGTGACGAAGATCACCGCGCGGCGCTCGGGATCGGCGGCGAGCGTCAGGTAGTCGTGGCCGCGGGCGCGCGAGGTCTCGTCGACGGCGATCCGGCGGACTTCGGACAGATCGGTGTCGGCGACGGCGAGCTCGACATAGCGCTCGCAGATGGCCATCACGCGGTGGACGCTGACGCCGGTGATGCGCGCGACGCCGCGAAACGGCATCTGCTGGGCGAGCGTCAGCACCAGCGCCTCGAACAGCTGGGTAAAGCCCGACAGCCGGCCGGCCCAGGGCGGGGTGAGCTGGCGCACCGAGCCGTCGGGCAGCTTGAGCCGCGGCACGCGCACATCGAGCAGGCACTCGTACTGGAAGAAGTTGAGGTGGCGGTAGCGCTTGGTCACGGTGTCGTGGACCGGATGAGTGCCTTCGGCATCGGGCACCTGGAAGCGGCTGCCCCGCTCGAAGTCGATGTAGACGGTCAACGTCTTCGCCTGCTCGTCGAAATCCATATCGGCGATAAACCACGGCGACGCCACGCCCAGGGCCGCTTCGAAGATCTCTCTGCTCACCACTGCCACTCCAACTGTCATGCCCGGGGCCATGATACCCACTCAGAATTCAACAGAGGCA
>CAJXKK010000085.1 GCA_913055615.1 uncultured Ectothiorhodospiraceae bacterium
CGGCGGCCCTGCTATTGACACCTCTGAGTGCTGTCGCCGACAACGAACTCGGCGCGGCAGATTCCGACGTTGGCATCGGACTCGAAATTCTGCGGGTGGACCAGTCCCTAGACGTGAACAATATGGAAACGACGGCCGACGGTACACTCGGCGGCGTTCACGCGTTTGTGCAGCGCGGCGCAGCCTTCCGCGCCGAGGCACGGCTGGTCGGTGGCTCGCTCGATTCAAAGGGTGGCGGACAGCGGGGTAGCGACACCGCGTCACTGTTTGACGCGCGGGCGACATGGGGTACGTCACCCGGTCCGCAGCAGCGGTATTACGCAGGCATCGGGATCGACCGCTTGTCCGCGGAATCACCCTTCGGCCGCGGTGACGCCACTCATTCTTCTCTCTACGTCCCGGTTGGTATCGCGGGTTCCGGAGAGCTCTCACCCGGATAGCACGCGCTCGTCTCGCTAGAGGGCCGCTTCCTTGTCGCAAGCGAGGACGAAATCGATGGCATACCGGGCGCCGGCGACGCCGATTTCGACAGTGCCGGCGGTTACGGCGCCGAATTCTCGGTCCACCTGCGCAACGACGCCACCGGTGTCTCCATTGAGCCCTACCTCCAGTACATGGCGCCCGGCGATTCCGACGACACCACCGTTGCCGGAAACAATCTCGAGATCCGGGATTCAAGCCGTTCGATCGGTGGAGTTCGCTTGAGTCTCGCATTCTGATCGGTCGCGGTAGCGGGGGCCGGGGTTGTGCCACTCTTCGCAATTCACCGGGAATCCACGGATGTAGTGGCGCCTGATCGAGCGTCTGGGCAGCACTCGTTGATCGCGAGCAAGCTCGCTCCTGATATGTTTTGACCCGTCAAGTACCTGATCTTCGTTCGTTGTGATTCAAGCGCGTTGGCTCAGGACACGGCCGGGCAGACTGCGACGGTGGATCCACCTGATATGCGTGGGTCGGGACCACCAGACCTCACTGCGTCGCGGAGCTGGCCTTTTTCTACAAGCAGGGTTCATCGAGGCGGGGCGTAGCCCGTCATCGATACCGATCGAGGAGCGACAAGGGTTCTCCACACCGGCCCGACCCTGCCCTGAGTCAACGCGCCTGTTGTCCTGCTTTGGTTGATGGTCTGGTTTCGCTGCTGGATGCGCACCGCGCGTGTCAGGACATCGCGGGCGCCGCCGGCATAGTCTGTCGGGCGATGGCCCAGACGAAGCCCGCCAGTTCCCGGGCGACGGCCACGGTCGTCTGCTTCGTGTTCTTGCCCGCGTGCAGCAGGTCGCGATAGCGACCGCACAGGCGTTTCTGGGCCTGCCAGGCGATCGCCTGCGCCTCGGCGGGCGCCCCCGCCGCCTTGCGCTTGAGATGCGCGGTCTGGCGCGGCGAGTCGAAGCGGCGCAGATCACCGAGTTCCGCCAGCAGCACCATCGCGCTGAGGCGGTCGATCCCCCGCAGGGCCACCAGCGCATGGACCACCGGCGCCATCGACCAGCGCGGCAGCGCCCGTTCGAGCTGCGCGTCCAGATCGGCCACGCGGCGGCTGGCCGCGCGCACCGCTTCGAGATACTCCTGCAGCACCACGTACTGGAAGTCGTGCGCGAACTCGAGCGACTCCAGCCAGCGCTCATGCGCCTGCGTCCAGCGCGTGCGGTTGCCCGGCCAGTGATGGCCGTGGCGCAGCACGAAGGCATTGAGCTGCTGGCGCGCCCGGCGCTGCTGGTGCTTGAAGTCCTCGCGGGTGCGCGTGAGATCGCGCATCGCCTCGGCCTCGTCGTCGGGCACCCATATGGGCGTGAGCTCGCCACTGCGCAGCGACAGCGCCAGGCGGCGCGCGTCCCGGCGATCGGTCTTCACCCGCTCGCCCGGCTTCTTCGGGATCAGCGACGGGGCGATGACCTCGCACCCGTGACCCCAGCCCAGCAGACGCCGGTGCAGCTTATAGCCGCACGGCCCCGCCTCGTAGCAGAACAGCAGCACCTGGCCCACCGTCGACATCGGTTCGCTCGCCTGCTTCACACCCGTATACTCGTTCATGACCCGCCCTCCTCAATGTGGCTCTGGTTGATGGCTTCCGCCGTCCTCAACATAACCCACGTACGTTGAGGACGGGCGGGTCAAAACATTATGTCTACAAGGCCTTCGGATCGGCGGATGAGCATTCCGCGCGCGACACACCGCCAGACCGAACCTTGACACCGGGTTCGGTCGGAGAGTACCCCTGAGAAAAACACACAACCGGGGAATACCTTGCGCCTGCTGCGAATACTGCGACTCGACGACTCGGATGCAGAGGTCTACCT
>CAJXKK010000086.1 GCA_913055615.1 uncultured Ectothiorhodospiraceae bacterium
GTGGAGGAGCACCGCGCCACGCCGCGAGGACGCGCCGCGCATGACCGAGCTGGTGAACGCCGTGCCGTTGTCGCTGATGAACCGCTCCGAGCTTTCCGGAGGCTCCACGATTTGGGAGGATGGAGCCAATGGCAGAGAACACGAACAGGAAGCCGTACCCGGCGGAGCTGCGCGAGCGCGCGGTTCGCATGGTGCGCGAGCAGGAGGGTGCGTACGGCTCGCGATGGGCTGCGCTCACCTCGATCGCCGAGAAGTTCGGTTGCAACCCGGAGACGCTGCGTAACTGGCTACGCCAGGCGGAGCGTGACGAGGGCACAGCCGCGGGCATGACGACCACGGAGCAGGAGCGCCTGAAGGAGCTGGAGCGGGAGAACAAGGAGCTCCGGCGGGCGAACGAGATCCTGCGCAAGGCGTCCGCTTATTTTGCCCAGGCGGAGCTCGACCGCCGAAACAAGCCATGATCGCATTCATCGACGATCACCGCACGGTCTACGGGGTCGAGCCGATCTGCCGACAGCTGCCGATCGCCCCGTCGACCTACCGTCTCCAGGCGGCTCGGCGGGCTGCGCCGTCGACGGCGCCGACGCGCATTCAGCGCGATGCGCGCTTGCGCACGGAGATCCGCCGGGTCTGGGACGAGAACTTCCAAGTCTACGGCGTGCGGAAGGTCTGGCACCAGCTTCGCCGCGAGGGCTTCGAGGTCGCCCGCTGCACGGTCGAACGGCTGATGCAGGAGATGGACCTGCAGGGCGCAGTCCGCGGCAAGGTCAAGCGCACCACGGTGAGCGACAAGGCCAAGCCGTGCCCGCTCGACCACGTGAACCGAGACTTCCATCCGGCGCGCCCCAACTCTTTGTGGGTCTCCGACTTCACCTACGTCGCCACCTGGCACGGCTTCGCCTACGTGGCGTTCGTGGTCGACGCGTTCGCCCGGCGGATCGTGGGCTGGCGGGCCTCACACAGGGCGGAGACCGGCTTCGTTCTGGATGCCCTGGAGCAGGCGCTGCACGCCCGGCAACCAGGGACCGAGGAGCGTCTCATTCACCACAGCGACCGCGGCGTCCAGTACCTGTCGCTGAAGTACACCGACCGACTTGCAGAGGCCGGGCTCCAGCCCTCGGTGGGCAGCGTCGGCGACAGCTACGACAACGCCCTCGCGGAGACCGTGATCGGGCTCTACAAGACGGAGGTGATCCGCCGTCTTGGACCTTGGCGCAACCTCGAGGCGCTGGAGCTGATGACCCTGGAATGGATCGATTGGTTCAACAATCGGCGCCTGCTGGAACCCCTTGGTCATATCCCGCCCGCGGAGGCCGAGGCGAAATTTTCCGAGCTGGCCGATCAGGCCGCCATGGCGGCCTGATCGGCCAAACCCCACAGCCTCCGAGGAAGCCGGGACACCTCAGCTGATCATTCGTAAGCGCCACCTACACCCCATTCGATCGACGGGTTTCCGGAGCCCTGCCGAAGGCGGCATAGCTGCCCTCTGCAAGTTCAGGAGGCAGCCAT
Source organism: uncultured Ectothiorhodospiraceae bacterium (assembly GCA_913055615.1). Lineage (GTDB taxonomy): Bacteria > Pseudomonadota > Gammaproteobacteria > XJ16 > Halofilaceae > Halofilum. Next base: position 1,510 of record CAJXKK010000086.1, read on the forward strand.
GTCGCAGACCCGATCTTCCGCCGCGGACGGTACCTACGGCGGCCGGCTCGGGGTGGTGGGTGGCCCGACGGGACGCCGCCGTTGGCCGGACGCAGTCAAGGCGCGGATCGTCCAGGAGAGCTTCGCGCCGGGCGCCCGCGTGAGCGCGGTCGCGCGTCGCCACGGCACCCCGCTGACCCTGGCAATGATCGATATTGACCATTTCAAGCAGTTCAACGACCGCGAAGGACACGAGGCAGGGGATACGGTGCTGGTCGGCATGGGCCGAGTCTTGACCCATCACTTCCGCGATGCCGACGTGGTCTGCCGAATGGGCGGCGAGGAGTTCGTGATCATCATGCCGGGGGCCACGGCGGCCGTCGCCGAGGTGCGTCTCAGCGAACTACTGGAGGTACTGAGCCACAAGCGTTTTCGTTACCGCGACCGGGTGCTCGGACCGCTATCGATCTCCTGCGGCATCGCCACCTTTCCCGAGCATGCCGGCGACCCGCTGACGCTGATCGGTCTCGCCGACAAGGCCCTCTATTCGGCCAAGAACCGAGGGCGGGCGAGAGTCGAGATCTACGCCTGACGTCCGCCAGCAACCGCCCTTGGGCGCATCAAAGCGCGACGCCGCATCAACCTCAGAACAGCGCCACTTCCTCCTCGCTCAGCTCGCGCCATTCGCCGGGCGCCAGCTCACCGAGAGATAGCGGTCCGATCGATTCGCGATGCAGCGCTACCACATGGTGACCGATGGC
>CAJXKK010000087.1 GCA_913055615.1 uncultured Ectothiorhodospiraceae bacterium
CAGATCGATCGCGGGGATGCCGTGCTCGGCCATCGCGGCCTGGTCGTCGGGCAGGTCGCGCCGACCCAGCAGGCCGCCGTGGATGCGCGGGTGCAGCGTCTTCACCCGGCCGTCCATGATCTCCGGATGACCGGTGACCTCCGCGACCTCGGTCACCGGCACGCCGGCCTCGCGGATCGCCTTGGCGGAGCCGCCGGTCGACAGAATTTCCACGCCGCGCTCGCTCAGGAAGAGGGCGAACTCGGCCAGCCCCCGCTTGTCGGAGACGGACAGGAGGGCGCGCTGGATCGCGGGATCGGACATGATGGCAGGCTTCCCTGTCGGATGCGGGCGTTGCCGGCCACCGTTTAGGCAGCGCGATCCGCCCGGTCAAGCGCCCGCCCGGCGCGCCAGCAGATCTAAATGCAGTTGAGTCGCAATTGCGCGTCTGGGTTGGGGTGCGACATATCGAATCGATCGGTCGGGGAGGCCTTGGCGGCGCCGGATAACCCAGATTCTCTGCACGTATGCAGGTGCTGGAGCGGCTAATTGATGTCCTGGGCCGGACGTGCGCCGGTCTGCCCGACAAACGGGTGGGCGACAACGGGTGGTACAGCATGCGCGACATCGCGCTGGCCGGCTTCTCGGTCTTCTTCATGCAGAGCCCGTCGTTTCTGGCCCACCAGCGTCAACTCGCCGAGGGCTCCAGCCGGTCGAACTGCGAGACGCTGTTCGGCGTCAACGGCATTCCCACCGACAACCATGTCCGCTCCATGCTCGATCCTGTCAGCCCGGATGCTTTCCATCCGGTGTTCGGGACGGTGCTGGAGGAGATCGACCAGGCCGACCGGCTGGCGCCTTTCCGCCGGCTGGGCGGGCATACCCTGATCGCCCTCGACGGCACGGAGTACTTCACCTCCAGCAAGATCCACTGTGCCAACTGCTCGCAGCGCCAGCGCAGCAACGGCCGCACCGAATACTTCCATACGATGCTCTCGGCGACGCTGGTGGCGCCGGGCCATCGGGAGGTCGTGCCGCTGGCGCCCGAGTTCATCGCCCCGCAGGACGGCGCGGACAAGCAGGACTGCGAGCAGCAGGCCGTGCACCGCTGGCTGGAGCGTCACGGCGAGACCTACAGCCGGCTCGCGCCGATCTATCTGGGTGACGACCTGTTCGCCCATCAGCCCACCTGCGAGGCCGTGCAGGCGGCCGGCGGGCACTTCCTGTTCGTCTGCAAGCCCAGTTCCCACAAACTGATCGACGAATACCTCCGCGGCGCTGAGCTGCACGCCCACGAGGTCACCGAGCGACGGGGCGGCAAAAAGCGCGTCTACCGCTACACCTGGCTGCCCGACGTCCCGCTGCGCGACAGCCGGGACGCCATGACCGTCAACTGGCTGCAAGTCGAGATCCGCGACGCCCGCGGTAAGGTCACCTACCGCAACGCCTTCGTCACCGATCTGCCCGTCGATCGGGACAACGTCGCCGAGCTCGCGGCCTGCGGCCGGGCGCGCTGGAAGATCGAAAACGAGAGCTTCAACGTTCTCAAGCAGGGCGGCTACAACCTCGAGCACAACTTCGGCCACGGCCAGCAGAACCTCGATGCCGTGCTCGTCGTCCTCAACCTGCTGGCCTTCGCCTTCCACACCGTCTGCGACCTCGCCGAAAGCGCCTGGCAGCGCGCGCGCCAAAAGGTCAGCTCACGTCGCCAGTTCTTCGACCGCATGGAGGCGCTGACCTCCTACCTGATCTTCCCCTCGTGGCAGCACCTGGTCGAGACGCTGGCGTTCGAGCGCTCGCCGCCGCGACCGCCGTGATACAGGCCGGCGCCGCCCGCGCCTAACCGCTATCAACCCCGGACAAAGAGATGCGATGACCAGACGAGCCCAGGAACCAAGCCAAAATTAGAATTGCTGCCCGCGTGCGCGGCAAGTGGAAGTGGGTGTGCGATACCGAGACCCCGAGCCGCAGGGTCAGGCGCTGTGCGCGGTCCCGGCGTCGCGCCCGCACAGCCGGTGGGCGGGCAGGCGGAGCACGACGCAGGTCCCCCGG